>CAVYZP010000001.1:0-12350 GCA_963772985.1 uncultured Chloroflexia bacterium
TGGTCACACTGATCCCGCTTTCCTGCATTATGACTTCTTCGCTCGGATTATTTTTAGGAACGCGCATCTCTCCGCGGGAAATCGGGCTGATGTTCGGGTTTATTGTGCTGCCGATAACCTTCCTCGGCGGCACTTATTATACCTGGACAACACTTTCGGCGATTAAAATCGGCGGCTTTTCCTGGTTGCAGACGCTGGTTTGCGTCAATCCGCTAATCTATGTAACGGAAGGTTTCCGGGCGGCGCTGACAACATCAACGCATATGCACCTTTACGTGATTTATCCGGTGCTCGTCGGCCTGTGCGTTTTTTTCCTATGGTTGGGAATAAAAGGCTTCAACAAGCGGGTATTGAGCTGATGTTTTTTCCGATCTGAAGTTCTATTTTTACGCTAGATTCTGCATAGGCAGCTGCGAAAAGGCTGCCTATGCATTTTCCGGCGGCATTCTTTGCCGGGGTTCTATGCTGAAAAACCAGACGAACTCCAATTTATGGTATTTACGGGATTGTGACTTTTGTGGTTGATTTTAACAATTCACAATGATAATGTAACGGTAGTAAAAACTAACGTTATGGAAACAGGGATTGTTAAAAACCGGCGGTACCATGCGTCCTGCCGGGAATACGAGAAAGGAGAAGGAAAATGGCTTTACAGCATGTTGCGGGGAAAAATAAAGGACATATCGTTTTGTACGCGTTGAGCACCTGTCCCTGGTGCCGAAAGACTAAGAAGCTGCTTGAAGACCTGGGGGTGGATTATTATTTCGGTGACGTCGACCTGATGAACGATGCCGAAAAAAAGGAAGCCCTGGTGGTGATTAAAAAATGGAACCCAAGTACTTCCTTCCCGACGATGGTAATTGACGACAAAAAATGTATCGTCGGTTTTCAAGAGGAAAAAATTAAGGAAACCTTCGGCAAATGAACGAACAATCTGAAATCAGCCGGGAAGAAATCGATAAATTTTACGAGCAATTGAAGAAAGACGCTACAGCCGGCGGTTATAATCTCAATCCGGATGTGGAGTTTACGAAGTCATTGGCGCAGGGTTTGCTGGCGAACAACCTAAGGTACGGCTATCCGGCCTGTCCCTGCCGCCTGGCAACCGGCGTCAAAGAAGAAGACCTCGATATTATCTGCCCTTGCGATTATCGGGATGCGGATGTGGTGGAATTCGGGACCTGCTACTGAGGGCTGTACCTTGCCGAGGCGGTCGCCAAGGGAAAACAGGAAATATCTTCGATACCGGAAAGACGCCCTCCGCCGGAAAAGAGGAAGACAGTAAAAACAGAAAATGCTAATTTAGCTAATTTGCCCTTGCCGGTCTGGCGGTGCAAAGTGTGTGGCTATCTCTGTGCACGGGAAAATCCCCCGGAAATCTGCCCAATCTGTAAAGCGAAAAAAGAGCGTTTTGAACGTTTTCTGTGACAAAGTCGGAACCGGGTGCTTGATGTTGAACGAATTTGTCTCTATGCAGACGCGGTGCTAGTATTAACAGTATGATTGAATGCCTCAAAAATGCCCTGCAGCAGCGTCAGATAGTGCGTATCAATGACCCCACAATGAAAGTATCGGCGGTGCTGGTGCCTGTTTTTCTGAAAAACGGGCAGTATCATCTGCTTTTTATTCAAAGAACGGAACGGGTGAAATATCACAAAGGGCAAATCTCTTTCCCGGGCGGGGCTTACGAAAAAAAAGACGGCACAATCCTGAATGCCGCTTTACGCGAAGCCGAGGAAGAAATCGGTTTAGCCCGGCAAGACGTGCAGCTGCTGGGGGAACTGGACAATGCGCTTACAGCCACTTCCAATTATGTGATTTCGCCGTTCGTGGGGCTGATTCCTTATCCCTACAACTTTAAACCGGACAAATGGGAGACGGAGGAATTGCTGGAAGTACCGGTCGCAGATTTACTGGATAAGAATTGTTTCAGCGAAGGAATGACCGAACAAAACGGCCAGCAAGTTGAAACGTATTTCTACAGGTTCGGAAGCAGAACCATCTGGGGCGCCACCGCAAAAATACTGAAACAGTTCCTGGAGATTTACACCGGCATCACGGCTTCTTGAGATGGAGCGCCGATTATTGTTATAATAATGGCGATTTGTCGTGAGACGCACAGGGTAATGAAAGGAATCTGGTAAGATAGAATAATGCAGCAAGATAAAAAAGAGTCCCCCGGGTCTAAAAAAGAAATTATATTCGGCGTTATGGGCATCGTCCTTACGATTGTGCTGGGATTTCTGGCGATTCACTACAGCAATACGCTTAAGGACTATAACAATCTCAGTAAATGGGGCCTGGGCGGCATGTTCCTGCTGGCTTTTATTACCTGCAGCGCGGTGAGCATTACCCAATTCGCCCTGCCTTACTGGGTGGTCACTTTGACGCTGCCCACGCTGCTGGCAGCGCGATACGGCATCTGGGCGCCGGTGTGGGTGGCGCTGGCGACGGCGCTGGCCGCCTGTTTAGGCCAGTTTATTACCTACATGATTGGTTACGGCGGACGGACGTTTTCCGAAAAAATGATCCGCCGTTTGAATTCTCAAACCTATGAACGGTCCGTGAACTGGATGAAACGGTCCGGCAGCTGGGCGGTATTTTTCATGACTCTAATCCCGAACCCGATTAATCTGCCGATGACCCTGACCGTGGCGGTTTTCAAATATCCGCCTTACAAATTTTTAATTTATTCTTTCCTGGGCATCGCGGTACGGAGCTTCCTCATCGCTTTCTCCGGCTATTACGGACTGCACGTGATTAACCAGTGGATTTTAGATTTCAGCAAGCAGGGATTTGTGACCTCACCGGTCTCGATAGTCACGCTGGTGGTTGTCGGTATTCTGGTGGTGATTTTCATCTGGCAAATGATCATATGGATGCTGGAAATTCAGGACAAGAACCGCAAATATAAAGCCGCCACGGAATACGCCCAAAAAAGCGGCAAACAGCTGCTGGTCATCGGCGGGCCGTGGGGCGTTAAATCCTACCGCAGAATGCTGGACAGACCGGCACACGGCAACGGCGATGTCTGTCTGGATATTGACCGGCGAGCGCTAAAAGACCATCCCTGTGCCGTTGTTGCCAGCTGCACCGATATCCCCTTCGGAGATAAATCTTTCGGCGCTGTCTTCAGCAGTCATGTTATGGAACATATGCCGACAACGCAAATGGCCGAACAGGCTTTAGCGGAAATGAACCGTGTTGCAGGGGCTGTTTTTATTGCCTATCCGTCAAGGCAGTCTCTCGCTGCCTGGATTATACGCGACCATCACATCTGGGTTTGGCAAAAAGACGGAAAGACTATCTTCAAGCAACGTAAGGATAGAATCCCCAGGGAGCATCAAATTGTTAAAGCAGCGGACAAAAGCGGGCAGTGACGTTCCTGATAGTTTTTCTGAAAACCCCCAACCAATCATAGAAGCGGCAAGCCAATTGGCGGCGCGGCTGTTCCCCAAAAACGGTAAAAAACGGAAGCTTCTTTTCAACCAACTCCAGGATTTTTATTCGGCAGCACACAACGCCGATATTCTGGTCATTCACAGTCCCGGCGGGTGGGGAAATGCCCATTGGGAAAATGTGCAGGATTGGGAAAAAAGTATTGTGACCGGAGTCACAGCCACGCTGGGGCAACTCGGTTATAGTTACATTATGAAGCAATACTTCCGCAGCGGAGACGAGCTGTGGGGGAAGCCGAGCTGGTTAAGAGAAGGCAAGTTCTTCGTTTTCGGCAAGTCGTTCCGTGCAGAAATATTTGCGGCAGAACTAAAGTTCCTGACGGCGAATTTACCGCAGTTGAAATTAGTGCTGGTTGGCGCGAGCCAGGGCGCGGCATTTGATAATAAAACGTTGATGGCGATGGGGCCGAACGAACAGGTTTACAGCATCGAATTAGGCACGTTTTTCGCCCACATGCAGCGCCGGCAACTGACAAAGAGGAACCTGGCAATCGATAATAACGGTTTTATGAAAGACCCGATGTGCCAGCGCGACCTGTGGCAGGGGACGAAATCGTATTTTAAAGCATTTGTGCGATGGTTTAATTATAAAATGCAGGGTAAGCCGGTGAAATTTACGAATTGCATCAATACACCGGGACATGAATATCAATGGGAATACCCTGAAGTCAAAGGGCGCGTTACCGCATTTTTAAATGCTAACTTTGGCGGGAAACACTAACCCCGGAGGGCTCAGATGAGACAGGAAAGATTTACAGAAATGGCGCAGGAAGCAATTGCGCTTTCACAGCAACTGGTGCAGCAATATAATCACAGCCAACTGGACGTCGAGCATGTTTTAATGGCGCTGCTGATGCAGGAAAAAGGCGTGGTTGTTGAAATACTGCAGGAATTGAAGATTGACGTCGAGGCGGTGAAAGCACAGGTTAACGCGGCGCTGGAAAGGATACCGAAAATATCCTACAGCACCGGCCAGATTTATGCCACACCGCGGATAGTGGCATTGTATATGGCCGCTGACGCGGAGGCGAAAAGACTGCAGGATGAATTCATCAGCACTGAGCATATTTTTATCGCCATTGTCGGAGAAGGCAGCGGTGAATCTTACAATATTTTGCACCGTTTCGGGCTGGATAAAGAAAAGGTTTACGGAGCGCTGCAGAAGGTCAGGGGCGGACACAGGGTTACCGATGCCCGGGCAGAGAGCAAGTACCGCTCTTTGCAAAAATACGGCCGCGACCTGACGGAAATGGCGCAGGAGGGGAAGCTGGACCCGGTTATTGGACGAGAGAATGAAATCAAACGGGTGGCGCAAATTTTGACCCGCCGCACCAAGAATAACCCCGTCATCGTCGGGGAAGCCGGCGTGGGGAAAACGGCGATTGCCGAAGGCCTGGCGCAGAAAATTGCGGCCGACGACGTGCCCAATTCGCTAAAAGGACGGAAAGTGATTGCGTTGGACATGGGGGCGCTGGTGGCCGGTACCAAGTTCCGCGGTGAATTTGAGGAACGCTTGAAGGCGGTGATGGATGAAGTACGCCAATCTAAAGGCGAAATCATTCTGTTCATCGATGAAATCCATACACTGGTGGGAGCCGGCGCAGCGGAAGGCGCGATGGATGCCAGCAACATGTTAAAACCGGCACTGGCGCACGGTGAGCTGCAGTGCATCGGCGCGACCACGCTGGATGAATACCATAGATTTATTGAAAAAGACAAAGCGCTGGAAAGACGTCTGCAGCCGGTTTTCTTAAGCGAGCCTTCAGTAGAAACAACGATTGAAATGCTGCGCGGGCTGAGACCGCGTTATGAAGCCCACCATAAAGTGAAAATCACAGACGGGGCGCTGGAAGCCGCGGCCACATTGAGCAAGCGGTACATTGCGGACCGGTTCCTGCCGGACAAAGCCATCGATTTAATCGATGAAGCGGCGAGTAAATTACGGATGGATACCGAAAGCGCGCCCGCAGAAGTTAAAGAACTGGAAAAGAAAGTAAACCATCTCAAGAATGAGGAAGAGGCGGCTTCACAACGGCAGGCGTACGAAGAAGCCGCGAAACTCCGCGCGGAATATCTGCGTGTGGAAGATGAGTATAATACCGCTAAAAATAAATGGCTGAAGAAAGAAAAAATCAGCGGCGAGGTCACCGAAGAACAAATCGCCCAGCTGGTGTCCAACTGGACCGGTATTCCGGTTTCGCAGATGCTGGAAGGCGAATCCGAAAAACTGCTGCATATGGAAGACCGGATTCATGAAAGGCTGATTGACCAGGAAGAAGCGGTTAAGGCGATTTCCGAAGCCATCCGCCGCAGCCGTTCCGGGTTGAAAGACCCCAAGCGGCCCATAGGCAGTTTCCTGTTCCTGGGCCCGACCGGCGTCGGGAAGACGGAACTGGCCCGGACATTGGCCTGGTTCCTGTTCGACGATGAGAACGCAATGGTACGGCTGGATATGTCGGAATATCAGGAAAAGCACACCGTTTCGCGACTTATCGGGTCCCCGCCGGGCTACGTGGGCTATGACGAGGGCGGGCAGTTGACCGAAGCGGTCAGGCGCCGACCCTACCGCGTGATTTTACTGGACGAAATCGAAAAAGCCAATCCGGAGGTATTCAACAGCTTGCTCCAGGTGCTGGATGACGGCCGGATGACCGACGGCCACGGCCGGACGGTTGATTTTAAAAACACAGTCATTATCATGACCAGCAACGCCGGTGTGGAATTGATTAAGCGTGAATCCGCGATTGGTTTTGCCACGAAAAAAGACCAGACTAAGGCGCAGAAATCCAATTATGAGGACATGAAAGAGAAAGTGATGATTGAGGTCAAAAAGACCTTCCGTCCTGAATTCCTCAACCGACTGGACGAGATTATCGTCTTCCATGAACTGAACGAAGAACAACTGCGGCAGGTGGTGGACTTGCTGGCCAAAGATTTGCAGAAACGGCTGGCAGAGCGTAAATTAAGCGTGGAAATCACCGAAAAGGCCAAATCCTGGCTGGCGAAAGAGGGTTACGACCCAGTTTACGGCGCCCGGCCGCTACGCCGTGCGCTGGAGAAATACGTGGAGAATCCGCTGGCAATCAAAGTGCTGGGCGGTGAATTCAAAGAAGGCGATACCATCGTTGTAGACAGCGGTGATGAGGGCCTGACATTTACGAAAAAGAAGAATAAAACTTAATACTCGTTTTCAATAGAGCGGAAATAATAAGAGGGGGTAGGTTATTTGCAAAAAGTAACCCGCCCCCTCAATTTTTCAGGGGGGCTTGCCTTTTTATGGGGTATTCTGGTAAAGTTGTGAATTGGGGCTGTAGCTCAACTGGGAGAGCGATTCAATGGCATTGAATAGGTAAGGGGTTCGACCCCCCTCAGCTCCACCAAATCCCCCCGCAAGCCGGCTACCCCGCCGAAATCTCAATAATCAAGATTCAAACAAATTTCAAATTCCGAACATATTCCCATGATAATCGGCTGCGCTATTTTCCAATTGTTATTTTTCCAGAAATTTGAAGACTTCTGTTAAGTCCGGCAATTGAGAAGTGGGATAGACCTTCGCAAAAACCACGGTTTGCCCTTCGTCGACGATGATATTAGCCCGCTCGGAAAAGCCGTCATTTTCCCGGAAGACGCCGTATTTTTGCGCGATTTCCCCATGAGGCCAGAAATCGGAGAGCAGTCTTGTATTCTCAATATTCATTGATTTTGCCCAGGCTTTATTCGAAGGCACGGAATCAACGCCAAACCCCAGCGCGACCGTATTCAATTCATCAAAATGAAGATGGTTTTCTTCCAGTAATCTCATCTGGTCGCTGCAAACCGAAGTCCAGGCCAGGGGTTTAAATGAAAGCAAAACTTTCTTGCCCTTCAATGCGGACAACTTTACTGTTTTTCCATTCTGGTCTTTAAGCGCAAATTCCGGGGCTTTAACGCCGATAGCAATCATCTTTACAACTCCTGTTCGACAAATACTTTCCATTTGATAGTGTATTCTTTGACACATGGAGAAGTTATAACGGCGGGATATTAATCGTTACAAAATTATGACATTATAGCGATGGGGCCGGATGCCGAGCAACTTAAATAATGTAATCCACTACTTTCCGTTCCAGCCGCACTTTACCGATGAATCCGGCGATTTTCACATGTTCGGGATGCTTCTGGTATGATTCCAAGTCTTTGGAATTATCGAATGCTGTAGTGAGCACAATATCATAAAAATCAGGGGCGTCACTAATACTGATGCCCACCTCCAGAAATTTAATTTCCTTTATTTTCGATTTAAGCGCCTCAAGGCCGGCTTTAATTTTTAAGGCATTTTCTCTTTTACCGGCGCCTTCGGCGGAATCCTGGAGTTTCCACATCACGATATGCTTAACCATTCAGTTTGTTCTCCTTCGAAAAACTTACAATATATTGGCATTATATCTGCTTGTTTTTACGCATGCAAATGCGCGGATTTAAAAAACGTATTTGATGAAGAGCCCTGCAATAATCCTGAAAACCCGGGAAACAGCTGCTTATTTAACGGCGGCTTTATCTTTTACCGTTGCTGAGATAGCCGGTTTGGTTTTCAGAAAAGCGGTGACCACCACGGTGTCGAATTGCGTACCGGAACACCGGATGATTTCCTGCCAGGCTTCTTCCTCGGGGATTGCCTGCCGATAAGGGCGGTCGGAAGTCATGGCATCGAAAGCATCGGCCACAGACAAAATCCTGGCGCCTAACGGTATCGCTTCCCCCGCAATCACCTGATGCAGCCCGGTGCCGTCATAATGGTCGTGGTGATGTTCCACGATGCCGACCACTTTTTCATTAACCACCGGCCGGACAATACCCGCGCCGACCTGAGTGTGAATCATCACATGCTCATATTCTTCGGTGGTCAGTTTCCCTAGTTTGTTCTGAATAAAATGGTCAACCGCGATTTTCCCGACATCATGCAACAGGCTGCCCCACCGCAGGTCTTCCAAATCGTCCCGGGACAAACCGAGCTGGCGTCCGATGGTTAACGCAATCTCTGTCACCCGCCGCGAATGGCCCGCCGTATATTTATCCTTGGCTTCAAGGGCAAAAACCAGCGATTCGATGGAACCAAGAAAAAGCCGGCGGATTTCCTTAGTCTGCTGCTCCACTTTTTGCTGCAGCTGTTCCTGGTAATCCCTGATTTGGAGTTCCAGCTTTTTTTATCCAACGTTTTTTCAATATTGGAAGTAATTTCGTCCAGATTAAAAGGCTTGGTAATATAATCATCGGCTCCCAGCTTCATGCACTGGATGGCCAGGTCGGCTTCCGCCACGGCGGTGGCCATGATAACCGCCGTATCGGGGTAATTGGCTTTTAGTTCCGGCAGCAGTTCCATACCTGATTTTCCCGGCATTTTCATATCGAGCATTATCAGATCCGCGGGAAAAGTTTTCATTTTCTCCAGCGCCTCGTCGGAATTGCCGGCCTCTTCACACTGATAGCCCGATTTAGTCAGCTTCTGACGCAACAGCCGCCGAATCGCCGCTTCGTCATCAACTATCAGAATCCGGTACTCGTGGTTGGTCATTTGCAATCCTTTTTAATATATTTTCCGCGTTTTCCTAATGTTCCCGTCTTGATTATTACGATTTTTATTGAGCATCAAGCGGCAATTCCACCGTAAAGGTGGCGCCATAACCATACTCACTATTGACATATATCCGGCCTCCGTGTTCGGTAACAATGCCATGACAGATACTCAGGCCCAGGCCTGTTCCTTTGCCGACTTCTTTGGTGGTGAAGAAGGGGTCAAAAATACGTTTCAGGTTAGCTTCGGTGATACCCGGGCCGTCATCGGCGAAACTGATTTTCACGATGTTATCAACCCGTTCGGTAGCGATGGTCAGCTTCCCTTTATGGTGTGCTTCCAGCATCGCAAATTCGGCGTTAACAATGATATTTAAAAAAACCTGCTGCATTTGAAATGGGTCCATCATTATTTCTGAGAGGCTTGCATCCAGATGTTTTTCAACCTCAATATTGTTGACTTTTTCTTCATAGGCACGCAGCTTTAACACGCCTTCAATAACAGTATTGACCTGAGTCAGCTGTTTAACCGGGGCATGCTTTCTGGCGAATGTCAGCAGATTTTTCACAATCACGGCGGCGCGCTGCGCTTCTTCGTAAATTGTCGCCAGGTTTTCCTTCATGTTATCGGGCACATCTCCCTGCATCAGCAGTTGGGAAAAACCGATAACGCTGGTTAACGGGTTATTCAATTCGTGCGCGATACCGGAAGACAACTCTCCAATGGAGGCCAGGCGGTTAGTGACGATAAGCTGCTCTTCCATGCGTTTCTGTTTCGTCACGTCCCGGGCCACCATGATGGAGCCGATGACTTCACCTTTTTCGTTAAAGATGGGCGAAGTGACTTCATGGAAATAAGCTTCCAGTTGTTGGTTATAAATTTCCGCTTCGGCTGGCTTGCCGGTTCTGAGTGTTTCCAGATGCGGGCAATTGACCGGCGGTTCGGCAGTACCGTGCAGCGCTTCCTGGCACAGATGTCCGAGGAGTTCCTTGGGCGTAGTTTTCAGCAAATCAGCGGCAGCCTTATTTGATCTCGTTATCCGGTTGTCTTTATCTTGAATAATAATGATATCGGTAATGGAATCAAAAGTTGTCCTCCATTCCTGGGCCGCCTGCTCCAGTTTATCCTCAGCCAGTTTCCTTTCCGTGATATCCATAAAATTGCCCACAGATGCCCGTTTTCCTTCGTAGGTAATGGAAGTCATCCGTTCCAGCCCCCACCGGATTTCCCCTTTTTTAGTGATTAACCGGACCTCATACGGCTGGCTGCGTTCCCCTTTGAGCATCTGCAAAGCGTTTTGTCGGACCGTTTCAATGTCTTCGGGATGGACCAGAATTTCCGGTTCAGTACTCAGCAATTCATCATTAGTGTAACCCGTGACCTGCTGAAAAACGGGATTGGTAAAAACAAAGCGGCTGTTCTGGATGATATATACGCCCACCGGGGAACTTTCTGCTAAATTGTGGTACAGCTGTTCCACCTGTTTTCGTGCGCTGATATTACGCACAAAACCGATGACTACGTTATCCTCTTTTTGTTTAATGGGAGCTGTGTTAATTTCGACCCAAACATGACTTTTGTCTCTGCGCGTAAATTCAAATTCGTCGGGTCCGGTATTTCTACCTATTGCGTTATAATTTAATAACTCGGCGGCTTTATTAACATATTGTTCAGAAAGAAGATTCAGCCTAAAATAGTTTTTACCGACTAGTTCCTCTTTGCTGAATCCCAGAATGCCTTCAGCTTTTTTATTGGCATATAGAAAATTCCCTTTCAAGTCGCAAAGATATACCCCGTCCGGTGCGTTTTCCAGATAGGTTCTCAGGTTATCTTCACTCTCTTCCAGCTGTTTTTCGGTCTGTTTGCGTTTGATGATGCTGACTAATTGTGCGGCGATGGTTTCAATCCGTTTCATGTCCGATTCGGTGAAAGGTTCGTGTCTGCCGATACCCAATAGCCCGATGATTTCACTTTCGGATTTAAGCGGCACGCTGATGACGGCATTCACCCCGAGAATCCTGATGGCGGTGCCAACGAGCATTTTCAGCGTGTTTTCTTCGAAACATTCTTTTGCCATACTGAGCATCATTTCAGGGTCGTTAGTCAGGACCGGTTTGCCTCTGGCCAATATTTCAGTATAGATACCCCCGGGTTTAAGTCTGATTTTTATGACGGGTATTTTCATGCCGATACGCTGTTCAATACCCCGCGCCATGCGAGCCGGTAGATTCAAATTGTCCATGGTCAGGTATTGTTTATCTTTGCTAAGCAGATAGACAATTTGCACATTCCCGCCGAAGAGCTTCTGCGTTTCTTTGGAGACGAGATGCAGTATTTCTTCGAAGGCTTTGCCTTCATTAGCGGCAGCATTAATGATATTAATCAGATTGATATCGGATGATTTCTGTAAAATTTCGGCATCTGCCCGCTTGCGGGCTGTGACATCCCTCAGTATCCCCAGGTCGCCAATGATTTTACCGTCCTTACGCAGCGGCTGAGCGCTGATTTCAAAGGTTAGTAATTCCCCATTTTTTTTAATCAGGTCAATCTCATACGGCGGAACTTCGAAACCGGCCATCCTTTTCAAGAAATTTGTGATCACCCGGGCCATACTTTTTTTGGTTAGTATTTTAGATAGTACTCTGACATGCTTGCCGATGACTTCTTCTTTCTCGTAGCCGCTGATTTCCACCGACTTCCCATTAACATCGATAATTTTGCCTTTTTTATCGAAGAGCATCATGATATCGCCGGCAGATTCAAAAACGGCTTTATACCGCTCCTCATCAACCAGCCGACGCAGTTCTTTCTCCGCCGGATGTTCGGGGGAATTAACCTCATTTTCAGGCATGTCGGGGGTTTGATTCTTAATTAAGCCAGCTTTTACCATTTGTGCAATATCTTACCTCAGTACCTGCTGCTGTAATCAGATTCATGAATGTCCCGAATTCTATTTATATTTTACGGCTCACAACGACCGGAGCCGTCGATAACGGTTGTCATTGCCTAAATCCGGCAGGAGACAAACACATCGAAGCTTTTTTAATTAACAACAAAGGGGGATATCAATCCTCCTGGTTTTCAAGAGGTTAGTACTTTAGTAAAGAGGGGGAGGCAGACTCGTTAATAGTTTTTTAAGGATATCAGCCCATTAGAGTCATATAGGAATAGTACTTTAGTTCCATACGGAGACTATTAAATCATTAATGAAACAATAAGTACATCCCCCATTAGGGTCATATCAGAATAGTACTTTAGTTGGGTTACGAGACTGGCTTTAGTAGGTAAGCAAGCGAATTAAACAGGTTTATTCTTTGCTATCATCACAAAGGCGCCGGTTT
>CAVYZP010000002.1:0-28262 GCA_963772985.1 uncultured Chloroflexia bacterium
GCTATTTCCTGCGGAAAGCGAAAGGTGACGACTGGTACGAGAATAAGTTCATCCCGAAAATCACGCCGATTACATTAATCGCCCTGCTGTTTACTATCATCGTGATGTTTTCGCTGAAAGGACAGTTTATCGTCAAACTGCCGCTGGACGTTTTGCGCATCGCCATCCCGCTGGTGATTTATTTCGTGGTGATGTTCTTCGTGTCGTTCTACCTGGGCAGGCGGCTGAGCGGCGACTACAAAAAAACAGTAACCATCGCTTTTCATGCCTCGGGCAACAACTTCGAGCTGGCGATTGCGGTGGCAGTGGGGGTTTTCGGCATCGCTTCGGGACAGGCATTCGCGGCGGTCATCGGGCCGCTGGTGGAAGTGCCGGCATTACTGCTGCTCGTGAATGTGGCATTGTGGTTCCAGAGAAGGCTGAAATGGAAAGAAAACGGAATCGAGATCTAATAATCAAGAGCGAATAAGCAAATAAAATATTAAATCATAAATACGAAATCTGGTTTGTCCCTTCTAAGCTAAAAGCTTTTAGCAATCAGCTTCGATAATGAGTGATGAGTTGCTGGTAGTAAATATTTGATACACCTTTAATGCGTAAAGTGTACGATGCCCCCTCAGCCTATACTTTTGTTTCGATGTAAGTCTACCGAAACAAAAGAACCTTCGGCCCTCTCCCTCAAGGGGCGAGGAAACTAACCCAGGGGATTTCACATGTTTGAAGCGAACAGGTTTTTAAATAATTCTCCCCATCATCTCCTTCCAAAGGAGACAAAGCTGATATCCCAGTTTTGGTATTTGGAGCTTGGAATTTATTGCGATCAGCAGGCTGGGAGACCCTTCGTCTGCGGACTCAGGGTATATAGGGTTTCGATATTCATATTTAGGATTTGTTTGATATAGCTCTTAGTCTGCGGGAAATGGCCGAAAATTCTTTCCTGCTAAAATAAAAGATAGGACTAGTGCAAAAATAAGGAACAATTACATGACCAACTCCGAAAATTCAGGCTATCTGGAGACCGATGCATACGGGCGGCTGATTATCCCGCAGGAAATGCTGACCCGTTACGGCGTGAAACCGGGGGATAAAATCCGGCTGAGCCAGAATCAGAACAGCCTGCAGCTGCAGTCGGCCTCGCGGCTGGCGAAGCTGTACATCGAACCGACGAACCTCTGCAACCTGGACTGCCGGACCTGCATCCGCAACGTCTGGACCGAGCCGATGGGCAGAATGTCCAACACAGTTTTTACCCGGATTATCGAAGGACTGAAAACCGTTTCCCCGGCACCGAAAATTTTCTTCGGGGGCTTCGGGGAGCCGCTGTTTCATCCCGATATCCTGGAGATGGTGCGCCGGGCCAAAGCGCTGGGCGGCGAGGTGGAAATGATATCCAACGCCACGCTGTTGACCAAAGAAATCTCCCAGGAGCTGGTGAAGCTGGGATTGAATATGCTGTGGGTCTCGCTGGACGGTGCCACGCCGGAGAGCTACACCGACATCCGGCTGGGGGCGGCGCTGCCGAAGGTGCTGGAGAACCTGGCGTATTTCCGTGAAGCAAGGTTCGCCAAGGGGAACTACTCGCAGCAAAAATACGCGCCGGATTTCCCGACCCGGCTGGGCATCGAATTTGTGGCCATGAAGCGGAATATCAACGACCTGCCGGCGGTGCTGGAACTGGGCGAAAGGTTCGGGGCGGAAGGGTTCATCGTAACCAACGTTTTGCCATATACCCGAGATATGGTGGACGAGGTGCTGTACTACAGGGCGATTAACAACGGCAGCTACCGGAATTTAAAGTTGCCGGGCATGGACGTCAACGAAGAAACTTACACACCGATATTCAAGGCCATCCGCAAAATGTACGGGACGTTCGCGGCGATTAATTCCGAAAACGGCCGGGACGTCTGTCCGTTCATCGAAAACGGCGCCGGGGCGGTGAGCTGGGACGGCAACCTCAGTCCGTGCCTGCCGCTGATGCACAGCCATACCAGTTACATGGGCTATCTTTATAATGAAGAGCGTTACTCGCGGCGGTGGCTGGTGGGGAACCTGGCCGAACACAGTTTGCCGGAGCTCTGGAACGCGCCGGAACACATCGCCTTCCGGGAACGTGTTCAATCGTTCGATTTCTCGCCGTGCAGCCAGTGCGGGAGCTGCGAATATTCGGAAAAGAACGAAGAGGACTGTTCGAATAACAAATTCCCGACCTGCGGCGGGTGCCTGTGGGCGCAGGGGGTTATACAATGTCCCTAGAACGGGGAAAATACCAAATAACAAAATCCAAATACCAAATAAATCCTAATATCAAAACAAATTCCAATAGCCAAACTCCAAATACCGGAGAAAATACCAATTACGAATAGCGGGATACAATCGGTTTTCACAAGAAACAACAACAAATATGCGCGCCAGTTAACCGGACAAATTAAATAAAGCGCCGCAATCAGAGGTAATGTTAAACCCTTATTCTGGCACTTTTTTCAGGAACATTTTGAGATTGCTTCGTCGCTATTGCTCCTCGCAAAGGAAGTGGAGGAGGGCCGTCAGGTTACTAATCTGACCCTACAGCAAGCGGATTTCCACGCAAAGGCAGTGGAGGGATTGAGCGGACGTTGAAAAGCGGTTGGCGACGGCGGGTACGGCGACTGGAACCCGATTGACATCGGGACGGAGATAATGGATGATTTTCCAGCAGGGAAAAAGGGTTGGGAAGTGGGATTGAGAAATCTCACTGGTATATAATGGAACTTATAACAAAACCACGTAAAGTGAAACGGGAGTAAGTAATGTTCAGCGGCAGCACGATTGTCTTAATCATTACGGTGATGGCCGCCAGCGCCGTGGAAGCGGTGGAAGCGCTGACAATAATCCTGGCCTCGGGCATCACCCACGGCTGGCGGTCGACGTGGGAAGGCGCCATTGTGGCATTTTTAGCGCTGGCGGCAGTCGTCGGGGTGCTGGGCACGACAATCATCCACCATGTGGATATCGACGTTTTGCGGGTCATCGTGGGCACGCTGCTGCTGATTTTCGGGATGCAGTGGCTGACGAAAGCGATACTGCGGTCTTCCGGCTTTAAAGCCATGCACGATGAAGCAAAGATTTTCGAGAAGGATGTAGAAGAACTGAAAAAAGAGAAGCACATCCGGACCGGCAAGCGCGATTCGGTGGCTTTCGTGGTTAGTTTCAAGGGGGTTTTCCTGGAAGGGATGGAAGTGGTAATGATTGTGGTTACTTTCGGTTTATCAAACGGCAACGATTACAGTCAGCTCAAGTGGGCGGCGCTGGGGGCAGTGATTGCCATCGCCGTCATCGCGGTAATCGGCGCGATTGTCGCCAAACCGCTGGCGAAAGTGCCGGAAAACACCTTGAAGCTCGGCGTCGGGATTATTTTAGTATCTTTCGGGATGTTCTGGATGGGAGAGGGCGCCGGCGTAAAGTGGCCGCTCTCCGATGTTTTCATCATCATTTTAGCCGCAATCATCGCCGCTACTACTTTCGGGCTGATTGCCTTTTTCAAACGAGCGCATAACAGGATGCACCACGAGGCGCACACGGTATGAAGATATTGAAAACCATCTGGAAATACACCAAAAGTTTCCTGTTGTTCTGGCAGGATTTCCTGGTCGGGGATTCGCCCGAGCTGGCAGTGGGGGTGCTGATTATTTTGGGCACCGCCTATTTACTGCGGAAATCAGGAGACTGGGATGTGGCGGCAGTAGTGGCACTGGCACTGATTTTGATGATAATCACAGTGTGGCGGAAAACACGGGAACACTAACGATAAAATAAATAATATTCAAGTTTCATAATCAAGATTCAAGAAATACGAATTCCGATATTAAACGGTCATCACGGCCGGAAGCGGGTGATATTTCCACCAGTTAAGCGGAAAAGCTCAGTAAAGCACCGTATTAAGGAGTAACATAAACCGGTATATCCTGCTGCTTTTTTCGCTTTCCATTTTTAGATTGCTGCGTCACTCCGGCTCCTCGCAAAGACAGTGAGGAGTTTTCAGGTTACCCGGGGAAGCTATTATTCAATGAAAGAACGGGCGGTCAGGTTCGAAACCTGACCCTACAACGCAGGATACCGGGGCTGGATTCCTGTTCATTTGCTTCACAAAGTATTTCGACTGCGGTCTCAACCATCCGCAGGAATGACAAGGGCGGATTTACCCGCAAAGACAATTGATTGACAGAAGTTTGGGTTTTTGCTAACGTAGACGTAATAGAAGACACTGTCCTCATAGTGATGCCCAACCCGCAAGTGACCAGCAGTGTCCCCGCACCAAACAGTAACGGGCGCTCAGCCCGCTTAAACCTCAGATTGTTTTAGGGGGTATTATGTTTTACAAAGCACTGGACGGCGTGAAGGTCGTCGAATTCGGAAACCTGGTGACCGGACCTTTCTGCGCGAGAATACTGGCGGACTTCGGCGCAGAAGTAATCAAAATTGAAGACCCCTGCTGCGGCGATGTGTCCCGGAAAGAAGAACCGTTCTTCAAGGATATTCCCGGCATCGAGAACAGCGGTTTATTCCAATACTTGAATATGAACAAGCTGGGCGTGACGCTCAACCCGGAAACAACCACCGGCAAAGAGATTTTCGTGCAGCTACTGAAAAGCGCCGATATCTTCGTCGAAAACAACCCGCCGAAAAAAATGAAGGAACTGGGACTTGACTACAAGTTCGTGAAAGAGATTAATCCCCGTATCGTAATGACTTCCATCACCCCCTTCGGACAGACAGGTCCTTACAAGGATTATAAGGGCGGGGAACTGGTAGCCACCCATCTAGGCGGCGTGGGTTATCTTTCGACACGTGAAGGCGACCCGACCAAGGAACCGCTGAAATATCCGGCGCATCTTTTCAGTTTCCAGGCCGGTTTATGCGCCGCCAGCGCGACGCTGGGTTCGCTGTACCGACAAAAATTGACCGGCGAGGGGATGCAGCTGGACGTCTCCGAACAGGAAAGCGTGATACAAAACGTCAACGCCGCCATCGCCCGTTATTCATACATGAAACAGATTTCGCGGCGCACTGATATTCTGGATCTGGCGCCGCACCACATCCTGCCCTGCAAGGACGGCTACATTTATGCCTCTTTCGTGGAGGAACACCAGTGGCGGCGCTTCGTGGAAGTGATGGGGCATCCGGACTGGGCAGATAACGAATTATTCGCCAACGCACAGATACGCTCGCAGTACTGGGACGCGCTGAAACCGCTGATGCTGGAATGGACAATGCAGTACACGGTCGAAGAAATTTACCGCCGCAGCCAGGAAAAAGGCATCCCGCTGGGCGCGGTGCGCAACGCCGCGCAGGTGCTGGAAGACAAGCAAATGAAGGCGAGAGACTTCTTCGTCGAAGTCGAGCGCAAAGGCACCGGCACACTGACGTTCCCCGGGGTACCTTACCGGTTTTCCGGGATGCAACGGGAAGCGCCGAAAGCCGCGCCGCTGCTGGGCCAAAACAACGAAGAAATCTACTGCGGGCGGCTGGGCTATACCAAACGCGACCTGACCAGACTGAAAGAAGCCGGCGTCATTTAGTACGCCGTGTGATACCGAATATTGAAACTAAGGCAGGGAATTTAAAATGAATATTGCTCCGCTGAAAGGGATAAGGGTAGTTTCGTTAACCTGGGTCTGGGCCGGTCCGTGGATGGGCGCGATGCTGGCAGACATGGGCGCGGAAGTAATCAAGGTAGAGACCCGGCAGCGTCTGGATGCGCAAAGAGTGGTCAAACTGACCAAGGATTCCGTCGAGGATTTGAATATGGGGCAGTTCAATTTCACCAACCGCGGGGTGAAGAGCTGCACGATTAATATGAAAGAACCCGAGGGCATCGAAACCTTTAAAAAGCTGCTCAAGGTCAGCGACGCGCTGATTACCAATTTTGCGCCGCGCGTCCTGCCGGGCTGGGGGCTGGATTACGAAGAAGTGAAGAAAATCAAGCCGGATATCATCATGGTGACGCTGCCGGCTTTCGGCAGTATCGGGCCGGATAAAGATTATGTTTCTTATGCCTCGACCATTGAAGCGGTAGGCGGTTTGAATATCTCGTTCGGTTATCCCGGCGAACCGCCGGTGCTTTCGGGGACTTATCCGGCAGACCCAATCGGAGGAGTTTACGGGGTCGCGGCATTTATGGCCGCATTGATTTACCGGAACCAGACCGGCCAAGGGCAGCTGGTAGACGTCGCGCAGAGCGAAGGCGTGACGAGCCTGATTCCGGAAGTAATCATGGAACAGGTGATGAACGGCCGGACCCGGCCGCGGATGGGGAACCGCGATGACATCATGGCGCCGCACGGGTGCTACCGCTGTAAAGGCGAGGACCAGTGGGTGGCGATTGCCGTCGGTACCGATGATGAATGGCGGGCGATGTGCAAAGTGATGGGGAATCCCGCCTGGTGCAAAGATGATAAATTCGTAGACCAGTTCAGCCGCTGGCAAAACCAGGACGAATTGAACCGGCTGGTGGCCGAATGGACGAAGAACTATACGCACTATGAAGCCCAGAATATGCTGCAGAAAGCCGGGGTCGCGGCCGGAAGCTCCCTGGATATCGAAGAATTAGTAAACGACCCGCATGTAGTGAAACGCGGCGCGATTATTCAGCAAAATCATAAAGTTGCCGGGGAAATTAACGTGTACCGGTCGCCCTGGAAATCGGCATTGACGGCGCAAAATCCGCCGGCGCCGCTACTCGGCGAGCACAACGATTATGTTTTCAAGGAGCTGCTCGGTATGACCGATAGCGAAATCGCGCGATTAACCGAGAAGAGAGT
The DNA here is from genome assembly GCA_963772985.1 of uncultured Chloroflexia bacterium. Lineage (GTDB taxonomy): Bacteria > Chloroflexota > Dehalococcoidia > Dehalococcoidales > Fen-1064 > Fen-1064. The sequence goes on from CAVYZP010000002.1 coordinate 6,798, forward strand.
TATTTATTAATAATAATGTAATATGTAAACGAAATGGAGGAGACCTGACAATGAATTATGAAGCATTACTGTTTGAAAAGAAGGACGGCATCGCAATCATCACCCTGAATTCGCCGGATAAAATGAACGCGATTTCCACCGCGATGAAAGCAAGCATCGCTGCCGCGGCCGATGAAGTGGACAAAGACGAGACCATCAAAGTGGCAATCCTGACCGGGGCGGGGCGGGGCTTTTGCGCGGGTCATGATATTTCCGAAATGGCAGCCGGGACGGCCAAAGCACCCACCACTTACGACCTTTTAAATACGGCCAATAATGAAGCCTGTTTTTATAAAATGCAAAAACCGGTCATCGCGGCGATTAACGGCGCCTGCGTGGGGGCCGGTTTAGCGCTGGCGTTAAGCTGCGATATCAGAATCGCCGCCGACACCGCCAAAATCGGGTCGGCTTACGCCAAACTGGGCGCGGCGCCGGGACTGGGAATGACTTACTGGCTGCCGAAAATCATCGGACCGGCGGCGGCTCTGGAATTCATGTTCACCGCTAAAATCGTGCTGGGACCCGAAGCCAAAACAATGGGTCTGGTTAACCAGTGCGTGCCGGCCGCAGATTTAATGAAAGCCAGCATGGAAATGGCGGCCACGATTGCCCAATACCCAACGCTGGGTGTGGCATTGACCAAGAAACTGGTGTACCGCAGCATGCTCGATGATGTCAATAATCACTATGATTGGGAAAAATGGGCGGCGCAAATCACCATGGCTGCCATGATGAAAAAATAAACTGAAAGAAACGAGAATTAAGGAGACTAAAATGCCGGCAAAGAAATTGGCACCACTCGATCAGATGGTGGAAGCCTGGGGCAAACTGAAAGGACGCATTCTGACCAGTGAAGATTTCCGGTCGCGCGGACCGGGATGGGTCGGGAATATTTTGAGCGATAACTCATTGAACCGCGAAGCAACCGAAGACGGAATCAGAATTTTCGTGAACGGCGAAGGCGATTTAAACCCGTTGTACCGCGATGCCGAATACGCCAAGACAACCAAATACAAGTGTTTAATCGCGCCGCCGAACTATCTGTATACGATCACCTACGCACAGTCACCGCTGGACCACGGCCCGATGATTCCGGAAATTGCGGGATATTATTCCGGGTGCGAACGCGAGTGGTTTAAACCCATCTGCGTGGGGGACAAATTCACCTACAGGGTGATGTGCCCGTCCGACAATAAAGAGATGCACAGCGCCTGGGCAGGACGGAAATTACTTTCTTACGAACAGTGCGATTATTACCGGCAGGGCGGCGATTTAGTCGCCGGGTACATGGCTTACGACCAGTGGGCGGATGTCAACGAAGTGGCCAAGCGAAATATCCAGGCGAATACCGAAATTGAAGAAATACCGGTTTACACCAAAAAACAAATCGAAGACATCTACAACGCGCAGGACGCAGAAGAAATCCGCGGCGCGAAACCGCGTTATTTTGAAGATGTTAAGGTCGGGGACGAACTGCAGCCGGTGGTACGCGGGCCGTTAAGCGCCACCGAAATGACCGCATGGCATGCCGGCGGACACGCGCATAATTTATCCGATAGATTGAACAGAATCATGTGGAAGAAGATACCCTGGGCCGAAACCAAAATGGAATACGGCGTGAAAGTCGTCAAGAGAAGCTTCGCGGTGGGGCAGCAATTAGAAGCATGGCGCTTCATCCTGCTGACCAACTGGATGGGCGACGACGGCTTCCTGTGGAAATTCGACGCGCAAATCCGCCGATTTGTGATGGAAGGCGACACTACCTGGGTGAAGGGCAAAGTCACCAAGAAATACATTGATGACGGCAAATGCTGCGTGGACATCGAAATCCAGAATCTGATGCAAACAGGCGCCAACTCGGTAACCGGCGGCGCGACGGTCATCCTGCCTTCACGGGAACACGGGCCGGTAGTTTATCCGCGGCCTTACAACCGGGTCCCGCCGGAGAAATAAAGCCAGTTTAGTTAGAGTATTAATGAGCAGGGGGAGTTCCGAACGGAACTCCCCCTTTTTTATTGTAAGCAGATTCATCCCCCGGGGACCAGGCCGGAGGCACGAGCAAAGAGGACAAAGCGAGAATATTTTATTCCGGCAATACCCCCTCCCCACATTTGCTTCGATGTAAGTCTACCGACGCAAAGTACCTTCGGCTCTCTCCCGCTGCGTGGGGCGAGAAGAGATAAACGGGAGAGTGTGGAGAAACGAGGGATATTAGCGATAAGTCACCGATAATTGAGGTAAAGCATTGTTTTCAGGGTTTAGACAAATCATATAATTATACGACTTCTTTACCCACAATTTGGAGATTGCTTCGTCTATATTCTTCCCCGCAAAGACAGCAGGGAGTTTTGAGGTTACGCGGCGAGGCTAATATTCAATAAAAGAATGGGCAGGCGGGTTCGAAACCCGCCAGTACCGAATGGGACACCTTTGTTACTTTTAGCGACTTATACCAAATATGATTATGTCAACAATAAATGAGGATAACTATCTTCGCCGGTTCGGATCGGGCAATCGGTTTATAAATTTGAACGTCCATTGTTATGTCGGTAATTGAATGAGGACGTGGGTGCCCTGGGACGGTTCGGAGGTAATAGCGAGTTCGCCGCCGAGCAAATTGACCCGTTCTTTCATACCCATCAGGCCGAGGCGCCCGTCCCGCGGCAAATCGCCAACATCGCCGGCAAGTTTGAAGCCCTTGCCGTTATCGGCAACGGAAATATTGATTTTCCCTTCGGCAAATTCGATGCTGACATCAACCCGTGTTGCGGAGGCATGTTTTTCGACATTGCGCAACGCTTCCTGAATGATGCGGAAAATCGCCAGTTCGACATGGGGCGCTAAACGCCGTTCCGCGCCGGAGACTGTCAATTTCACGGTAATGTGGGTCCTGTGTTCCATATCGCCGGTAAGCCAGCGGATAGTGGACAGAAGGCCCAGGTCGTCCAGCAGCGGCGGGCGCAAATCCTGACTGAAGCGGCGCACTTCCTGGGAAATGGTTTTAGTCTGTTCCACCAGACCTTTAAGGAAAGCAGACGTCTCTGCCGCTAAGTTCGGGGAGCTGCGGATAAAGTTATCCAACTGCCGCGTCAGGGCGTAAAGGGCCTGGGCAGTCTCGTCATGCAAGTCGCGGGCAATCCGATTCCTTTCTTCCTCCTGAATGCGGGTAATCTGCTGCACGTAACGGCGGAGGTTGTCCTGCATGCGCCGTTCCCGGGTCACGTTACGCGCCACATGTTCAAAAACCGGGGGCTCGTCGCCGTGACGGACGAGGTTGGAGGAGAGCATTAAAATGACTTCGGTTTTATCGTTACGAATCAGCTTCTGTTCGTAGGGCTGAGGAAAAGGCTGGCCTAATAAAAGCGCACGGCGGACGCGGCGGGCAATTTCCAGCTCTTCCGGGGAAAGGTAACGGCGGATATCGGTACCGATAACATCTTCCACAGTATCGCCCATTAATTCGGCGGAAGCCCGGTTGACTTCGATTAATTTACCGCTTAAATCGGTGACAAAAATGGCATCGCTGGCCAGATCAAAGAGACGGTGGTATTTTCCTTCGGACAATTTTAATTGTTCCGTGACCTGCCGCTGAACCCCATAAAGGCGGGCGTTTTCAATCGCGACGGCGATTTCCCGACCGACTGAAACCATTAAATCGCGGTCGTAATTATTAAACTGTTTCGGGGCGCGCACACCAATGTAAATAACGCCACCGGCATGTTCCTGAAAAACCAGCGGAACGGCCATTTGCGTGCGGATATTCATGCGCAGCAAAATGCCGCTAAACTCCGGCGGGATGCCGGTATTGTCTTCAATGATTAGAGCTTTACCGGATTTAACCAGTTCACCGAAAATGCCCTCGCCGGTTTTCAACGGTTTGATTTCCGGCACGAGGTCGGCGGAAATACCCTGATAAGCCGCCAGTTCCAATACCCGAGCGGATTCATTGGCAGTGAAAAGCAAAACGACGTCCGCAGACATCAATTCGGCGACCATGCGGACGGCTTTATCAAAAACGCCGGGCAACTCGAGGGAACTGTAGAGAGCAGCGGAGATGGCATTGAGCATGCCGAGGCGTTTTTCACTGACGGTCAGGGCGTCCAGTTTCTGCTGGAGAATTTTACACTGCTTTTCCAGTTCTTCGGCACTTGGCGCGGTTAATTTCTGTTCCTTACTCATCTGAATTTCAGGAGATATCTTCCAGGCTGAACCAGCCTTTCTTCAGGCCGCAAACGATGGCTTCGGAACGGGAGCCAACCCCGATTTTATTGAAAATACTGCGCATATGCGCCTGGACAGTACGCAGGCTGATATTGAGCGCTTCGGCGATATCTTTATTGCTTTTGCCGCTGACGGCTAGTTTCAGGACTTCCATTTCCCGGTCACTCAAGACGCCGACCGGGGTTTCGGTCTGCCGGGGACTCATGGTTTTGCAGCGGTCCATCAGTTTCCGCATAACGGTGGGATGAAGGACAGGTTCGCCGTTGTAGACGGCACGGATGGCACCGACGAGTTCGTCGCCGCTGACATCTTTGAGCAGGTAACCGGCCGCACCGATTTCCAGCAAGCTGAAGATATACTCATCGTAATCGTACCCGGTCAGGACCAGGATTTTGGTGCCGGGCAGGATTTCCTTGATCTTTTTGGTGGCTTCGATGCCGTTCATACCGGGCATAGCGACGTCAATGATAACGACATCCGGTTTCAGCTTAGTGACAAGTTCGACGGCTTCGGCGCCGTCGCTGGCTTCACCGACAACATCCATATCGGATTCGTGTTCCAGCAATTGCCGCGTGCCCTGGCGCAAAATCACATGGTCATCAGCTAATAAAATGCGTATTTTAGGCATATCTCACCCGCAATTATTGTACCTCTTCAGAATGAAGTTAACAAGCGAAGGTGGATTCGGGCAATATTCGCTATTATTTGGAATGAAAACCCACATTATTGTTATTTAGACAGTATTAATATATTGGACCACAGGGAGTTCCTTCGAGGCTGTGTAAAATCTCTGGATTGTCGGGGCAAGCCCGACAATGACAATGAAAAGTAAATCCCAAGGTATTAGGCAATAATGCCTAATCTTTTACGCCAGTGAAGTTGCGTTTTCTCCAATTCACGTAATGAAAAATGCAATGTGCGCTGCCCTGAATACGGATGCGGTAGAAAACCGAATGTGGTTGAATAAGGATAGATTAAAAGGAAAACTGCGTGTATCTCCGGAAATTGGGATGCGGGCAGATTTATCCGACCTTCGCTCAAAGAGCTAAAGAAAAAATTTCCAGGGTAGGTTAATGAAAACAAAAGTTCAAAGGGTTGAAGAAGTCATTAAAACCGGAACCACCAAAGAAGAACTGGCAGAAATCTATCGCGTTATCAATCAATTTGAAGAAGTAATCAAGCACGATGTCACGCCGGTCGAAATCACCGAAATCGAAAAACTGGTGAAAAGTCACAGCGGCAAAGTGTTTGACGATATCCAAAAAATTGTAGACGATAACAAAGATAAGGCCGGGGCTTTGATTCGCGTACTGCAGCAGGCACAGGGAATCGTGGGGTACCTCCCGAAACCGGTGATGGCGGCAGTATCGTACGATTTAAAAGTCCCCTTCAGCGAAGTTTACGGCGTCGCCAGTTTCTATCATTTTTTCTCGATGAAACCAAAAGGGAAATACGTCCTGCAGGTCTGTCTGGGCACAAGCTGCTATGTTAAAGGCGGCGATAAAATTATCGACCGTCTGAAAAAAGACTGGAACCTGGAACCGGGCGGAATCACGCCGGACGGGCGGTTCTCGTTAGAAATCGTGCGCTGCCTCGGGGCCTGCGGCCTTTCCCCGGTGATGGCAGTGGGCGCGGATATCCACGGCAGAGTTAAACCAGGTAAGCTGAATGAAATCCTGGATTCATACAACTAGGTGAAAACGATGACAAAACAATTGAAATCGGTAGCTGAACTAAATACTCTTTATGAGTCGGCGAAAGCGAAAATGGCCGGGCTGGAACAACAGACCCAGGTAAAAGTACACCTCGGGAGCTGCGGCATCGCTTCGGGCGCCGACAAAGTGCTGGATGCTTTTAACAAAGAACTGGCGGCATTAAAAACCGGCAGCGAAAGCACGGCACAACTCGAACATATCGTCGTGGAGAAAGCCGCCTGTATCGGACTTTGCGGCGTCGAGCCGACGGTAACGGTGCTGGTTCCCGGCAAAGAGAAAGTAATCTATTTCAGTGTGGACGGCGACAAAGTAAAGCAGATTATCAAAGACCATTTAATCGGCGGGAAGCCGGTGAAAAAATGGATGCTGGACTTAAAAGCGCCGCGCATGGCGATGCAAGAAACGAGGGTGCTGCACAACCAGGACCTCGACCCGATGGACATCGAACAGTATATTTCGCGCGGCGGTTACCTGGCATTAGCCAGAGCACTGACGCAAATGAAGCCGGAAGACGTGCTCGAAGAAGTAAAAAATGCCACATTGCGAGGACGCGGCGGTGCCGGTTTTGCCACCGCCACCAAGTGGGGCTTCGTGCGCAGCGCCGTCAGCAATGAAAAATATGTCGTCTGCAACGGCGATGAAGGCGACCCCGGGGCTTACATGAACCGGGCGGAACTGGAAGGCAACCCCCACGCTGTCCTGGAAGGGATGGCCCTCGGGGCTTATGCCATCGGCAACGTAAAACAGGGTTATGCTTACATCCGGGCGGAATACCCGCTGGCGATTGAAACGCTGGCCCACGCACTGAAAGAAGCGGAAGCTTACGGCCTGCTGGGAAAAGACATCCTGGGAACAGGCTTCGACTTTGATATCGACATTTTCCCCGGCGCCGGGGCTTTCGTCTGCGGCGAAGAAACAGCGCTGTTGATTTCCATCGAAGGCAAGCGCGGCAACCCGCACCAGAGACCGCCTTTCCCGGCGAACGTCGGGGGCGGGCTGTTCGGGAAACCGACAACCATCAATAACGTCGAAACATGGTCGGACGTGCCGACGATTATCCTGAACGGCGCGACCTGGTTTACCGGTGTCGGCAGCGAAAAGAGTAAAGGCACCAAGACTTTATGCCTGGTGGGAAAAATCAACAATCCCGGTCTGGTGGAGGTGCCTCTCGGCACAACGCTGGGCAAGCTGATTTTTGATATCGGCGGCGGCATCCCCAACGGTAAGAAATTTAAAGGGGCACTGCTCGGCGGCCCTTCGGGCGGCGTCATTCCGATTGAAGCAATCAATACCCCCATTGATTACGAATCCGTGCCGTTACAGGGAGCAATCATGGGCTCCGGCGGCGTGGTCGTAATGGATGAAAATAACTGCATGGTAGATATCGTGAAGAATAGCTTCCTGCAATTCACCGCGGAAGAATCCTGCGGAAAATGCACCCCCTGCCGCGCCGGCATCCCCCAGATGCAGGTAGTCCTGGAAAAAATCAGCAGCGGCGAAGCGACAATGGAAGACCTGGATGCTTTGACCCAGTTGGCAGACATGATTACTTCAACATCGCTGTGCGGTCTGGGACAAACCAGCCCTAACCCGGTCATCAGTACACTGCGGCATTACAAAGCGGAATACGAAGCCCATATCATTGATAAACATTGTCCGGCAGCCGTGTGCCGGCATTTATTCAAATCACCCTGCCAGCACACCTGTCCGGTGGAGCTGGATATTCCCGGCTACGTCAGCCTGATTAAAGAAGGAAAATACGTCGAGGCTTATGCTTTAATCAAGCAGAGGAACCCGCTGCCCGCAATCTGCGGCCGGGTCTGCCACCATCCCTGCGAATTGAAATGCAACCGCGCCCAGGTAGATGAAGCGGTAGCCATCCGCGACCTGAAACGGTTCGCGGCCGATTATACCTACAACACCGGCGCAAAAATCAAACAGAAATGCGGCCCGGCCAAAGCGGAAAAAGTAGCCATTATCGGCGCCGGCCCGGCCGGTTTATCCGCCGCCTGGGACCTGGCAATGGACGGTTATCCGGTGACAATTTTTGAAGCGCTGCCGGTGGCCGGCGGGATGTTAGCGGTCGCCATTCCGGAATACCGCCTGCCGAAGGATATCCTGCAGAAAGAAATTGACGAAATCAAAGAACTGGGGGTTGAAATCAAACTGAATACCCCGGTGAAAGATACGAACGCGCTGCTGAAAGAAGGCTATAAAGCGGTCTTCATTGCCACGGGCGCGCACCTCGGCACGAAGATGAATATTCCGGGCGAAGAGTTGCCCGGAGTTTACGACGCAATTGAATTTTTACGGAAAATTGCATTGGGTGATAAAGTCGAGCTGGGCAAACGGGTCGCCGTCGTTGGCGGCGGCAACTCGGCGATTGACTCCGCCCGTGTGGCCGTACGCAAAGGAGCCGAGGTACATCTGGTCTACCGCCGCGAACGCAACGACATGCCGGCCATGGCCGAGGAAGTCAAAGCCGCGGAAGAAGAAGGCATACAATTCCATTTTCTGACCAATCCGGTGAAAATTGAAGCCAAGGGCAAAGCGAAGAACCTGGTACTGACCAAGATGGACCTGGGCGATTACGACCGCTCCGGCCGCAAAGTGGCCAAACCCATCGCCGGTTCGGAATTTGAACTGGAAGTGGATACAGTTATCGAAGCAATCGGACAAAAACCGGACACTTCTTTCATTAAGAGCGAAGGCGTCGAAGTTAAAGATAACGTAATTGTGGCCGACAAACGGACACTGGCAACCGCACATCCCGGTATTTTCGCCGGCGGCGACGCAGTACTCGGGCCGCAGACAGTAATTGAAGCCATCGCACACGGGCAGCGCGCCGCTTCGTCGATTAAGCGCTATCTGCAGGGCAAACAGCCCGGCCCGAGAGTAGAGAGATACAGCTACGAGCCGATTCCGACACCGCAGACCGTGCCGACCGATGAAGAAACGAAAGAAAAAGCCCGCGTGGCGGAAAAAGAATTACCGGTGAAAAAGAGAAAGACCACCTTCAAAGAAGTAGCGCTGGCTTTCACGCCGGAACAGGCGAAGGAAGAAGCTTCAAGATGTTTACGATGCGACCTGGATATCGGAGGATAAACTTATGCAAGAAATAACCCTGACCATTAACGGTCAGTCAGTAAAGGGAAAAAGCGGAGATACCGTCCTGAGCGTTTGCCGGACGAACGGTATTGACATACCGACACTTTGCCACCTGGAAGGTTTAGCTGATGTCGGCGCCTGCCGTCTGTGCGTGGTAGAAATCCAAACGGAGAAAAAACCCGTTCCGGCCTGCAACTATCCGGCACGTGACGGACTGGTAGTTAAAACCAATACCCCGCAAATCGAAAGATACCGCAAACAGGTGCTGGAGCTGTTATTCGCAGAGAGGAACCATTTCTGCATGTTCTGCGAATCGAGCGGCGACTGCGAATTGCAGAAAATGGCTTACCGCTACCAGATGGATAACGACCGGTTCCAGAGCCTTTTCCCAAAACTGCCGTTGGATACACTGAGCAAATTCCTGGCCATCGACCACAACCGCTGTATTTTGTGCGGACGCTGCGTGCGGGCCTGTAAAGAAGTGGCCGCTTTGCGCACCCTGGATTTCGGCGGGCGCGGCGGGCAGACAATGATTGCAGCAGACATCAATCAACCGCTGGGCGAGTCTTCCTGCACGCTTTGCGGCTCCTGCCTGCAGGCTTGTCCGACGGGGGCCATCATCAACAAAGCCAGCCTGTTTAAAGGCCGGTCTTATGAATGCACCTCGGCAAATACGATTTGCCAGGGCTGCGATATCGGCTGTGAAATCAAAGTATTGATTAAAGACGAAAATCTGGTCAAGATTGAAACACCGAACAGGAATTCCCCGCGGGGAGCACTGTGCAAAATCGGGAGGTTCGAACAATTAGCGGAATCCAGAGCCCGCATCACCTCGCCGATGATGCGTAATGCCAAGGGCGAACTGGTCAACTGCACAATGGACGAAGCATTGAGCGCAGCAGCGAAAAAATTAAGTGAACTGGGCAATAACTGCGGCGGCCTGATGTCAACGCGGCTCACGAACGAAACGATTACCCAATTCCAGAAAGTGATTACAAGCACACTGAAGAGTAAAATAATCGATACCCTGGACGGGAAAGAATACCGGCTGATTTCATCAGGCATCCGCCAGTATACCAACGGCGGGACAACACCGGAAACAGACCCCGGCATCGAGGGTATTTTAAAAGCGGACTGCATCCTCGCCGTCGGCGCGGATGTGGACAAAACCAACCCGGTCATCGGCAACCTGATAAGGCGCGCCGTGAACCTGAACCACGCAAAACTGATTATGGTGGATGCGAATCAGGACATGCTGCCGCTCTGGTCCGAGATATGGCTGAAACCGGCGGCCGGCACAGAACGCGTGCTGGTCAACGGCCTGGCAGAAATGGTAATTAAAAATAATAAATCGCTGGCGGAATTAAAGCCGGAACTTTCAATGGTGCTCGGCCTATATGAAGCCGATAAAGTTACCGCGAAAACTTCCATTACCGAAAAAGAGCTGCAGGCGGCGGCAAAAATTTTAAGTGAGAGTAAAAATGTCTATATCGTCTGCGGCAACAAACTGGCTGCCCAGAACGATACCGACTTAATAACCGGTCTGTTAAACCTGACATACCTGGTACAGAACGGCCAGGGCGACAGGATGAACATCATCTTCCTGAAACCGAATATTAACAGCCAGGGAGCCTGGGATTTAGGCGCGGCTTCCAAAGATATTAAGACCCAACAACTGCGCGGTCTTTACCTGCTGCTGGGCGACGATAATGTGGACAAAGAATGGCTGGAATGGATAAAAGCCATCGATTATCTGGTGGTACAGGCCAGTTTCCGTTCACCTGTCGTTGATATCGCGGATGTGGTGCTGCCTTCCCGCACATGGGACGAACACGGCGGTTCTTACATAACTGCCGGGAAACGGGCAGTACAATCCAATCCGGTGAATCAGCGGTCAGGAGTAATCCCTGATGAAGAAATTTTACAGTGGCTGACGCAAAAATTATACGCGTCGCCGACTCGAAATTAGAGGTGCAATAATGGCAAAGGTAAAAGTTGCTACTGCGTGGCTGGATAGTTGTTCCGGCTGTCACATGTCTTTTCTGGACCTGGATGAAGCCCTGATTGGACTGGCGGACAAACTGGAATTCGGAGAAAGCCCCATTACCGATTTCAAGAAATTTACACCGTGTGATGTCGGCATCCTGGAAGGCTCGATCAGCAACAAGCATGACGAGGAAGTCGCCAGGGAACTGCGGGCCAATTGTAAAATCCTGATGGTGATGGGTGACTGCGCCTGTTTCGGTGGAATCAATAACATGCGCAACCTATTTACGAACGATGAAATAATTTCCCGGTATTATGCCACGGAAAGCACGACGCCGGACAGCACCGCACCACATTCCAAAGAATTGCCGGCATTAACCAAAGTCAGACCGGTCAACCAGGTCGTGAAAGTTGATTGTTACGTACCGGGCTGCCCCCCCACACCAAAAATGATTCTATACGCTTTAACGGAACTGCTCGAAGGCAGACTGCCGGTCTTGCCGAGCGAGATTATGCGTTTTGACTAACTCGGAATAATCAGTACAAAGAGAGAAAATATGGGTAATAAAATTACAATCGAACCGGTCAGCCGGGTTGAAGGCCATGGAAAAGTAACCGTTTATCTGAACGACCAGGGACAGGTGGATAAAACCTACCTGCACATCACCCAGGTCAGAGGTTTTGAAAAGTTCTGCGAAGGGCGCCTGTTTAACGAAATGGGCATCATCACGCCGCGCATTTGCGGCATCTGCCCGGTCAGCCACCATCTGGCGGCAGCCAAAGCCGGCGACGCAATCCTGGGAGTAGAATTGACACCAACCGCGGTGATGCTACGTCGTTTACTGCACTACTCTCAAATGCTGCAGTCACACGCACTGCATTTCTTCTATCTGGCCGCCCCGGATTTACTTTTCGGGATGGAATCCGACCCGGCAGCGAGGAACATTATCGGCCTGATCGGCGCTGACCCGGAACTGGCAAAGAAAGGGGTGTTTCTGCGCTCTTTCGGGCAGAAAATCATCGAATACCTCGGCGAGAAACGGGTCCATCCGAATGCGGCGATTCCGGGCGGGATGAACAAAGCCCTGTCGCAGGCGGAACGGGAAACAATCGCCAGCCAGATTGACAAGGCGATTGCCGATTCAGAACTGGCCGTAGATATGGTCAAAGAATACATCAAAGAGAACAAAGAACTGGCGGACAGTTTCGCCAATTTCGACAGCAGCTACATGGGTCTGGTGGATGCGAACAATAACGTCGAATATTACGACGGCAACCTGCGGATGAAAGACAAGAACGGCGCCGTGCTGGAAGAGAAATTTGCGCCGAAGAATTATCTGAACTACATCGAGGAAAAAGTAGAAGACTGGTCTTACCTGAAATTCCCGTTCTACAAAAAGCTGGGCTATCCGGGCGGAATGTACAGAGTGGGCCCGCTGGGACGTTTCAACGCGGCAGAAGGGCACAGCACACCGCTGGCAAATGCCGAATTCCAGGAAGCCCGCAAGATGGGTAAAAACGGGGTTTTAAGCGGCTCGTTATATTATCACCTGGCCAGGATGATTGAAATGCTGAACGCCGCCGAACAAATTAAGGCATTAATCCAGGACGACCGGATTTGCGGCAAGGATATCTGGGTGAACGGCACGGTGACCAATGAAGAAGGCGTGGGCGTCATCGAAGCGCCGCGCGGCACACTGATTCACCATTATAAAGTGGATAAAACCGGTCAGATTAAACAGGTCAATTTGATTGTTTCCACCGGCCATAACAACCTGGCAATGAACAAGGCCGTTTTCAACGTGGCCAGCGAATATATTAAAAACGGGAAAGTGACGGAAGGGATTCTTAACCGCATCGAAGTCGGCATCCGCTGTTACGACCCATGTTTCTCCTGCTCGACGCATGCGCTGGGACACATGCCACTGGAACTGACCATCCTCGAAGCGGACGGTTCGGTTAAAGAAGTCCTGAGGCAGTAATTGAAAACCCTGGTGCTGGGAATCGGTAATGACATCCTGGGTGATGATGGTGTCGGGATTCACATCGCCCGGGAAACAGCCCGCCGAATCAGCAAGCCAGATATTACAGTTGAAGAAACCGGCGCTGCCGGATTGAGCCTGCTGGAACAGATCCGAGGCTACGACAGGCTGATTATCGCGGACGCCATTTTAACGGAAGAAACTGAAGCCGGCAAAATCCACCGGCTGACGCCGCAGGACCTGGCAAAAACCAACGATTCGATTACCCCTCACGAGGCGGCTTTGCGCACCACGCTGGAAATCGGCAATAGCCTTTTCCCGGGAGAAATGCCCAAAGACGTAATTGTTTTTGCGGTGCAGACGCACAATGTCGAAATTATCGGCAGTGAGATGACGCCGGCAGTCAGCGCGGCAGTGCCAAAAGTGGTGAAAATGATAATGGCGGAGATTGAGGGGAAATAAATGACAGCGGGCAGCTTTCTGCTATCAGCTGATTAGCTCCAACATGCAAAAAAAGAGGCAGTGCCTTCGCATTCCCTCTCTTTTTACCATTAGGCAGGACACATTAATTAGAAATAAACCGTTATTGCGCATCGATTTGCAGTTTATAACCGGCGGGTTGGATCTGTTGGGGATAGCTGCTTAAATCGAAAGTGGTGATGTGGCCGGCTTCAACCTCACTGTCCTTAGTATAAACAAAGGCAGTACCGATAACATTTTTATTGGCATCATAATAGGTGGCAATGATTTTGACTTCGCCGGCCGGATTAGCGGAGGAATTATTCACCTGGCCGGTGATATCGTAGCAACCGGTATCATCAATCGAAGTTGCGGTATTCTGTATTGTGAGACCCGGGAACGGCTGGTCGGTCGTCGGGTCGCCCTGCACGGTCAACTGGTAAGTTGCTGGTTGAATTTTCTCAAGGACGTCGAACGGCGTGGCGGTGTTAACCGGGAGAACATAAAGCTCGGTATCGGTATTTCCCGTGCCGATAACCGTCCCGGAAGCATCATAATAGGTGGCGATGATTTCAATATTTTCCATATTGGAATTGCCGGAGTTAAGCACTTCACCCACCAAGTGATAATAGCCATTTTCGTCAGTATAGCTAGTGACGCCCATGGTTTGTAAAACCAGGTGCACCGCAGTGGTCGTCGTAGATGTTTTACTGCCTGACGCGGTTGTCGATGGGAGCGCAGGTGAAGTAGTAACCGCCGCGGTTTTGGTGGTTCCGGACGAACCGCAAGAGCATAAAAGAACAATGACGAAAACTAGAGGCACAAGCAAAAATCGTTTCATTAGTTTCCCCCTATTTGATGTACGATAAAACAACCGGTAAACAATGTCAATACAAAATATACGCGTTAATGGCCCATTTGCTTTTTCAGTTTACGGTCAACCCAGAAACGGGCCGGATAAAAAAAGTAAAGCGGCGGGCCGCCGGAAGCCGCCGAGACCGCAAAAAATTGTCCGGAGTATCCCTTGAGCCACGGCTGAAAGAGGGAGTACTGCACCGGCTGGACCAGAGAAATCGCGAAATGCTGCCGGGCAACATATTCATTGGCGTCGCGGACGATTTTCTTGATTTCATTAATACCATCCGCCGCCATCGCCCGGGGAAGAAAACTATCAAAAACAGGGTCGCTTACCATCAGATAATTCGGCACGGCGCCGGTGCGCAACCTTTCCAGTTGACGAATAGGTTCGGTGGCCAGGCCCAATGAAGAAGCAGAGCGCTGTACCAGCTGGTCGTTGCGATGGGAGGTGAGCACGTAATTGATAAAAGACGCAGTATCCAGCGGACGAATTTCCATTTCAACACCGACGGCGGCAAAATATGATTTCACAATATCCAATAACTTTATGTCAACTGTTGATTCTACCACGATGTGAGTACTGAAGCCTTCGGGATAACCGGCGGCGGCTAAAAGCTGCCGCGACAATTCGGGATTATAAGTGTATTCATTTTTCAGGTCCTGCGGCCAGTCTTCGTAAGGGAATCCCCACCCCCGCACATCGCGCGAGGTCAACGTAGAGGGGTTCGCCACTGCCTTGCCGCCGTAGTACGTCCTGGCGATAGTCGGCAGGTCTATCGCCAACTGCAGGGCTTTACGGACGCGGATATCGTTGAAAGGCGGCCGGTCATTTCTGGGGTCGAGGGAAGGGGTACTGGGCGAAGGCGTCATGATCTGCAGTATGTCCGGATTTGATTTTTGCAGGGCCTGTGCCCGGGCAATAGAAACCTGGTCGAGGGCCGCGATTTTACCGTCCCGCAACGCCGCGACGGCGTTACCTTCATCCGGGATGACCAGAATTTTGAATCTGTCCACATAGGGAAGACGATTTTGCGGATACCGTTCGTCACTTCCCCAGTAATCAGGATTCCGAACCAATGTTAGTGATTTCCCCGGTTCGAAATCCTGCAAAATAAACGGGCCGGTGCCGACGGCGTGGCGCCAATCACGCACGTCTCCCCATTGCCGGACAGCTTCCGGGTTTTCCAGGCACAACGAGGCTACCGGCGCCTGCATGGTTTCCAGAATGAACTCCGGATTGGGGGTCCGCCATTTAAAAATAACCGTGAATTTGTCGATGGCGGCAACAGAAATCAGATTTTTAAAGGCGCTGACAGCGGCATGATAAGGCGAAGGCTGCTTGAAGCCGCCGCCCAGTCCATAAAGACGGTGATAGTGAAAAACGACATCGTCGGCGGTAAATTCCCTGCCGTTCGCCGGGGGAACAGCCTGCCAGCGGATGCCGCGGCGCAGATGCACGACCAAAGTATCAGGAGCAGGAAATCCCCAGCTCTCCGCGAGGTGTCCACGGACAAATTCACCCGGCCGGAAATGGGTGTTGTAACGATAAAATTGCGGGTCCAGCGTCCAGTCATCGGCAAAGAGCCTTTCCATCCAGGCGGAGTTGATATTGGGCAGCATTTCGAAGAAATAGGGGTCAAAATTGGCGATGTCCCGGTTAATACGCAGAGCGATTTCACCGCCGTATTCCGGCCGGCCGATTTGCTCCCACCACGGTGACGGTTTATCGGTCATAAGATTTCAGTTTGTCTCGACACCAGCATTTACCGGCAAAGCTATTGCACTAAATCCGGAATGCCGGGAATTACGGCGCTTTTGATTTCTTATATTTTTCAGTCCGTTCAATCACTTTTTCCAATATTGAAATCAATTGCCGGCGTTCTTCCTCGGATAACACAGAGAAAATCGCTTTTTCCGATTTCATTTTACTGCTGGTTTTATAGGCCGCGACGCCTTTTTCGGTCAACTCGTATTTTAATAACACCGAGCGGGGATTTTCCCGGATTTTTTTAACCAGACCGTCCCTTTCCATTCTGGAAATAATGATGGAAAGAGTACCGGTTTTACGGTCGGTGAGGCGGGATAACTCATCCAATGTGGCTTTATGGTCAAGGTTGTAAAGCAGGAACAGAATGTAGGCCTGGCGGGGGAGGATATTATACGGCATCAGTTCCCTCTGGCGAACCCAAAACAGCAAGTGACTGACTTTGCCGATTAAATGCCAAGAATATTTATAACTGTTCTGCGCGATTTTAGTTTCTACTTCTTCCATGCCAAATACCCCTGGTAGTTATTTCATTAGCCGGAAAATAAAACTGATTAACCTATCTTTCCGTTGTTATTACCCGCACCAAATCAACCACATAATATTATATACTATAGATTATAAAAATACTTGATATTTAATTAAACATGCACTTTCAGCACGCGATGTTGTTAAATTATTCAACTTCCCCGTTAATTTTTAGCCAGCAAGCCGAGGAATTCGTTAGCAGTGAGGACGGTGGTTTTGTGGGTGAGGACCTTCGCCATTAGAACCCGCTGGACCTCTTCATCGCGTTCCGCACAACAATCCGAGATGACAAACATCCGGTAATCCATTTCCGCCGCCCATTTAACTGTAGACAGTACAGCACCGCCGGTATAAACACCCAGAATCACCAAAGTATCAATCCCGCGTTTTTTCATGCGGGCATCGAGGTCGGTGGTGGAGAAAGGCGAGCTTTTCTTTTTCGTGAGCACCAATTCATCCGCTTTGCGAACCAGTTGGGGATGAAGCTCCGTGTCAGGGGTCCGCTCGGCTTTTTGCAGCCGGATAAAAATAACGGGAATGCCTTTCTGACGGTCCGCGGCGGTAATTTGATTGGCTCTTGAAATGAGGCCATTACTGATTTCTTCAGGGAAGTAGCCTAAACTGCCGACCTGATAATCTAAAATAATAATTGCGGTCTTATCGCGGTTAATTGCGGTTTCTGCCATTTCGTGGTTAGCTCCTTCGGTTTATTTCATCTCCAGAGATGATGTATTATTTCAATTCCTGCAAACACCGGTTAAGATAGCCGCGGCATTCCGCGGCGATGCCCATCTGCTGAGACAGCGGGTAGGTAAATGCGCCGACCATTACCAGGGAAAGCGCTTTGTCATAGCCGACACTTTTGAGTTGACTTAGAATCAGAGGATAATCAATTTTGCCACGGCCCAGAATCTGTTCCTCCGGGGTCGCCGGCTCCCGTTCCGGACTGGGATAATCGCGGATGTGGGTATGGACGATTTTTTTACCCAGTTTATGAATTACTTCCGAATAATCCTCTCCGGCTTTATAGATTTCCCTCGGGTCCAGGTTAACGCCCAGCGCGGGGGATTTCACTTCGTTTAAAAGCTGAATCTGCGTCGCCAGGTTATAGACCGAGGCGCCTTTGTGATATTTGACCGCCAGTGTGACGCCCCGGCTTTCGGCCCGTTCGCAGAGTTTGCCGATATATTTGAATTCCTGTTTGGTCAATTCCTTATCGCCGGTTTTACCGCCAGCCGGGATGGCAACGACCGGGATGCTTAATTTTTGGGCGACATCAAACATTTTCGTCACGTATTCTATTTTTTCTTCCGGCGTGCTGCCGTCGGCGTCAAGGTGAATCGCCAACAGCTCGATGCCATGTTTTTTAGCCACCCATTTAATCTCATCGAGATAGGCTTTGCCGGTATCCGGTTCGATATGACGGGCATGAGTTTTCAAACAGGCGAGTTCCGCGCCGTCATAACCGGCCCAGGCTAAATGCTGCAAGGCGCCGTAAAGGTCGAGTTGATTAAAGAGCACGGTGCTGCAAGCTATTTTCATTTTTTCAACCTCCACACATACCTGGTTAACTTGAAAACAGCAACCGACCAGGCGAATTTGATTTCAATCAACGCCCGGTCAATTGTTGCTACCCGTTATATTTTTAAAACATTAATCACAGGTGATGATGCGGGTGACGGTATCATCCGGGCCGACCCAGACGCCGCCGCGCATATCGTCGCCGTTGCGGCGGAAATCGGAGATAAATTTGCCTTTCTTATCGAAATGACCGACATCCACCCTCTCGGTATAATTGATAAAACTGGGATGTGATAAGTCCATGCCGCCGAGCAAGGCAACGGGGCTCCGGCCCAATACCGGTTTCGGTCGCAGCATCAGACGGAAATTGATGCCGACGATGTAGAACTCATTCTTACCCGCCTGAATCAACAGGCCGGCCCCGCGCGTCGGGTTGCGGTCATTGACGCCGATTAACCCCATGTGGCCTTCGAAATCAACCGGATACAAAAGCCTGCCGTGAATCCCCGGGTCACCTTCTTCGAAAGCATGAATACGCCCGGTGCCCTGATATTTCAGCAGCAGCGGTAAAACCGCGGCGGCCGCCCGGGTGAGCTGAATCCGGCGCTGCTGTTCGGGAGGAATAGTGCCGTCTTCTGCCTGGCTGAAGTGTACGAAATAACCGATGGCATTAAAATCCGCCATGTCATAGAACATGCCGTTCAAATTAGGATGGGATTCAACAATGAAAAGAGGATTATCATCCCGCACATAATTGACATAGACGGCATTGTGCGAAATACGGTCAGGCTGGAAATTATCCGGCGCCAATAAATCCAGATTCGGGGCGAACCACTTCCAGATATCTACGGTTTTGTGCACCGCACCGCCGGAGGGATAAGCCTCGCCGGGAACCGGCCACCAGCCTGCTTCCGCACACCAGACATTGATGAACATCGGGATGTTGTAGGCGGCCTTTCCGGCGCCGGCAATTTCGTTAATAAAGGATGAAATACTCCAGGCTGTCATCAGTTCGCCGGCTTCAACCCCGAAGATTTCCGGCCAGCTGCCGGCAGACTTGCCGCCCGCTTTCTGCCATAAATCATAGACTTCACCCCGGCCGGCTTTTTTCATGGCGGACATCAATTTGGCAGGGACGGGACTATCGTAAACAGCCTGAGCTTCGGGGCCATAGTCGCGTTCGTTGCCGAGGATGCCGGCCTCATTTTCGATTTGCATACCGATGACCGTCTGCTGTTTGCCGTCAACTTCTTTCAGATGTTCGCAGACAGCGGTATAAGCTTTTTTATCCGCCGCGAGGTTAGCTTTGCAATGTGAAGAAAGCACCCAGAGCGTGCCGCCGCTTTGCGTGACCACCCGCCGGTATTTTTTCGGGTTGGCTTTCATATACGCCGGGGCAAAATCCATTACGCCGTTCTTCCAATGGGCAAACAAGAGAAAAATCAGTTTGGATTCATATTTACGGGATATCCTGAGCAGCGTATCGACGCTGGAAAAGTCATATTTACCCTCTTCGGGTTCGATCTGGTCCCAATAAATGGGGACACACATGGTATTGCCGTTACATTGTTTTAATCCCTGAAAACTTCTTTCGATGACAGATTCGTCACGGGCGGTATAACCGCCCATATAAAGGTGATGCCTGCCTAGTGGATAAAACGGTTTCCCGTCTACTTTGAAAATACGCTTGATTTCTGCTGCCATGAAAACCTCCGTCCTTTAATAAAAAATCAGTGAATACCCCCGGGTTTCCGGGGGTATTCACCATTTCAGCGTCACTACAAAATTATTTTACTTTGCTCTGTCGATTGAAAAAAACTAATGTGAGTTTGCGGCTTTGACAGCCGGGTCAATCCAGAACCGGGCCAGATAGTCCAGCCGGAAGTGGGGCCAGCGCCTGTCGAGGAGACTGCTCCGGCTTGACCGTTGAAACCACCCTTGAGCCACGGCTCGCAGAAACAGAAGTTGTACAATGCGGGCAGGTTAATAACCCAATGCCCGTAGGCAACAAGCTGATTGGCCTTCAACAGGATTGCCTGCATATCGGGTACGGTAGTACAGGCGTTAAAAGCGGTGTAAAGGCCGTTAAAGGTCGGGTCATTAACCTCAGCGTAGTCGGTGGTATAGCCGTACTGGAAGCGTTTTAACTGCGTCACCGGTTCGTAGCTCAGGTTAAGCGAACCGCCGGAGCGCATGGCCATTTGCGGGTCAAGGTGATTAACCTGAACATACTGGGTCCAGGCAGTGGCATCCATAACGTTAATGGCCATATTAATGCCAACGGGCCGCCAATTGGGACTGAACGGTTTGCACCAACGTTGTATCGGCATTGCTTAACCGTAACACTGGTGGAAAAACCGTTAGGATAGCCGGCCGCTGCGAGCAGCGCTTTCGAATTAGTGGGGTTGTAGGCATATTCAGCCTGGAGGGATGCCGGCCAGTCTTCATAGGTCCAATCCCAACCGGTCTCTTCATAAGAAGTTAAACCCAGTGGATACGGATAGGCCTGGTTATTATCGTATGTGGAGACAATTAACGGGAAGTTAATTGCCTGCTGCATGGCGATGCGGACATTGAGGTTACTAAATGGGGTAAGGTCGTTCCTCGGGTCGATACTGCAGTTAGAGTTATTCGGGGTTGAGGACTGAATGATTTCAGGGTTCGTCTGGGCCATCGCCTGAGCATTGGTCGGCGAAATGCCGTCCATGGCATCAATCTTACCGACGCGCATGGCCGCTAATGCGGTTTGCTGGTTGGGGATAATAAGGTAAACCAAGGTATTGACGTAAGGAAGTCTATTCTGCGGGTGCCGCTCGTCATAACCCCAATAATTGGGATTCCTGACCAGAGTACAGGCACTGGAATCAACAAAGTCCGCCAGTTGGAACGGGCCGGTGCCGATGGCATGGTTCCACTGGGTGATATTGCCCCACTGCTGGACGGCAGCCGGATTGATTTCCAGGTTATTCACGGCAGTGACCAGCATGGTTTCCAAAATTGTCTCAGGATTGGTGATGTTGAACTGGAAAACAAGGGTAGAACTGGTAGAAGTCAACGAGGTTAAGATTGCGCCGATGGAACTGGCGGCGTTGACCGGTTTGCGCGAAAAGCGCCGAGGCCGTAGTCACGGCTGTAGTCGTACACCATATCAGCGGTGGTGACCTGGGCGCCGTTAGCCGGCGCGATGTTCTGCCAGTAGACATTCTGGCGCAGGTGTAAAACGAAGGTGTTCGGAGAGGTAAATTCCCAGCTGGACATCAGACAGGGAACAACATACTGCGGA
>CAVYZP010000003.1:0-10788 GCA_963772985.1 uncultured Chloroflexia bacterium
CCATCGTCCTCACCGCCATTACTCTGGGTAGGTACATTGAATCTTAAACCGGCATCAGCATTAAACAATTTGTAAAAACACTACGGCCTATTAGATCAGGTGTGGTGATTATCAATGGTCGAGAATATCCAGCAAAAGAGATTATTCCGCAATCAGTCCAGAATTTACTCCAAAAACTTGGTTCAGGTCACTAATTCCTTAGAAACTCAGGCGGACTTTCTAATCTGTCGGAGGTTATTCTTGACAGCCATTTCACCTTATTGTAAAGTAAACTTAATACATGAGTCAACTAAGCACGATATTATCAAGATTCCCTTCCGCGATAATTTATTGAGATTTTTGGTGATTATGGGATGAATTAAAACTGAATAATTGAAATTACTCTTCGAGTTGTCATACCTAACGTTAAAGCCATGGTATGGCGACCGGTGTTCCGATTTTATCGGGACCAAGGGTACAGGTGAAAACGCCTGCGCCTCCCGTGTTTGGAAAGGAGAGACAGCTCTGCAAAAGTATAGCTATTGCAATTACTTAGCTATTGCTAATTTTGTTATAAAGGGCACCTCCTGGGGTGCCCTTTTTTTGTTTTAAAATTTGCGTACTGTTTTGTGTGAAAAAAATAAAGTTGAAGGAGTGAAAAAGATGAAGCAGTACAAGATGTGGATTAACGGGAAATGGGTCGAGGCCGAATCAGGCCGAAGGTATCCGGTGTTCAATCCAGCGACAGAGGCTGAAATCGCGCAGCTTCCCCTAGGTGACAAAACTGATGTGGATAAAGCCGTTGAGGCCGCTAAAAAAGCTTTCCCGTCCTGGTCAAGAAAATCCGTGACGGAACGTGCCGAAATAATGGGCAAGATAGGGGCAGCCATCAGGGAAAACGCCGTGGAACTCGGCACGCTGGAAAGTATTGATCATGGTTTTCCGCTAAAGATTGCCATTGAATTTGCGGCGATGACCGCCCGCACATTTGAGTGGGCATCTCAAGCGGCCAGTTCTTTTCTGACCGGTGACACTCTCCCGACTGACAATAATACATTGTCTTATACCAAGAGGGAACCGGTGGGGGTGTGCGCCGTGATTACGCCGTGGAACTTTCCTCTGATGATGATCACCGACAAGCTGCCGGCGATTCTTGCCGCCGGTAATACCTGCGTAATCAAACCGCCGAGTATCGATTCCCTTTCGGCTCTCAAACTTGCCGAGATATTGGAAAAGCTGGACATTCCTCATGGTGTCGTGAACGTTATTACGGGCCCCGGCGGCACCGTAGGTGAAGCTCTTGCATCCCATCGTGATGTTAACATGGTGGCCTTTACCGGAAGCTGCGAAGTCGGAAAAAGAATCATGGAGCTTGCCAGCCAGACAGTCAAACGTCTGCAGCTCGAATTGGGCGGCAAAAACCCGGTGATTATTTTAGACGATGCCGATCTAGATATGGCTGTAGCCGCAGGCGTAAGAGGGCAAACTTTTAATTGTGCTCAGGTGTGTGCTTCTCCGGGCAGATTTTATGTGCATGAAAGTTTTTATGACGCATTTGTAGAGAAATTCGTGGACGGGATGAAAAAAGTAGTCGTTGGAGACCCCGCCAATGAAAAGACCCAGATGGGCCCCGTTGTCAGTGCTGAACACCGCACCCGCATCGAAGGTTTCATCAAATCAGGGATTGACGAGGGGGCCAAACTTGTCCTCGGTGGAAAGAGACCAACTAAACCTCCGTTGGACAAAGGATACTTCGTATTGCCCACCGTTTTTACCCATGTTAAACAGAATATGACCATCGCTAAAGAGGAAATATTTGGTCCGGTGGCTTGCATTATGGAACCCTTCACCTCAGATGATGAAGTAATTGCCAAGGCTAATGATAATACGTTCGGGTTAAAAGCCACCGTTTATTCCCAGGACCGGGCAAGAGTCCTCAGGTTTACCAATGAATTACAGGCCGGTACTGTTTTGGCAAATAATGCTCGCGGAGCCGAATTACCCTGGGGTGGTTTTAAAGAGAGCGGCCTTGGAAAAGAACGTTTCAAGTGGGGTTTGTATGAATTTAGTCAACTCAAAGTAGTTTCGATCAACATTGACTAGCGGCCAGTCATAAAAATACTCAATTGATCAAATTAATGTAAAGGGAGAACACACCAAACATGAAGCAGTACAAAATGTGGATCGGCGGAAAATGGGTGGATGCCGACTCCGGAAAAACATTTCCGGTATACAATCCCGCCACCGAAGAAATAATCGCCGAGCTGCCGATGGGCGGCAAATCGGATGTCGATAAAGCGGTTGAAGCTGCCCGTAAAGCCTTCCCCGTCTGGTCCCGGAAGCCGCAGGCGGAACGTTCCCAGGTCGCGATGAAAATCGCGGCTTTGCTGCGGGAAAATGTCGATGCCTTCGGCAAGCTGGATACCCTCGACCACGGCACCCCCACGCAGCGGGCCAATTTTCTGCCTTCGGCGGCGCCGGATAATTTTGAATGGGCAGCTTATAACGCCCGTTCGTTGATGGGCCATACCGTGCCTGCTAATTTTAACGAACTGGTTTATCTGCAAAGGGAACCCATCGGCGTGGTGGCGCTGATTACCCCCTGGAACGTGCCGTTGGGCATGGTGGTGGAGAAACTGGCGCCGGCATTAACCGTGGGGAATACCTGCATCATCAAACCCCCGAGCATCGATGCACTGGAAGCTTTAAAGTTTGCCGAACTGCTGGACACGCTGGGTTTACCTCCGGGCACCATCAACCTCATTACCGGCCCGGGCGGTCCGGTCGGCGGAGCATTGTCTACTCACCGCGGCGTGGACATGGTGGCTTTTACCGGCAGCAGCGAAGTCGGCAAGGAAATCATGGCAGCTGCCAGTCAAACCGTAAAAAGACTGCAATTGGAACTTGGCGGCAAGAACCCGGTCATTATTCTAGATGATGCGGACATTGATACAGCTGCTGCATCAACCATGACGGCGCAATACAAGAACTGCGGACAGATCTGCGCTTCACCGGGTCGGATTTATGTCCATGAGAAAGTTTACGATGAGTTCCTGGAAAAGTTTATAGTCGGCGCGAAAAAGGTAATCACCGGCAACCCTGCCGACCCGAAGACGGTCATGGGTCCGGTCGTCAGTGCCGAACACCGCAACAGTATCGAAGGCTACATTAAATCAGCAGTTGACGATGGGGCAAAGGTTGTTCTGGGCGGGATAAGACCGGCGGGAGGGCAATGGGATAAAGGGTATTGGGTGATGCCGACGGTTATTACCGGTATCACTCAAAAAATGAAGGTAGCTCGTGAAGAAATATTCGGGCCGGTCGCCTGCTTTATGGAGAAATTCAGTTCTGATGAACAGGTAATAGATTGGGCCAATGATAACACCTACGGACTGGCCGCCTATGTCTGGACCAAAGACGCGGCCCGAGGGATGAGGTTCGCCAACGAAATCCAGGCAGGCACGGTGCGCATCGGCAATACCCGCGGCGGTGGGCCGGAATTACCCTGGGGCGGCTACAAGGAAAGCGGTATCGGGAGGGAAGGTTCACTGTACGGCCTGTACGAATATACCAACCTGAAGAGAATACAGGTTGATTTAACAGCGCCGAAGAAATAAAAATGACTACATTTGCTTGAGAGTATTAACGGTTTGAAAAGAGTACCTGAATGAAAACATACAATACGGAAGATGTAGAACTGATTTTAGAGTGGGTAGAAAAATATTTTGAAGTCAGCGCACTGATCGACAATGTGTATGGGGGCTGCGGTTTTGAATCATTCCTCCGGATGCCTGCAATTGAAAACGAAATCGAGTATCAGCGTTTACGTCTATGGTTTTTTAAAAATCATGATAAATTTGTGGTGATTTGGGCCGATTTTTGCCGGTCGAAAGGCCTATCAATCGATATGGACGGCACTGAGGAGGAACTGCAATATCGGGAAAACCCGTTTTTTTATTATTATCCCGATAACTTACTCGATATTGCTTACATGATGGGTGCCAGAGGTTATGACGGTATCGGGTACCTTGACGTAGAAGACAGGGCACTGGTTGTGTATATGAATAAAATGTTTTCGCATACGGCGGTACATCTAGCTTGCTGGATCGGGGAATTTGCAGAAACACGAAATTAACAAAGTAACAATTTAAGGTGGGGACAAATAGAGAATAAAAATTAGTTTTATCAGATTCTAAATCAAATCAAAAATAAATCAATCTAGAATAATTTGGAGATAAGCGTGCTGGAGATTTTACTAACAAAAGAATTACAAAATGTGGTCGATGAAATCGCCGAAGTTTCGGGGTATATGTGGGAAAGGGGTTGGGCTGAACGCAATGCAGGAAACTTCACCGTGGACGTCACGAATTTATTGCCTGAAGATATGAAACACGGCAGCCAGTTTTTGACGGTACCGTTGCTCTTCGCCCAAACCGAACTTGCAGGACGGAGTTTTATTGTAAAAGTAACAGGTGCCGCGATGCGCAATGTCGCCCGTAATCCGAAAAAACACTTGCTGCTCATTACTATCGCGAAAGACCTCAAAAATTATCAGGTTCTCTGGGGCGGTGAAGGCCTTAACAGTAAACCGACCTCTGAGTTTATTTCCCATCTCAAAATTCATCAATATTTACGGCGCAATGACATGCCGATGACTACTTTCCTACATACCCACCCGCCGCATTTGATTGCCCTGTCACAAATCGAGAAATATCTGAATGAAGAGATTATCAATCACGTGCTGATTACGATGCACCCGGAAGTGGAAATTGTTATCCCCAACGGCGTCGGAGTTGCGCCCTACCGCTGCCCCGGCAGTGAAGAACTGGCGGATGTTACGGTGACCGCTTTACAGAAACATAACGTGATACTCTGGGAAAAACACGGTTGTGCCGCGGTTGCTGCAAATATTGCCGATGCTTTTGATTACATCGACATCATGGAAAAATCGGCAACAATCTTTTTCCTTTGCAAGGGATCGGGCTATACTCCACAGGGTATCAGTGAGGAGCAGTTGGCGGAAATAACCGGCAAATTTAATATGAAAAAGCCGGTTGGTGCTATGCCTTGATTTAGTTGCTGGGAGTCAATTGGAGAGCGTATATAAATCTCTTATAGGCATAGTGTCACAGTTTCGCCATATTTTCAGCAGTAATTTTATAATTTTGTGATGTCCGGCGGGATAAGATATAGATGAGAAGCTTTTTATCAAGACTTTAAATACCTAAAAGGGGGTTGTAACATGAAATTAAGCGCGCGTAATATCCTGAAGGGTAAGGTCGTCACAATCAAACCGGGGGCAATCAATACCGAGGTGATTCTGGAATTGCCAGGTGGGGCGCAGATCGTCTCCGTCATCACCAAAGAGTCTGCGGAGAATCTGGGATTGGCTGTCGGTAAAACGGCTTATGCTGTAATTAAGGCTTCCAGCGTGATGGTTGGCGCAGATTAAACGCAAATTTTGACCCGCGCCCGTAGACCTGTTAAAGTAAATTTATAATTGAATATGATTACTCTTCGAGTCGATAGGCCTGGAGCCTAAAGGTATGGTTTATCGACCGCTGGATTTCTTTGGAAGTCCAAAGGGCGTTGCTAAAAATGGTTACGCCTCCCGTGTTTGGAAAGGAGAGATGACTCAATAAGCTTTGCTTTTTGGGCGCCTCCTAAGGCGCCCTTTTTATTTGCATTAATACTCAATGAATAAAAGGAGAATGAATGAAAAATCGCTTACCACGCAAAATCAGGTGGAGTCTTGGGATCTTCTCAGTGCTAATTGGCCTGTCGTTGATCGCGGCGTCTTGTACTGCGGCAGTGACTTCGACGTCAACCACTACCACTACCACTCCAACTTCAACGCTGACCACCACCACGACTACACCAACGACTACTATGACCACAACCACAACTGGCCTTCTTGTCACAACTCCACCGCCGACAACCACTACTAACCCGGCGGCGATGACGGTACTCACTGTCGTAAACGGTAATACTTCCCAAAATTATACTCTGGCACAACTCCAGGCTTTGGAAACCACCGATGGCTACGGTACGACAAAAAGCGGAGCCATCATCACCGGGCCCAACAACTATGTCGGGGTGAAATTCACCACCCTGCTGAAGGCTTCCGGCGGCATGACCAACAGCGAGGCCTTAACCATTACTGCTCAGAATGGCTCGACAGAAGATTTATCTTATGCCCAGATTTACCAGGGGACCGTAAATACTTATACCCTGACGGGCAGTACTGCCGCGGCCGGACAGCAGCCTTTATTCATGTTGATTTATTCGATGAACGGCAATGCACTGGATTCAAAAACCGGCCCGGTTGAAACCGGCATCATGACTGAAAACGACCGGGCATCCGATGCTTCTTTATGGCTGCCGATGACAACTCAAATAACGGTTCATCCGGCAACGCGCACCGTAGTAGATTCTACCGGCGCGACTATTACCATCCCCTGGACCGTCAACCGCATCGCCGACGCCTGGCATGCCAATAATGAAATCGTCATGCTGTTAGGCGGCGCCAGTAAACTGGTTGCCACCACCACCGTGGTACAGGGTCTCCCTTGGTTTATCAAACTGGATCCGGCCATTACCACCATCCCCGCGCCCTTTACTTCCACTGCCGGACAGGTCAACATGGAAATGCTGATTGCCACTAATCCGGATGTTTTATTATGCAGCGCCGGTTCATTCACCGCTGCTACCATGGCCCAATTCGCCGCGGCCAATATCCCGGTAGTGCAGATGCCAGCCGCCACTTTTGCCGACCTGCAGACCACGGTGAACATTACCGCACAGGTTATTGGACCTCAGGCCCTGCCTATTGCCGCCAATTATATCAGCTACCTCAACGGCAATATTCAAACAGTATCTTCAGTGACCTCAGCAATTCCGACCGCCCAGCGTCCCACCGTGCTGCATACCAGCCAATACCTCGTCCTCAGCACGGACGGGTCCGGCAGCCTGATTGATGCATGGATTAACTATGCCGGCGGCGTCGATGTCGCCTCTGCCACGGTTTCCGGCAACCAGAAAGCCATCACCGCGGAACAGATTGCCGCCTGGAACCCCAGTATCATCATCGTTGGTACTGCCCCAAATGCCGCTAATGTTCAGTCAATTTTGAGCGACCCACAGTGGAGCAGCACGACCGCGGTGAAAAATAAGGCGGTTTATGCCAATCCCACCGGTGTCTACCTCTGGGACCGCTACAGCGCTGAAGAAGCCCTCCAGATTTTATGGGCCGCCAAACTCCTCTGGCCGACCCAATTTGCCAATATTGATATCATTCAGCAAACTAAAAATTTCTATTCGACGTTTTTCCATTATCAGCTGACCGATGCCGATGTCGCGGCAATCTTAGCCGGCAACGGGCCGCCGTCCTAACCCAGACAATTGTGATAAACTGAGTGACAGACTGATTCTACAGCCATCTGTGGACGGTCTGTCACTCATTATAATGGAGTTACGATTTGTCCAAAAAGAAAATCATTCTCCTGATTGCCATCCCTTTAGTTGTATTTTATGTTTCTCTTTTCGTGGGCCGATACATAGTGGACCCCATGACTGTCCTGCGTATTTTGGCATCTAAAGTCTTTCCGATTACCCATAACTGGTCTTCAACTGCCGAAGTCATCGTTATCCAGATTCGATTGCCCCGCGCGATACTGGCGATGTTTGTCGGTGCCGGCCTGTCTATCAGCGGCGCTGCTTATCAGGGCATGTTCCGCAATCCCCTGGTCAGCCCCGATATTTTAGGGGTGTCCGCCGCGGCCGGATTTGGCGCCGCTTTAGCGATTTTACTTTCCTTGAATATTTGGGAACTCCAATTGGTGGCATTTGCGTTCGGGGTGCTGGGCGTCACTTTGACCTACTTCATCGCCAGGATTTACAAGACCACTCCGACATTGATGCTGGTGCTATCAGGGGTGATTGTTGCCGCTTTTTTTAGCGCGCTGGTGTCCGGCGCTAAATTAATCGCCGACCCCGAATCTAAACTTCCTGCTATTACCTACTGGTTATTGGGCAGTTTTAACCGGGCAACTTATAAGAGCCTTTATATCGTGATTCCGATAATTATTCTGGGTTCAGTCGGTCTGATGCTGGTGAGCTGGCGGTTGAACGTGCTTTCCATGGGTGATGACGAAGCCCGTTCAATGGGCGTCAAAACAGAGTCTCTAAAGTTTTTTATTATTGCCTGCACCACGCTGATAACGGCTTCCGCAGTGTCTGTCAGCGGGATAGTGGGCTGGGTGGGGTTAGTGATACCACACGTCGGTCGTATGATTTCCGGCCCGAATCACCGCTGGCTGCTCCCGACCAGTCTGGCTTTGGGGGCTGTTTTCCTGCTGGTGGTTGATGATATTGCCCGTACCGCGACGCCGCTGGATATTCCCATCGGCATCCTCACCGGCCTTATCGGCGCGCCGTTTTTTGCTTATCTCCTGCGCCGGACCAAAGGAGGCTGGAAGTAATGGAGTCCAGAATCAGGCTGCGGGACGGAGCTTTCAATTACGGTGACCACGAAATATTTAGCGGCCTGAACCTCGATATTAGCCCCGGAGAAGTATTGAGCATTCTCGGACCGAACGGCTGTGGAAAAACGACTTTGCTTCGTTGTCTGTCTGGCGCACTTAAATTAAAAAGCGGCAATATCCTGTTGAATGAAAAAGATATCACGACCTTCGACACCATTGATTTAGCCCGGAATATCGGATTTGTTTTTCAGGACCACAATGCTTCGTTCCCATATTCTGTGCTGGAAGTCGTAAGTATGGGCCGCGCGCCCTATCTCAGCCGGTTTGCTGCCCCATCCGCCACTGATATGGCGGTTGCCGAGGCAGCTCTGACTAAGGTCGGGATGCTGCACATCAAGGACAAACCTTATACCGAAATCAGTGGCGGCGAAATGCAGCTTATTCTTATCGCCCGGACGCTGGCGCAGGAACCACAGGTGATCATGTTCGACGAGCCAACCTCGCATCTGGATTTTAAAAACCAGGCGCTCTGCCTCAATATCATCAATAAATTAGCCGCTCAGGGGATTTCCATGATTATGACCACGCATAACCCCAATCAGGCGCTGATGTATCCCAATACCGTCGCTATGATGAATAACGGCAAATTTGTCGCCATCGGTAAAGCCGATGAAGTGATTACGGAAGACACGCTCAAAGCCATTTACGGCATCGATGTCAAAGTCTTTTCGGTGCCTGACCCCAACAGTAACGGCCAACTAAAAATGGTCAGCCCATGGTTTAAAAACCAGGCGTAATATCGGGCAAGCAGCAATCTTTCCGGTATGAAAAGTGTCCCTACCGGTCTAATTCTGCCAATTCCTGCGGCACTTTACTCAAATCGCCGCCGAATACCGGTTGCAGCGGATGTTTGCCTGCTTTTTCCATCAGCGCCTTTCCTTTGGCGCTCAGCAGCAGACGCGCCCACGCCAGTGCCGCCGGGCGGTTGATGCAGGTTTTCGGAATCGTCAGTCCCAGCCGGATCGGCTCACCCTGCATGGTCACCGAAGTGCCTGGTTTGAGGCCGGGGATAGTCACACTCGCCTGTCGGTAATATTCTGCAAATTCATCGTTTGAAAGATTGATTTCGTCGGGTAATTGGATTACTTTTCCGCCCATTGTCCACGAGCTGTAAGAAAACGAATAGCCTTTATCCCTTTCCGAGATGAAGTTGGCGGAAAGGAACTGCTTCCCGCTCTTTTCCGCCAGCTTTTCCGCCAGCCCCGGAATTTTGTAATATTTCTCGGCCAGTTGGAAAACCATCAGCGAGCGGTAGCCGGCCGGGTCGTTTTCCGGGTCCGACCGCCAGAACCGCACATCTTCCCGTTGAATAATCTCCAGCCAGTTCTTTGAGGTTACTTCTCCGGCGTATTTCGACTGGTCGGTATAACGCAGGACGAATCCGGTCGCGGCGAAAATTACAAACCAGTCGGCAAAATCGGGTATCATCAATTTGGGGATATCGGCATAGTCCACCGATAGATAAATATCGGCTTGTTTGCCCTTATTTAATTCCCGCACTAACATTACGCCCCCACCGGAGACATCCACGATTTCCGTTTCAGGGTTTAATCGTTTGAATTCATCGTGCACTGCCTTACACATTCCGGTTAGGCTGCCGGCGTGCATAATGGTTAATCTACCGGAGAACTTGGTAGTTTCTGTTAAAGACGCATATTTCATAAGAAAACCTCCTGCAAATTCAGCATGATAAATATATTTTTACAATAATATTTATTAAAAACAACTATTAAGTAATCATGTTAGGATGCGCCCCCGTTTCTTGAGAAATGCTGGCATGAATATTTTTCGCTTCTCACCGGTAAACCGATAAATAACCATTCTTTATTCATTATAGATAAAAACAAAAGAAAAGGCGTTTGTCTAAACAATCAACAAATCTAATTCCCTTTCACCAACTGTGGAAACTAATAAGCACCCGACAAAAGGTGCTTATTAGTGAAAAAAGGGTTAAATCTGGAATGTCATGTCACAAAATATTGTTTATCTGATAGATGATCCTCTCCATTGACCGTTATATCTATTGCAGTCTTTTCGCAGGAAGCTAAGAACAACCGGGCATTATCCTAGCTATTAATGGGTGATGGGTCAGGCATCACTCAATCTATTAAATGCCGCCAGTTGCTCTCAGCATCCATTTGGCGTTAAACAGCCATGTATTTTTATTATAAAGTTTACTTTATAATATTGTCAAGAATAATTGCTATTTATGCAGTATTAAATTCTGGCTCATTAAATCCTTTGCGGATAATCGTCCGCTTGCGCT
>CAVYZP010000004.1:0-79769 GCA_963772985.1 uncultured Chloroflexia bacterium
AATTAAATCAAGCTCATCATTCTCAACTCTGACTAAGATGTCAGTCCTAACTCTCAAATCATCCCAGCGGAATGCTGCTTCAAAGATCGCAGGAATTGCCTTATTGGTGAGCGCCGGCTTTGTAATTGAAAGAGCCTGTTCAAAATGAAAGTGGTCAGCTTCGACCAATAAGCCACCATGGTACAGTTGCCGTGCCAAGTTGGCCCACGCGAGTACCATTATCGAAAGTTGCCTGCTGTGATTCACTTACCTTATCGGCAAGCTCACGATAATAACATTCCAGATAAAGGCGCTTTTGACATTGCATTCCAGAAACAAAACTGGATTTAGACAACAAAGGTATTATTTTTTTATTTTCAGACATCTAAACTCACTTAAACAAATTTACATTTTTTATTCCAAGTCTAAAATTATTTTCTGGATTTTAACAGTTATACGTAATAAAATTAGCTCGATATTATGTTCTCCGATGCTTGTATCAATCGCTATGCTTTTTTCAACAAGTGAATCTATTAATGGATTATTATAAAATGTGTAAATCGTAGATTCGATCGCTTCGACATTTCTTTTGGTTATGTCTTTATATTGTCTCGACGTATATCGAAGTAGTTCAACCAATATGAATAAAATATCTTGGATAGTTGGGTTCAAGGGATTCGAAAGGATTCTTTGTGGTTGATACGCAGCAGATGCCGCTGAAACAATTAGAAGTACCTGATACCAAACATCCCATCATCATATAAATCATGATTATTAAAATATTCGCTATTTTTGTTTACTAATTCGAGACCACTTTGAGCTAAAATAAGTATTTTTTCAAACAATTCGTCATCCGGATTTCTTAGATGTGTAAAATTTAATCGTAACCATTCGGATTGTACTTTCCCTCAATTAACTTCAACTTATCCCTCAAAGGTTTAAATTGTGCTTCAATTCGTTCGCGTTCGCTTTGCCCTTCCATTCTTTACTCCACAATCATATTTTTGCGAATAGTATCATATTTTGATGTTATTATCAAACAAAATGCCAACAACTATTAATTTAGCTTCATATTTCCGTGATAATTTTTCTGTTGTTCAGCTTGTACTTGGCAATGATACTGTATAGTCGAAAACCTAGCACTTTAGTAGGCTTACAGTTAAAACCCCGGCCACCGAATCGACATTGTCGGCAGTGATTCCCAAAGTAGGAATAATATCAGAATTATCTATGCCATTGATGACCAAGCTGAACAACGTTCCTGGATTTGTGCTGGCGAAAATCCTTGTTCTTTTGTACAAGGTAATCTTTAATTTCAACCGTCAATGGTATATCTTGTGAAAGCCTCTCAATCAAAGCCATCCGTGATTCATCTGCAGGGTACGTTATTTTAATGATCCTATCAAATCGCGAAGGTCTTTCGCTTAATGCTTTGTCTAACGTTTCTAATCCATTAGTCGTAGCCACGGTCACGATGCCATCAATATCGACAAGACCATCCATCTCGTTTAGCAGGGAAATTAAAAACGGCGAATTATGGTATTCACCAAAGCGCTCTTGGCCTATTAAATCGATATCTTCAATAAAAATAATACAGGGATTTAAATCGCGAGCAATCTTATAAAGATAGGCAAAGAATCCGTCGTTCTGCATGCAACAAGGGTCGGCGAACAAACACGTGATGTCTTTACCTTCTGTCGCCAAAGCTTTACAAACGATTGTCTTCCCTGTACCTGGTGCGCCTGCCAAAATAATGCCGCGCTTACTGGGAATGCCAAATTTTTGCCATGTTCTCAGCTTATTTAAAAATTCCACCGTATTGAGGCGAATTTCCTTTTTTACTTCCGGTTCAAGAATTTCTGTCTCCCAACTCCTTTCATCTGCTTCTAAAAAAGCAATCCCCTTGTTACCTAAGTTAATTCTTTTGCCACGATATATATTATTTTCCGCCAGATACCTATTCACGACCTTTATCAGCTCGTTAATTTAGTCTAATAGAGTCCGATGCTTCTGCCTGTAAACGGTTGGTTCCATTGCTCATAGAATCTAAAGTTAAAAGTATTTGAACACCGTCTTTCTCTACGAACAGTTGTCCCTCGACTAAACAATTTACTTTATCTTCATTACTAATTTTTATATTATCGTAAATTGGCTTTGAATGATTATAACCGCGAATATTACATATTTTCCATTCTTCTTGTCTTAAAGTGTTTTCCGGCGACCAAGCAAGTAAATCACCATAATACCAAGGTTGGGTACATATTGCTACGGAGCGAGGGTTATCACCCAGCAAGTTTTCTACCCCGTATTCATTTATTTCGGTTTTGTTTTCGCAGTTAGCATCACGATCCAAATCCGTTTGAGAAACATGTTCCTCAAATCCCTGTTTTTCCCCATCTACCGCCAATTCAATTCCGTCCATTAATTGTCTCCTTCCTCATCATTTTTAAACGGTTTTCTCTCGTATATGGATTCTGCTACTGGCTGAAGAAATCTCTGATTCCCACAAAGTAGACAAAAGACTTGCTCTACTGCCGAATTAAGGCCAGCATACCGCATCGTGGGCATCTATTGTTGCTCATGTTTTACTCCTCCAATTTATTAACCTTTATCATTCGCCTGTTATGATTACTATAATTTCAGACATAGACAACAGTATGTCCATTTGTTTGATTCTGCTAAAATATTTTTTGTGGTATAATGCCATTTGATTGTTAAACAAATCAAGGACATCGGGATGTACATCAAAGACCGGCAAAAAAAATGGTAAGATTCGTACAAATTGAGCATCTCTTCTATCAACACCCAAGCGGGCTTACCATGAACAGATTGCCAAAACTTGTGGCGTCTCGACGAAGACTATTTATCGGGATCTTGCTGTCCTCGAAGAATCGATTTATCTTCCAATACGTAGAGAAAGGAAACTATTGACCGAACATAAGAATAAATATGTATTAAGCATTGAACCTCGATCTTTCATCCCTCTGACTGTCATTAACATGCATGAAGCACTTCGCATTTTTATGGCAATCCGTTGATGAGTAGGTATTCCAATCGTTATGATCCCTTCGTGGCTTCAACATTTCAGAAACTAAACTCAACATTACCGCCGCCATTGAGAGAGCAGATACAAAACACATTAGATTGGATGATGAAATTACCTGAAGATAAAAGATCTGAGGGAATATTGGATGCTATTATCCAGGCGATGGTAAAGTCGCAAAGGGTCAAGATAACCTATAAATCTTTAGGAGACTCGAAACCGATTGAACGAATTATTCAGCCCTACTGTTTAGAGCCGGCCGTTGCTGGTCATGCGACCTATGTAGTAGCCTATTGCCAAAAAGCTAAGGGTGAAGGACATTTAAAATAGAAGAATTATAAAAGCTGAATTAACTGAACAAGCCTATAAAATTCCCCCGGATTTCAATGCAAACCAGCACTTCAATACAGGATGGGGAATAGTTTCGGATGGTGACCTAAAAACGATCAAAATGCGCTTGGTACCCGGTCTCGCCAAAATAAGCCAGGAAATAATATGGCATCCTTCGCAAAAGATCGAAATGCAGAAAGATAATTCTGCAACCATGATCGTAACTGTAGTGGACACTCCGGAGTTTTACAATTGGGTATTGGGGTGGGGTGAAGAAATTGAAGTGCTATCACCGATCGATGTCCGCAACAACCTAATTGAGATGGCAAAACGGACGCTTGGGATATACAGGGAGTAATATTTCGCTATATTTTTACATTAATAATTGGATAAAAGTGAATAATCCCAATAGTAAACTGGCGGGAAAAAATAAATTTTTATAAAGGGTGAATAAACATGCTCAAAACTGACCTATACAATAATAACGCATTAAAATTGTGGTCTGAATGGAAACAAAAACTGGAAACCTATACTGACCAACCACTATTACTTCCCCTTCTTTACCCTGAGTTACAGAATGGTGGTATTGTTTTTATTGGTATTAATCCCTCTTTTATCGCAAAGGTTTATGAAAAACAAATGGCTCAACTCGGATTTACCGAAAGATCAGCTGCAGAATTCTTAAGTTGGGTAAATTACGAAATCAAAACTGGTGACGAAAAACAAAATTACTGAATCTTCTACAATTCTAGAAAGATCGACACGCGCTTCCTATAATGTCTTTTTTAAAAAATATCAAAAACTTGCAGATAGTTTGGGGGTCGAATGGGCTCATATCGATTTGTTCTTTAACAGAGTAACAAACCAAAAACAATTTCTAAATAGGTTCATTTCCAATAAAGAATTAAAAGAGTTAAATGAAAGCCAATTTGAATTATCGTGGGGACTTGTTTCAGGATATTTCCCCACGTGTTATCGTGGTATTTAATGCTTTGGCTTCTAAAATAATTCAGGAAAAACAAAATATTGGCAAGAATAACTGGAACGACGAAAAAGGTTACGATGAGATCGTGATTAAAGGTAATAAGGTTCCTATCTTTTTTTCAGGGATGCTTACTGGGCAGCGAGCCTTAGATGATGGTTCATATAAGCGCTTGGAATGGCATATTAGAAGAAGTCTTAATATTTAAAAGAGTTTTAGGGAATAACCTTCGATGAATTACTTTGTTTCCTATTATTAAGTGACGCTGTGCTCGCACAGTCAACTAGCGAAACTTTACAATGGACTATATACTAGGATAACAAAATGGTTTTTGTGACTCAATTTGAGTATTTTAATCCGGTAATAAAATAGTAAATTGTGATCCCAGCTTAACGAAAGAGTCTTTTGTTAAATGAACAGAATTTTAGTAGCGTGAAACTGAGGAGGTAAACTGACTAAATTGGTGAACAGGAATCCTGAGCATTTTTCCTAGACACCAACACGTAGTATAATTGCTCTAACCAAAAGGACTTGGTTTTGGATTGGAAACGCGCCAGTGTGACTCCTTATTGATAAAGATTAAGGGTGGTTTTGCAGATGAGGGCTCTAACTCACGTCGAACCGACGCCCGAACAACTAGCGGTAATTGCTAATCCAGGGCCAGGAGTACAGGTCATCCGTGGCAGTGCTGGAAGCGGTAAGACTACTACGGCCTTGCTTATGCTCAGACTTCTCTCCAACTTCTATCTACGTCGGCGCGAAAGACTTGGGTCAAACGAGCCCGTAAAAGTCTTAGTGCTCACTTTCAATCGTACTCTCAGGGGTTACATTGCGGACTTGGCCAAACAAGAAATTGATACGGACGATGAGTCTAAGATTTCTGTCACAATTTCTACTTTTGCGAAGTGGACCACGTCATTCTTGCCACACGGTGGCTTGCTGGACAGTGAAGAGAGAAGATACAAGCTTGAACTACTCTCAGCCTCAATCCCTATAGATAATGATGTGCTTATGGACGAAGTAGATTACGTAACAGGGCGTTTCAAACCGAGTGATCTAGAAACATACCTTTCGTGCCGTCGCATTGGGAGAGGCCCGTCTCCGAGAATAGGAGAAGATATAAGACGTCGGCTGATCGATGAAGTGATTGAGCCGTATGGGCATTGGAAACAAGAATCGCACCGAATCGATTGGAATGATTTGGCAGTTCAAGCATCGCTGGCCGATCATCCTCAAGGTTACGACATTATCCTGGCAGACGAGGTTCAAGATTTCTCGACTAACCAAATCAGGGCCGTTACACATCATGCGGCTCAAAGACAGAAACGCTTAGCATATTGATTGCTAAGGCTGACCTGCCTTCAGTTGCACTCAATATATTGGGTTCCGGTGGGACTATCAATATTTCCGTCGAATCGTCTGCTGTTTTAGCTGGATTCACTATTACTAAAACTCATAAAAACAAGAGATGAGGACTACCGGATTGGATTTAAACTTTTCATCCCTACGTTAACAGAGCCACCTCAAGGCCAAGTAAAGGTCACGGAAAAGACTTTGATGTTAATAAGTCGATTTTGTGGATCCTTCCCATGAGTTCTTGGTATCGTCCTCTTCGGTGGGCCATTCGGAACAGTTCCCGAACTTCTGTTTGAGAAGAAAGGGTTAATTCCGGCCCTGCACCAAATGTTGGTTGCCGATCGTAGCTCCGTAGAGTAAAATCCTTTTGTAGGCTAAATTACTGCCAAGAAAATCAAATCGATAAAGGCAATGTTACCTTTTAAGCCTCATTTTTGTCTATGGCGTCCGCATACCGGATTAGCAAATAATACGCTCATAGAATCAAAATGTCAACCGTTAGTCTCTTGCTAAATAATTTACCGGCTTTGTGGTCTCACGAAGGGGTGACCGCTAATCAGCGTGAGTCTTTGGTGCAAGAAGTCTTCGATAATATCATTATCGATGGGAATGCTTTGGTCGCTGTAAAACCCAAGGCTACCTACCAACCTTTATTTGCGGCTATGTCTATTCAAAAGTCAGTTGGTTATTCTGGTATGGACTTCTACCCCATCTCCACCATAATAATATTCTGTCAAACCTTATCAGAGCCTATTTTAAGATTAAATGGTATAGTTGTATTGTGCTCACGCCTTGAAGTAATCTCCTCCCTCTCCACGAGCGGAGAGGGAGCCAGAGGGTGAGGTTTTTTGGAGTAAGTAAATGCTGTCAATCAGGAAACATCTTTCATCCAAACTAAAAAAAAGTTGGGGTGTACAATCCAAGCTGATAGCTGTCAGCCTTCATGCATCATTTGCATTTGCTTTTCACGCCGTTATATAATGGCGGCACGATGAACAAATCAGAACAGGCCCGGGCCGTGATGCTGGAACATTATTTGAATTGCGCCCAGTCGGTGGTATCTACCTATTGCGGGGAGTTCGGACTGGACCGGAACCTCGGGTTAAAAATGGCGATGGGGTTTGGCGGCGGGATGGCCCGCACCGGCAAAACCTGCGGCGCGGTGACAGGCGTTTATATGCTCCTGGGGTTATCGCAGCGAATCAATGAAAATAACGCCCGCGAGAGCATCGAGCGCACCTACAAACTGATGCGTGATTTCAACCGGGAGTTTACGGCGCTGCGCGGCTCGTTAAACTGTAAAGACCTGCTAAAACTGGATTTAGCAGTGCCGGAGCAGCGTGCCGAAGCGCAGGACAAACATCTTTTCGTCACGGTCTGCCCGGATATCGTCCGGGACGCGGCGAAAATCATGGAATCGCTGCTGCCTACTTGTTAAACAGCACCAGGATAATATCGCCGTCCTGAACCTCGTAATCCCGGCCTTCGATGTGCTTTTTGCCCGCTTTAGCCACCGCCGCCTCGCTGCCGAGGGTCATCAGGTCGTCGTACTTAATTACTTCCAGACGGATAAAGCCTTTCTCCATGTCCTTGTGGATTTTACCGGCCGCCGCCGGGGCTTTTTCATTTTTCTTGCAGGTCCAGGCGCGCACTTCGTCCTCACCGACGGTGAAGAAGTTGATTAAGCCCAGAACCCGGTAAGCGGCGTGCATCAGCCGTTCCATCGAGGATTCTTCCAGGCCGAGGTCTTTCAAGAATTCCTGCCGTTCTTCCGGCGCCAGCTGGCTGATATCGGCTTCATCTTTGCCGCAGACCGTAATCACTTCCGCATTTTCCGCCGCGGCAATCTGTTGCAGCGCCGCCACGTATTTATTGCCGGCGTCCGCCATGGTTTTGATATTGGCGATATAGAGTACCGGTTTCAAAGAAACCAGGTTGCATTCAAAAACGCTGGCTGTTTCCACCGCGGTTAATTTCTGTTTGCGCGCTGGGATGCCCTGCTGGATGGCACCGTAGATTTTCTGACAGTGCTCGTTCTCGCGGATGGCATCCTTGTCGTTGGCTTTGACCTTCTTTTCCAGCCGCACCAGCTTGTTTTGCAGCGTGGTGCTGTCCGCGGCCATCAGTTCCAGGTCCACGGTTTCCACGTCGCGGACGGGGTCGATGGTTTCAAAGGCGAAAGGAATCGCGCCGTCCTCGAAGCAGCGCACCACATGCAGCAGCGCTTCGACGTCTTTGATGTGCCCCAGCAATTTGGAACCGCGGCTGTCGCCGGCGGATGAAGTCTGCAAACCGGGGATATCCACGATTTCGAGGGTGGACCAGACGGTTTTGCGGGGGTGATACATTTCGACAAATTTATTAATCCGCCCGTCCGGCACGTTGACGATGGCCTTGTTCATCTCCGTACCGTACCCGGAGGCGCCGGCCGCCGTGAGGGCGTTAAAAATTGTTGTTTTCCCGCATGAGGGTAATCCTACCAGTCCGCAACTTAAACCCATTTTCGTAATCCTTTAATTAATGTACAAATACCATTATAGAGGATTCAGGGCG
Source organism: uncultured Chloroflexia bacterium (assembly GCA_963772985.1). Taxonomy (GTDB): domain Bacteria; phylum Chloroflexota; class Dehalococcoidia; order Dehalococcoidales; family Fen-1064; genus Fen-1064. The sequence continues at coordinate 8,244 of CAVYZP010000004.1, forward strand.
TTTCACAAAATGTGAAACGCAAAATCCAAATATCAAATTCCAACTACCAAATAAATTCTAATATCGAAACCCTAAATCCTAAACAAAATTAAAATCCGAATACCAAACACCATTTCCATTGCGAGACCTTATCCCTATCCCCAAACAAGGTCGTGGCAACCTAAAATCCTCCTCTATCTAGCTTTCTCCCACGAGTGGGGAAAGAATTGACCGTAGAACTCCCTCCCTCTCAGGCCGTAAGCGAAGCTGGAGGTCCCGGAGGCACGAACGGGAGAGAGATTGAAAGAGAGTGATAATCTCTATAAGCTGATAGCTGATTGCTGACCGCTGAAAGCTCGTCCAAAATAGCGACAAAAACCGCCCCGGTTAGTCCCCTTCGCCCTCGAGGGGAGAAGGTTAGGATGAGGGTGAAATGGTTGGTAGCAAAAATACTCGGAAAATAGCGACAAAAACCGCTTGACAATATTAAATCACATGTCATACAATAATCTCACGTTTGAGAGCGACCGTAAAACTCTCCGTCATGATTCTTACCGCCGGGGCCGGTTGGGCATTCAGGAAATGCCCATGTACAACGGCTTTAGGGGTTCCCGGGGGAAAAGTATCGGAATACAGAGAACGTTCCGGTGCCTTTCAACCGGCGCGAACTATACGACTAAGGCGGCAACGCAGGCCACGGACACTCCTTATTCACAGTCTTCCCGGGTTGGTGGACGCAAAGGCCCAGGCTCGTCAGAATCCAGTTCCTGAGCGCCCGGTAAAGGGCAAATATTGAGGACCCACTGTTGCAAGGGCAGCAATCCCCCACAACCTGTCATTCCCGCGAAAGCGGGAATCCAGCCATCATCCTCTCCCGTTATCCTTCTGGATTATCGGGTCAAGCCCGATAATGACAAAATGGGAAGGGTTCTAACAAAAGCGGCCTGCAAACGCCGTTTCGCCTCACGTCAAATCAGAAACGCAGAGTGCTTCCGCATACCCGAAAACCCGAAAATATTCGTTTCCGCTGCTATAGAAAATGCACTTTTTACAAAACGAATATGGTAGAAATTGTAGTCAGTGCACTGGTATTATATTAACAACAGAATATATATTAGCCCGGGGATACTAAATATAGTAGAATTCCATCCTTCTTAATCTCCCCTTAATAAGGGGAGTGAGTAAATAACTTGATTTTGGTTATAGGGATTTAGGATTTAAGTATTGCCGAAGGTCCTTCAACTGAAGGATAAAGATTTCGAAATTCGGATTTAGTGCTTGTGAATAGGTGGCGAGATAAAAATGAAAGTTGTGGCAGTGTGCGGTTCGCACCGGAAAGGTAATACCGAATGGATGCTGAACAAACTGGTCGGAAGGCTGCTGGAAAACGGGGCCGAAGTGGAGCTGATTCTGTTGCGAAAAGCCGAAGTTAAAATGTGCCTCGCCTGTCTGGAATGCGAAGCTGGCGGGAAAAACCGTCCGGGGACTTGCAGGATAAAGGACGACATGAACGCGATTTATCCCAAATTAATCGCGGCGGACTGCATCGTTTTAGGCACGCCGGCTTACTTCGACCTGATGACCGGGTTATTGAAGAATTTTCTGGACCGGACCTGTGCCGTCTGGCCGCACCTGGAGGGAAAATCCCTGGCGGGCGTGGCGGTGGCCGAAGAAGGCATCGGGCAGGCGGTGGCCAACATCAAGATTTACGGCGCGTTATGCGGGATGGTATGGGTGGGAGCGGTGACCGGCCTGGCGAAAAATCCGGGGGATATCGCACAAGACAAAAGCGTAGCCCGGCGTTTAATAAAGCTGGCGGATAAAATCGCGGCTGCAAGGTGAAAAGTCGGGTCAACGAAAGTACTATTGCGCTGAGTTCGGGTGTAATCCATAATTAAAACATCTTTTCATTTCAGTCTCCTTTGGAAAAACACCCGGCCGTGAACACCGGGTGTTTTTCTGTTTAGTGATAAAATGCCGGAGGTTTCGGGCGCTTCATAATGCGGCGCGGTTTGCGGCGATTCGGGCAGAAGTGCTAAAATTGGGCTATCAAGCATTGAAAAAAGAAGAAGAAGGGAGATTAATAAATGGCCAGGAAATTTAAAATTTTGAAAGTAATGAAAGTCGGCAGCATCATCGTCGGGCCCGGCGCAGCGACGCGGGAGAACGAGGAATTTGCCAAAGTAAACGCCGAACTGGTGGAAGTCTACGATACCAACAAAAACGACGTCATCGCAGCGGCCAAAGACGCAGATGTCATCCTGCTGGGGAGCGTTCCTGTTTCGCGCTGGATTGTCGAAGCCGCCCCGAAATGCATCGCGGTGATGTGCCAGAGCGTGGGCTACGACATGATTGATGTGAAAGCCTGCACGGAGAACAACATCCTGGTAGTCAACAACCCGTCATTCGAGTGGTGTATCGAAGAAGTTTCCAACCACGCAATGATGCTGCTGCTGGACTGCGCCAAGAAAGTAAAATTACTGGACGACATGGTCAGAGAAGGGCGCTGGGCGGAAGCCAAGAAAGCGCAGCCCTGGATGGGTTCCATTTTCGGACAAACTCTGGGAATTGTCGGCTGCGGCGCCATCGGCAGAATGGTTGCCCGCAAAGCGCAGTGCTTCGGCCTGAAAGTAGTGGGTTATGACCCCTACATCATGCACCCGTGGCTGGCCAAAGAGAACGGCATCACGCTGACGAGTTTTGAAGAAGTCTTGAAGTCCGATTATGTTTCCCTGCATCCGGATCTGAACGATACCAGTTTCCACATGATGAACGAAAAGGCTTTCGCGCAGATGAAACCGACCGCCTTCTTAATCAATACTTCCCGCGGTAAAGTCGTGGAAGAAACGGCGCTGGTCAAAGCATTGCAGGAAAAGAAGATTGCCGGCGCCGGCCTCGACGTATTCGAGACGGAACCGCTGCCCAAAGAAAGCCCGCTGATGAAGATGCAAAATGTGGTTTTATTGCCCCATTCCGCATCCTATTCCACCCCGGCTTTCGATTTAGCCCCGATCAATATTGCCTATGAAGTGGCCAGAGTGCTGACCGGCAAAATGCCGAAGAACGTCGTCAACAAATCAGTCACTCCCAGAGTTAAATTAGCCTAGGCAAACTCTTAAAAACGGAATATTGGATGATGCGTGCCATTTGACACGCATCATCCTGTTTTTACCGCCGGTTTTTTTAGCGGTTGTTTTTTAGTGCGATATGTAATAAATTAATATTCAGAAGCTAAATTCTGTTTTTTGAACAAACTGCGCGCTGCGAAAAAATGAGGAGGGGAGAGATGAAATATCGTAAGTTTGGCAAGTTGGACTGGAAAGTCTCGGCGTTGGGATTCGGGGCGATGCGTCTGCCGGTGATTAACGGCGACCACGCCGTAATCAACGAACCGGAATCAATCAAAATGATACGTTTTGCCATCGACCACGGCGTAAACTATATCGATTCGGCCTATTTCTACCATCGCGGCAACAGCGAAACGCTGGTGGCGAAAGCACTGCGGGAAGGCTACCGGGAAAAAGTGCGCATCGCGACCAAATTACCCTGCGGCGACGTGCATGTCGAGCAGGATATCGAACGGTTGTTTAACGAACAGATAACCCGGTTGCAAACCAATAAAATTGATTTTTACCTGCTGCACGGCTTGAACAAAGTGGAATGGGCCAAAGTGCGGGATTTCGGGGTGCTGAAATGGGCGGAACGCAAGATGGCGGAAGGTAAAATCGGGCACCTGGGATTCTCTTTCCACGACGACTACAACGTGTTTCAGGAAATAATTGATGCCTACGATAACTGGATATTGGCGCAGATTCAATACAACTACATGGACGAGAACAACCAGGCCGGCACACGCGGGCTGGAATATGCAAATAAGAAAGGGTTAGCGGTGGTGGTGATGGAGCCGATACGCGGCGGACGGCTGGCCAAACCGCCGGAAAAAGTGGCGGAAATATGGGCGAGCGCACCGGTAAAAAGGACGCCGGCGGAATGGGCGCTGCGCTGGGTCTGGAACCATACGGAAGTGGCCACGGCGTTAAGCGGCATGGGTAATATGGAGCAGGTGGTGGAAAACCTGGCTTATGCCGAGCATTCTCAGCCAAATAACCTGACCGCCGACGAACTGGCATTAATCGGCAAAGTCCGGGATGCTTATGTTTCCTTGACGGCGGTTTCCTGCACCGCGTGCCGGTACTGCATGCCTTGCCCCAACGACGTGGACATCCCGCGCGTCTTCGAGTTTTACAACGAGGCGATGATTTACAACACGGCCGCCGAACAGCGCAAGATGTACAATTTCCCGGGCAGATTTAAAGACCACCGGGCGGACAAATGCACCAGATGCGACCAGTGCCTGGAGAAATGTCCCCAGAAGCTGGAAATCCCGGACCTGCTGGAGAAAGCGCATGCCTTCTTAACGGCAAAAGAATAAAGAAGCAGATTTAACAGCTTTAAAAAGATGGTATCCTGTTTGCTCAGAATACCATCTTTTTTATTTTGTAATTCCGTTGTGGGAGAAAACTGGATATGTTGGATCGATGTTGACAATCAGATATGATTGGTTTATCATCGATTTTACAGAATTAATTAATTCAAAATATTAGCAGAAGGGAAATGGAATGGAATTAACGCCGGAAGTAAAAGAATTATACATGAAGCTGACGACCGAATTACAGAAATTCGGGAAAATCGAGGTGGAAGAGAAAAAGACCTCGTTTCACATTAAAAGCGGGGCAGCCTTCGCCGGAGTACATCCCCGCAAGCAATATTTCATACTCAACATCGTATCTGCGGCACCGATTAAAAGCAACCGGGTAGTGGAACAGGAACAGGTGTCTGCCCATAGATTCCACAACCGGGTCAAAATAGAGAAAGCCGAAGATATTGACAAAGAGTTGCTGGGGTGGCTGAAAGAGGCCTACGCACTGACGGCCTAAGGAATTATGTTGGTCAAGTACGTTAAACAAAAAGAGAGGCCGATAATCCCGGCCTCTCTTTTTTCATGATGGAAGAAGCTGCTGGCTAGTGGGCGCTCGGGTCAATCCAGTATCGGGATTCATATTGGAAGCCAAGCAGCGGACCGACGGTGCCGCAGGTAGAACCGTACTGCCCATTGAAGCCTTTCAACCACGGCTGACAAAGGAAGAAAGCATAAGGCTGAACCAGACTGAGCAGGAAGTTCTGATTTATTACGTATACATTTTCGTCGTGAACGATTTGCTTGATCTGGTCAACGCTGGTGGCGTTCATGGCCGAGGCGTACCAGCCGTCAATCTTGGGGTCGCTGACCATCATATCGTTGGACGAGCCGCCGGTCTGGAACTTCATCAGCTGCCGAATGGGATAATAGCCCAAACCGAGTGAACCGGAAGTACGATAGCACAAACCGGTTTCATGATGACCGGTGACAACAAAAGCAGAGAATTGGGAATGGGCCATCAGCGTGATGGACATATTCACGTTAATCGCAGCAAATTCCGACTGGAGGATTTGAATCAAATCCTGGTAAGGAGCGGAACTATCCACTGTAATATCGGTGGTAAAACCATTGGGGAAGTTAGCCGCAGCCAACAGCGCTTTAGCATTAGTCGGGCTATAAGCGTATTGTGCCTGCTGCGCTGCTGTCCAGGTGCTGTAGGGGTAACCCCAGCCGGGCATGAAGTTTGAGGTCAGGGGCAGCGGGGACGGGTCGCAGCCGCCGCCGAAATACTGTGAAGCAATCTGCGGCAGGTTGATAGCCTCTTGCAAAGCGATACGGACATTAAGGTTGGTAAAAGGTGCCAGGTCATCGCGAGGGTCAATACAGAGACCGTTACCGAGCGGGACCGCGATTTCGTTCATAGTGGGATTGGTTTTCTTCATGTTGACCGCGTCGTTAGTGGGGATAGTGTCCATAATATCGATTTTCCCTGCGCGCATGGCAGCCTCGGCGGTAGCCAGGTTACCGATGATCAGAATTTTGAGGTTACTGACGTAAGGCAACCGGTTCGCCGGGTGCCGTTCATCGGTGGCCCAATAATTGGGATTGCGGACAAAAGTGGCCGAACTGTTATCAACGAAGTCGGTTAAAATGAAAGGTCCAGTGCCGACAGCGTTGCGCCAGTTCGTGAGTTCAGGGTTACCGGGTGTGGTATAAGCCTGTACTGCCTCGGGATTTTCGATAGTGCAGTCACAGCCCGGAGCTTCCATGTTTTCGAAGATAAACTCAGGATTCTGAGTGCCGAAGGTCATGACCACCGTCCAGTTGTCCGGCGCGGCGACCGACTTAATCTGGGCGACCCAGGCATCAGCGACATAATAGGCCACCGGTGCCGTGTAACCACTGCCCAGACCGGCCATGCGGTTCATGTGGAATAATATATCGGCGGAAGTGAGTTCACGTCCGTTAACCGGCGGCAGATTTTGCCAGTAGACACCTTTGCGGACGTGCATGGTCAGGACACCCGGGGTGTTAAATTCCCAATCTGATAACAAATCTCCGGTGACTTAACTCTCGTCCCAATAACTTAACTGGTAATTTTGGACGGACGGATTTGCGGTCCAGTCTGCACCGAACAAAGAATCCATGTACAGAAATTCCAGAGATGAGAGGATGGAACCGCCGTTCGGGTCCCAGAGACCGGGGTCAGTGGAATCATTGACAGTCATAGTGCCGCCGTATTGCGGCGCGCCAAGAGTATCCCACCAGTTCCCCGTGCTGGTGGTGGATGCTGTCACGGTGACGGATGTAGTAGATGTCCCAGTAGACGTCGTTGTTGGCCCCAAAGATGTTGTTGCCGTAGTGGTGGTAGTGGTAGTGATTGTGGTTGATGATGTAGTTGTGGCTGTAGTGGCAGTGGTTGATGAGCTGCAGGATGCTAAAATCATGGAAGCGACAATGAGAAGAGTGATTAATCCCCAGAGAGTCCCTTTTTTCACCTGTTCCTCCTTTTTTATTTGAAGACTTCCGGATGATTTACGCGAAACTCATTTTCAAGATGCTTTTTACAAAATTAGTGGTTCACCTGCCAGCAATAATATAAATCGAAACGTTTCTACGATAAATTAAAGCAATCGTAGCATTGAATTACAGGTTTGTCAACCACAAACAATTTTATTTGTTTAAACCCAGGAATGTAGTTTATTGAGAAAATACCGGTGAATATGATGGAGCCGGAATATAAAAAAGGAGAGGCCGGTTTGCTCGGCCTCTCCCATTTTTAAAGAAGTGAGGAACGGTTTTTACATTGCCGTCCTATTTGGCGCTCTGATTAATCCAGAACCGCGAGAAGTACTGGAAGCCCATCAGCGGGCCGGAACCGTCGCAGAAAGCCCCGTATTGGGCGTTAAAACCGACGATCCAGGGTTGTGACAGGAAGTAGACGTTAGGCTGCACCAGACTGATGAGGAAATGCTGTTGAACAACATACTGGTTCTCATCGTGGACGATCTGCTTTACCTGAGATACGGTAGTGGCGTTCAACGCAGCGGAATACCAACCGTCAATCTTCGGGTCGCTGACCATCATATCATTAGACAAGCCACCGGTGACGAATTTCATCAGCTGGCGGATGGGATAGTAACCCAAACCTAAAGAACCGTTGGGGAGGTAGGCCAACGCGTCTTCATGGTGGCCGGTTCTGACGTAGGAGGAGAACTGCGCGTGAGCCATTACCTGAATGGACATGTTGACATTAATCGCGGCAAATTCAGATTGTAGTATCTGCATCAGGTCTTGATAAGGCGCGGTGCTGTCAACAACAACATCGGTAGTAAACCCATTGGCGAAACCGGCTGCGGCCAGCAGCGCTTTGGCGCCGGTGGGATTATAGGCATATTGCGCCTGTAAATCTGCCGGCCAGGTGCTATAGGGGAAACCCCAACCCGCCATGAAATTCGAGGTTAATGCCTCAGGAGACGGGTCGCAGCCGCCGCCGAAGTACTGTGAAGCAATCTGCGGCAGGTTAATGGCCATCTGCAATGCCTCACGGACCCGGATGTCATTATAGGGAGCGAGATCATTTCTCGGGTTTAAGCTGAGACCGTTGCCATTGGGACACTCAATTTCGTTGATAGCGGGATTGGTTTTCTTCATATTAACCGCATCGGCAGGAGAAATTGAATCCATCAGGTCGATTTTGCCGGCGCGCATGGCTGCTTCAGCAGTGGGGGTATTGGGGATAACAAGAATCTTCATTGTATCAATATACGGTAGTTTATTGTTGGGATGCCGCTCATCAGATGCCCAATAGTTGGGATTTTTAACAAAAGTCACTGAGCTCATGTCGACAAAATCCGTAATCTCAAAAGGCCCGGTGCCGATGCCGTAATGCCAGTTAGTCAATTCCGGATTGGCGGCATTAGTGTAGGCCTGGACGGTTTCCGGATTCTCGATGCTGCAGTCGCAGCCCGGTGCTTGCATGTTCTCCAGAATAAATTCCGGGTTGGGAGTGTTAAATGTCATCGTAACCGTCCAGTTATCGTTGGCTTTGACGGACATAAGTGTACTGTCCCAGGAGTTGCTTGAGTAATAAACGGGGTCGTTAGGGGCGGAATAGCCGCTGCCCAGGCCGCACATGCGGTTAAAATGGAACACGATATCATTGGCATTGAACTGGCGGCCGCTGACCGGCGGCAGGTTTTGCCAGTAGATGCCCTGACGGACATGGAGGACGAGAACACCCGGGCCGGTAAATTCCCAACCGGTCAGCAAATCTCCGGTCTCGTAACTCTCATCCCAGTAGCTTAACTGGTAGTTTTGTACTGATGGGTCGGTGGTCCAGTTAGTTCCAAACATCGAGTCCAGATAGATAAATTCCAGGGAGTAAGAAAGCGTGCCCTGGTTCGGGTCCCAGAATGCGGGATCTGTAGTGGTGGCGACAGTCATTGTGCCGCCGTACTGCGGAGTGCCCGCACTGTCCCACCAGTTTCCTGTACTGGTAGTTGTTGCCTGAGTAGTGGCGGTGGAGGACGTGCTCGTGGCTACTGCTGTAGACGTCGTAACCGCGGCGGATGTGGTAACAACCGCGCCGGTGGTTGTGGTTGAAGCAACTGCCGTAGTTGTCGTAGTGGAAGAGGTTGATGAGCTGCAGGATGCCAGCAGCATCGTGATTACAAGGAGGAAAGATGCCAGCAACCAAATCGTTTTACTTTTCATAAACTGCTCCTTTTAACTGTTAAACCCAGGTAAAATCAAGTGAACTTTAAATTTTATTTTGTCCCGTCTTTTGACCTCCCTTAATATTGTTTTTTGTGATTTGAATAAACCGAAGTTGAGAAAATATATCCAATAAAATTTGAATCAATGTTAGCAATAAGAATTTAATTTGTCAATATGGAAACAGGTTGGGGAATACCGTAATGGAACGATATCACGCGATAAAAATGTGTTCCCGGACGATAATAGATCGGAATAATTGACAATCCCGAATCTGTATTATAGGCTGTAGATGGGTCAAGTAGACCGGGTGACCGCCCGCTTTTGGCGGGAGGAAAGTCCGAACTCCACCGGGCAGGACGCTGGGTAACGCCCAGGAGGGGTAACCCTACGGAGAGTGCCACAGAAACAAACCGCCTTTTAATTGAAGGGTAAGGGTGAAATGGTGAGGTAAGAGCCCACCAGCGGTCAGGTGACTGACCGGCTGGGAAAACCCCGTCCGGAGCAAGACCAAATAGGGGGACAGATGGACGCCCGGCCAGTTCCCGGGTTGGTCGCTTGAACCTGATGGTAACATCAGGGCTTAGATAGATGGTCACCGTCCGCCGCAGGCGGATACAGAACTCGGCTTACAGGTCTACTTGACCCACAACATTATGCGTTTTTAGGGTTTCTTACCCCACGCTTGCAACGTGTATCCTAAATTGTTGCTGCGGCACCAATGACGCTTGCGTCGGGTAGGATGTCATCAAGTGTAAACCAGTTAAGTTTAGCTAACCTCTTTTCCTTCAAGAAACAGCACGGGAGTGTTAGCCATGAAGCCTTTTCTTTTTATTTCAGCTTTCTTTCCCTGAATTTCAAATTTTATTTGCGCCGGTAAACCATATACAGATAATCCCCATTCACAGGTCCTTAAACCATCAAGCATCACGCAACCACCGCCCAGAAATGAGCTATTCTGCACGTCAACGATATGTTTGTTGCCCTCGATTTCAATTTGCCAGGTTTTCATTTTATCTCCAGTAGTTTATTCACTTTTATTTGTTTATTGCAGCGAACGATTATCAAATAATGTTGCTACAAATATATTACGCACGAGAAGAAAAGTCAAGAAATTGAATCAAGTAATAAACATGTTTGGGGAAGCAATTCCGAGCAATTCCATTCTCCGGAGCAGCTCACTAATTATCTTCAATTATTCTACCGGTTTTATCTCAGGTACTAAACTCTCAATCTGCTGTCTGCTGCAATGAATCAGAAAAATTGTTTCTTTAAAATCACAATCATTGATGGTAAAATATTTCTGTTTATTTTCATTTTATGATAAGTATCACGGGTTATTGTCATACAGATAAAAATGAAGAATGGCTGTAATCATTAAAGAGATAATCATAAAAGCGCCGCTTGAGAAAATTTTCAATTTCGTGATGAACAAAGATAATCGCCTGAAGATTTGGCCCAGTCTGATGGAAATAAAGAATGAAGAATTATTACCTAACGGCGGATACCGGACCGAATGGGTATACAAAATCGCCGGGGTTTATTTCGGCGGTAAATCCGAATGCATCAATGTAGTGCCAAATCAAAGATTTTCCGTCAAGTACGAGGGTGCGATAAATTGTATCATGACCTTCAGTCTGCAAACTGAAGATAATATCAACACGAAGATAAGCGTCACTCTGGATTATCAGGACTACTTAAGCCTGTTCAACCGGGCGGTTGACGCATTCAGTCACCGGCGAAATGAACGCGAAGCAGAGGTAGTACTGGCCAACCTCATGGAATGTCTGGAAAAAGAAAAAATTAATCACTGATTCATACAGTGTTGCGGCATGGTTTCCATTGCCGCTTTGTCTGCGCTGCTTTTCATCGTTTTTAAATTCACATTTGTAATAAGTTTTCCCTTCTGCTCTGCTAACGGATAACTTGCCGGAAAATTGACAGCATTGGTATTTAGGAGTATAAAAGAGACAAGATTTACTAAATAAATTAGATTGAATAAAACGGATAATACCCGATAAGGAGAACAGATGGAAACGATGTCATTCAGTTTACCCACTAATATCATCATCGGTGTTGGAGTTCTCAAACGACTGGGACCGGAGGCGGCCAAACTGGGGAAGAAGGCAGTCATCGTTACTTATCCGGAGATAAAGCGTGCCGGAATGCTGGACAAAGTGATTGCGGAGTTAACGGCCAACGGCGTCCAATTTGTGGTGTTCGATAAAGTCCAGCCCAATCCGCGCAGCGCCACGATAGATAAAGGGGCGGCGTTTGCGCGGGAACAGAACATAGATCTGATTATCGGGTTGGGCGGCGGCAGCGCCATGGATTCGGCGAAAGGGATTGCGGCGGCGATGAACGGCACCGTCCCCGTCTGGGATTATGTGGAAGGCAAGGCTAAAATCAATTTGCCCTTGCTGCCGATTATCCAAATACCGACGATGGCAGGCACCGGCTCGGAAATTAACGCCGGTTCAGTCATCACCAACTGGGAAACCCACGTCAAGAGCCCACTATATACGACACTAGCCCGGGTGGCGATTATCGACCCGGAAAATACACTGACCGTGCCGATGAACCAGATTAAAGCCGGCGGATTCGATATTTTCACCCACGTGGCGGAACAGTACATCAGCGACCCGGCGCCGGAACCTTTAACCGACGGCATCCGCGAGACGATTATGAAAATCGTGGTACAGAACCTACCGATTGCGATTGCCAAGCCGGACGATATCAAAGCCCGCAGCCGGCTGACCTGGGCCAGTACGATGGCAATGTCCTATCTTTCTAGACTGGGCGGCGGTGGCGGCGCGATGACCTGCCATTCAATCGAACACGCATTGAGCGGTTATTACGACGTAACGCACGGCGCAGGGCTGGCGGCGCTTTTCCCGGCCTGGATGGAATATCACCGGCCTTTCCGGCAGGAACGGATTAAATCCATGGGGGCAAATGTTTTCGGAAAAAATGACGGCGCGACAGCACTGGAAGAGTGGCTGCGGAGTATCGGGTTCCGGGTGCGGTTAGGAGACATCGGTTGTGAATTGGAGAAAACAGAGTTAATAGCCGACCTGGTGCTGCGGTCTTCGCCGCCGGTAATGCTGGCCGGGGCGCCGGTGCCAATCGGTACCGAGGCGATTAAAAAAATTTACCACGAATCGTTCTGATTCAACCGGAATTGATAAAGACAGTGGTGCAGATACGTTCTTCCCTAATACATTCGCTACGCTCAGTATACGTTACTGCGTAAGTACCTACGGCCTACGGCCTCAATCCTCTCCCGTATCACGGGAGAGGCGGAATGGAATGCCAGAGCACGGGGAAACGGGGTGTAGCTGTATTATGCCCATATTACTTCACAAGCATGCCTGTCTATGTTAAAATAATATGTCCGGTGAAAGCAAATATCGCCGGGTAGTTGAGTATGTTTTGTGATTCAAATATTTATTCTGACAATTTCCCCGGAGATGTTTCAAGGACCGTTCAACTGCGGACTCTTTCAGAAGGCCGTGGATAAGGGCGTGGTGAAAGTGGACATTCGCAACATCCGGGATTATACCCATGATAAACATCACACGACAGACGACACGCCTTACGGCGGCGGCGCCGGCATGGTGATGAAACCGGAGCCCATTTTCGAAGCGGTGGAAACGATCAAAGCGGAACTGGCGCAGCAAGAAATTAGCGATGTGCCGGTGATACTGATGACGCCACAAGGGCAATTATTGACCCAGGCGGTGGCGCAAAGATTGACACAATATCAAAATATGATCATCATTTGCGGACAATATGAAGGGGTGGACGAGCGGGTAAGGGAACACCTGGTGACAGAAGAAATCAGCATCGGCGATTATGTACTGAGCGGCGGCGAACTGGCGGCGATGGTGGTGGTAAATACAGTGGTGCGGCTGCTGCCCGGATTCCTGGGTTCGCCGGAATCGTTAATCACCGAATCGCACACGGACGGTTTGCTGGAATACCCGCAATATACCCGTCCACCGGAATTCCGGAACTGGGCAGTCCCGGAGGTTTTACTATCGGGAAATCACGCACAAATTGCAAAATGGCGAAAAAATCAGTCAATAATTCGCACAAAGCAGCGCAGACCTGATATGATAGAGAGAGCAAGTTAATCAAACGGCAAAAATAATGGTTTTACAACCACGATAATAGGAGTCTGGCAGAAATGAAAATCACTGAACTAACCGGCTTGAAAGCAAACGCAAAGTTTCCCGCGATTACACCTGGCGATACCGTAAAAGTCGGTATTAAAATCAAGGAAGGCGATAAAGAACGCGTGCAACCTTTCCAGGGTGTGATTATCCGCATCAGAAAGGGCGATGCCGGCGGGAGTTTCACAGTAAGACGGGTAGCTTACGGTATTGGCATCGAGAGAACCTTCCCGATGGCTTCGCCGCTGCTGGATAAAGTTGAAGTAATCAGACACGGCAAAGTCCGCCGCGCCAAACTCTATTATCTGCGCGGATTGAGCGCCAAGAAAGCCCGTATTAAAGAGAAACGGTTCCCCAAAGAACTGATTGCGACCCCCGAACCGGAAGTCGCACAGGAGCCGCCGACCGAAACACCCAAGGCTGAATAGAGCCAAACCGCCGGGGAGCGCTGAATTTGAAATATGCTGAGGTCAGTGTTAATGCACCCGCGGCACAACGACAGACCTTCAGTTATTCTATTCCATCTGAATTGACTGTTGACGCCGGTCAGGCGGTTTATGTGCCGTTCGGGCAGAAAACCGTGCAGGGAATCGTAATGGAACTAGCCGATGTCCCGGCCTTTGAACCGACGCGTGATATTACCGGCGTTATCGAATCGGAACCATTGCTTTCCCTCAGGCAGATACTACTGGCCAAATGGCTCAGCGATTATTATCTTGCGCCGCTTTTCGATGCGCTGGCGTTGATGCTGCCACCCGGGTTTGAACGTCGCGTCCTGACGACCATTTCATTGGCGAAAAAAGAGTTTGACGTAACTGCACTCAACGAAACTCAGCTAAAGCTGCTGGAACTCATGCAACAGAAAAACACCGTACGCCTCAATGAAGTGGAGACACTGCTGGGGAAGCGGCGCAGCGCGGCTACCATCGGGCAGATGGTGGAACGGGGACTGGCGGAAAGGCAATATCAGCTGGAAAGCATCAAAGTTAAGACCAAACTCGTCCCATATCTCCGTTTGAAAATTGATGCGGCTGCTGCTGTTGAAGCAGCCGAAAAATCAGTTAGGAGAGCGCCCAAACAGGCTGCGCTGTTGAAATACCTGGCGGCCAATAACGGAACAGTATCTGCCGCAGAAGTCAAACTAAAAACGAATTGTGATAAAACTGTGATTGAGACGCTGGTCCGGCAGGAACTGATTGCCCTGGAAACTCAAGAAGTGCGCCGGGAACCGCTGTCACGCTACCAGATACAATTATCCCAGCCATTAAACCTTACGGACGCGCAGGAAGCGGTTTTTAAACCGATAAAAACAAGTTTACATAATGGTGGAATTAAATCCGCGGTATTTCTGCTGCACGGGGTAACGGCCAGCGGCAAAACGGAAATATACCTGCAGGCGCTGGCGGAAGCGGTGAAGCTGGGGAAAAAAGGAATCGCGCTGGTGCCGGAAATCGCACTGACGCCGCAAACCATAGAGCGTTTTGCCGCACGGTTTCCGGGCAGCGTAGCAGTTTTACACAGCCAGTTAACCTTAGGCGAACAGTTCGATGAGTGGCAGCGCATTAAAAAGGGTGAAGTGGATGTAGTCATCGGGCCGCGGAGCGCGCTTTTTGCGCCGCAGCCGGATTTAGGGCTGATTATCATCGACGAAGAGCACGAATGGACTTATAAACAAGAGGAACAGTCGCCGCGGTACCACGCGAGAGACGCCGCAATAAAACTGGCGCAACTGACCGGCGCCACCGTGGTGATGGGCAGCGCTACGCCGTCGGTGGAGACTTACTACCGCGCATTACGAGGCGATTACCAGCTGCTGGAACTACCGGACAGGGTAGTGCCGCAGGTAAACGCGCCTTTGCCGGAAGTGACAGTGGCGGACATGCGGGAAGAGTTGAAAGCCGGTAACCGGAGTATGTTCAGCCGGGTTCTGACGCAGGGACTGGAGAAGGTGCTGGCGAAGAAAGAGCAGGCAATACTGTTTCTCAACCGGCGCGGTTCGGCCACGACCATCGAATGCCGGAACTGCGGTTTCGTAGTCAAATGCAAACGCTGCGACATCCCGATGACCTATCACCTGGACTCCGATTTGCTGGTCTGCCACCGCTGTAATAATAAAATGAAGCCGCCGAAGACCTGTCCCAATTGTTTGAGTCCGAGGATACGATATCTGGGAATCGGGACGGAAAAACTGATTCAGGAAGTACAGGCGATGTTCCCGCAGGCGCGATTATTACGCTGGGATAGCGACGCGACGCAAAAGAAAGATGCGCACCGGGATATCCTGAATAAATTCCGGAACCACGAAGCGGATATTTTAATCGGGACGCAGATGGTGGTGAAGGGACTGGACCTGCCGCTGGTAACGCTGGTGGGAGTCGTTCTGGCTGATACATCGTTGAATTTGCCCGATTTCAGGGCGGGGGAAAGGACGTTTCAACTGCTCTGCCAAGTGGCAGGAAGGGCAGGGCGGGGCGAATCCGGCGGCGAGGTAGTGATTCAGACTTACAATCCGGAGCATTACGCAATACAGGCCGCGGCAAAACATGATTACAAAAGTTTCTACGAACAGGAAATTAATTTCAGAAAAGAATTAAAAGAACCGCCATTTGTGCAGCTGGCCACATTGACCTTTGTGCATCCCAATGACAACCGCTGCCGGGAAGAAGCGGAAAAGACAGCGAAAAAGATTACGGAAGAGCGTGACGCCAGGGGCATTCCCGACCTTAATTTAATCGGGCCGGCGCCGGCGTTTATGCACCGGCTGCGCGGCAGGTACCGCTGGCAGATAATCGTACGAGGAGAAGAGCTGTCTGCTTTTCTGAAAAACATCACGCTAGCGCAGGGGTGGACGATTGATATTGACCCTGTCGGGCTGTAAGACTTACTATTATATATAGGAAAGGTGAATTAAAATGGCACTCCTACCGATAAGAACAGTACCGGACCCGGTTTTACGGCAGAAAGCAAAACGGGTCAAAGCGATTGATAAATCTGTGCGCAAGCTAATCAGCGACATGCAGGAAACACTGCAAACTGCGACCGGCGTGGGCTTAGCGGCAAATCAAGTTGGGGAGACCGTTCGGCTGATTGTTTTAAACGTGCCCGGCGCGGATTGTAAAGTGTTAATCAACCCCGAGGTAACGCGGCGCATCGGGACGCGGGTAGTAAACGAAGGCTGCTTGAGTATCCCCGGCTATATAGGGGAAATCAAACGCAGCGAATTGGTGCGGGTCAAAGGACTGAACGGCCGCGGGCAGGAAGTAAAAATCAAAGCAGAGGGGTTGTTAGCCGAGGTGCTGGAGCACGAAATCGACCATTTGAACGGCATACTTTATATCGACCATCTGGAGAGTCAGGACAAATTCCGGAAACTGGAACCGCCGCCGAAACCGGGCGAAGCGGCAGACACTAACAAAGAGAACAAACCCGAATAAGCAAGTTCGAGATTTTCGCACTCAGGTGCAAAGCTTCACGCCGCATTTGAAATCTGGTATGATTAACAATAACCCTGCGATTTTATTTTGAATGGAATTGACATAATGACACAGGGACAGCAGTAAAGAAGGAGGACTCACATAATGGCAATTATTGATTTTGGCGGTACCAAAGAAGAGGTCGTCACGCGGGAAGAATTTCCGCTCAAGAAAGCGCGTGAAGTTTTAAAGAACGAAACGATTGCCGTGATCGGTTACGGCGTGCAGGGGCCGGGCCAGGCGCTAAACCTGAAAGATAACGGATTCAATGTTATTATCGGGCAGTCCAAGCAATTCCCCGAGGACTGGAAACGGGCAGTGGCCGACGGCTGGAAGCCGGGAGTTGATTTGTTTGAAATCGAAGATGCACTGAAACGCGGCACGATTTTTGAACTGCTGGTCTCAGACGCGGCGCACAAGCAGGTCTGGCCGCTGATTAAGAAATATCTGAAACCAGGTGATGCGATTTATTTCTCGCACGGTTTCTCGATTGTTTACAAAGACCAGACTAAGATTATCCCGCCGAAAAATGTGGATGTCATCATGGTGGCGCCGAAAGGCTCAGGGACTTCGCTGCGGCGCAACTTCCTGTCCGGTGAAGGCATCAACGCCAGTTTCGCGGTATTCCAGGACGCTTCCGGTAAAGCCAAGGACCGCACGCTGGCACTCGGCGTCGGCATCGGGGCCGGTTATCTGTTCCCGACGACATTTGAAAAAGAGGTCTTCAGCGACCTGGTCGGGGAACGCGGTGTATTGATGGGCGCACTGGCCGGTATCATGGAAGCACAGTACGATACGTTGCGCAAACACGGGCACAGCCCCAGCGAAGCTTTTAATGAAACGGTAGAAGAATTAACCGAAAGCCTGATTAGGCTGGTCAGTGAAAACGGCATGGACTGGATGTATTCCAACTGTTCCGCGACCGCGCAGCGCGGCGCGCTGGACTGGAAACCGAAATTCAAGAAAGCCGTTTTACCGGTTTTCAAAGAGCTTTATGAAAGGGTCGCTTCCGGCGCCGAAACCGCGCGCGTTATCCGCGCCTGCGGCGGACCGAATTATAAAGTCCAGCTGGGTAAAGAACTTTCGAAGATGGGCAATTCCGAAATGTGGCAGGCAGGTAAAGCCACCCGGGCATTACGGCCGCAGCGGCAGGGAAAAGCTTCCACCGACAAAAGCGGCAGCAGGTACCGGCGGGAGAAAAACCAACTAATAATCAATCAATAAATCTTTTTTAAAGACGTGGTAAGGAAATAATACTTACCACGTCTTTTTTTATGCCCATGAATTTGCTTAAACCCCGATTTATCAAATCCGAAGTATTGAATTTGAGTCCTGCGGACGAACCGTCAGCTGTGATATAAGCACGCCTAAATATATTTCCAAAACGAGGCTAAAACTATTGACAAACATTATGTTATATGCGAAAATGGTAGATGTTGGGAACTAGTGGGGAATGGTGTGGAATAAGGGCTTTCGATGTTTCTGGGTGAATACAATTATAAGCTGGATGAGAAGGGCCGGGTGCCTGTCCCGCCGAAGTTCCGGGGGGAATTGAGGGATGGCATTATTCTGGTGCCCGGTCCGGAAAAATGTATCATCGCCTTTACGCCGGAAGAATGGAAAAAAATCTCCGAAAATATGCATACCGGCACACTGGCATCGAATAAAATGCGGAAATTAAACAGAGCGCTGTTCTCAACCGCCTTTCATTTGAACCTTGACGGCCAGGGCAGGATTGCCCTGCCTGTTCCGCTCAGAACATTTGCCGGAATTGGTGAGGAAGTTGTAATCACGGGGGCTAATACCTACCTTGAGATATGGGACAAAACGTTGTGGGAAGAAGAAAAAACCAATAGTCTGGCACAAGCCTGGCAAATAATCGAAACTTTGTAACAATATTAAGGAGCCTAAGGTGTTAACGGTCGCCCACAAGCCCGTATTACTCAAGGAAGTGTTGTCCGCACTTTCGATTCAGCCCGGAGGACGGTACGTAGATTGTACCCTCGGCGGCGGCGGCCACGCGATGGCGATTATTCAAAACAGCGCTCCCGGCGGGCAACTGTTGGGGATTGACGCCGACCCGGAGGCCATCCGGGCAGCGGCAATAAACCTTTCCCGTTACACTGATTCCGTTTTACTGGTCAACGATAATTTCGTAAACATTGACGCAATCTGTCATCATTATGATTTTTATCCCGTTCACGGGATTTTATTAGACCTCGGCCTGTCTTCGATGCAGCTTTTAGATGACCCGCGCGGTTTCAGTTTTCAATATGAAGCGGCGCTGGATATGCGCTTTAATCCAAAACAGAAAATCACGGCGGCGGATATCGTCAACAATTATCCGGAAGTGGATTTAGCCCAACTTATCCGGAAATATGGTGAAGAACCGCATAGTTTTAAAATTGCCCGCCGCATCGTGCAGTCCAGACCGGTCAACACCACAACCCAACTGGCCGACATCGTGGCAGACGCGGTCGGCGGCCGCCACGGCAGGATTCATCCCGCCACCCGGACTTTCCAGGCGCTCCGTATTGCCGTAAATGAGGAACTGGAACACCTGGAAGAAACGCTGGGAAAAACAATTGACCTGTTAGGCGCCGGCGGACGGTTGGTGGTAATCAGTTACCATTCACTGGAAGACCGGATTGTAAAACAATTCCTGCAGCGGGAATCCAAAGACTGCATTTGCCCGCCCAGTGTGCCGGTGTGCCAGTGCAAACATACCGCCAGCTTCCGGCTGATTAATAAGAAGGTTATCACGCCGTCAGAAACAGAACTGGACGAAAACCCGCGCAGCCGTAGCGCCCGGATGCGGGTGGCGGAACGAATCGGCAGCAGTGAAGCGCCGGTGAAAGCGGTAAGCAGCAAGCTCAGTTTTAAAGAACTGCGGCGGGGATTTTCTCTCAATTAATAAGAAAATTATCGAAAGTTAGTATACCAAAATTTACCAAGGAGGAAAACATAATGGCAAAACGGAGAACAATCTCAGCAATCGATGTTGGAACAACCAAGGTGTGCACTCTCATTGCTGAAGTGGGCGATAACGGGCAGATGCGCATCGCCGGGGTGGGGAATGTGCCCTCCAAAGGAATGCACAAGGGGATGGTAGTCAACATCAACGAAGCCAAGGAGACAATCCGCGATTCCGTAAAAAGAGCGGAGCAATCCTCGGGCTACAAGGTTGAATCTGCCTACATCGGTGTCACCGGAAGAAGCGTGACCGGGCAGAACAACAAAGGTGTCGTTGCGGTGACGCGCAATGACCGTCTGGTACGCCCAGATGATTTACGCCGGGTTTTACAGAATGCCCAGAGCGTGAAAATGGGCGCCGACCAAAAAATCCTGCACATGATTCCGCGCCACTACGGACTGGACGGACAGGACGGCGTTCAGAATCCAATCGGGATGCACGGTTTCAAACTGGATGCAGAAACTCACGTGATTACTACAGGCGTAGCTTCTGTCCAGAACCTGGTAAAATGCGTCCGCGGGGTGGGTGTGGATGTTGAGGACCTCGTTTTCGAAGCATTAGCCAGCAGCGAAGCCTGCCTGACCGAAGATGACAAGATGGCCGGGACAATCCTGGCGGACATCGGCGGCGGCACGACGGATATTTCCGTATTTAAAGATGGAACTATTTGGCAAACCGCAGTGGTTCCGGTGGCCGGTTATCAGATGACGCGGGATATCGCCATCGGTTTAGGTCTGCCTTTCGAAGTTGCCGAAGAAATGAAGAAGAAATACGGCACCGCTCTCCCGGTTTATGAAGGGAAGGCAGAGAATGATTCCATCGCGCAAAACGGGCATAACATTTCATATCAAGGGTTGTGCGACATTATCCGCGCCAGAATGGAAGAGATTTTAAGGCTCATCGTCCTGGAATTGCCGCACGGTGAACAGGATGCGTTAGTGCCT
This sequence comes from uncultured Chloroflexia bacterium, assembly GCA_963772985.1. Lineage (GTDB taxonomy): Bacteria > Chloroflexota > Dehalococcoidia > Dehalococcoidales > Fen-1064 > Fen-1064. Next base: position 28,925 of record CAVYZP010000004.1, read on the forward strand.
GGCGGACTGGTGCTTACAGGTGGAAGCTCCAACCTGGCGGGCATAGATGCACTCGGTAGAGAAGTCCTGAAGATGCCGGTCAGAGTCGGCGCGCCGCTGAATGTTTACGGCATCAGCGACCAGCTGAGCGACCCGGCTTACGCAACCGCAGTCGGACTTTTACTCTGGGGTATGAAGCCGAAGAGCAATTTAAAAACCAAACAGAATCTTTTCGGCGACGGTATTTTCAACCTCATGTCCCGTATCAAGGGTTTATTCGCTAAACCGGCACAAAGCTAAAATAAAAAAATAAAATAATTTTATAACAATCTGAATAGGAGGATTTACATAAATGGCAAGGTCAAGTTTTTCCGCTAGTCCCGTAAGAATTAAAGTTGTAGGTCTTGGCGGCGGTGGGTCTAATGCCGTAACCCGTATGGTTAGAGACGGAGTTGACGGCGTGGATTTTATCGCGATGAATACAGATGCTCAATCCCTGGCAATCACCGAAGCACCGACCAGAATCCAGCTTGGAGAAAAGCTGGTACGCGGGTTAGGCGCCGGCGGCGACCATCATGTCGGTCAGAAAGCGGCCGAAGAGAACCGCGATGAAATTAAAGAAGTAGTAAACGGTGCAGAAATGGTATTTATTACCGCCGGTATGGGCGGCGGCACGGGCACCGGTTCCGCATCCGTGGTGGCAGAAGTTGCCAAACAGAGCGGCGCATTAACCATCGCTGTGGTTACCAAACCATTCGGATTTGAAGGTTCACACCGCATGGCAGTAGCCGAAGACGGCATCAAAACATTAATGCCGTTAGTTGATACCCTCATTATTATCCCGAACGATCGGCTGTTCACGATGTGCGACCAGAAGACCGGCGTCGATGCCGCGTTCAGACTGGCCGATGAAGTTCTCGCAAATGGTGTACAGGCTATCGCTCAGGTCATTACCGTTCCCGGCATGATTAACCTGGACTTCGCCGATGTCCGCGCCATCATGAAAGATGCTGGGCCGGCATGGATGTCCATTGGTAAAGGCAGCGGCCAGAACCGCGCCGTGGATGCTGCGAAAGCCGCGTTGGCCAGCCCGCTGCTGGATGTATCCGTCTCCGGAGCCAAGGGCGTGCTCTTTAACGTTGTCGGCGGCGACAACCTTTCCCTGTTCGAAGTCAACGAAGCAGCCGAAATTATCAAACAGGCCGTTGATCCGGATGCCAACATCATCTTCGGCGTCGTCCGCGACAGCCGCATGGACAAAGATATCAAGATTACCTTAATCGCTACAGGTTTTGAAACTTCATCCCTGAGCGGCAATAAAGTCGATGAAGCTGAAATCAGCGGCTACATGGAAACAATAAAGGGCAGTGAAGAACAGCTGGATGTCCCGGCCTTCCTGCGCCGCGCCCAGTATACACAGCATCATGTGCCCACCCCCGCGCCTATGCCACAGAAACAGGCACCGAAAGCCCCGTCCTACAATTCATGGACCCGGTAATCAACAAATCTTGAGACTGAGAGAGGGCTAGGGTCAAAAGCCTGACAGCCCGAACTCTTTAGCTGGGTGTTATTGGGTAGACCAAACCACCGGTCTACCCGATAGCACCCCGATTTGTTTCTAGCCAATTTCTACACTCCTTCAGTATCTGCTAAAATCCACAACAAGTTAACGTTATTCATATGAAAATATTTCTTTCTCACGCTCGAAAAACGCTTGACAAACCACAACATCTTGTGGTTTAATACGATTCCTACCACCAGATGTGGGGTAGGCGGTATTGATAAATTGAGTGTGGGATATGAAATGTCCCCATTGCGGTTATAACGATTCGAAGGTTCTGGATTCACGCGATGTAGATGACGGTGTCCGCCGGAGACGGCAATGTCTTGGGTGTGATAGCCGGTTTACCACCTACGAACGCGTGCAGCGCACCGGCTTGTTTGTCATCAAAAAAGACAAAAGAAGAGAATTGTTTGACAAAGGCAAGCTGTTAAACGGAATCCGTAAGGCTTTCGAGAAGCGACCTGTTGCCGCCGGCACAATTGATAAAGTAGCGGATGACATCGAAGCGGAGTTATACAAGCAGGGCAAGCAGGAAGTCCACAGCGCCATAATCGGCGACATGGTAATGGCAAATCTGAAACAAATCGACCAGATAGCTTATATCCGTTTTGCCAGCGTTTACCGTGATTTTGCCGACATTACCAAACTGAAACAGGAAGTGGATAACCTGGCGAGGGGAACCGGACGGCCCGTACCGGCGGCGCAATTGCCGCTGATACCGGACAACGAGCCCGTGGCTGTGGTGGAAACGGGAAGCCGAGGCAAACAGAAATGAACGGTAAAAAGCCAAACCGGCAGACACAGTTGGGCCAGTTCACACGGCAGCAGATAGCCAAGGCGACTTTTGCGGCGGCGGAACGAATGGGGATTTCCGACCGGGAGTACATCGAAAATCTGACACAGCAAGTGATTGAACGGCTGGAGAAAAAATTGGCGCCGGAAAAGATTAATCCGGCGCAGCCGCTACCGGGGATGGAGGACATGGTTTCCCATCCCGGCAATCAAGAAAAACGGGTACCGACCAACGAAACCGAGATACTGGCACTGGTCAAAGAATTTTTAGACGCGGAAGAACCAACAAAAACGCGGGAGGAAGCAGCACCGATGAAGATAATAAAGGCAGAAGACATGGAAAACAAACAAAATGACGATTTAAAGTTGACCGAGAACGCTTTAAAAGTTCTGGAAAAACGTTATTTGAAGAAGGATAAAAGCGGGAAACCGACGGAAACGCCGGAGGAACTGTTCCACCGGGTAGCGCGGGCGATTGCCGCGGCAGACCTGATTTACGACGCCAGGGCGGATATCGCCGGGCGGGAAAATGAATTTTACAGCGCGATGGTGAACCTTAATTTCCTGCCGAACTCGCCGACGTTAATGAACGCCGGCCGGGAACTGGGGCAGCTTTCCGCCTGTTTCGTGCTGCCGATTGACGATTCGATGGAATCTATTTTCGATGCCGTAAAATATACCGCGCTGATTCACAAGAGCGGCGGCGGCACCGGTTTTTCATTCTCACGGCTGCGCCCGGAAAGCGACCGCGTCGGTTCCACCGGCGGGGTAGCCAGCGGCCCGGTGTCCTTCATGCGGGCTTTTGATACCGCGACCGATGTTATCAAGCAGGGCGGGATGCGGCGCGGGGCAAACATGGCCATTTTGAGCGTCGACCACCCGGACATCATGAAATTCATCAATGCCAAAACCGAAGCAAACGTGCTGACCAACTTCAACATCTCGGTGGCCGTTACTGCCGAATTCATGGAGGCCGTAAAATCCGGCAGCAACTATAACCTGATTAATCCGCACAATAAAGAAATATTCGGCCAATTAAACGCCAAAGAAGTTTTCGACAAGATGGTGGAAATGGCCTGGAAAACCGGCGACCCCGGCATCGTCTTCATCGACCGGATAAACAAAGAAAATCCCACGCCCAACCTGGGGAAAATTGAGAGCACGAACCCCTGCGGCGAACAGCCGCTGCTGCCTTATGAATCCTGTAATTTGGGCTCGATTAATCTGAGCAGAATGCTGGTAAAAACCGGCAGCCGGTACCAGGTGGATTATCCCAAACTGGCACGCACGGTGAAAACCGGCGTGAGGTTCCTGGATAACGTGATTGATATCAACAAATTCCCGCTGCCGTCCATCGAAGAAATGACGAAAAAGACCCGGAAAATCGGCCTCGGGGTGATGGGTTTTGCAGATATGCTGCTGATGCTGGGCATCCCCTATGATTCCGAAAGGGCGCTGGAAGTGGTGGAAGACGTGATGGGCTTTATCCAGGCAGAGTCCACTAAAGCTTCAGCGGAGCTGGCGATTGAGCGCGGCGTTTTTCCGGCTTTCAAAGGCAGCAAATATGACGTGCCGAACGGTATCCGGGTGAGGAATGCTACCCGCACGACGATTGCTCCCACCGGCACTTTGTCCATCATTGCGGGTTGTTCCGGCGGCATCGAACCGCTGTTTGCCCTGGTCTATACCCGCAATATACTGGACGGCACCAAGATGATTGAAGCCAATCCCTGTTTTGAAGATATCGCCCGCAAAGGCGGGTTCTACAGCGAGGAATTAATGAAGCAGCTGGCGGAAGGCGCCCATCTTAGCGATATTCCCGGCGTGCCGACCGAAGTTAAGAAGGTTTTCGTGACCGCGCATGAAATCAGCCCGGAATGGCATGTGGAAATGCAGGCGGCTTTCCAGAAATATACCGATAACGCCGTGTCTAAAACCGTGAACTTCTCGCACGAGGCCGCCAAGGAAGACGTGGCAAATGTTTACATGCTGGCTTACGAGAAAAACCTGAAGGGGATTACGATTTACCGCGACCGGAGCCGTGAAGGGCAGCCGATGAGCACCGGCCAGGCCGCGCCGCAAGCCGCAGCGGTCGAGAAGAAGCCTGAGAGCAAAATTCAACCGCGCAAACGGGCCAAGCGGACTACAGGCATCACCGAGAGGGTTAATACCGGCTGCGGGTCGTTGTACGTGACCATCAACTCCGATGAAGACGGATTATGCGAAGTTTTTTCGACGTTAGGTAAAGCCGGCGGCTGCGCTTCCGCCCAACTGGAGGCGGTCTGCCGGTTGATTACCGTCGCTTTACGGTCGGGGGTTGACCCGGCGTCAGTAGTGAAACAGTTACGCGGCATCCGCTGCCCGTCAATCGCCTGGGAAAGCGGCAAGTCGGTACTGTCCTGCGCGGACGCCATCGGCGCGGTGCTGGAAAAGCATATCAGCGGCGAAACCGAGACGGAGAATGTGAAGGAAAAAGAAATCCCACAGGGTAAAGCCGCCACCAAGACGGAAGATTTCGGGCTGGTGCGCAATATTGCCGGGCAGTGTCCGGATTGCGGCGGTTTGCTGGCTTACCAGGAAGGGTGCTTTGTCTGCCCGAACTGCGGTTATACGAAATGCTAGGATAACACTTAACATAATAATAACCGAAGGATGGTGATTAGTGGACAGAGATGACCGTGTCATGGTTTTCATCGACGGCAGTAATCTTTACCATTCCCTCAAAGAGGTCTTTCAGCGCACCGACCTGGACATCGGCAAATTCTGTCAGAAGCTAATCGAGAAAAAGCGTCTGATCCGCTGTTATTATTACAACGCAACTGTGGGGATGAAGCAGGAACCGGACCGTTATCACCGCCAGCAGGCTTTTTTATCCAGTGTGAAGGCTACGCCTTATACCGAGCTACGGCTGGGACGCCTAGTTTACAACAACTGGCCGGCGACGGCGCCTTATGAGAAAGGCATTGACATCATGCTGACCACGGATTTGCTGACGCACAGTTTCAAAAAAAATTATGACGTGGCCATCCTGGTGGCCGGGGATACCGATTACGTGGGAGCGATTCAAGCGGTGAAAAACAACGGACAGAACGTGGAAGTGGCGCTGTTCGGCAAAGAGAACGGCTCCAGAACGCTGCGGGATGTGGCCGACCGGGTGATTCCCATTGACGGCCGGTTATTGCGGAATTGCTGGAAAAATAATCGCCCCAACCAGAATCAGAGAGTCTCGCCGATGACAAAAGCCACCGCGTAATCTCTGGAATGCGAGAGACTGACATCCAAGCGTGAAATGGCACACGCCCCGGCATGATATTTAGCTTTACCGGATAAATTCACTATGGGTTTGCCGCTGTCTTCGGCCAGGATTTCGATATCCTGCCAGCTGATGCCCTTGTCGCAGGCACCGAGTGCTTTTAATACCGCTTCTTTGGCGGCAAAACGCGCCGCTAACGACGCAGTATTGCTGTACAGTTTCAGTTCGGCCGGAGTGAAAACCCGCGCCAGAAAGGTCTGTCCCCACCGTTTGGTGACCGTTTCAATCCGGCCTATTTCGATAATATCAACGCCGATATGCTGCATTTTCACTTCCCGGTTGTTACTTCACGGTGAAGGTGACGTTATGCTGGGTGTTGATTGAGGCAACGTATTGACCGGGGGAACTTTCAACGATCTGGAAACTGACCACCTGACTGGCCCGCGGGCCCAGGGTAACAGCTTTGGAGTCCACGATATTCCCGCCGATGAGCAGGTTAAGCGTAAAGCTGCCCGTGACGTCACCGTTGTTGGTGATATTATCGCTGACGATTTCGGTGGCGCCGACGGCAACGGTAGGCGACGAGACCGTCGGGGTATCAATGGCCAGGGCGGCGGGGATGTACGGCGGGTCGGTAACGATATCGGCCAGCACGTCGTACCAGGATTTATCAACAGTATAGACATCGGTATTGCCGGCCAGCCGGACGTAATAGGTGGTGCCGCCGGGGTTACTGGCGCCGACATAAATTTCATAATTGACCGGGGTTCCGCTCAAGAGAATGGTCAGTTTAATATCCATGTTTAAAGTGGTGGGCGTTACAGTAGGGTCAAGACCATACTGCTGCAGTTCGGCGGTGGTGGCGCTCGCCTGAATCATACGGCTGGCTTCAGGGCCGCTTAGCAGCGCCGGGATACCGCCGCCCCACCGCTGGTTGTCCACTTCCGGCCCGTTCGCGACATCAAAATAAAATTCCTGGTTATCCAGGTGTTTAACGAATGATTCGCTGACATTGGCTTTCGGCATGGACATCGTCACGTTTTGCAGGTTGTCCATATCGAAGTTCCAGACAAAATGTTTGGCATCCGGCGCAGGGGGCGTCTTAGGACGGGAGACAAAATAATAGGTTGTACCCGCTACAGCTAGAATAGCCACAAGGATTAAAATAACTCTTAATTTCAAAGTCCGTCTCCTGTCAGGGAATGGGATTCATTATCTGCGGCGCCACCACATCAGCACACCGATGATGAGGATTAATGCCGGCAGTAGGGCAACGCTGGAAATATTCAGGAAATTTTTCTTTTCCGGCGTAAGAATCAACATCCGCTGCGCCAGACCTTTGTTGGGAATCTGGGTTAGTTCAGATCCGACGCCCAGTTCACTGACCAGTTTCAGGAACAGGTCGCCGTTGTTGGCGCTGTAAAAATTGGTATTGGTAATAAAATCGGAATCACCGAAAACGACGATGTACGGGCCGGCATTCGGGACGCCGCTATCCGTGCCGTCCGCGTTCTTAATGTCCGTGGGCTGAATCAGGACGCTGACAGCATAAGACTGTTGAAGTTCCGTGGTGGGGTCAAATGTCGGGGTCACCGACGGGTCGTAGTTTTTATCCAGGTAACTGTTGGAAGTCGTCCAGAGCTCGGCGTTGACTTCCATGTTACTGGGCGGCGTAGGCTGGGCGACGATAGCCGTGACACCGGGGAAATAGACGTTATAATCCCCGTAATTATCACGGCTGATGGGAACCGAGACGATATTCATATTCGGCGCGACATAAGATGAAGGGTCAACCAGGGTGGCAGATTGGACGTTGACACCCCACGGCTTCAGAATTTGCGCGACATCATTGGGCGAATCCGGGTTGGTCATGACGATGCCGACGCCGTCGTTGGCAAAATAACCGGAAATAATCTGCCGTTCGCTATCGGTCATGGGAGTGGTCGGACCGGCAATGACCAGCACCGCACAGTCGGAAGGGATACTGGTGGCAACCTGCAGGTCAATTGTTTCCACCTGCAGCAGGTCGGTGTTCAGGCTGGCAGCCAAGGCGCTCAGTGTGCCGGAAGAATCCGGGCTGGCTTCGCCGTCACCCACTACAAAATAGACCTTTTTTTCCTGCTGCCCGGTGACTTGCAGGATGGCGCTGGTAAAGTTATTTTCGGCATACACGTAACCGGTATTCGGGTCAACGATTTGTGTCGGCGATACCAGCACCGTGCCTAAATCCGTTTTAAAAACGACCGATTCGTACAACGATGAGTCGGTAATATTATATTCTCTAGCTTCTTCCGGGTTTTTATCCGGGTCGATAATCTTGATGTTCAGGTCATTAGTGTAATTCTGATATTCGTCCAGCATGTTCAAGGCGTAAGTTTCAGTATGAGCGGCATCATCGGTAGGTAAAAAGAAACAAAGGACGTCAATGTTTGTTTTTACTTTTGCCAGAGCGTCTTTCGTCTGCGAGCTGAGGGTAAATTGGGAAAGTTCCGATAAATCGAACTGATGATAGACGCCGACGCTAATGGCATTGACAAAGATGATAATGCCGACAAAAACAATCACCATCACGCTGGTGCCGGTGCCGAATTTACCGCGCTTGCTGCTGACGGCACCGCGGACACGGCGGAAATCAATAACAGCGGCAGAACCGACCAGGATAACGCCGAAACCGATAAGAAACCAACCGATAATCCGGATTTCGGGCAGGATTAACGTGATGAGGAAACCCACCACAATGGAGACTAAACCGAGAATCGCAAAAATGAGTGTCTGCATTTAATTCCACCTGCCGGTTTCTAACGACCTGACGGCCAAATAAAGAAATAATACGGTGAGGCTCAAGAAAAAGACAATGGTCCGCGTATCAATGATACCGATGTCAAAAGTGTTGAAATTAGATTTATACGAAATATAGCTGAGTAACTGCTGAAAACCCTTGGGCACGTAAGTCACTGCAAAGCCGATGCCCCATAAAGCGGCCAGGATGCCGCCGGAAACCACCACGGAAATAATCTGGTTATTGGTTAACGATGACACGAAAATGCCGATGGCGAGGGCAGAACTGCCGACCATGACAAGTCCCAGGTAACTGGCCCAGATGGGGCCGGTATCCGGCGCGCCGCCTAGGATAAACAGGAGAAGCGTGTAAAACAGCGTCAGTAGCAGTAAAACCAGAAGCAGGCCGAAGCAGGCGAGGAATTTACCTAAAACCACCTCGGTATCGCTGACGGGAGAGGTTAAAAGTAATTCCCATGTCCCCATCTTTTTTTCTTCCGAAAGGGAACGCATGGTTATCACCGCGGCAAAGGCTAAAACACAGGGTACGGAAACAATTAGAAAGCCCTGAATCGTCGTATCGTCATAATTAATTTGGCGCAAATAGGAACCGAAATACCAGCCGGTAATCACAAGAAAAACGCTGAAGATGATGTAGGCGATGGGTGAGTTTAAGTATCCCCGCAACTCTTTGCCGGCAATGGTGCTGATATTTTTCATTCCGGGTTCTCCTCTTTGGTGGTGAGCTGCAGGAAGATATCTTCCAGACTCATTTCTACCGATTCAATGGAAAGCAGAGTCCAGCCGCTCTTGACAATTGTTTCGGTAATCTGGCCTCTCGGGTCTATATTAATCGGGCTTTCGACAATAAGATAATTGCCTTCGCGGGAAACTTTTCTGACGCCGTCAATTCTTTGCAGGCGCCGGATAATCTGGTCGGATGGGCCTTTGACTTCCAGACGTAAACGCCTGGAGCCTTTGGTGACGGCCGAGAGATTTTCCATGCGGTCTTCGGCCACAATTTTACCCTTGGCTATAATAATAACGCGGTTACAGGTCATCGTAACTTCGGGAAGGATATGCGTGGATAAAAGAATCGTGTGTTCTTTACCCAGTTCTTTAATCAGGTTCCGTGTTTGGGAAACCTGAATCGGGTCAATACCGACGGTGGGTTCATCCAGAATTAAAACTTCCGGTTCGTGCACAATAGCCTGGGCTAAACCGACGCGCTGCTTGTAACCACGGGAGAGTTTACCGATAATGGTATCGACATATTCTTCGAGGTTGCAGAGGGTCACGACTTCATTGACCCGTTTGCGCGCGCGGTCTCGCGGCACACCGCGGAGACGGGCAAAAAAATCCAGATAATCGCGCACGGTCATATCGGTGTAAAGCGGCACAGATTCGGGCATGTACCCGATGTGCTTTCTGCCTGCCAGCGAATCGGTCACCATGTTGCAATCTGCGATAAAAGTATCGCCCTTAGTGGGCATTAAAAATCCGGTCAGGATGCGCATGGTAGTGCTTTTCCCGGCGGCGTTCGGCCCTAAAAGCCCGACGATTTCGCCTTTACCGATATCAAAGCTGATGTTATCCACTGCCAAGCGCTTACCGTAATACTTGGTTAAATGACGGACTTTTATCAAGGATTTTTTGTCAGCCGTTTTTATCTGTTCCATCTTTTTCGAAACTATTCCCCTAACAGATCATTCGTTGTAGTGGTGGTGGTTAAAGTAATCCCGCGGGAAGCGGCCAGTTTTTGGATTTCATACTGTAAGAAAGCTGAAGTTTCCGAATCGTAACCGCCGTTAGCGCCTTTACCGTAGAGGTGTACTTTTTGAATACCCGATTCAGTGCTGATCCAGTTCTGCAACAGATTTTGCTGCAGGTAGCTGACATACTGGGCGTCGATTTCCCTCCCGGCAGCTTTGGCGGTGACCATTAAGAGGTAATAAGGTTCGGTGTCAGAACCATCGGAAGATGATTCTGCAGCTTGCGCGTCCGTACTGGTCTGCACCGGGGCGCTGACCTGGCCGATGGGTAAGTTTTGGGCAGTAGTGGACAAATTTGTATCCAAAGCGTCCAGAGGCATCCAACCCATATCCCCGCCTTTGGCAGCGGTATCCGAGTCTTGAGATTGTTCCTTTGCAATTGTCTGGAAATCTTCGCCGTTATTAATTCTGGTTTGCACATCCTGGGCAGTGGTCAGGTCGGGGCAAACGATATCGTACAGATGCACCTGATCCGCAGTGGTGGGCATTCTGGCCTGGAGGTAAGCGTTTAACTGGTCCTCGATTAAAGTAACTTTTTCCAAATCTCGGAATTGGGCTGCGGACAGTTGAGATTTATTCAACTGCTGGCGGTACCATTCATCAAATTCGGCATTGGTGACACTCTGGGTGGTAGTGGTAGTAGTCGTCATTGTTGCCGTGGCAGCAGTGGTGTCTGACGGCGCGGCGGTGGTCGTTGTGGTGGTATCAATCGTATCGGTCCCGTAATAGTATGAATTCGCTTCGTCTCGCAATCCCTGGTCGATTTGAGCTTCGGTAATATGAATGTTATACGGCGGCTGGGACGCGACCTGTTCCACAACCAAATCATCAATAATGCTTTGAATCATACTCATCGTATCGGTGGGGGCGGAGCTGTTCATCAGACAAAGATTCAGCAGATATTCTACTGAAACAGTCTGGTTGTTAACCCGAATGATAGGCGCTTTAAGCGGCACCTGATAAACCCAATACCAGCCGCCAACGGAAAAAATGATAATAAACGCTAAAATGGCCGAAGCGGTAATAATCGCGTTGGTTCTTCTCCTGCGCTGTCTGGCTTCCTTGGTTTCCGGTAATTTTTTAGGAAGTTCTTTTTCATCCGCCGGTTTTTTGGAGTTTGCCGGTTTGTTCTGTTTAGGCATGATTTTCTTTCAGGCCCTCTCTATTTCCAGGATATACTTTCTATATTACACTAAAACGAAAAATATCACACAAAATACAAGCGAACTGCGATATTAGAGAATAATATTCAAATAATAAACGCAGTTCGCCTTAAACCCATTACTGACGCGGTGCAGGATTGGCAGAGCCACCGGAAGCCTTAACCAGGTGGCATGAAACCCAGTGTTCCTCTCCGACCAGTTTCAATTGAGGTTCCTGTTCCCGGCAGATATCAATTGCCATCTGACACCGGGGATTGAAACGGCAACCCTTCGGGGGATTGACAGGGCTGGGCACATCGCCTTTGAGGATAATACGCTTTCGTGTGCGGTCAACCTTGGGGTCAGGAATAGGTACCGCAGACAGCAGTGCGATGGTATAAGGATGCAGCGGGTTGGCATAGAGCTCGTCGCTGTTGGTAATTTCAACAACTTTACCCAGGTACATGACGGCGACGCGGTCGCTGATGTTGCGTACCACGGAGAGGTCGTGGGCGATGAAGAGGTAGGTAAGGCCCATTTCTTCGCGCAGCTTTTCCAGCAGGATAATGATTTGAGCCTGGATGGACACGTCCAAAGCGGAGACCGGCTCATCGCAGACGATGAATTTCGGGCGGACGGCTAAGGCACGGGCAATACCGATACGCTGGCGTTGACCACCGCTGAATTCATGGGGATAACGGCCGGCCATGGAAGGCTCCAACTCTACCATCCGGAAGAGCTCTTCGACCTGCTCACGATATTCTTTACCCTGAGCGAGGTGGTGCACTTTAATCGGCTCACCGATAATATCGCCGGCGGTCATGCGCGGGTCCAGCGAAGCATAAGGGTCCTGGAATATCAGCTGCATATTACGGCGCATTTTGCGCATCTGTTCTTTCTTCAGATTGGCCAGGTTGACGCCTTCAAAGTAAACGTTACCTTTGATACCCTCGTACAACTGGAGGATGCAACGCCCGGTCGTGGTTTTGCCGCAGCCGCTTTCTCCCACCAGACCCAAAGTCTCGCCTTTCTTAATGTAGAAAGAGACTCCGTCCACGGCTTTGACGTCAGCGATTCTTTTCTGGAAAACGCCGGCAGTCACCGGGAAGTACATGTACAGGTTTTCAACTTCAATCAGATGAGTATTATCTTTCATTATACGAAAACCCTCACTTGTTTTACTGTTTCTTTAATTTGCTGAGCTCAGCAAAGCAGGCACGATAATGATTTTCTCCGACCTTTTCCACGGGTGGGTATTCGACCCGGCATTTGGGCATCGCCCAATCGCAGCGGGGATGGAAAGGACAACCGCCGGGTAAATGTGCCAGATTCGGCGGCAACCCTTTGATCATCCGGAGTGATTTCTTCTTACTGACATCGAGACGAGGCACTGAAGCCAGCAGCCCGATGGTATAGGGATGGCATGGGCGCTCATAGAGTTCTTCTGTCGGGGCGGTTTCCACGATTTTACCAGCGTACATGACATTGACGCGGTCAACATAACGGGCGACGATGCCCAAATTATGAGTGATGGTGACTACGGATGTGCCAAACCGTTCCCGCAGGCCGTCAATAATTTCAAGTAATTGCGCTTGCACGGTCACATCCAGGGAAGTGGTCGGTTCGTCGCAGATAAGCAGTGACGGATTGCAACTTAATGCCATAGCAATCATGATTCTCTGCTGCATACCGCCGGAGAACTGGAACGGATAGTCGTTAGCCCTCTTTTCGGCATCCGGGATACCGACAAGCTTTAACAGCCGGACTGTTTCCTGGAAAGATTCATTTTTATCCATACCGCGGTGCAGTTCCAGACTTTCCGATATCTGGCGTTTGACGGTCAGCACTGGGTTCAACGATGTAGTCGGTTCCTGGAAGACCATCGCGATACTGTTACCGCGAATGTGCCGCATCTCTGCCTCGGTGGCCAGCATCAGGTCTTTTCCCTGGAAGAGAATTTGCCCGCCGACGATAATGCCGGGGGGATAGGGGATAAGCCGCATGATGGAAAGGGCGCTGACGCTTTTACCGCAGGCACTCTCTCCCACCAGGGCGACGCTTTCACCCTTATTGACATAATAATTTAAATCGTCGTTGGCTTTTAGTTCCCCTTCCTGGATGTAGAAATAGGTTCGCAGATTTTTGACTTCGAGAACTTTTTCATTTTTTACTACCGTCGTCATCTCTTAGAGCAAACTCAGTGTTTCTATTATCAGCATTGCAACGATTAACGCACTACGATGCTGATTCCAGTTGTTGCCTGAGCTTTTCCTCCTTTATTGTAATGCTTTTATTCAATTACAATACCTACCATTAGCGAGTCATTGTAACATCTGCGGTATTCATTGTCAAGCCTTACGCCAAGCCTAATAATTACAATCCTGGTTGATGGCAACAGATATTTACCTGATTACCGCTGATATCTTATGATAATTCACCGGGATTGGCTGATTATATCGTCCCAACTGCGGGGATGCGAGCTGGCGGATTCACCGCCGGTCTTATTGAATTTCGGTTTCCCGGCATCAATAAGGAAATTATAATGCATGCGCCAGGCGTCAAGTAAGATTTGCGCCCGGTCGATATCCCGGAAATTGCGCACCACGCGATTCCGTTTTTTCAGTATTGAGTTAAATTCTTTGACCATGGACGCATCAGCATCCTGAAAAATAATATTGGCGGAGTTTCCCAATTTATTATTACAAGCCAGCATAACCATAACTGTAGTCGGGTATTGGGATGTCACTGGCGCAGCAAATTTAATTGTGCGGATTGATTTGGTGACGCCGTCCTCAGTGATATTTTCCAGCAACCATGATGCTAATAAATATTTACTGTGAACATCAAAGACATCCAGGGAATAAAGTGGATTTTTGCCGAAGGCAGCCGGTGCCGTGGCGATGAATAACACTTCTCCTGCGGCAAGATGAATAAACTGTGCCTGTCTGGCGGCAGCAGTGGAAAAACGGATAATCCAATTGTAAATGCTGGATTGAGCATAGTAGGCGCCGTGCCGCTTGTTAATTTCCTGCTGGATGTTCCTCAGCGACATGCCGCCATAATAACAATTAAGGGCTAACGAAATTATCCAGACAGGAGTTTTCATACCGGGCAAGGCATCGTTATCAGCAAATTTACGGCGGCAATCTTTGCAAAAGTAGCGCTGCATGCCCTGAAAAGTACCATATCGGACGATATTCATTGAATCGCAGTACTTGCAATTAACGGATTGTTTATGTGTTATCCTGTCCAATTCCAGTCTCCAAGGGTGTTCCACGCCGGTGGTTCCATTCTAACATTATTAGGGATTTGACGTGAAATGAAATTGTTTGTTAAAATTCATTCGCCAGTGAGCTTTAGTGGAACAAAAACAAGAAGAGATTCTGATGTCTGTCGTTGAATATAAAAACGAGGGCAGGATTGCCCATATCATAATTAACCGTCCCGAGGCAATGAATGCTTTAAATTCCGAAGTCTTCAGAGGATTGTGGCACGCTTTTGAAAATTTCAGGGATGATGACGAACTGTGGGTGGCGATTCTTACCGGCGCCGGCGAACGGGCCTTCTGTGCGGGTGCGGATATCAAAGGTCTGGTAAGCGGTTTCTCCCCGGAAGGGGATGATGTACCGGTGCGGCCCGATAATATATGGAAACCGTTTATCGCCGCCATCAACGGTTATTGCCTGGGCGGAGGTTGTGAACTGGCGTTAATGTGCGATATCCGGATTGCCTCGGAAAATGCGCAATTCGGACAGCCTGAAGTAAACATCGGATTTATGCCGGCGATGGGCGGCACAGTACGAATCCCGCGTTTTCTTCCCCGCGCCATCGCGGCGGAAATGCTGCTGACCGGCAAGCGGATAAATGCGCAGGATGCATTGCGGATTGGGCTGGTGAGCCACGTAGTGCCTAATGATAAATTGCTGGAAACCGCAAAAACAATCGCGAATACGATAATTACCCGTGGCCCGCTCGGCGTAAGAGCCGTTAAAGAATCGATGGTGCGCGGATACGACATGACGCTGGATGAAGGTTTGGAACTGGAGAAGGCGTTATCGGCGAGATTGCGGGTGACGGAAGACTTTGTGGAAGGGGCTAAAGCTTTCTCGGAGAAACGTCCGCCGCATTACCAGGGAAAATAATATTTCTCTTTGACTCTCAACAAATAATCTACATTATTACGTCAAAACAGGAGGATAATTGTGTCCGAAAATCCCGTTACCGCGTTCAGTTCTGTCTTTCTGGATAAAAATCCGCCTGTAGATGCGCAAAACGATGCGCTGATACAGTGGTGTAAAAAAATTGCCGGAACGAATGCCGTCACAGGCAATATTAGTTTTCGAACCAAAATGGGTTTCATTATTATCGGCAGCGAAACCCCATTGGCAAACATGACCAAAGACAAGGCGGCCGAAGTGAGAGGCGTGGTGTTCGGACTGAACCGGCCTTCGATATATGTAAAAGGCGCGGCAGCGCCTGCGGAAGAGACATTAATGCATTCTGTGATTTATGAATCTTTTCCGGAAACAAACGCTATTTTCTTCATAACGTCCCCGGATATTTTGGCCGCGATGGAGAAAACAGGCACACCCGCAGTAGACGCTGCGCAGTCGGGCAGGTCACAGGCATTTGCCCAGGAAGTTGTGAATCTGATGAAAATCAACAATAACAGCCCGGCGCTGATATTGAAGAATTACGGCGTGATTATTTGCGGCGAAACAATCGCTGAAGCCGGGAGTAAAGCGGAAGAACTTTTACAGAATATAACGGGCAGTAAAGCTAAAACCGGAAAGAAATAGAAATACGGGCATAATCAGAAGTCTGTTAGAATTAACCTATCAGGATTATTTAGTGGAGGGTAAATTATGAATCCCAACGGACCTTATCCGGGCAGGCAATTATTTGTCGGCATGACGATGAACGGCAATCCGGCGGTCGTTTATTTGGTGACCGGGCGCAGCCCGGCTAGCCGGGAGAGAAAAGCGTCTTCGCTGGATAACGGCGTCATTATCGGACCCCTCGGGAATCAGCCTTACGACCCGCTGCGACATTACACCGCCGTAAAATACGATAATGTTTCCGGTATCCTGGCGGTGAGTAACGGCATTCAGACCGAGGCTATTTTTGAAACTTATAAACTGCTTTTCAATACGAATTCCGCACCCTCCGGGGATTTCATGGAAAAATTGCTGGACGGCGCGCAGGCAGAACCGGACAGCATGCATACCCCACGCATCGCAGGAATCATTACAGGTACTGCAGCGCAACAGCCGATATTCATTGTCGGGATTAAAAGGCACGATATGCCGGCGAAGGCGTTTCGGATTGAACCTGCTTCAGGTACGCTGACCGGTGTATCCGTATATAAGGGCGGTCTGGAAAATCCGGAAGGATTCGACCCTGCGGCCGGTTTACCGAAAATCGAATTTAAAGGCAAGACTGCCATCGAGCTGGCGGAGCATCTTTTTGAAATTTCAAAGGCGGCCTATAACGGCGACGACATCCGGGTTTGCGCCGTCGCAGGCATCTGTTCCGATGACAAACACACCTGGCAAGTTGCGATGAGAAACCGGTAATCAATTTTCCGTGCTTGTTAATGCAGGTACAATGAGCTAGAATTACCTTGAAATTCCTGATTACCACGGGAGACGTGAAATGAGAGGTTCGTGGCGTGTCGGGCGAATTGCCGGAATTGAAGTAGGCATTCACTATACTTGGCTGCTGGCATTGTTTATTTTTACATGGCTGCTGGGGCAGGGATTCAGCACCACGTATCCCGGCTGGTATACTTATTTTTATTGGATTGCGGGTTTTCTGGCGACTTTCACGCTGTTTCTTTCGGTGCTGATCCACGAACTGGCGCATTCGCTGGTGGCGCGGTCGCGGGGGCTGGCGGTTTCCAGTATCACGCTTTTTATCCTCGGCGGTGTCAGTAACCTGGCACAGGAACCGGAAAATCCGGGCGTCGAATTTTACATGGCGATAGTCGGTCCGCTGACCAGTTTGGCTTTAGGTTTTATATTCTGGGTAATCTGGTATTTCATTACCAAAACCTGGGTGCTGCCGGTATTCAGCGTAAATATCCCGGCAAATAAACAGTCATTAGGTCTGGCAATCACAGGATTCCTTGCCTATACCAATATCGCACTGGCGATATTCAATTTGCTGCCCGGTTTCCCGTTGGACGGCGGCCGGGTATTCCGCTCCATACTCTGGCGCGCCACCGGCAATCTTTACCGGGCGACGAATATCGCTTCAGTAATCGGGCGGGTATTCGGCTGGGGATTCATCGCGCTGGGCGTGGTATTGGCAATATTTACCCAATTCGGGTTCCTCAATGGCCTGTGGTTTGTTTTCCTGGGCTGGTTCCTGAACAGCGCCGCCGATAACAGCAGTCTGGAAGTGACATTGAAAGAGCATTTATCCGGCGTCCCGGTCGAGCAGATTATGGAAAAAGATATTGAATCGGTCCGGCCTGATACCACCATTGATTATCTGGTGCAGACGATTTTTGTGCAAAAACGCAAACGGGCGGTGCCGGTGGCAGAAGGGGATAATCTGGTAGGTGTAGTGACCATCAGTGATATCAAGGCACTGCCGCAGGAAAGATGGACGTTGACGCCGGTTTTGCAGGTGATGCACCGCGAGCCCATCCATACGGTGAAGCCGGAAGACGACCTGAACACGGCAATGAAACTGATGGCGCAGTATGACCTCAACCAGATACCGGTGCTCAACCAAGGAAAGCTCGTGGGAATGCTGACACGGGCGGACGTCATTAATTATCTGCAATTAAGCCAGGAACTACATATAAAAGGTAAGCACAAAACGAATTCCCCCGGTGCGGCCGCAAAATCTTAGAGAAATCAGTATAAATTGAGCCCTGCAAATGTGTAATATATGAGATAATAATAAACATTTGTTAATAATATTGATTTTCATTTGACACGATTACCGCTAGTTTGTTAGAATCTTGAATTGTCGTGGTATTCAGCTCTTCGAGTTGTCATCCCTAAAGTGCTATGCCATGGGATGATGACCGGTGTCCCGATTCAACCGGGACCAAGGGTACAGGGGAAAACCCCTGCGCCTCCCATGTTTGGAAAGGAGAGAAGGCTCATTTACTTTGGTGTTTGGGCACTTCTTTTCGAAGTGCCTTTTTTATTGGGGAAAAAGTTATTGGTTTAGGAACATGAAAGGAGTCACTGAATGAAAAATTTACTTAAAAAAGTGTTATTGCCTGTTAGTATTATGTTGATATTGGTGATAGCTGCCTCAGGATTAACCGGCTGCGGTGCGACAACGACGGTCACGGTTACGCCCACGACCACGAACACTGCGAATGCTGTCGCGCTTACAATCGTTAACGGCACCCAGACTAAAACGATGACCATGGCGGATATTCAGGCGTTGACGCCGGTCACCGGTTCAACGGGTTTTATCGAGAGCAGCGGGAAAATTGATTTTCCTTATGATTTACAAGGCGCGGCATTAACCGATATCCTGAACAAGGTGGGCGGTATCACCGCAAATGATGCCGTAAAAATCTCAGCGAAAGACGGCTATTCGATGACTTTGTCCTACAATCAGGTAATGAACGGTACCGAGTTTCCTATCTATAACGCAACTACCGGCAAAGAAGAGCCCGCCGCAGGAAAAGTGGTTGTTTTCATCGCCTATGAACAGGACGGCCAGGCCATCAGTACGGATATCGGCCCGTTAAGAATGTGCATTATGGCGCCGGGTCAACTTACCGACGGGCAGTGGTGGGTAAAATGGGTGCAGACAATCACTGTGGTTCCCTTACAGGCAACGTGGACGCTGAACGACGTGGGTACGATAACCGAAAACATCGCGAAATCGGATTTCGAGGCAGGGACGGCCCCTAACTGTCACGGTGTTACATGGACGGATGCCCAGGGGCATGTATGGTCGGGCGAAGCGCTGTGGCTGCTGGCGGCTTATGTCACACCGACTGACCCATCCAACCCGATGGGGCAATTGAATACTGCGCTCTGGAATCAGGGTTTTCAGTTAGAAGTAATTTCGTCTGACGGAACCGTGGTGACGTATAATTCGGCCGATATTAATAACAATAACAATATTATCGTGGCGAATCAGGAAGACGGCAAGCCACTCACGGGAAAGCAGTGGCCGCTGGCACTGGAGGGAAGCGGAGTCGATGCACAGCACCAAATTGGCGCCATCACCAGTATCAAGGTAATATTGCCAACGACAACCCATTAGCAATGTTTCATTGGAATAAATAAAGATGCGTTTTAAAAGTTAACCAAGAATAAAAACAAAAAATGGAGGAAAGATGAATAAAAAGGTTATCTGGTCGGGTTTAAGTTTGTTAGTAGGAGCGGCGGTGCTGCTGGCATCATGCGGCTCAACAACTTCGACGACGACAACAACGACTACATCAGCAACAACAAGTGCGGTTGTAACAACAACCGACACCGGCGCGACCGTATTGAAGGTGACTGAAGGAAGTCAGTCCAAGACCTACACAATGGCCGCCTTACAGGCATTACCGTCCGTATCCGGCAACGGCGGGTATATGGGCAAGGGCGGGGCGATTACCGGTCCATTCCCTTATCAGGGAGTCGCTTTAACAACCCTGCTCAATGCGGTTGGCGGTATTTCCGAGGGAGAGATTGTAACTTTAACATCTTCGGATAATTATACGCAGCAACTGACCTACGACCAGATTACTAAAGGTAGTATGTTAAATTATTATGATACCACCGGTAACTCGATTACACCGTCACCATTACCGACCCTCACCGTTATTTATTCGGAGAACGGCGCGGCCCTGGACAGTTCGCATGGACCTATCGAATTAGGTGCCCTGGCACTCTCCAGCCCGAATGTGCTGACTGACGGCTCGTTATGGGCTAAAATGGTGGTTTCTATCAGTGTTACTTCCGGTACGGTCACGACCACTACGATGTCAATGGCTACCACTACAACGGCAGTCACTTCAACAACAACTACTACCACTACTACTCCGGTCATGACCACCACTGTACCTGTCGTTGTTTCCACCACCCCGGTAGCGACCACACCGGTAGTACTGACGGTGATTAACGGCAGCACCTCAACAACTTTTTCGCTGGCACAGCTGCAGCAATTACAGCCACTATTCGTCAGCACAGGTTATATTAAAGGAACTACGGTAGGTTCAATCGATTCATATGTCGGCGTGCCCGTAAAAACCATACTGGCGGCAATCCCCGGATTTTCTTCGAGCAACAGTGTGACAATCTCGGACCCCACCGGATATTCAAAGACATTTACTTACGCGATGATTGTCAACGGGACCGGGTTTACCGTTCTGGACAATAACGGCAACACCGTGACTTCTCCCCAGGCGATTATTCCTTTTATCGCCTACTCCAAGAATGGTGCTGCACTTGACAGTTCCACCGGTCCGTTATATCTGGCTTTCTCTTCGGGCATTGCTTTAAATCAGTACACGCAAAGTTCGCTATGGATTAAAAATGTAGTGACGATTACGATAATCGCCGCTCAATAGTAAATTAAAAAATGGGAAAAATGAGACGGATCCGCCGGGGCATAACCGCACTGCTGCTGGCCGGCGCAATAATCTGCTGCGGCTGCGGCGGGACAGGGCCGAAAAAATCGACTCTAGTCGTGCTCGAGGCGGATAGTCTCATGGCTCCTTTCGCGCAAATTCAAACAGCTTTCGAACAGGCCAATCCCGATATTAATGTCGAACTGCAGTCCTACGGTAGCATCCAGGCCATCCGGCAGGTTACCGAACTCGGTCAGCAAGCCGACCTCGTGGCAGTAGCGGATGAGACACTCGTCCCGATGATGATGTACCAAACCAAGATGGCAAACGGCCAACCCTATGCCGGCTGGGATATCGAATCCAACACTAACCAATTAGTTTTAGCTTATACGCCGACCAGCAAATATGCCGATGAAATCAATTCTTCTAACTGGTACCAGATAATCTCCCGTCCGGATGTCGCCTTGGGTCTGACCGACCCCCGGATCGATGCCGTCGGGTACCGCACGCTGATGACGTTGGGGCTGGCCGCAGCGTATTACGATGACTCTACACTGGTTCAAGACGCGGTGGGCAATCATTTCTCCATGCCGATTACCGCCGATACGGTAAACGGCATCACCACTGTTTCCGTACCGGAACTGCTGGAACCTACAGACAGCCATCTGGTGCTGCGCAATGCGGACATGGAACTGCTGGCTTTGCTGCAGTCCGGTAATGTGGACTATACCATCGATTATAAGAGCGTGGTGATGCAGGACGGTCTGAAATATCTGGAATTGCCGCCGGAAATTAATCTTGGCGATATCAACGAAGCCCAGGCCTATCAAAAAGTCACAGTGAATATGAATTACCAGCGTTTTGCGACGCTCAACCCGGTATTCGGCGGCACGCCGATTATTTACGGGATGACAATCCCGAATAACGCACAAAATTCCGCTGATGCCGTCAAATTTATCCAATTCGTGCTGGGAACCAAAGGACAGGAAATCTTCAAAAATTGCAGCCAACCGGAAATGGTGCCTCCAATATGCGATAATGTTAGTGCATTACCGAATGCGCTGAAAACGCTGTTCCGTTAGGAGAAAAGGTTGGAAGTTTGGCGGAAATTTGCCCGCACGGCAAGCAGTTATTTCAAACGGCACCGTCTGTTGATTGTATTCAGTGTCTTCAGTCTGGTGATTCTGATCTTTATTCTGATTCCATTGTTTAAAATGGTTTTTTTATCGAATAAAGAAGCAATATGGCAGGCGCTCCGGGATACCACCGTCCTGGAATCAATCTGGCTGACACTTTACGCCGCGCTGATAACCGCCGCAATCGGTTTCGTGCTGGGTGTGCCGCTGGCGTATATCCTGGCGAGACATAATTTCCCGCTGAAGGGTGTCGTTGAAGGCCTTATCGACCTGCCGATTGTCGTGCCACATACCGCGGCCGGCATCGCGCTGCTATTTGTCTTCGGGCGCAATTATTTACTGGGAAAATGGTTCAACGCTATCGGCATTAATTTTGTGGACTCTTTGGCCGGGATTATTATCGCAATGCTTTTTGTCAGCGTGCCGTTTCTGATTAATTCCGCCAAAGACGGATTCCGCAAGGTGGATGTGCGGCTGGAAAATGTCGCCCGGACGCTGGGTGCTTCGCCGTGGCAGGTTTTCCGGCGGGTCACATTCCCGTCTGGCGCGGCGCAGCATCTTTACCGGTACTTTAATGATGTGGGCGCGCGGCATCAGCGAATTCGGCGCAGTGATAATCCTGACTTATTTCCCGATGGTAACCTCGATATTGATATACCAGCGGTTTGAAAGCTATGGATTGACTCAGGCGGTGCCGGTAGCGGCAATACTGGTGGTCGTATGTGCGCTGATTTTCATCGGTTTCCGTTATATTTTACAGCGGGAAAAGAAACGTGATTGAGTTAAAAAACGTTCAGGTGACGGTGGCAGATTTCAGTCTGCAGCAGATTAACCTCTCTGTGGCCAAAGGTACATATACTGTCATTCTCGGTCCCACCGGCGCAGGCAAGACGGTGTTGCTGGAATCGATTGCCGGTCTGCACGCGGTCAATGAAGGCGAAGTTCTGCTGGACGGTAAGGATGTTACCAATACGGTGCCGGAAGCACGCGGGGTAAGTATCGTCTATCAGGATTACACGCTTTTTCCGCATCTCTCCGTGAAAGAAAATATTATTTTCGGATTGAACGTAAGACACATAACTAAATCCAAGATTGCCGAAGAACTGGAGTGGATTTGCGGGATATTCGATGTAGAGCCGCTTTTAAACAGGCAGCCGGCGACACTGAGCGGCGGGGAACGGCAGCGGGCGGCGCTGGCGCGGGCTTTAATCACAAAACCGGAAATACTGCTGCTGGATGAGCCTTTAAGCGCGTCTCGATGCGGAGAGCCGGGAAGAAATGCACGCGCAGCTGCAGGATACGCACCGGAAGTTAAATATCACGACTTTACATGTTACCCACGATTTTGAAGAAGCGATGTCGCTGGCGGATAATATCGTGGTGCTAAATCAGGGGAAAATCGTGCAGGTAGGCAAACCCGCTGACATTTTCTATCCATCCGGCGACCGATTTCGTGGCGCGTTTTACGATGGCGCGCAACATCTTCGCAGGTAAAATTAACGGACAGGTCAGGAACGAGAAAATATTTAAAACCGGTAGTATAGAGATTTATTCAGCATCAGACAAAACTACGGCGCAATACGCGGTAATCCGGGCCGAAATGGTCAATTTGACGGCGGAGCAACCGATTTCTCAGGCAAATGTATTTCGCGGTACGGTAAAATCGATTACCGATAAAGGCGCGAACATCTTGATTACACTGGATTGTCCGCCGCAGTTCGAATGCCTGTTACCGCGGCAGCAGTTCGAAAAAATGCTGCTGAGTACCGGACAACAGGTTTACCTCAGTTTTCTGCCTGCAGCGGTGCATTTGATATAAAATAGAATTCGCTTCTTTAGAATCGTTTCATTTTTGATATGATTGACAACCCGGTTTGTGAAAGGTAAACTGAAATTACTTATGACAGATTTACAGAACATCGGCCAGCAACTGGCGGAAATCCTCAAAAAGCAAAACGTCGATTACATAGAAGCACATCTTGAGGAGAGCCAGTTCAGCAGCATTTCCTACCGCGGCAAACAGCTTGAATCCATCAGTAAAACCACTTCCGTCGGAGGGAAATGTCCGCGCACTGGTAAAAGGGGGTTGGGGTTTTGTCAGTTTTAACGACCTGAGCGGTCTGCAGGAAAAAGTGGCGACGGCGGTAAAACAGGCGCGTTTTATCGGAAAAGAAAAGAGCTTATTCTATGAATCCAAACCGGTGGTGGAAAATGTCGTCGCCAAAATCAAGGAAAATCCGGCGCTCATTCCTCTTTCCGAGAAGAAGCAGCTTTTAGATGAATATAACGAAGCGATCTGGAGCACATCCGGCATCCAGACTTCTAACCTGGGTTACGGCGACGCGAACAAAAAGACCATCTTTTTAAATTCCGCGGGCAGTTTTATTACGCAGGAAAGGGCGGACGTTACGATCCGGGCAGTGGCGATCGCATCCAAAGACGGCGAAGTTCAGCAGGCCGGTTTGAGCGAGGGCAGCCGGGATAATTTCCGGCCCATCCGGAAACTCCACAACGACATTAAACAACTGGCGCAGCGCGCCGTTGATATGCTGACAGTGCCGACATTAAAAGGCGGCGAATATACGGTGGTACTCGACCCGATACTGGCCGGGGTCTTTGTACATGAGGCCTTCGGGCATCTGTCCGAATCCGATTTTGTCTACGAAAACGCGCAATTGAAGGAACTGATGACCCTCGGCAAGGTGTTCGGCGGGCCGCACTTGAACATCATCGATTCGGCTTCTAAACCGGGCTTGCGCGGCAGCTTTAAGTATGATGACGAGGGCACCCGTTCCACGAAAACTTATCTTATCCGGGAAGGCAAGCTGACCGGACGTCTGCATTCCCGCGAAACCGCGGCGAAAATGAATGAGAAGCCAACCGGCAATGCCCGGGCGATAAATTACCGGCACCCACCGATTGTGCGGATGACCAATACCTACATCGAGCCCGGGGAATGTTCTTTCGAAGATATGATTGCGGATATCAAAGACGGTGTATATGCCAAAAACTGGTACGGCGGCCAGACCAGCATGGAAATGTTCACTTTTTCTTCCGGCGAAACCTACCGGATACGTAATGGCAAAATCGCGGAAATGGTGCGGCCGGTAATGCTCAGCGGCAATGTGTTCAATACCTTGATGAATATCGATGTCATCGGCGACGACCTGGACATGAACCAGGGCGGCGGCTGCGGCAAGGGCGGACAATCACCGCTGCCGGTGAGCAACGGCAGTCCCCATATCAGAATCCGGAAATGCCTGGTGGGAGGTAAGTAATTTGGAAGAAATTCTTGCTCTCGCCAAAAAAGCGGCGGAAGAAGCCGAAGTTTATATGGTCACCAGCGAAGAAACACCGGTCCATTTTGAATCCAACCGGTTGAAAAATATTCAGTATAAGCAAAGCCAGAGCGTGGCGCTGCGGGTGATTAAAAACGGTAAAATCGGATACGCTACTTCGACCACGATGGATAATGCGCAGCAGCTGGTAGACGCCGCCGTAGCGACCGCGGAGTTCGGTATGAAGGCGGAATTCCAGTTTCCATCCGTTAAAACTTTCCCCGAAGTCGCGGTCTACGACCCGGCTGTGGAAAAAGTCAGTCTGGAAACGATGACCCGGCTCGGTGAAGAATTAATAGCGAAAATCAACGGCTATTCATCCGAAGTAATCTGTGAAGGCGGCGTTACCAAAGCATCTTCCGTTTTAAAAATAATTAACTCGCGCGGCGGGCAGGCCGGGTTTAAAGAGAGCGTATTCGGTCTCGGCATCGAAGGGCAGCGCATCCGCGGCACAGATATGCTGTTTGTCGGCGATTACGAAAGTTCCTGCCATCCGGTATTGAAAACCGATACTGTCGTAAAAACGACCATTCGACAGCTGGAGCTGGCCAAAAATACGGCCAAAGTTATCTCCAAACCGATGAGCGTAATTTTCACGCCGGACGGCGTTACCGGTTCGCTGGTTTTGCCTTTGATATCAGCATTTAACGGTAAAACCGTATTAGAAGGCGCATCGCCCCTCGGAAAAAAACTAGGGGAAAAAGTATTCGACAAAAATCTGATACTCAGCGATAACCCGCTGATTCCATATAATACCGGCAGCCGTCCCTGTGACGATGAAGGCGTACCCTGTCAGGTAACGCCGCTGGTTACCGACGGGGTTATCCGGAACTTTTTATATGATTTACAGACGGCGGCCCGGGCCAAGACAAAAAGCACTGGTCACGGACAGCGCCAGGGCGGATTGCCTGCGCCTTCTCCGCACGCATTTATGATTACTCCCGGCAACGTCAGTTTCGAAGAAATGGTAAAAAGTATTGACGAAGGGATAATTGTCGAACAGCTGCTGGGTGCCGGACAAGGAAACATGCTCGGCGGCGATTTCAGCGGCAATGTGCTGCTGGGTTTTAAAATTGAAAAAGGCGAAATCGTGGGAAGGGTTAAAGACACCATGATTTCCGGCAACGTGTATCAATTGCTGAAAGAAATTTCTGCCATTGGCAGTGACGCCAAGTGGGTAAACGGTTTCCTGAATACACCGTCGATTTGCTGCGCCAATGTTTCCGTGTCCAGCCGGTAAACGGTTTTCCGGTAGATTATTTCAATTTTCCTTTGCAAACAGCCGCCGGTACTTTCGTGATTTCCGAATTTGTATTAGAATTAATCTTGAGTAAGGTAATTCGGAATCAGGGTATAGAACAATGAAAAAACTCGTTAAAATTTCCGCTAAACCAAAACTGAAATCACCGGTAATGCTGGCTGCCTGGCCCGGCGTGGGGAATGTGGCGATGCTGGTGGCCAACTATTTACTGGATAAATTCGATTTTAAAGACCTGGCGGAAATTGACGCGAATGAGTTTTTTGACCCTATCGGGGTATTATCCCGGCAGCATCTAATCGAGGCGCCACAGTTCCCGCAAAGCCATTTTTATTACTGGAAAAATAAAAACGGGGAACATGATATCATTCTTTTCATCGGAGACGACCAGCCTGATTTTAAAATATACGATTTTGCCGGCTGTGTGCTGGATTTTGCGCAATCTTACGGCGTGGAACGGGTTTATACCTGCGCCGCGGCTATGACAAACATTCACTTTACGGAACAACCCAAGGTTTGGGCTGTAGCGACCAGCAAACCGCTGATTGAGGAATTAAGAAAATTCGACCTGCTGCAGAACGGCAGTATCCAGATCGCAGGATTGAACGGCTTACTGCTGGGTCTCGCCAAAGAACGGAATTTTGACGGTGTGTGCGTAATGACTGAAGTACCTTCGCAGACTTCCCGCATGGAAAACCCGATGGCCGCGCTGGCAATTTTAAAAACATTCATGAGATTACTGGATGTCGATGTCGATACTAAGGATTTAGCTGAAAATGCGAAAGAGGTCGCCGAACAGATTAAACAGGCGATGACCCTGGCGATGGGCGAATACATCGAACATTTTACCCAGCCTATCTGGGAACAGGGTGACGAAGACGGGGAAGAGGATGAGGGTGAAGACGAGGGTGACTTCGGGGATCAGAATTAACGGACGGTGGCATTAATTGATTATCAGTGACGTAATTGTAGAAATGGCGGATACCGGCAAAGCGCTGGTCAATACGCACCTGGCAGCTTTGTCGGATATGCATGCAGCCGATTTGAAAAATTTCAGGCAGGTCTGGAATACCATCGACCCGAAACGCCGCCGGGAAATAATTATCCGGCTGAACGAACTGGCGACCGACAGTGTCGAATTGAATTTTAATAATATTTTCCTCAGCTGCCTGCACGACCCGGACGAAGATGTCCGCAGCGCCGCAATTGACGGCCTCTGGGAAAATGAGGAACCGGCGCTAATTCCGCTGCTGATTGATTTAATGAACAACGACCTATCGGAAAAAGTGCAGGCCAATGCTGCGCTGGCGCTGGGCAGATTTGCGCTGATGGCGGAAATCAACTCAATTGCGCCGAAATATGCAATCCAGGTCGGTCAGGCGCTGCTGGATGTTTTTAACGACCCCAACAAGGCGGTAGAGGTACGGCGGCGGGCGCTGGAAGCCGTCTCGCCGTTAAGCACGGAGCAGGTCAAAGCTGCCATTAAAACAGCTTACGAAAGCCGCGATGAAAGGTTAAAAACCAGCGCGGTGTACGCCATGGGGAAAAATTGCGACACCCGGTGGATGCCTTTCTTACTTAAAGAAATTAAAAACAGCGATGCGGAAATACGCTATGAGGCGGTCACAGCCTGCGGTGAAATCGGGGACGAAGATATCATGCAGTACCTTATTCCGGCAGTACAAGATGAGGATATCGAGGTGCAACTGGCAGTCATCCAGGCGCTGGGAAAAATCGGCGGCAATGAAGCCAAACTGTATCTGCAAAAAAATGCCAACGACCCGAATGATGCGATCCGTGAAGCTATCGAGACGGCCTTGAGCGAAATTTCGATTCTGGACGATATGACGGTAATGGAAATTGCCCCGCCCCCGGACGAACATGAACATTAAAGGCAAAAAAGTCATCATCCGTCCTAAAAAACCGTCAGATGCCGGCAATGATTATAAATGGCAGACTGACCCGGAGTTATCCGCGCTGGACGCCATGATTCCCACCACGATGTCTTTCCGCGAATTCTACCGTGAATATATCAACTGGCTGCGGCATCCCTATGCGGGCCGGATTACTTTCGGCGTGGATACGCCGGAAGGCAAACATATCGCGAATTGCGTCTATTATAATATCGACGAGCTAAATCAGGAAACCGAAATCGGCATCATGATTGGGGACCGGGATTACTGGAACAAGGGCTACGGTGCAGATATTATCAGCACACTAATTGATTATGTTTTCAGCTTGAACAAATTCAAACGGGTCTACCTGAAAACGCTGGACGATAATCACCGGGCCCGAAAATGTTTTGAGAAATGCGGGTTGACCGCTTGCGGGCACCGTGAAATGGACGGTTATTATTTTCTGCTGATGGACCTTAACTTTGCCAAATGGCATGAACTAAAACAATTAAATAAACAATCTTAAAATCCGTTCTTAAATTATTTTTGAGGATTGCGAAATGAGAAAATCATATTTACCGGCGGGCGGCGTTAATCTTTTTCAGGGGATTAAAGCCAAAACCCGGGAAGCGGAAGCCTCCGGACAAAAAATTTACAGGTTGTCTATCGGGCAGCCGGCCGGGCCCGCGCTGCTCAGTGCCAGAAAAGCCGCCGCAGAAGCGGTGATGAGCGATAAAGAATCAATGCACGAATACCAGGACAACGGCTCACCCGGTATCCCGGACTTTGCCCGGCGTTTTGTGCAGGCGCATTTTGAGTTCAGTCTGACCGGAAAAGATGTGGAATATCTGCCGACGCCGGGAAATAAACCGATGCTGGGGCTGGTGCAGCTGGCCTGCGGCGCCGCGCAAGGGAAGTTTATAATCGGCACTACCGACAAACCCGGTTATCCCACGCCAGCTGACTGGTCGAAATACCTGCGGTTGAAGCAGTATTCACTGCCACTAAATGTGGAGAATAAGTTCCGTTTCAAAGCAACGGATATCAAGAAAAACACCCGGCTGCTAATGGTGAATTATCCCCACAATCCCACCGGGCAAATCGCCACCCGGGAATGGTGGCAGGAAATATGCGCGGTGTGCGAGCAGAACGACATCCGGATTTTCAATGACAACCCTTACTACATCCTTTCGCATAAAAAGGAAAGCTGCACATTGACCGAGGTCGCGGCTGATTTCAAGGCGCTTTCATGGGCCGAGGCCTTTTCTGCCTCCAAAGTAATCAGCAACGGTACCGGGTGGAGAATCGGGGCGATTGTCGGCTCACCGGATTTTGTCGCGGATATTGCTACGATTAAAGGTAATACCGACAGCGGTTTTGTGGCGCCGATGGCCGTCGGGGTGCTCAACGCGATGGAAAACGACAAGGCGAATGTCGCGGCCTGCCGTGAAACGTACAAACGCCGCATTAAAATACTTTCTGATATCCTGGTTAAAAACGGGATGCGGCCGGCCATTGAACCGGGGGCGGGGTTTTTCACGCTCTGGCAGCGGCCGGATAAAGCCTTCGGTCAGGAAATCAAAGACGCCGGACATTTCAATTACCTGATGATTGAGAAAACCGGTGTCGTCGGAGTGCACTTCGAGCCGTACATGCGGTATTCCGTAACCGGCGATATCGAAGGCATGGCAGAGGTCATACAAAAGGCTTTCGCGCAGGCTAAAATAGGTTATAAGTAAAACCGCTGTCTTGATTTTAACCATTATTTTTGTCTAAAGATTGCTGAATACAAACATATTCACTTTATCGCTGTTTATTCTTTTTATTTTATCTTGACCTATGTAAAGGACGCTTTACTTTGTAAAAATAATATGTTACGCTATAGAAAGTAAAGGTCGTTTTACATTTACCCGTAAGGAGGACGAATATTCAGAATAAAATTAAACTACTGCGGGCACAAAACGGTTTTACGCAGCAGGACCTGGCGGAAAAAGTCAGTGTTTCCCGGCAGACAATTATTTCGCTGGAGAGCGGCCGATACAACCCCTCGATATTTCTGGCGTATCACATTGCCCGCGTTTTTAACATGACCATAGAAGACGTATTTTTGTTTGAAAAAGAGAAGCAGGAATGAATATCGAGAAGCAATTTAGGAGCCATCTATTATTTGCGATTGCGGCTATGATAATCGGGGTATGCGCGATGGTTGCCTTTATCTTGTTAGCGCTTAAAGGAACGGTAAAAGGGAATATTTTTATTTTCACCGGTACGATTGCGATTGGATTTCTGCTGGGGGGAATACTGCTAGTTATAGATTATTTTAGAACGAGCCGGAATCCATCAAGAAGAAAGCAGATAGAAAAGCAGAAGGAACTATACCATGAAGAGAGGAGTGTTTTCCTCAGGACTAAATCAGGCAATGAAGCTTTCGGGTTTTCCTTGTTTTTAGTGCTGGGATTATGGACCCTGAGCATGTTGGTGAATATGTCATTAGCTATGTTATTCCCGGTTGTCCTGGGGTTCATGTTCCTGAGTTATTTCGTGTCGATGTTTGTAAATACACAAAAATATTAAGGAGAATCTAAGAATTTTCCAGCGCCAGTTTGTCCATTTCGAGCTGGACGGGAATCGGATATTCGCCGGTAAAACAGGCGGTGCAGAAAGAATCGCCCGGCAGGTTGACCGATTTCAGCAACCCTTCGAGGCTGATATATCCCAGTGAATCGGCGCCGATGAATTGCCGGATTTCCTCGACCGATTTGTGGGAAGCAATCAGCTCTTTCCGGGTGGCCATATCCACGCCGAAGAAGCAGGGATACTTAATCGGGGGTATACATATCCGCATGTGGATTTCTTTAGCGCCGGCCTGCCGGATTAAATTGACCACTTTGGGGGTGGTGGTGCCGCGGACGATGCTGTCATCAACCACCACCATCCGTTTTCCTTTGAGCATCTGAGACATGGGATTAAACTTCATTTGCACGCCGAGGTCGCGGATACGCTGATCGGGGGCAATAAAGGTACGCCCGACGTAACGGTTTTTCAATAACCCCTCGCAATAGGGCTTATTGGCTGCTTGAGCGTAGCCAATACCGGCGGCGGTGGCGGAATCAGGCACACCCATGACTGCATCTGCTTCAACCGGGTGTTCCAGTGAAAGGTTGGCGCCCATCGCCAGTCTGGTCGGGTAGACCAATTGACCGTTGATAATACTGTCCGGTCTGGCAAAATAAGTAAATTCGAAGATACAGAGTGCGCGCTTGCGGGCCGGTTCGTGGAAGCTTTCCACGCCGTTCTGACTGATACGGAGAATTTCGCCCGGTTCGACGGACCTGATGAGTTTAGCGCCGATGTGGTCGAGAGCGCAGCTTTCGGATGCGACAACAAAACCGCCGTTCAGCGAGCCGAGACATAACGGGCGGACGCCCCAGGGGTCGCGGAACACATATAGAGCATCTTTGGTGAGCATGACCGTGGAGTAAGCGCCCTGAAGGCGGCGTATCGCGTACCTGATGCGTTCTATCCAATCCATAGAAGGGGCGGACAGAATCAGGTCGCCGACAACTTCAGTATCGGTGGAACTGCGGAAATTATAGCCCTGTTCGCAGAGTTCGCGATACAAATGGGCAGAATTAACAATGTTACCGTTGTTACCGATGGCGATAGTATCGCTGCCGGTGCCGAGGACGAGGGGTTGAATATTCATGCGGCGGCTGGAGCCGGTTGTGGAATAGCGGTTGTGTCCGATGGCGATGTGGCCGGTTAACTGGCTGAGCGCGTTTTCGTCAAAAACCTGAGAGACTAGGCCCATATCGCCGTAGAATTGAATTTTTTTACTGTCGGCTGTGGCGATGCCGGCGCTTTCCTGACCGCGGTGCTGGAGGGCGAAGAGTGCAAAAAAGGTAAGCCGGGCTACGTCCTCACCGGGACAGTAAATACCAAAGACGCCGCATTCTTCGTGTAAGTTTGCCACTTTCTCCCCAGCTGCCTCTACATCCTTATTATAGTCTTTTTTCGCTGCTGCGGTCAATCGTGCGGCGACTACGGAATCCTACGGATGAATTAAATCATTCGCCGGTTGATGTATTTTCCACCAGCCACTTTAAAAACGTTTCTGTCTCCGGCACTCCGTCAAGGGTGAAATCCACTTCATGCAACAAACTCTGACTGGTGGCGCCGCCGGTTACCAGTACGGCTAATCCCATGAAATCCTGCTTCTCCCGGGCGACACGGACGGCGCGGAATGCCGGTAAATCGCCGATATCATCCCCGAGATAAATCGCACTTTTAAGGTGACGCTGTTTGATGAGGCGGGTGACGGCCGTGCCCTTATCGATACCCAGCCGCGGCACGATACCGATATTCGTCTTTTCGTCCATCAGCCGCAGGTTTTTGATGTGAGGCGATTTTTGCAGCAAGTCCATTATTTGCTGTTTCGTTGCGTCAGGACGCTGCACCGTATTATAGTGCACGCTGATGGTGGCCCATTTATCCTGAATGATAACGCCGTCAATGGCACGTAAAGCATCCAGTTCTGCTGCCACTGCCCGCATATCGGCCAACGAGGCTGTAACGTCCGGATGCAGCATGGCCTGCCCGTTTTCCCACCATTCCATACCGTAGTGGCCAATGTATTCGACGCCGGGGATGTTGATGATTTCCCGGAGCGCCCCGGCTTTTCGGCCGGAAATGACGGCCAGCAGGTCAAGACGGGAAGCCAACTCGGTTAACTGGGGTATTGTCGGCGGGGGAATGGGTGTCTCCAGAAAATCACGAGGAATCGGGCTGATAGTGCCGTCCATATCGGTGATTAAACCGAAAGGCTTGCGCCGGATGATTTTCTTAAGCGATTCCAGATTATCGAGAAGACGTGCCACAATTTAAATCTAGCAGGTGACCGGACGAATAGTCAAAAAGGTAAACAATTGAGAAACTTATAACTCGGTACTGTTAGCTCACAACCGGTAACTCGTATTCATTGACACACTCACGCGGTTAGCTTAAAATCAATTGTAATTGCTTGAATTGGAGTTAATATCGTGAATAGCGACGAGATTAGAAGTTCTTATTTAAAGTTTTTCGAGGGCAAAGGACACAAAATTGTGCCCAGTTCCTCACTGATTCCCTACGGTGACCCAACATTGCTGCTGACCAGCGCCGGGATGGTGCAGTTTAAACCTTATTTTACGCAGAAAGCAGTGCCGCCGGCGCCGCGGCTGGCGAGCTGTCAAAAATGCTTCCGGACCACGGATATGGATTCGGTGGGAGATGCGACACACTGCACCTTTTTCGAAATGCTGGGAAATTTCAGCTTTGGCGATTATTTTAAGAAGGAAGTGATTCCCTGGGCGTGGGAATATGTCACGCAATACCTGAAAATCCCGCCTTCCCGCCTCTGGGTAACTGTTTTCCGCGACGACGATGAAGCCTTCGAAATCTGGCGGCAAACCGGCGTGCCGGAAAACAGGATTGTACGTCTGGGCGAAAGGGATAATTTCTGGGGCCCGGCAGGCAACTCCGGGCCGTGCGGCCCCTGCACCGAAATTCATTACGACCTGGGCGAAAATTACGGCTGCGGCAAGCCGGACTGCAAACCGGGCTGTGACTGCAAACGCTACACCGAAATCTGGAATTTAGTTTTCACTCAGTTTTACCAGGATGAGAGCGGCAAACGCACCAACCTGCCAAAACCGAACATCGATACCGGAATGGGACTGGAGCGGGTCACGACTATCATGCAGGGCAAAACTTCGATGTACGAGACAAATGTTTTTGCTCCGCTGCTGCAAAAAGTGACAGATTTATCCGGTACGAAATACGGCGCCAATGCCGTTACCGATAACGCCATGCGCATTGTGGCCGAACACGGCCGGGCGATTACCTTCCTGCTGGCCGACGGCGTGATGCCGGGCAAAGAGGGACGCGGTTACGTGCTGCGGCGGCTTTTACGCCGCGCCGAGTATTTTGGTGAGACGCTGGCCCACGAACAACCATTCCTGACCGCGGTGGCGGAAGAAGTGATTAAAAACATGGGGCATGTCTACCCGGAACTCGAAACCAATCAAAAGCACATTTTGCATGTGATTACGCTGGAGACTGAAGGTTTCCGCAAGACGCTGCCGGTGGGGCGGGGCATGCTGGAAAATATTATCGGCAAAATCAACAGCCAACCCGGGCAGGCGAAAATCATCCCCGGCAACGATGCCTTTGTTTTACATGACACCTATGGATTCCCTGTAGACCTGACGAAAACAATCGCCGCGTCACACGGGTTTTCTGTGGACACAGTTGGTTTTGACGACGAAATGGAGAAGCAGCGCGAACGGGCTAAAGCTGCCCAGAAACACGGTGTCGCCGGGAATGCGACAGTAACGATGGAATCAAACATGGAATGGAAAAAAGGCTCGCCGCTGCCCGTTTTTACCGGTTATGATAAAACCAGAGACAAAGCCGCTGTCCTTGTACTCTTAGCCGAAGGTGAAGCAGTGGGGGTGTTGAATGAAGGGCAGGAAGCCAGTCTGGTGCTGGACAGCACGCCATTTTACGCGGAAATGGGCGGGCAGGTGGGCGATACCGGTGAGATTATTGGCAAATCCGGCCGGTTCGCAGTCACGGATACAGTAAAAACCACATTAGGAATAATTGTGCACCGCGGTAAAATGGTCAGCGGCACAATTTCCACCGGCGACACGGTTGAGGCTGAAGTCAACCAGGAACGCCGTCTGGATATTTCCCGCAACCACACAGCCACTCACATCCTGCAATATGCTTTGCGCCAGGTACTGGGCAAACAGGTGCAGCAGCGCGGTTCGCTGGTCACGCCGGATAGATTAAGGTTCGATTTTTCCCATCTGGTGGCGATGATGCCGGATGAAATCCAAAAAGTGCAGCACATAGTAAATCAAATTATACGTGAAAATCTGCCGGTTTATGCCGAGGAAATATCCTATCCGAAAGCAGTAGAGCAGGGTGCAACGGCGCTCTTCGATGAAAAATACGGGGATGTCGTGCGCGGACTGAAAATCGGCAGGCCGCCGGTCAGCTTTGAATTATGCGGCGGGACGCATATCCACGCCACCGGACAAATCGGCTTTTTCCACATTGTCAGCGAAAGCAGCATCGGTTCCGGTTTAAGGCGCATCGAAGCGGTTACCGGCCGGGGCGCGGAAGAATATGTCCGCAAGCTTACCGAAGATTTGCAAAATATCGCTATGTCGGTTGGCGGCACAGCTGAAAATGCCAGCGAAAAAACGGCTGAAACCATTACGGCGCTGGAAAACGAGAAAAAGCAACGGCAAATAATGGAAAAACAACTTGCAAAAAAAGAGGCAGAGTCCATAATATTACAACAGGATCCAATAAATGGTGTAATGTTCTTTTCAGGGCATATCCCGAGTGCATCGACTCAAGGGTTAATGCAAATTACAGATTATCTTCGGGAAAAGAATAAGAGTGGAATTATTGTATTAGGTACAATATATGAGGACAAAGTTGCATTCTTAGCGAATGTAAGCACCGATTTAGTCGCTAAGGGTTATAATGCCGGTAATATTGTGCGCGAAGTGGCCAAAGTCACAGGCGGCAGCGGCGGCGGTAAACCCACCATGGCCCAGGCCGGCGGCAAGGATAAAACCAAAATCGACGAGGCGCTGCAACTGGTGAAGAAGCTGGTGGCGCAGCAGGGAAAATAATGGGGCGTACGCTGGGAATTGATGTCGGCGACCGGCGCATCGGGCTGGCTCTAAGCGATTCCGGCGGAATCCTGGCCAGTCCCTTGACCATCATCGAACACACTACGGAGCCCGGCGATATCGAAGCCATCCTGAAAATCGCTAAAGAGCGCGAGGCGGAACGTATTATTATCGGTTTACCGCGTCTGATGAACGGCGATATCGGGCCGCAGGCGCAGAAAGTGCAGGCCTTTACCGAGATAATGCGTACGCACACCCAAATCCCCATCGAGTACCGCGATGAACGTTTGACGACGGTCACGGCGCAGCGCTTGCATCAGGAATCCGGGTTTAAAAAGAAAAACCGTAACAACCGCAATATCAGATATGATGCCATGGCCGCGGCGGTGATTTTACAGGACTACCTGGAGGAAATGGCAGCCAATCGAAAAAGAGAAAATGGGTTATGAATGAAATCAACTTATTGAAAACCTGCGGCAAAGCCCGCGCCGGGGAACTGAACACCGGGCACGGAATTATTAATACACCGGTTTTATCTCCGGTGGGCACGCAGGGTTCGGTGAAAACATTAACTCCGCAGGACGTCAAAGACGTAGGCATGAACATGATCCTGGCTAATACTTACCATTTATATCTGCGGCCGGGAATTGAAACCATCGAGAAACTGGGCGGTTTGCATAAATTTATGAGCTGGGACGGGGCAATCCTGACCGATAGCGGCGGATATCAGCTCTACAGTCTCTCCAAACTGCGGCAGATAAATGATGAAGGTGTTATCTTCCAGTCCCATATTGACGGCAGCCGGCACGAGTTTACCCCGGAACTGGCAATTAAATATCAGGAGTCATTAGGTTCCGATATCATTATGGTACTGGACGAATGCATCGACCACAATGAAAGCCGCGAGAAAGTGCATGCGGCGATGGTGCGGACGCACCAATGGGCCGAGAGGTGCCTGAAAGCCCACCACAAATCGGGACAGGCCTTATACGCTATCGTTCAGGGCGGACTTTTCCCGGATTTGCGGGAAGAATCGGCGAGATATTTGATTGGTTTGAATTTTGACGGTTATGCGTTGGGGGGATTGAGTATCGGAGAACCGAAGAACTTAACACTAGACATAACGGAAAAAATATCGGCGCTTTTACCCGCTGATAAACCTAGGTACCTGATGGGAGTGGGGGCACCGGAAGACGTGGTTGAATGTGTCGCCCGCGGCATCGATATTTTCGATTGCGCCATGCCGACGCGGGTCGCACGGAATGGGGCACTCTATACCCGGACGGGCAGGGTGGACATCGAAAACGCAGCATACAGTCAACATGCCGGACCCATAGACAGCAGTTGCCAGTGTTATACCTGCCGCAACTTTTCGGCGGCATACCTGCATCATCTTTTCCGCAGCAAAGAATTGCTGGCTTATAGATTGGCGACAATTCATAACCTGGCTTTTATGAGCAAGCTGGTGCAGGATATCAGAAATTCGATACTGGACGGCACGTTTGATACGTTCCGGCAACAATTTTTATCTGCCTACAAAACCACGGACGAGCAAACCCGCATCAGTCAAAAACAAAAATGGGTGGAAGCCAGACAGAAAGCAGCGAACGAAGGACGGACTGATTAAAAGAAAAAGATATTATTTTCCGAAAACCGCGCCGCCGCAGTGCTCACAATTGATATTCCTAGTAACTTTCAGTTCGGTGAATTTCATATTCAGCCCGTCATAAATCAATAATCTGTCGGTCAGCAGCGTGCCGATTCCCGTAATGTATTTGATGACTTCAGTAGCTTCAATTGCCCCGATGACAGCCGGGGTGGTGCCTAGGACGGGGAATTTGGCTGCGGGCGGCAACGCATGATAGACACACTTGATGCAGGCGGTTTTACCGGGAATTACGGTCATTGCCCGGCCTTCCAGCCCGGAGACAGCACCGTGGATAAAGGGAAGCTGGTGTTTCACGGCAGCTTTGTTTAACAAAAATCTGGTGGGCAAATTGTCCATTGCGTCCACAATTACATCGAACCCTTCCGTGATTTGAGAGGCATTGCTTTCGTCGATGGTGATATGGATTGTTTCCAGGGTAACGTTTTTATTTAATTTCGTTAATTTGTCATAGGCGGATGCAGTTTTTGCCCTACCGATGTCCTTATCCCAGTGCAAAATCTGGCGGTTAAGGTTACTGAGTTCTACTTTATCATTATCGATGATGCGCAGCGTTCCGATTCCAGCCGCAGTTAAATAGAGAGCAATCGGAGAGCCCAGACCGCCGGTGCCGGCAATCACGACACGCGCTTTTTTCAACTTTTCCTGTCCGGCTTCACCGATGCCGGGAATCATCATTTGCCGGTCGTAACGCAGTTTTTCTTCCGGAGTTAACATCAACAATCACACTTACGCAAAGAATTTGCTGGCGACGGCGTAAGCCCTTAAATCCACAGTTTTAATGCCGTCCGAGACTTTTTCCAGCGGCACCCCGACAATCCGGACCCCTTTCAGTGCGGTCATTTCACCGAATTTCTTATTCTTTATCAAATAAGTTGCCTTAACGCCAAAAGCAGTGGCCAACGTTCGGTCATAAGAAACCGGCGTGCCGCCGCGCTGGATATAGCCCAGGGTTGAGACACGGGTTTCGATGCCGGTGCGCTGTTCGATGATTTCACCCAGCTGCTGTCCGACGCCGCCTAATCTTGGGGCGGGACTGTCTTCCCCGGCAGGTTTTTCCTGGGTGATATTATGGCCCAATAACTTGGCGCCTTCGGCCGCCACGATGATACTGAAAACGATACCGCGGTTGCGGCGGCTGATTAGTTTTTCGCACATTCCTCCCAGCCGAGCCTCGGTAACCGGCACTTCCGGAATCAAAATTTCATCCGCGCCGTTGGCCAATCCGGAATAGGTTGCAATCCAGCCGGCATCGCGACCCATCACTTCCAGCACCATCACGCGGTGATGGCTTTCCGCCGTGGAGCGGAGCCGGTCCAGCGCGTCGGTGGCGATTTGCACCGCCGTCTGGAAGCCGATGGAGAAATCCGTTTGGGTAACATCATTATCAATTGTTTTCGGGATGCCGACCAAGGGGATGCCCTGTTTGAACATTTTATAGGCAAGGCTGAGTCCGCCGTTGCCGCCCAGGACGACCAGCGCCTCCAGTTTCAGGACGTTAAAACGGTCTTTGACCCGTTGCACACCGTTCTCAATACGCAGCGGACTGACCCTTGAAGTCCCAAGAATTGTTCCGCCCCTGTCGATAATGCCGGAAGTCCGGACTACGCTCAATAACTCATCGTCGTGTTCCAGCAGACCTTCCCAGCCGTTGTGGATACCGATAACGTCATAACCGGACCAGATGGCAGTCTTGGCGCAGGCGCGGATTGCCGCATTCAGGCCCGGACAATCGCCGCCGCTCGTCATAATGCCGATCCTCGGTTTTCTTTGCTCCATGAAATCCCTCCCAGAATGACCGTATGATTACAATTTAGATGGTTATCAGTTCTATGTCAAGCTGAACAAATAAAAAGCTGCGGCATTTGTGCAGCCGCAGCTTTTTCGATTGATATAATTAAATGCAGTCTTAGAAATGCAGCTCCATAGCGCGGGGCGGGCAGGCTTTGATACAGATGCCGCAGGCGATGCATTTCTTATCCTGGAAGCTGGTTTGACGCGTGACCGTATCCAGTTCAAAAGCCCCCACCGGACAAACGGTGATGCAGGCGCCGCAGTGCGTACAGCGTGCTTCGTTACGGGTCACATTCTGGCTCAGGGATTCCAGGATGACGCCGGCCTCTTTCAGAAAGGCGATGCCTTTATCATACTCTTCCTGTTTACCTTTCAATTCCAGTACCATCAATCCTTCTTCATCCTGGGTCACGGAAGCCTTAAGAATATTAAATTCCAGGTCGTGGTCTTTGATGAGGTGGGAGACAATCGGCCGGTCCACCAGCCGCTTGGGAAAGCGCAGCACTATTTTTTTATCTACCATTTTACTGTTACCTTCTTCGATTATTTACTGATTCTTGATTACGGAGCTATAGGGCGCTCGTTCAGCGGCTTAAATTTAAGTCCCGATTCCGCGCCCGGCAGCGATGCTACCGGCTGTGTCAGTTCGAATTTACCGGTCTTAATCCATTCTTTGAGCGTAGTGGCAATTTCCACCGCCCGCGGGTAGCTGGAAAGCGAGGCCGTCGGGACTTTCTTCCCCTGTATCGTCACTTTGCCGCTCTTGAGCTGAGCATATGTCACTTCGCCAACGGGCTGATTTTTCAGATTAGGATAAGCGTCCGAGTAATCAATGACTGTGCCGATAATCTGGTCGTCGGTGACGGTAGTGTACTGCAGGATTTCCTCGGACAAAATCGGTATCGGGACGCCGATGCCGACAGTTAAAGTCGGACCGTAGCCCAGCATGCTGGTGCCGACCAGCCACCGCGGGCTCATCTGTTTCAGGTCGCCGATGACGGCCAGCGTGCCGGCGCCGCCTTTGGGAACACCGTTCTCCCCTCTTGTTACACCGGGATTAAACTGCGTGCCCTGCCAGGCGACATAACCGATGCCGCCGCCCAGGAAGATTTTCGTGCCGATTCCGATGGTCTTGTAATACGGGTCGTTCAGCAGCGGCGAAAGCTGCCCGGCGCTGCAGTAGGTAATATTGCCCAGGTTCGGTTT
Organism: uncultured Chloroflexia bacterium; assembly: GCA_963772985.1. GTDB lineage: Bacteria > Chloroflexota > Dehalococcoidia > Dehalococcoidales > Fen-1064 > Fen-1064. The sequence continues at coordinate 69,730 of CAVYZP010000004.1, forward strand.
TAGTATCCCCATGTAAGTATAAATAGTTTTATTCGAAAGATTGGCGGCCACATTATAATTCTGATAGGCATTCCGGATATTGAACAGCACCGCCTCGTTCAGGTCCTTGATGTTAATCCAGGTTTCCAATTTTTTACGCGGATAACAGTCTGTGCCGTAAGCCGTTGCCTCCAGCCGGATGTCTTTACCGGCGACTAATTCCTCGATAACATGCCCTCCGCCGTAGTTAAACTCGCCGGGATGTATTTTATTGCGCGGGTCGTCATCCGGTGTGGCGGTGGCGCCGAGGAATAGGTCCACGGCCGCCAGGCCGGTGTAGGCCGGCACATCGTTCAGGTAAGTCCGTCCGCCGCCGAGTTTGATGCGCGGTTTAGAGTGCCCGATATTAAAATAAGCCCCGGAAGAACACATCGGACCGAAAGTCCCTGTGGTCACAACATCCACTTCCTCGGCCGCGCGCCGCAAACCTTTTTCTTTCACCACCCCGATGATTTCTTCTGCGGTAAAGACTACCGCTTCGCCTTTTTTTATTTTCAGGTTTATTTCTTCAATTGTTTTGGTCATTTCACTTCCTCAAGTATCAATATTTTGTTATTATAACCCATTTTTCGATCTATGAATAAACAAAAAGCCCGGAATACAATCGTTTCCGGGCTTGGTTCAGCTTGGCCGATGGAGATATTACGCCATGATCCCCGAACCGGCAAAACACCAAGCCCGAGGCATCATCATGATTGATGGCTCTCTTTGACTTATGCGTTGGTTCCGGTTCGGCACGTGTAACTCCTGACGAAAATTGGCCTATTTATATTATATTAAAATAGTTTGATTCCGATTGTCAAATTGTACTGATCAAATGCTACATACCTTGTGCGATAGATATTTTGACAAAGCGCCACGGTTTAGGTAAAATTTAGATGTTTTGCGGGATTAGTTCAGGGGTAGAACGCCTGCTTTCCAAGCAGGTTGTCACGGGTTCGAATCCCGTATCCCGCTCCATTTTGAGCGTGACTTAGCTTCAACACTTTTCGCCCCTGGCGGCCTTCTATTTTGCCAAAACCCAACTTGCCTGCTGTGGTTCTTTGTCACCTTCCGGTCACCTGAATATCACGCCGATGACATGTTTTTTTGGCAACGGCGATAGGAGAGCAGATAATGGAAGGTAGTCCGCAACAACAACCGTGGTGGGAGCAAAAAATGGACGCAAAATCAGTTTCACTGCCTGTTTTAACCAAGCATTTTGAACTGCATAACCGGACGGAAGGGAAAAGTCAGCAAACTGTCGACTGGTATAATTACACACTGGAGCGATTTGCGCGTTTTCTGAGTGATCTCGGCAAATCAATGCTGATTGCCGACATCGGGGAAACCCAGGTACGTGAGTTCATTCTCTACCTCCAGAGCCGGCAACGCTGGCAGGAAAACCCCCACTTGAAGCACGCCCAGGGGAATCTGGCGGCGATCAGTGTCCAGACGAATGTTCGGGCGATCCGGGCGTTTTTCAACTGGGTATACCAAGAGGGTTATCTACCGGCTAATCCCCTGGCGAAACTCAGGCCGCCGAAAGCCCCGACCCGGGTGACGACCATCCTGACCCCAGGAGAAATTAACACGATCCTGAAAAGTATCGATTGCCGCACCGCCGCCGGTGCCCGGAACTATGCGATCCTGGTGCTTTTTCTCGACACTGGCTTGCGTTGCGCGGAACTGCGCGGCTTGATGCTCACAAACGTCAATCTGGAGGGCGGTTATTTGAAAGTGCTGGGGAAGGGCGGCAAAGAGCGGATTTTACCATTTGGCACGGCGGTACAAAAGGCGTTGCTGCGCTACCTGTTGCATTTTCGGCCGCCACCGGCGAACTTCATCATCGGCACACTGTTTCTCACGGGGGATGGGCGGGCGCTCTCCAAGAACTGCATGAAAGGAATCTTCGAGGCGCTCGTCCGCAGTTCCGGCGTAAAACGGCTGCACCCGCATCTCTGCCGTCACACTTTTGCGACAAATTACCTGATTAATGGCGGGGATGTGTTCACGCTGCAGCAGATTTTGGGACATACGACCCTGGAAATGGTGCGCCGTTATGTGACACTCGCTTCCAGTCAAGTGACGGTACAGCACCGAAAGTTTTCTCCGATGGATCGGCTGACCCTGGCAAGAACAGACACTCCTTCATCAGATACCGGTAACGGGTTCCTCAGGGAAGGGTGGCAGTTCGGCAGGTCGGATTTGACCGTCAACCAAGATAATTTCATCAACCCAATGAGGTATTTTAGGCAAGATGTAAGGTAAGTTATTTGCCTCATTCTTGGCGCAAATAACAACAGACACAATCGGACAGTTTTTGGGCTTTTCAGTATGTACGTTTGGTATTATCATTTATGAGTTTGAAATAAGGATGCAATCATTAAATTGTAAATGAATAATTATGCGAATGTTTAAAATTGTGCCTTAGTTTGATTTTGCTTGTCAATATTGGAGCAGCGGCCAAAATTTATCCGTTTCATTTCAAAAATGATCCACTATTTAATATGACCATCTTTAAGGCCGAAACATTCAAATTCTTCGCTTTATCACTTAGCAACCATTATGCCGGATTCCCAGCTTTTTGCACAATAATCACGCGGAAGAATCGCCGTTCAAAAATGAGGCTTGCAGAGGATCTCCCTGACCTTCAAATTAAAAAAGCCATTGGAATTAACTGGTTTGAGTACGATCGCGTAATCTGCCCCCACGCCGGTACCCGCGATTGCGATAATATCCTCATCGGTACGCACCAAGCCGGCATCTGCTGCCATCACGCTGATTTCAATTGCCACTTTCATCCCCCTGTCCCATCACGCGCAGCACATCGGCTATCGTGCTTCCAATCGTATGGGTATTGAATTTCTCCTGCGGGGGTGGCTTGGGTGGTGGCGTCCCATTTTCATTTGTCCATGCCTGTTTTTGTGCTGATTACCAACCACTTTACTCTCTTTACTTGAAGTTTGGCTTACAAGGGAACAGTGCAAATTGTCCTTTCATTAAAATCAATGCTAATACAATGTGTCTGGGAACCTTGAATTACTGATACTTTAGTTAACATAACACAAGCAACGACGGCTTTCAATAATGCACATTACTTTAAACGCGATAAAAAAAGAGATTTGTGCAATTGTATCTTCGAGTGGAGGTAAATATTTGGGTTAAGAACAAATGCAGTCATTATGGCTTGCTTTCTTTGTCCGCAATGAATCGATGTTGGGGGTAAATGGAAAGCCAAGTTAAGGATTTTTTACCTATATTTTTTTTGTAGTATTTGTCATATCATTTGGCAATTATTTTGGCTTGCGGATATGAATTTCAAATAGGGCACAAATATTTCGACAACTGTTTGTACATACTCTGTCCAGAAATCATGCTTTTAAATATTTCAGCCTGGTTTTGGGAGTTTACGGTGGTCCCGACGAGCTTGTAATAACTATCTGGAAAACCTGTGTTGAATGATAGAAAATGGCAACACTCTTGGCAGCTTTCGTTTAGTGTAGTAGAGCGGTTTCGTTGAGAACGGTTTTGCTGCGTGGGATTTGGCCGGGCAAACCTATTGGTTGGTACCGTTAACCTCATGCGTTCATTAGGCAACTGGTAATATCCTTTTCAATGCACCATATTAAAAGCAGCCGAATTTTCGGTTTGTGGGCAATTATATAAATCAATGTAGCCGGTGGCAAAAGTGATGGTACGCGAATGATGCCTGTAAGAATAAAACTGAAATTTCTTATATCACAGGCGGTGAGAGGTTATTCCTATGATATAAATAGGCCAACAAAAATCAGAGGTGCAAAATTGATATTGAACAGTTCGATGAGCGGAGAATTATAGGCTAGAAGCACGAGAAGTCCGACAGCATCGACGGCGGCGCCGTTTATATTATTAATATATAGACATAATACAATAATTGCTGACACTTAAAACCGTGTTCCCTTAATTACTAATATTGTTGAATTAATGTTAATACTATTTTGCCTGAACAACTGAATCGCCAATACTTTTAATTAACATACTAATAGTCTTAAAATAGTCTGGACCCATAAATGATCCTCGAACGGTAACTAGTACGTCTATTCTATTACGAAATCCACAATAATTGGATTACAACGGTTTTCAAAAATGCCTACTGGCGACATTCCGCCAGCAAAGTTGTGGAAAATTGTGTAAGTCGGTTACTTTTTGAGCGGATGGAATAATTTAGGCAAGGAAATAAATGCAAGCATCACAGTGTGCATCTTGTTTCCGAGACAAAAGAGATGGTTTGAGATTCCGGTGCAACTACAAAACCCCATTTATGGTTTACGCCCTATCTCTTGATACAGCCTTTGCGATATTCCTGGTCCATCGGTTTTGCCTTGCGAATATCCATTTAATGTTGAGCACAAATACTGCGACAAATTTCTAGCATATTCTTTCCTTTTGCCACTCTCCGTATTCATTATTTCAGCTTCAGAGTGATCGAAGTGAATGCTATCAAAAATAAACCTTCAAGAATTAGTAATGGGCTCAAATTCAGCATAAAACTAGCATAATTTTCCCTAGTTCCTTCCTTGAATACCTCATAGCAAAGTTTCTGAGGGTTTGTCGCTGATTATATATTGTTACAATATTTATCTTAAAAAAAGTTATTAACTAATATGCCAAATTAATTTTATTAAGACGCTTGACAATTCAGGGCAAGTAGGTATACATTAGTAATAAGTAGATGTAAACGATAGGTATATAACATTGTAATCAGGTCTAAAGGAACGCAAAAATGAATAATAATTTCGTGAAACTCTCAATTGATGTGGCAGCCTACGCGCAGTTAACCGTGCTAGCAGAAGGTTGTGGGCTTACGCGGTCAGCCTTTGTAAGAAGATTGATTCAACAGGAATATGAGGCCGAATATACATCTGGTCCTTCTAATGAATTAGGGACTGAAAATGCTGCAACAGGCACAAATAGTTTGGCAGAAACAGTGGTGAAAGGGGGCAAAGTCATTCCTTTTTCCGAGTTGAACGTAGCCGAACGCTATTTAACACGCTGGGCGCAAAAACGTGGAATTACAATAAACGCCAAAAAAGTTATCCGTCAAACAATTGCTGCTTTAACCAATAGAGAATTGCAGGCATGGGCAGAACAAGAGCAGACCGAGTAACAGCAAAAAGGCGAAGCTGACTTGCACAGGACACTCATTAAAGGAGAAGCAATATGACAATTTCGGATGTTGGTAATGCAAATAATAAGTAAATAGGTAATCGGCCGGTATCGAAAACAGGCCAGTTTCAATGTTGCGGATGTTCCTTTTAGTAAACAGATCCTTTATTGCCCGCAAACCTATGATGATAAGCAACAGGAGAAACCCTAAAAGGGGTTTAGACATATCCCAAAAGTTTAGATTGAATGAAGATAGATAAGGGAGAGCTAGCTTAGACGATTAAAAGTATAGTTGATTATTAAGCAAACAACTAAACCTGAAAAATAACGAGCCCCTATAATGGTCAAGAGCGCTGCAAGCACTCAAAGACCAGGGGCCCGGAGCTTGAACTCAATGCAAAGCATAAAACAACAATCTAATTTTGTCAACCTGGCCTTTTATAATCCTGAGTGGACAGGCAAAAGCTTGGCCGCTAACTCAGTTAATGCCGCAGATTTAAGGGCGTATATCGTCGCCAGTGTTATTTCCTCTAATTCTTTATTTGCTCCTATCGCAGGAGTGTCTATTGTTATCACGTTTCCACTATGGAAACAGATTCAAAATTCAAAATTCACGTCCTGTTTTACTTTTTAGTTAGTGAACATATTTTATTTCATTGTACAACCCGTGGCATCACTTTTTCGAATATAAGCAAAGCTCGTTGGTCGAATCAAATTTATATTTGGCGAGAAGGAAGTGTCCACGGGAGGTGATGTTTTTATATCAAGGCAACTTTGCTGCTGTTGCAACGAAATACAGGTGATTTAAAATTGCGCAAATAACTATCTTACATAAACGAGGAGGCTGAACATGACTTTGAAGGGAAAAAGAAAAGCACTTATGGGTAATCCGCCGGTGCAGATCGAGAAATTAAGAAAGCCTATGGATTTGTTCCTGTAATGCCACTCTCGAGGCACCACCCAGCTGTAACCTGGGTAGAAAATGGGAAATTTAAAATTGCACGTCTTAGCAGTGGAAAACTAAGTGTTAAAGCATCTGAAACAAAGTCGAAAGACATAATCCTGGCCGACTGTCCCGGTGCGGCCTGCAGCTATCTGTCTTTGAAATATAGCAGGAAAATTGGGCTCCCCGATTTAAAAGCTGCAGAAAATAGCCGTTTACCTGTACCCATTCTAGCAGAAGCGCAGACTGCTGTAATCTGCTGGAATAAAGATCAAAGGAGGATTCTCCAGGCGGCAACTTTTAATACGGCCGCAGTCAGCTCGTTTACCTTCGAATATTGCGCAGTAAGGGTTGATGGAATAAAAAGTGGTTCTGTCAAGGGTTTGCCCGAGCTGGTAGAAGGTTATGCAGGACCTTTGATTCAAGTTGAAACATTAAACGCATGTGTTAATTTATTGAGGCGCGTTTTTAAATTGAATGTTGTAAAAGCAGATCTGGAGAATTCGTTCCTTAAAGAAATCAGAACGACAAAAATGCAGCCGGCGAATAGACCGGCAGAACCTGCAGGAAAGAACACAAAGGAGGATAAACATGAGTGAGTTCAAGGGAATATCGAAACTTTCAAACAAGCGTGGCGATTATGGCAGGTCGAAGCTTCTGGCATTCGCCGTGCTGGAATCATTGCAGCCAAACGAATATTTATCCGTCCGCCAACTTTGTTTGCAGGCCGGCATCGGCTATTTTTCCTTGGGTCGAGCCCTGCCGAATTGGACTCGTTGGGAATATATTACGCGATTTCCCACTTCAGTCATCGGGCAGGGCGATTACGCCTATAAGATTTTGAGCAAAGGGAAGTCGTGGCAAAAATTGGCTCTAGAGCATTTACCAAATGCGCCGATCTTTATGGAAGAACTGAATCGTTGGCAACGTTCGATGAGCCAGGAAAAATATGAAGAAATGTTGCAACTGAAATTCAAATATTTTGTGGCAGAATTAAACCGGTTGATCAAAATCAATAGAATGTCTAAAAATAAATCTTAAACAGAAGTCCTTCTTTGATTAGCGAATATTAAAGTGGCGATAATCTTGAATGATTGGGCAATGAGACTACTAATGAGCACGGAAAATCTAGTAAAAGTGGGCAGTCCCTCCCAAATAAAAAACGGCGGTATCCCGGAAGAAAATGAGGTGATACCGCTTTCATCATACCTGCCCGATAAAAAAACTGTGCTCTGGAAAAACCGGCTAGATGATGCTTTGCGGTACTTGGACGATCGTTCGGCCTTGAATCGGAACCCCTTGTCGCGGTTATCATACGCCAAAAGACTTGCTGACCGGAAGTATCAGGACAAGATAATGCCGGCCGGTCTGGCTTTACGCGAATGGATCAACATTTCCATTGACAGGATTGCTGAAGACGTAAGCGGCGATGCAAGGCTTTCTCGCCTCAGCACATATTTAATCTGTGCCAAACAGGGGTTAAATCGGCGTCAGGCCAGTGAGCGACTGGGGCTAACTCGTGAGCATGTCAGTCGCGAAATCAGGCCCCGGGCGCTGGAGTTATAGGCGGATGTAATGCAGCAAATACAGTCGGAAGCGGCTCAGCGGCCCGCGTCGCCGGCAAAGGTTTAACGTTTCTATATTCGAGTATCTTCTGCCTTCATTGCTGCTATTTTCACCGCTCCCAGCATAAGGTTGGCTATAATGGCGGCCATCGGCAATGGGAAAATCGTGTTTGTCCGGCCAAAACAGAGGATCTGACGTTGCGCAGGTTGTGCAGGCTTCATCTATAAAACGCAAAGAATTATGAAAAAGTGAGTTCCGGAACGGCTAAATATTTGCCGCTATGGAATGCTTTTCAGACTTGGCAGCCGCACGTTATAATCCTGCCATTAGCATTTGTTACCAGAGACTATGTGCTGAAGGTAAAGCTAAAAAAGCTTGCAAAACTACCCGGGGTATTTTAGAAGCCTCTCAAAAACATCGAGAGGCTTTCTGATTTTTACGGCTAGTCATCAAAAAATCGATATTTAATAGAAAATTTACAATACCTTAATCGCAGCTAAACATGGAGTAGCTATTATTCAGTTAGATGGAGTATGGGAGAATTTAATCCGGATAAAATTGAACGCGCAGCGTTTCATGACGAAGTGTCTCGGGAATTTTGCACGACACATACGGAACGGCGAAAAATAATCCCAAAACATTGAATATTACTGGAAATGCGAAATTCCCTGTACCGGGGAAAATGGGAATGATTACGCAACGGGTATAATAAACGCAGAGTAATTGCCATATTGGCCGGTAGGTTTGGATACAATCTGCCAAAAATGGTTTTCAAGAAGTTAAAAAAATTTCACCTGGAGCTAAAAAGTTAGTGAGAGTTTTGACCCAAAAATTATTATTCCGCGTGAAATGGGCGGCGATGTCCTACTGTGATAGATATGCCTATCTCTGGTCGTGCATAAAAGCGAATTTATAGCCAGAACCCTAAAAAATAATATCTCCAGACGATTAAAAATTTAATAAAGATTTAACATAACCTAAACATTAGCTTAACACCAGAATGAAATAATTAAACGTAGGATGGTTAGGAAGTTATTCAAGAATTAACAAAATGCCAGAATTACCAATAGCCTCGACAGAAACAAAGAATCCTGATTTTGACGATGCTTCACTTTATATTAACCGGGAACTCTCATGGCTTGAGTTCAATAACAGGGTGCTGAGAAGCCCGCGACGAACTGACGCCGATTATGGAAAAATTGAAATTCGCTTCGATTTTCAGCTCGAATCTGGATGAATTTTTTATGGTCGTGTCAGCAGTTTCCTCCGCGCCGTCAGAGGCAGATATTAATGAACATGATTCTAGCGGCAGGACGATCCGCCAGCAGATTGATGAAATTTCCGCCAAAGTCCGGGATTTAATAAACGAGCAATACAAATGTATCGTGAAAGAAATCATTCCGGGTTTGAAAGAAGCCGATGTCTTCATTCACCGGATTGAAGAACTTGACGAAAATGAGACCGACCGTCTGAACAAGTATTTCGAAGTGCAGGTTTTTCCAATTCTGACGCCATTAGCGCTCGATGCCGGGCACCCGTTCCCGTTTCTCAGTAACCTACGTTTGAACCTGATGGTAATTTTTAAAGAAACCGGTAATGCCAATGCTCCTCAGCCCCATGCGTTTGTGGAAGTACCGTCTGTCGTGCCGAGGCTGGTGCCGGTCAATCCGGATAGGCCAGGGCATCATTTTATCCTGCTGGAAGACCTGATACGCAAACATATACAGGTGTTATTTCCCGGGATGCAAATTAAAGACACCATCGCTTTACGGGTCACCCGCAATCATGACTACGACCTGCATGAAAATGAAGTGATGGACCTGCTGAAATCCGTGGAATCCGAAATAAAAGACCGCACGCACCAGATAGCGGTACGCCTTGAAATAGAAGCAGATGCTCCGAAAAAAACGATTCAGAATGCTAGAAACCCAATTGGGGATTTTGGATAATTACGTTTTTGAAATTAAAGGGCCGATAAATTTCTGCGACCTTCTTCCACTACATGATTTACCGGTGGCGCCAAGATTTAAAGACCCACCTTTCAACCCAAGGATTCCGCAAAAATTTGCTACAAACAAAGATATCTTTACAATCATCAGGGAAGGCGATTTACTGGTGCATCATCCTTACGATTCTTTTGCGGTGGTGATGGACTTTTTAAACCGGGCAGCGGAAAGCCCCGATGTGTTGGCGATAAAACAAACACTTTACCGCATCGGCAATGACTCACCTGTGGTCAATGCGTTGTGTCGGGCAGCTGAAAATGGCAAGCAGGTCACGGCAGTGGTAGAGTTAAAAGCACGCTTCGATGAGCAATATAATATTGACTGGACACGGCAAATGGAACGGGCCGGCGTGAATGTGG
>CAVYZP010000005.1:0-15859 GCA_963772985.1 uncultured Chloroflexia bacterium
AGCGAATGTATTGTTCCTTGAATCTTGATTATTTTCCGTTTAGTCCTCTGCGTTGCGCTGCATACGCACGGATGGTATAATTTTGTCAGCTTGATTTGTGAGGCAGACCATGAAATTATCGCGTGAAGAAGTTATCCACATCGCCGCCCTCGCCCGCATGGGCCTGAGCGAAGCGGAAATCGAAAAAGCCCGGGAGCAACTCGCCAATATCCTGGAGAACTTCGAAGTTCTCAAAGAAGTAGACACCGCGAATGTTCCCCCGACGGCGCAGTCCATCAACCTTTCCAATGTCATGCGCGACGATGTTCCCCGCGAATCGCTGGCCGTGGAGCAGGTGCTGGCCAACGCCCCCGACCGCGAAGACGATTTATTCAAACTGCGCCCGGTGCTGGAATAAGGAGACTGGAATTGACCGATAAACACCGCGATTTAACCATCCATGCCGCCCACGAATTGCTGAAAGCGAAGAAAATATCCTCCGTCGAACTGACGCAGGATTACCTGGCCCGCATCAAAGCCGTCGACCCGCAGGTGCGCGCCGTCCTTACCGTGACCGCAGAATATGCCCTCGAACAGGCCAAAAAAGCGGACGAGCGGATTGCCGCGGGCAAAGCCCAACCCTTAACCGGGGTGCCTTTCCTGATTAAGGACAACATGTCCACCAAAGGCATCAAAACAACGTGCGGTTCGAAAATGCTGGAGAATTTCGTCCCGCCCTACAACGCCACCGTGGTGGAAAAACTGCACGGCGCCGGTGCGGTGATGGTGGGCAAAGCCAACATGGATGAGTATGCCATGGGTTCCTCGACGGAAAACTCGGCGTTTTTTACCACCCATAACCCCTGGGACATGTCTCGCGTGCCCGGCGGCAGCAGCGGCGGTTCGGCGGCCGGAGTCGCCGCCAACGAAGCGGTTTTCGCCCTCGGTTCCGATACCGGCGGGAGCATCCGCCAGCCGGCCGGTTTCTGCAGCGTGACCGGGTTTAAGCCGACCTACGGCCGGGTCAGCCGCTACGGACTGGTGGCTTTCGCCAGCTCCCTCGATCAGATCGGGCCGTTAACCAAAGACGCGCTGGATTCTGCCCTGGTGATGAACGTCATCAGCGGCCACGATCCCGCTGATTCTACCTCCGCGGCGGAACCGGTGCCGGATTACACCAAAGGCCTGACCAAAGACCTCAAAGGCATGAAAATCGGCATCCCGAAAGAATATTTCGTCGAGGGGATGCAGCCCGAAGTTGACGCGGTGGTTAAAGAAGCCATCAAGCAACTGGAAGCGCTGGGCGCGAAAGTGGAATGGGGTGTTTCCCTGCCGCAGACGCCGCACGCCCTGGCGGTTTACTACATCATCGCCCCGTCGGAGGCTTCGGCCAACCTGGCCCGCTACGACGGCTCCAAATACGGCTACGCTTACCTGGATACCGATAACATGTGGGAAGGGATGGAGAAGACCAAGCAGTTCGGCTTCGGCCCGGAAGTGAAACGGAGAATCATGCTCGGCAATTATGCCCTGTCTTCCGGCTATTACGACGCCTATTATCTGAAAGCGCAGAAAGTGCGCACGCTCATTCGCCGTGAATTCGACGCGGCTTTTGAAAAATACGATGCGCTGGTCACGCCCACTTCCCCGACGGTGCCTTTCAAAATCGGCGAAAGAGCGGACGACCCGCTTTCGATGTACCTCAGCGATGTCTGTACACTACCGGTGAACATCGCCGGCATCCCGGGCATTTCGATTCCGGCAGGTTTTGCCAAAGGTTTGCCCGTCGGCCTGCAGATTATCGGCAAGTCTTTCGCCGAAGAGACGCTGCTCAAAATCAGCTACGCTTTCCAGCAGGTCACCGATTGGCACACCAAAAGCCCGGCAGTCTAAATACCAGTATTGTCATTCCAGATTTAATCTGGAATCCAGTATCAAATTTCTGGATCCCGACTTTCGTCGGGATGGAGTTTAGTATTTGATTAATTGGAATTTGTTTAGAGTTTAGGGTTTCGGATTTACTTTTGCTATAATGTAATCACCCATCGAAACCAGTTAACCGCACCCGTCAGGAGCTGAAAATGCTGAAAGACATTTTGAAAATTCTGGAAAACGACGCCCGCGCCACGCCGAAGCAGATTGCCGCGATGACCGGCATGACCCAGGCGGAAGTGACGAAACTGATTAAAAAAGCCCAGGACGACCGGGTTATCCTGCGGTACAAAGCCATCGTCAACTGGGACAAGGCGGAGAACGAGCATGTTTTAGCCTGGATCGGCGTCAAGCTGGAACCGCAGAAAGACGTCGGTTTTGATTCTATCGCGGAGCACATTTACCGCTACCCGCAGGCCAAGAGCGTTTATCTCGTCTCCGGCACGGTTGATTTACTGGTGATGGTCACCGGTAAAAACAACCATGAAATTGCCGATTTCGTCTCGCAGAAGCTTTCCCACATCGACGGCGTGAAAGAAACCATCACCCAGTTCATTTTGAAACGCTATAAAGAAGACGGCGAAATAATGGAAGCCGAAGAAGTAATGAAGCGGCAAGCCGTAGTGCTGTAACCCGAACCTGCAGGAGATAATGATGACGACACAATCCGGAACTCAAAAACACCGCAAGCAGCATATTTCCCAGCGGGCCAATGCGATTCAGCCGTCCGGCATCCGTAAATTCTTCGACCTGCTGTCCTCGATTGACGGCGTGATTTCCCTGGGCGTGGGCGAACCGGATTACACCACGCCCTGGCACATCCGCGAATCGGCCATCGAGTCCATCGAAAAGGGCCAGACGATGTACACCTCCAATTCCGGGATGCCCGAATTGCGCAAAGAACTGTCACGGTTCCTGAAAAACGAGTATAAGGTGGATTACGACCCCACCGGCGAAATCCTGATTACCGTCGGCTGCAGCGAGGCGCTCGACCTGACGATGCGCGCCATTGTCGACCCCGGCGACGAAGTGATTATTCCGAATCCCTGTTTTGTGGCCTACAGCTCTTGCGTGACGCTGGCCGGCGGCAAGCCGGTGAACATCCCGACTTATGAAGCCAATAATTTTGAAATTTCCGCGGCAGATATTGAAAAACATATTACCAATAAAACCCGCGCGATTCTCATCGGTTATCCCTCCAATCCCACCGGCGCGGTCCTGAGCCACCAGAAGCTGGCGGACATCGCGGCGCTGGCCAAAAAGTACGACCTGACTGTAATCTCCGACGAGATTTACAGCAAACTGGTCTACGGCGTTGAATTTACCTGTTTTGCCTCGCTGCCGGAAATGAAAGAGCGCACCGTATTTCTGGGCGGTTTTTCCAAGGCTTATGCCATGACCGGCTGGCGCGTGGGTTATGCCGCAGCCCCCAAAGAAATCATCGGTGCGATGCACAAGATTCACCAATATACGATGATGTGCGTTTCCACGATGTCGCAGATGGCCGCCATCGAAGCGTTAAAAGGCGACCAGGAAAGCGTCACCGAGATGGTGGAAGACTACAACCGGCGCCGGCAGGTGATTGTGAAAGGCCTGAGGAGCATTGGCCTCTCCTGTTTCGAACCCAAAGGCGCTTTTTATGCCTTTCCTTCGATCAAGAGCACCGGCATGACATCCGAAGAATTCGCCGAGAAGTTGCTGGAAGAAGAAAAAGTGGCGGTGGTGCCCGGCTCCGCTTTCGGTCAGTGCGGCGAGGGATATATCCGCTGCTGCTACGCCACGGCGCTACCGGATATCGAAGAAGCCCTGAAAAGAATGGGGCGCTTCGTGAAAAAATATAAGAAATAGAATTTTCTCTCCCTGTCTGGGAGAGATTAAGAGAGAGTGCATCAATTCAGGTGGTACACCCTCACCCTTCTGCCCTCTCCCACAAATACATTTTGACTGAATGTCAAAAGTACTTCGCTTGAGGGCTCAGGGGAGAGGGAACTGAGATTGCGGGGGCGTAAAAAATGGAAAAGCTGGTTTGCGACAAATGCGGTTTCGAACTCACCGAGCTCGAAGATATCAACCTGGCGTTCGAAGGGATGGAATCCTGGCAGGAAGCACAAAAAAATCGCGGCACTGAAGCGAGAGGGGTTTTTCCCTGTAAGTATTTCGCGCAGTGCCAGGGTGAAATGATACTCGTCAAAGGGTCCAGGAAAAAGCCGTCCAAACAGGAAAAATAATCCGGGGAGATTGCAGGGTGATGCCTAATAAATCCGAGAAACAGACATATGCTGCCGCCGGGGTGGACCGCGACGGGCATTCCGATATTACCCAGGGGCTGCGCAAAACCTTAACCAGGAACGACCCCCGTCTGCTGAACCGCGTCGGCGCTTTTGCTTCCCTGTTTGCTGCGGACTTTCCGGGCATCACCGACCCGGTGCTGGTGCTGAAAGCCGAAGAACCCGGCTCGAAGCAATTACTGGCTAAAAATTTCAATAAAATTGACAATATCGGCTTCGACATGATTAACCACCTGATTAACGATATTATCGTGATGGGCGGCAGACCGCTGGCGGTGCTGGACGTCATCGTGGTGGGGAAACTGGTAAAAGACGACATCAACAAAATCATCGCGGCGATTAATCAGGCCTGCGTCAACCAGGACTGCAGCCTGGTGGGCGGCGAAATCTCCGAACAGCCCGGCGTTTTACCCGGGGAAGTTTTTATTCTGAGTTCCAGCGTGGTCGGTGTGGTCAGTAAAAAGAAAATCATTGACGGCGCACGAATAAAAAAGGGTGATAAAGTCATAGCGCTGGCCTCTAACGGCCTGCATACTAACGGCTATTCTTTAGTCCGCAAACTGATCACGGAAAAACCGGACATTCTCAAGGTAAAAGCCGGCAAGGATAAATTCATTGATGCGGTTTTGCGGCCGCATACGGCTTATTATCCCTATTTGAAAGAAATTCTTGATTCCCCGAAAGTGCGCGGCCTGGCGCATATCACCGGCGACGGCATCGGCGGCAACCTGGAACGGATTTTGCCGGAAGGTCTGAGCGCGATGGTGCAGCTGGATAAAATCGAAGTGCTGCCGGTCTTCAAAGTAATCAGAGATGTCGGCTCAGTCCCGGAAGAGGACATGGTCAACAACCTGAATCTGGGCGTGGGCATGACCATGGTCACCGCGCCACGGGAAGAAAAAGCGATGATTCGGTACCTGGAAAGTAAGGGGATACACGCCTATCATATCGGGGAAATCATCGCAGACGCGGATAATACCGTCAAGTTTTCCGGCCGGATTAACTGGGGAAAATAAGGGAGACTTACCGAAAACGCACGATAATCAGTGTTTATAGCGGGTATAACGGATTGCCCGAGATTTTCGACGCCCGTGTGAAGACCCAATAATCAAGAACAGACCTTAATAATATTATATGGCGCTCTTTTGGATTCCCGTACATTCACTTCGTTTAGTATTTCGACTATGTCTCAACTGTTCGCGGGAACGACAATTGGGTATTTTTTATAAAGCCGGTTCCAGAATCATGATTTGGCCGGAGGGAATTTTACCGGCAGTAAACTCGATTTCGCTCTTACCGGTCAGAATCGCGTCCGGCCTCAATTTCAACAAGTCTTCGGTCCCGTACTTCGGAAACAGGAGCTTCGGGCTGCGAAAATGCATCGGGATGACCACGCCCGGTTTCATTTTGTCCCAGAGCGCAACGGCATCAGTTAAATCAATGGTCTGCGGCGGGCCGCCGGTGGGGAAAATGAGGACATCGACGTGACCGATGGCTTTCAACGTATTATCATCCATGGTATGCCCCAGGTCAGCACAATGACAGACCCGGACGCCGTCCAGCGTGAAACAAAAAATGGTGTTCGGCCCGCGCTGCGCGCCGGAGACGTTATCGTGAAAAGAGGCCACGCCTGAAAACTCGATGCCCTTGACGGAATGAGTTCCGACTCCGCGGATGATTTCCGGACGGCCCTGGATACCGGCGGTGTAGTTGTGGTCGCCGTGTTCATGGCTGACGGTGACGATATCCGCCGTTTCTTCAACCGGCGCATGTTTGATATTACCGCGCGGGTCGATTTCGTAGGGGTCCATGATGATTTTCAGGCCGTGATTGCCGGTAATCAGAAAACATGCCACGCCGAGCCACTTAACCTTCATCGCGCCATCCTTATTGCGGGTTTCATGCTCTTATTCTAGCAACACCAAAAATGCAGCGCAATTTATATCAATCTTTTTATTATTAATCATACCGGCATGGTAATATTATTTCCGGATTTTACATATATTTTACGATGCGATAATATTGCGGTAACGGCCTGTGTTTAGTATAGAGAATGGGGGAGAAGAAAAATATGAAAAAGAAACTGCAGGCGTTGGCGGTTTTAATGCTGTGTTTAGGACTTCCGGGGATATATGTGATGGCGGGTCCCGGCGGCGCAGCAGGCGCCGATAATTCTCCCAACGGGAAGAGAAGAGGGCGATTAATCCGTTTGCTGACGGTTCAGGAAGAAGCTAAAGTAGATGCAATGCTGACGAAAGCAAAAGGAGAGGGTAAAATAACCGACCAGCAGGTAACAAATATCAAAAAAATCTGGACGAACCATCATGCGCAATTTGCGCCGGGCTCACCGACGATGCGCCTGCTCCAGGTGCAAGATGTCATCAAGGTCAAAGCCACACTGGATAAAGCGGTGAGCAATAAAAGAATTACCCAGCAGCAAGCGGACAGGGCGATGGACCTCTGGCAAAAACTGCATAATGAGTACCTGATAAAATAGTCCTTTTCTGCGAAAAATCATGTATAATACAGGCGGGGATAAAATGGCGAAGATACTGATAATTGATGACGAAATCCACATTGTAGAACTGGCGAAACTTTATCTGCAGCGTGATGGTTTTCAAGTGGAATATGCCACCAAAGGGCATGAAGGCCTGGCGATGGTGGCTGCGGGCAACCCTGACCTGGTGATACTGGATATCATGCTGCCGGACATCGACGGCTTTGAGGTCTGCCGCCAAATCAGGGCGAAAAGCAAAGTGCCGATTTTAATGCTCAGCGCCCGCCGGGAAGACGTGGATAAAGTGGTCGGTCTGGAATTAGGCGCCGATGACTATCTGGCGAAACCATTCAATCCTTCAGAGCTGGTGGCCAGGGTGAAGGCGATTCTGCGCCGCGCCCATGCGGAAGTAGAACCGCCGCAGACAATTGATATTTACGGGATACATATCGATATTTTGAAGCGGGAAGTGATAATCAATAAAGAGCCGCTCAAACTCCGTACCAAGGAGTTCGACCTGTTATCGGTGTTTGCACAGAATCCGGATATCGTATTAAGCCGCGAACGGCTGCTCAACCAGGTTTGGGGATACGATTATTACGGTGAAACACGCACCGTAGACGTGCATGTCAATCATTTAAGGGATAGACTGGAAGGTTCCCCGGCGGACATCGAGACATTCCGCGGGACAGGCTATAAACTGGTGGGGCGCAAGGAGACGAAATGAGTCTCCGGCTAAGTCTTTTCCGGACTTACGCGATTATCGTACTGGTATTATTAGTTGTTATCGGTGTCAGCGCCGTTTTCTTAATGCGCGGCTTTGTGGACAATCAATCACTGGCCGGACTGGACGACATGACGCGCCCGATTGACGTGCAAATCGTGGCGCTGGTGCGCGGCAACGTCACCGCCGCAGAGCTTTTAACTTCGCTCCAGGAACAGGCCGACAAAAACGGGGCGTATATCCTGCTGGTGGACGGGGCCGGTGATATTGTCCGGCAACTGGTGCCGCAACAGCCGGAAACATTGTCGCCAATCAATGTCGCGCCCGGAACGCTGCCGCAGGGAATCACAGCGGCAAAGAAAGGCATGTTCACCACCACCGACGGCAAGACTTTTCTGTATGCGGCCTATCCACTGACCAGACAAAGCCTGCCGCTGACCAGCGTCGATACCCTGGTGCTGGCAACGCCGCGGCCGGGGATTATGACGGTCGTAGGCACTTTTATCTGGCCGCTGCTGCTGGCCGCCGTCTTTGCATTGATAGTATCGCTGGTGATTGCCATCATTCTGTCAAGGGCGATTTACCGCCCGCTGGCGGCGGTCACGAAAGCAGCCCAACAGATTTCCGCCGGGGACTACAGTCAAAGAATTAAACCGGAAGGCCCGAAGGAAATCAAAGAGCTCGGGGAAAGTTTCAACCGGATGACGGAAAATGTCGAGCAGGCCCAACTGAAACTGCGGCATTTTGTGGCCGATGTTTCTCACGAATTGAGGAGCCCGCTGACCTCCATCCAGGGCTTTGCGCAGGCTTTGCTGGACGGCACGGCGGCGGATGACTCGACCAAACTCAAAGCGGCGCAAATCATCAGTGAAGAATCCAGACGGCTGAAGTACCAGGTGAACGAATTGCTGGAATTATCGCGCATCCAATCAAATCAGATTAAATTTCATAAAGACCCATTGCTGATCGGGGAAATACTGGAACAGTGCACCGAAATGTTAACCATCCAGGCCAAACAGAAACAGGTAACGATTGAATTGACCGCGGAACCGAAATTGACCGTGATTGGCGACGCCGACAGCCTAGAACAGGTATTTTTGAACCTGCTGGATAACGCGGTGAAGAACAGCCCGAACGGCGGAGCAATCAGAGTGGCATCAGTCAAAAGCGGCCGCAATTTTGCGAAAATTACGGTAGCGGACGAAGGTCCCGGGATTCATCCGGACTACGTGGCCCACGTGTTTGAAAGGTTTTATCAGGTGACCGGCGCCAGAACCGGAGTGGGTCTGGGGCTGGCAATTGCCAAAGAAATCGTGCTGGCGCATAACGGCACAATCGAAGCATCCAGCACCCCGGGCGAAGGTGCGGTTTTTACAGTGACCCTGCCGCTAATGAATCCGGCCGTAAATTCAACCGGAGCCAAGGCTTCGTATTAAGATGCCAGAACGACCTTGACCGGCGCCCGTTCGAAACCGGCGGCGCCCATCAATGTCTGCGGTTTCAACCGCATCACTTTTGCCAGCAGGGTATCCGGGATGATTTCCAGCCGCGTGTTGTAAAAAGTGACAATCTGGTTAAAATAATCCCTCGCGAGGGCGATGCGCTGTTCCGTACCGGATAATTCATCTTGCAGTTTCAAAAACAGGTCACTGGCTTTTAAATCCGGATAACTTTCGACGGCAGCCCGCAGCGTCGGCATAAAACCAGCATAATCCGGCCCGGCCACACCTGGCGGCGTCGCGGTCAGCTGCTGCCGCAAATTGGCGACCAATTCCTGCAACGTACTTTCGTGGGCACTATAGCCTTCTACGACCTGCACCAGATTGGGGATAAGGTCGTTACGGCGTTTCAATTCGATATCCACCTCAAACCAGCCCTGCTGCACCCGCTGGCGCAGATTTATCAGGCTGTTGTAAACCAGCCACATCCAGCCCAGGACGATGATGAGCAAGTTGCCGCCGACGGTAATTAAAAATGATAGTCCGCTCAATGGCTGAAAAGGACGGAAGACGATGTTGCCAAGCCAGACACCCCCGACGATTGCCAGCAACCCGATGACCAGCCAGCCCCAGAACCAGAAGCCGAGACCGGAACTGATTTGCTTTTCAGTGCGGGTGGAAACCAGGAACATCGGGCAATTTTTGTCTTTGGCGATTTCCGCGGCAACGATATCTTCACGCTGCCGCGCCTGACCCATGATGTAGAGGTTGGCATGGAGCGGGATGGCTGTCTCGGTAAAGCGCCGTTCATGGTCGGAGTCAGCGATTTCTTTAAGGGGGCCTTTGGCGAAATAAAGCGGGTCGGAAAAACGGCAGGTTTTATTGAAGATTTGTTTATCCTGGATTTCGGCGCCGTCCGGAATGATGCGGATGACACCGGTATCGTCCTTGAGGTAAAACGGGGCTTTCTGCTGGTCTTTAGCCACGACGGTCCAGCCGCTTTCATGACGCGTCGTCGGCACACCTTTTGCCCCGATGCTGGTAACGGTCCGCGACCAGTGCTCTTCGATTTTCCACGTGTAAAGGACGCACGGCATACCCGCCAGGTAGCTGGTGAGCGGTTTATCGCTTTCCGCGGTGCCTTTCAATTCTGCCAGACCGATAAAGACGCCCAGCGTTTTAGAAGTCGGCATGTCGTCAACCAGACGTTTTTTACGCAGAAAACGGAAGGCGGCAAACAGACAGGCCAGGGCAATAACCGCACCGATAATAACAGAAATATTCATTTTCGCTCCAAAAAGGCTATTGTAAAATCATACGGCGGCAGAGGGAAAAGTGTCAAGATATTTGCTTATCGCTGCTATCTTATTTCCCGGAATTTCGTTATAAATAGTATCAAGCGCAAGGAGGTACAAATAAAATGAAAGATATCACGCAAAAAATCCTGTTTCGGGTGCGATGGCTGGGCATGTCCGAAAGACGCCGGTACGCCTATCTCTGGGCCAGAACAAGAGAGAATTTGCAGTAAATGACGCAAAAAATTGAATACAACCCCGGTTAAAGCCCTGGAAAAAGCAAATGCGATTCCGGGGCTTTTTACTTATGCAGAAAAAGATAAGCATGTTTGACCCTGCACGCCTAACAGATTATACTCAAGCTAGAAGGGAAAAAGATTTTTATCGGCGGCAATAAATTATGACCAACCTGGTGGACGCGTTCGACCGTCAAATTGATTATATGCGCATTTCGGTGACCGACCGGTGCGACCTGCGGTGCATTTATTGCGCGGCGACGTCGTTTCACAACCAGACGCATGAAAATACGCTGCGCTATGAGGAAATCGCCAGGGTGGTAGAGGCGGCCGCCACGCTGGGCGTGACGAAAATCCGGCTGACGGGCGGCGAACCGCTGGTTAGATTACATCTGGACCGTCTGGTGGTGATGCTGGTCAATATCCCGGGCATCGAGGAAGTGTCAATGACGACTAACGGCACACTGCTGACGAAATATGGTGCCGCACTAAAGGCCGCCGGACTGAAGCGCGTGAATATCAGCCTGGACTCATTGAAACCGGATAAATTTGCTTATATTACCGGCGGCGACAAATTGAATGACGTTTTACAAAGTATCGAATATGCCAACAATATCGGGCTGGTGCCGGTGAAAATCAATACGGTGATACTGAAAGGGATTAATGACGACGAAATCCCTGATTTTATGCAGAAAACGATCACTGACGGCTGGAATGTCAGGTTCATCGAGCATATGCCTTTCGCCGGGGCGAAAAAGCAGGATAACGACCTGGTGTCTTCCCGGGAAATCATGGATATCATCCGCAAACAATTCGGGGAACTGCAGCCGCATCATTCGCATATCGGCAACGGCCCGGCCAAATATTATAAGCTGCCCGGCGCCAACGGAACGGTAGGATTTATCGGAGCGGTGACGGAGTGTTTCTGCGCAGAATGCAACCGTTTCCGCCTGACTTCCGACGGGAAACTGCGTCCCTGCCTGCTGGATGATGACGAAGTTGATATCCGGGAAGCTTTAAGAAGGGGCGCAACAATTGAAGAACTGGCGAAGACTATTCAGTCTGCGGCAATGGTGAAACGGGCCCAGCACAGTCTCGATACCGGGAACAAGCCTTCATCCCGGTCGATGCGGCAGATCGGCGGTTAAAATAGCCCCAATATCGTAAAAAATAAGAAAGCCCCCCGATGTTTGCGGGGGGCTTTCGTTTAACCCACGGTGAGAGTACTTTGTAAGACTCACGAAGTGGCCGGGGGCACTTAGTTAGCCGGCGAGACGCGGACATCGTTGTATAACTTCTGTCCGTTCGCAATTTGGCCCTTTATCTTAACCTGTCCCAGGGTGTTAACGGTAACCAGATTAGAGACATCTCTCTGATATCCGCACAGCAGACACTCTTCATACCAGCCATCCGTTTCGCGCTGAATGAACAGGTCTCCGTTGCACCGCGGGCAACTCTTTAATTTCCAGACTGCCATATTCTTTTCCTTCAATTTTACGAGGACACCGTTAATCTGCCGGATGCCCTTCTCATATTTTGCAGGTATTTATTTCGTTACCCGCTAACGACCTTTTTCATTTATACTGGTTTGCTTGATTACCCAGTCCGTATAAGAGAATAGACTATAAGGGTTACGATAACATTAAGAACGGGGAGAAGAGGTAACAATAAAGTAACAATTATGTAAATTCTTGGTAAAAAAGCGCAATATTTCTCTACCTTTTAATTTCTTCACTAAATTGCCGGACTTAGTTAGTCTGCAGCGGGATGAAGATAGAATCTTCCCCGGTGGCATTGGCCGGATAATTAATTTCCGTATAAATAGTTTCTTTCGAATTAATGTCCGAAAGGTTGTTATGGAAAACTAACCGGTAGCTGGTGCCATTGGCCTGAGATGCGGTAAAGGTAAGTTTGTCAGAAGTATTCCCCGCAGCTCCTGCACCGCTGCCGCCGGTGGGATAAATCACAGAATTCCCCGCTTCTATCTGGAAAACGACACTCCCGCCGGAAGCTGGTTTTTCCGTGGTGTACCAGCAGGAGACCACATTACCGGCGGCCAGGTTTAAATCAATGGGGAAGGTCCCGCCGCCCTGCAGCGTCAATCTCAACTGATAATCTTCCCATTTTACACCCTGCAGGTCAGTAATCTCTGTTGTTTTGACGATACTGTAGACCCGGGTCGGCGTGGTCGAAGTAGTGGTCTGGCCGGTGCAGCCGGTAAGCATCATGGTGGCGAGCAGCGAACCTATCAATATTGATAAAACAATATATTTGCTATTTTTCACTTTAATTCCTCAACACTATATCCCACTATAACTACCATACAACCGAAAATGACCTCCGTCAATATTTTGCAGATGAAATATTTTAGGGCGTACGGACATTGAAACCGGTACCGGATAGAACGAAAATACCGGTTTACGCCCGCAAGAAAAGCGAGTACAATGTGGGTATTATTAAACCCGCAAAATCAGCCCGAGGAGGCAGTCAGATGGATTGTATTTTTTGCAAAATTGTGGCCGGGCAAATACCGAGCGACGTGGTTTACAAAGATGACAAAGTGATTGCCTTCCGCGATATCAATCCGATGGCGCCGGTGCACCTGCTGATTATTCCACGGGAGCACATTGTTTCCCTCAACGACGTCAGCGAGCATGATACACCGCTGGTGGGACACATGGTGCAGGTGGCGAAACAGTTGGCCAAAACGCAGGGGATTGCCACCAAAGGCTATCGCGTGGTGATTAACTGCGGGCCGCAAGGCGGGCAGGTCGTGCAGCACCTGCATATGCATTTGCTGGGCGGGCGCGAGCTTTCCGGCGGATTAGGATAGCGATTCTGCCGATGCCAGCCAAAGCGGCGCTTAAGGCGTGAATGCAAGAGAGATCGTTCTGAAGGTACGCACATTACGGCGTGAAGAATCTCCGACACTACTCAACAGGCCGGGAGACCGTTGGTCTGCCAGAGGCGGACTCAGGGTGTTGATAATCCGTTGTAGTATTTCGAAATTCGTATTAGATATTACTTGATTGTTGTCTATTGAATCTTGAATTTTTTCGTCTCTGGGGTGTTATACTAGGATAAAGCAAATATTATGTGTTTCCCGAGGGTAAAATGGGGCTGGATTTAAGCAAAATCGTGAATCAAATCACCGGCATGGTTGACAGCCTGAAAGCGCACCGCGAGGAAAAACAGCAGCAACTGCAGCATGCCGTCGCCATCCTGCACAGCCAGTCCAATAACCTGGAGCAGCTATCCAAAAAAATCGAGGCCAGCAAAGTCACCTGGCTGGTGGCCCGCCTGGTGGAACCAATCGACCGGCATTATCAGCCGCAAGGCGCCCCGAAAGAATTCACCGTCATCGCCACCGACGGTTCGCACATTGACGTGGACCGGCACCAGCCGACGCATTGCTATTTAATCAATATCGGCGGCGTGGTGTTGCATTACGGCGCCAAGCCGGAAGCGGCGCTGGACAGCGTCCCTCACCTTTATGCCTCGGACGGGGAACTTTTCATCACGTCGCCGGAAATGCAGGGCCGCGAACAGCCAATCGAAGGCGCGCTACTGGGCATCAAACGCGGCGTCGAGGAATGCAAACGGCTGGCGGAATTGTGCGCGGAATTACCGGCCGGCCAAACCGGCGTGGGCTTAATTGACGGCTCGCTGCTGATGTGGAGCCTGACCGCTTACCCCGATTTCATAGGCGATATCATGCTGGAAAAAGGCTTCCTGACCCATCTGGAGCAAATACGCAAATTGAATAAGGACCGAGCAATCCCCGTCGCCAGCTATATCAGTTATCCCCGCAGCAACGATGTCGTCAATGCCTTACGCGTGGCGCTGTGCCCGCGGGAGACCGTGGACAGCGACAAATGTCCGGAATGCAAGACGCGGGAATGCGATTTTGCCGCCGGTGTGCGCGACCGCGAGCTTTTCAGTGAAATATTAGCGCCGGGGGAAAGGTCGGCGCTGTTCATCAGCCCGTCCACCATCCAGAAGCGTTACGGCAAACATTTAGTGCATTTCTTTTACCTGCGGCTGGATGAGGAAATCGCCCGGATTGAAATTCCCCAGTGGGTGGCGCAGGACGAAAAAAGGCTGAACCTGGTGCATACACTGGTGCTGGACCAGTGCAAGCGCGGGCAGGGTTATCCGGTGGCCCTCGGGGAAGCCCACGAGAAAGCTGTCATCACTGGCGCCGACCGCGAGAATTTCTGGCAGATGGTCGAGGCTCAATTGATTGCGGAGCATTTGCCGACTTCCGGCTCCGCCAAAAGCCAGAGCAAGAAAACCCGCTGGGTGTAAAAGTCCCGCCGCTTATTTCGCATCTGTCCGGCAGCAGTTTTTACCGGCTTTTTTCGCCTGATAGAGCAGGCCGTCGGCGCGGGCGATGATTTTCTCCGCATCGTCTGCAGTTTGAGCCGCCGTCACGCCGGACGAGATGGTGATACGCAGCATCCCTTCCTCTTTGGTCACGGAAGAATTGGCCACCAGCAAACGCAGCCGCTCCGCCATGCCGAACAGTTTTTCACCGTCGCAGTTGGTGGCGATGACAAGAAACTCTTCGCCGCCCCAGCGGAAGATGGAAGTTTCCGGCTCGCGGATAATGCCCGCCGTGGTGCGGGTTAGCATTTTGAGAACTTCGTCGCCAACGTTGTGGCCGTAAGTGTCGTTAACCTTTTTAAAATCGTCAATATCAATAAAAATCACGCCGAACGTCCAGTTGTAGCGTTTCAGTTCGTTCAATCTGGTACTGAGGGTGATGTCTGCAAAGCGCCGGTTGCCGACGCCGGTCAGGCTGTCGATGAGTGACTTGCGTTCCAGGTCGGTAACCCGGTCCCGGAGGGCGATTTCGAACGAATCGTCGCTGAAAGTTTCCACGCCGCCGATGATATTATTGTTTTCGTCATGCACCGGTTTTACGCGGACGCAGACCGGCACGCGGTGGCCGTTTTTATGCTGCATGAAGACATGCGCCTCGCGCGGGGCGGCATCCTGCATCGTGGCCGCCAACGGACAGCCGTCGAGGCAGAGCTGACAGCCCGCGTCGTTGATGTGCACCAGGATATTATCCGAACAGCGCCGCCCGATGACTTCCCTGCCGGTATAGCCGGAAAGTTCTTCGGCCGCTTTGTTCCAGTAGGTAATCACCCGGTCGCGGTTGACGAAATAGACGCCGTCGCTGATTTCGTCCAGCAGTCCCTTGTAGAAATCGAGCTGTTCCAATTATTGCCTCCCGGTAAAAAAAGCAAGCCGCTTTGGTTACGCTTATTCTACCTTGAATGGCAGACGTGCGCAACCGAAGGGAAAAACCGGCGGGAAACTTGAAAGGGATGGCGGTGAAAGTGTAACATAATTCACGGAGGGCGGAGCGCCCTGCCGCCAGTATTTGTGCCCCAGTAGCTCAGCTGGATAGAGTAGCGGTTTCCTAAACCGTTTGTCGGGGGTTCGAATCCCCCCTGGGGT
>CAVYZP010000006.1:0-78046 GCA_963772985.1 uncultured Chloroflexia bacterium
GCTATTTCGCTTTTATAAGTATCGCTTTCTTGACCGCATCAAAACCCATCTTCGCGATTAACTGATCGGTGTCCAGCCCTGTTTTACTCAGCAGCTGCAGCAGGTTATCGGCGATTTCAAACGCTTCGTCTTCAGAAACGAATCGTGCGATGGTGGTGCCCAGTCTGGTGCCGGGTTCACCCCGGCCGCCGAGCAGCACAGCAATCCCCCGCCGTTTCTCCCCGATGGCTTTCTGGGGACAGGCCGACCTGCAGGCCCCGCAAAAGGCGCAGTTTTTCATCTCGATAACTGACTTTTTATCTTTCAGCTGAATGGTTTTACGTTTACAGGCGGTCACACACGTCCCGCAGCCGGTGCAAAGCGCGGTATCCACCACCGGTATCATTACGCCGTGGAAACCGATATCGCTGAGATGCGCGATGCCGCAGGAACTGGGACAGCCGGCGGCGGAGACGCTGATTTTCAAGCCTTTAATTTTCAGTTCGTTGATTCTCTTCTCAATTCTTTTCAGCAGCGCCTGCGGGTTGAACAGGCCTTCGCTGCAATACTCCCCGAAACAGGACTGCATATTTTCCACGTCATCTTCAAGCAGGTGTAGATTGACCGTGGCTAATTCTTTGCGGATGGCCGGGATTGATTTTATTTGGGTATCGGGAATCTCCGGCCCACCCCGTACTGCAAAATGGATGGTACCGCTCCCGTATTTTTCGGCAATGTCCGCGATTTTCCTGACCTGTTCTGTGGTTACTTCCCCGCAAATGGCCCGGATTTTCAAGACTGTTTTACCGGGGTGTTGTCGTTCCTGTTTAGTGGAGTAATGGACTGTCGGCAATGTTGCATTCCGGCCTAAATCGCGGGTGAGTCTGGCTTTGAATTCATCAATACCCAGCCGCTTGATAACATCCGCCGCTCTCTCGCCTTTTATACCCTCGGCGGCCAATAAGTCGAAATAATTCTGCACCAGATTGACGCAGGCGTCTTCGGTCAGGTGGTCGGTGATCTTAACGCCGACAAACGGATTTACTCCCAGTCTCCCGCCGACATAAGCTTCATAACTTTTTTCTTTACCGTCATCCACGCCGACCAGGCTCAGGTCGTTCAGCACGCGGGACATCACGCAGTCTTTGCCGCATCCCGCAACACCGATTTTGATTTTATGCGCCAGCTGGCTGCCGAAGAATTTTTCCAGTTTTTCGCCTAAGGGAATGCAGTTAACCACCGCGTCGTCACAGATTTTGTCGTTGTAGCAGATGTTCAGGTTCCGCACGATGGGGCCGTTATGGTCCATCCCCATTTCTGCTTCGGCCAACTCCCGTTTGACATCGAAAATGTGTGCGACGTTGACGAACGGGATAATCGGAATTTGCCGGGAAGTAAACAATAAAAAGCCGCGGGCATATTTGTCGGTGATATCGGCGATTTTTCGTAATTGTTTTGAATTTAAATTACAGCTTTCCGTCTTGACCCAGATGGAAAACATGTCTTTTTCTCTCAGTGGTACCATTCCACCCTTTTTCAGTTCGTTAATATCCAGTTTTTGTTCGGACATGCAATCTCCTTGTTATAAAAGCCAAAAAATATCCTGTCGCTATCTTAATATTAACTGAATTGAGTAATTTCTACACTAATGCCTGGATTTTGGCCTTGAGTGCAGCCTCCGGCACTAATCCCAGAGAACTGTCTTTCTGGACACCGGCTTTGAAAAATAAGACCAGCGGAATACTCATCACTTTGTATTTACCCGCCATTTCCGGATTTTCATCGACATTGATTTTACAGAATTTCACTTTACCGGCGTAAGCTTCGGACAGTTTCTCTGTTATCGGCGCCAGCGCACGGCATGGACCGCACCACGGAGCCCAGAAGTCCACCGCTACCGGTATCTTGGATTTGATAACCTCACTGTCAAAATTTTGATCGTTAATTTCTGTTACCATGCCTTTCTCCTCAATGTTTTATTTTATTCAGTTTAAATCTCTCCTTCACAGTATAATATGACCTTTGTCGCAAATTAAAAATACAACAAAATTTTTGACAAAAATCTGAAATCTGATTAGACTAAGAACAAAACATAAAGGGGGATAATTATATGAAATTGGGATGCAGTACCGTACTTTTTAATCAATTGGACCTTTACGGGGCGTTGCAGCATATCGCCTGGGCGGGCTATGAAGGGGCCGAACTGGCGTGTTTAGCTCACTATGCCCGCCATGTGGAATTGATAACCAGGAAATCGTATACCGATGAAATCAAAGCCACTGCTAAAAAGCATAACCTGGCGTTATTCGGCATCCATGCCGGATTCGGCGACCAGCCTGGTTACGACCGGATTACCGCCATGAAAATCATGCTCGAAGTCGCAGAGAAAATTGGTGTTCCTGTTGTCACTATCCGCTGTGGGGGCAAGTCTGATGATAAAGAGACCACCAAAGAGGAATTTAATGTCATCCGCGAAATGAGTAAAGCTGCCGAAAGCCACGGCGTTGTCTTGGCCATTAAACCGCATGTCGGCGCTTCTGTTTACAACACGGCGACGATGCTCCAGATGTTAAACGAAATTGAATCGCCGGGATTGGGCGCGAATCTGGATACTTTGCATATTTTCAGAGCCAGAGAAGACGCTGCAGAAACAGTGCGCAAGCTTGGGAAGAAAATTGTCCATGTCCATCTCCGTGAATATCCCGATGTCCCCGACAGATTGCATTACGAGGCTCTGGCCGAGGAAGAAATTGCCGGTCGCGGCGGCGTCGAGTTCCCGAAAATCCTGAAAGCCCTCAAGAAAATCGGCTACGAAGGAGCGATGGACCTGGATGTAATCGGCGCTTTCACCTTCCCGCTATCCCGCCAGATGGGGATTACCGCGGAATCGCGCGGTTACTTCAACCGCTGTTTGCAGGAATTAAAGTAAATATTCTTCGCACAACCTGAAAAACATTATAAAGGGCAAATCCGACGTCAGTCGGGTTTGCCCTTTTAATTTTACCTTAGGGAATCAGGGTTTGATTTCTTTGCCCGTGACAAAAGCCTCGCCGATGGGTTTGCCGAAAGACCAGTACTTATTCGAAGGACGGGAGACCCAGAGGAAAGGATTGATTTTCACGACGTCCGGCTGGCCGTCGGTGAGGCACGAGTCCGTGATATATACTTCTTCAATCAGCGCCACCATCATTTC
This sequence comes from uncultured Chloroflexia bacterium, assembly GCA_963772985.1. GTDB lineage: Bacteria > Chloroflexota > Dehalococcoidia > Dehalococcoidales > Fen-1064 > Fen-1064. Next base: position 3,173 of record CAVYZP010000006.1, read on the forward strand.
CTGGCTGCCTAGGTTCAGCATGTGTAAAACACGGCATTCCATGTTAATGGGGCATTCGCTGATTAGCGGCGTGTGCGGCAGCTTGCCGTAAAAGATATTGAATTTACAATCTGCGGTTTTATCCCGGTCTTTCCCGGAAAAAGTGCCGCAGTAATCGGTTTCCTTCACCTGTTCGCATGACGGGATATTCACCGAAAAAGTACCGTTCTGCTTCACGCCTTTTAAAGTATGGCGCTGCGGGCGGAAAGACACAGAAAGCATCGGCGGGCGGCTGTTGACAATGCCGCACCAGGCATAGGCGGAAAAATTCGGCTTGCCGTCCACATCCGCGCCGACCAGCACGGAAGGCAGCGGTAAAAGCAATGTCCGGGCGCCAAGAGCCACTTTAGCCATCGTAATACTCCATCGTTAAATACCGGATTAAGTAGTCCCGTGTTTTTCCTGAGGAGGACCATTTTCATCGTTGTAGGCGTAGCTCATCGTGTAAAGATGATAATAGACGCCTTTCTTTTCGATGAGTTCCTTATGGTTACCGATTTCTACGATTCTGCCGTTTTCCATTACCACCACACGGTTGGCGTCATGAATCGTGGAAAGGCGGTGGGCAATCACCAGCGAAGTGCGTCCCTTGAGTAATTGCTTCAATGCCTGCTGTATGATGACTTCGGTCTGGGTATCAATGCTGGCCGTAGCTTCATCGAGAATCAGAATTCGCGGGTCCGAGAGCACCGCTCGGGCAAAGCTGATCAACTGACGTTGTCCTTGACTTAGATTACTGCCCCTTTCCTGGAGCATCGTGTCGTAACCTTTATCCAGCCGCATAATAAAATCATGGGCGCCTACTGCTTTGGCTGCTTCAATCAATTTATCTTGGGTATAATCCGCGCGGGCATAGGCAATATTTTCTTTGATGGTGCCTGAGAAGAGGAATGGGTCCTGCAGCACCACACCGATTTGCTTACGTAGCGACTCCTGGGTGACCTTACGCACGTCGTATCCGTCAATTGTCAGACTGCCCTGGCTGACCTCGTAAAAACGGTCCACTAATGCCACCATCGTGCTCTTTCCTGCTCCGGTACTGCCGACGAAAGCGATTGTTTCACCCGGTTGGATGTGCAGGTCCACGTCATGCAAAACTTCCCGGTCTTTCAAGTACTGGAAGGAAATGTGGTTATAATCGATTTTACCCTGGATTCTGGGCAATTCAATTGCGTCAGGTGCGTCAACCATTTCGATTTTCGTATCCAGAACCTCAAAAATACGCTGGCAGCTGGCCATGGCGCGCTGCAGTTCAACATACTGCATGCTTAAATCCCGGATGGGGTTAAAAAAGTTTTGCACATACAGAACAAAGGCCACCAGCGACCCGAGCAGCAGGTTACCTGCGATGGCCTGCGAACCGCCGTAAATAATGACTAAAGCAATCGCCGCTCCCAGCAGGAGTTCGACGACCGGCTGCAGTCCGGTTGCCCGGCGGGTAGCGGAAATGTTGGCATCCAGATTCTCCCAGTTTAAATTATCGAAACGCTGGTAATTTATTTTTTCCCGGGACAGGCTCTGAATTACCTTGGCGCCGGAAATATTCTCCTGCAAATCTGCGTTCACCACTGAAATCGCCTGCCGTACCCGGATGAAGGCTTTCTTTAAATAGGTTTGCCATACCATCATCACGACCGCCAGCACCGGAATGACCGTCATCGTCAGCAGGGCCAGTCTGGCATTCATATACATGATGATAATAATAATCCCGATAAGACTAATCAGACTGGCGAAAACAAGCAGTACGCCGTTGCTGAGGATTTCCTGTAGCGAACCGACATCGTTCTGCAGACGGGACATAATCCGTCCGACTTCGTTCCGGTCGTAAAAACTAAGCGATAATTGCTCCAAGTGCTCAAACATTTGCATCCGTAAAGTCAGCAGCAGCCCGCGGCCGACGTTGGACATCGCGTATTGCTGCAAATATTGACTGCCTAGGGCGATGAGACCGTTGATAACAAAGATGATAAAGACAGTCGTCAGGATATTGCTGCTGCCCTGCACATGGAAAGCGTTGACAAAATATCTAACGATAATATCCAGTTTTGTGGGGTCATTCGTTTCAATGATGTTGATGCCGTCAGCGAATAACAGCGGCATAAAAAGCAGCGTGAGGGTGGCAATAACCATCGAAACAAAGGCGATGGCGACGCCCGCCTTGTAATTTTTCAGATAACGCGCCATCCGCGTGACCACTTTGTGGTCGTAGACCTTGCCGAAAACAGCTTCATCGGTCAGGTCGGCGGCGCGTGTTAAACCGCCGCCGGGTCCCCCGGGGCCCCCGCCGGGCATTGGTGCCCGTATAAAACCACCGGGACCGCCCATTCCTCCGCCGCCAAACATTATCTTTTCACCTCACTGCCCAGAGCTTCTTCCTGAGCCCGTAACTGCAGCTCATAGATTTGCCCGTATATTTTGCCTTCTTTCAGTAATTGAAGATGGGTGCCGCGTTCCACAATTTTGCCTTTATCCAGCACAAAAATCTGCTCTGCATCTTTCACGGTCTGCAGCCTTTGCGCGATGACGAATGTCGTGCGTCCTTTCATTAATTCCCGCAGTGCCTGCTGAATCAGATATTCGGTCTCCGTATCGACGCTGGAAGTTGAATCGTCCAGAATCAGGATACGCGGGTTAATCAACAATGTTCGTGCGATGGACAGCCGTTGTTTCTGTCCGCCGGAAAGGGTAACGCCGCGCTCCCCAACCCAGGTATCGTATCCGTTCGGCAGCGATTTAATGTAATCGTGGAGTTGCGCGCTCTTGGTTGCGTTTATGATATCTTCTTCGGTCGCATTCACTGCACCGTAAGCGATATTATCACGGATTGTACCGGTAAAAAGGAAAACATCCTGCTGGACGATACCGACATTCTTGCGCAAAGAATCCAATGTCACGTCCCGGATATCGATGCCGTCAATCGTGATGCTGCCGGCTGTTACGTCGTAGAACCGCGGGATGAGGTTGACCAGCGTTGTTTTGCCGCTGCCGGTGGCGCCCAGTAATGCGACCATTTCGCCGGATTTAGTTTCTAAATTGATATCTTCCAGGATATTGCCCGGAGTTTCGCGGGAGCCTATCCGTTGGTATTTGAAATTCACGCCGGTGAATTTAACGTCACCGTTGATATTCGCCAGGACCTGCGCGTTGGGCTTTTCCTGTACTGCGGATTGCGTGTCTAGAATTTCAAAAATACGCTGTCCCGAGGCGATGCCGCGGCTGGTCAGGTCCACAATTGGCCCGAGCATTCTGATTGGCGGAATCAGTAGCCCGAGGTAAATGTAAAAAGTGGTCAATTGGCCTGCGGTCAAATGGCCCTGGATGACCTGCATCCCGCCGTACCAGAGCACCAGCGAACTGGCGATGGTAGTGAGAAAAGTCATGAACGGCCCGCCGAATGCCTGAATCCGGGCGACGCGAATCTGGTCGTCGTACAATATATGTGCTTCTTTTTCGAATTTTTGCCGCTCATATTGTTGGCGCGAAAAAGCCTTAACCACTCTGATACCGGACAGGTTTTCCTGTAAAACCGTCCCCATCGAAGCCATTTGCTGCTGGATTCTGGTCCACAAAGGACGTAGTTTGGTGACCAGCACAATCGCGACGTAGCCAATGAAAGGCAGACAGGCAAAACTGACCAGTGTCAGTCGCCAGTTGATCGTGAACATGATGATGGAAATGCTGGTGAAGAGTGTTACGATATAAATCATGCGGACCATGCCGCCGGAAAGGGAGAACCGGACACCTTCCACGTCCTGCGTGGCGCGGGACATTAGTTGCCCCGTTTGAGCGGTATCATGAAATGAAAAACTGAGGTGCTGGATACGGTCGTATAAGCTGTTTCGCAGGTCGTAAGCGACATTCTGCCCGATAAACTCGCTGTAGTAGTTTTGCCCGAAAGTGAATAAACCGCGCAGCAGACTGAGCACCAGGATACCGATGCCGTACATTACGAGCAAGTGCATATTACCGGTGACTTTCAGCGTCGTTGCGTCTGTGTGCAGCGCATTATTGACCGCGTCACCGATCAATATCGGCACAATCAAACTGGCGGCGGTGGCTAAGATAAGGCAGGTGAAAGCCACAATAAGCCACTTCCAGTATTTTCTGGTAAGTCCGATTAAACGAGAGACAATCCGCATACCCGAATGTTCACCTTATCCGCTGACTTATTAATTAAAAGTTAATTAAAAGAACCGAAAGCTTATAAATCTAGGATTTTTCACCCAGCAGAATCATAATTATTTGTTTCGAACGTCTGAGCCTGTCTCCGGCATATTTCAGGTATTGCAGCCCTTCTTCGGTAATGTGATATATTCGCCTGGCAGGGCCGCTTTCTGGGATATCCCAACTGGAGACTAATAAACCGTCTCCTTCCATTTTCCGGAGGACACTGTAAATTATCGCCCGGGGGGTATCAATCTGGAATTTTTCTTTCAGCGACTGATAGATTTCGCCGCCGTGAATGGACTTGTCTTTAATCAGGTCGATAATCGCAATGCTTAAAATACCTTTGAGCAGCGGTTCGACCGGTAAACCTGAATCCTGGTGCCGTAAATCTTCGGAAGACATTCCCCCAAACCTTTCAAAATGGACTTGTTATTTGCATAATATAACATACTATGGTATTTTGGCAAGTTCGCGTCTCTCCTGCACAATTGTTGTTAATTCCTATGAATTATCATACAGATATGTACGGCAACTGGTAAGTAGTTATCATATAAGATGAAAACGGCTGCGCTGCGGTGATATAATTAGTTTTATGCACCGGAAAAATCTGCGAACTGCTCTGGCCTGTTTAACTATTATTCTGCTGCTCTTTTTAAACGCGGGGATATCAGGTTGCTCCGCGGCAACTACGTCGGTTAACACCCCGGTGGTGCAGTCCGCCGTTGAACCCATCGTTACTAATATCCTGACTTCTCTCAATAATAATGATTACGTCGGTTTCTCCCAAAATTTCAGCCAGACAATGAAAAATGCGATAAATCAATCCGCTTTCGCCAAACTTTACAGTCAAATGCAATCGGATGTGGGAGATTATCAGACCATTATATTCTACAGTGCGGCCAACAAAGCCGGTTTGATGAATCTGGTTTATTTCGCGCAATTTTCCAAAGAACCGGCTGGTGTTTCGGTATCTTTGTCTGTGCAATCGGTCAACGGCGCCTATCAGGTGCAGGGGTTAGTCTTTACTTCGCCGAACCTGGCAGGAAAGCCGATTGACGTCAGTCAGTTACGCGCTTATGCCGATGCGAAAATCGGGAATGCGCTGGTTTCCCTACAAAACAATGATTATGCCGGTTTTACCGAAGATTTCAACCAGGAAATGAAAAACGCCATGACGCAATCGGCTTTCACTAAGCTGTATAACCTGATATCGTCCACCGTCGGGGATTACCAGTCGAAAGAATTCGAAATCGCCGCTACTGCCAATAATATTTTCACCATTCAATATTATGCCCGATATAGTCAGGAACCGGCCGGGGTATGGGTTTCCATTTCTTTCGATAGCAATCAGAAAATCTCAGGGTTGTATTTTAACTCTCAAAAACTTGCGCACTCCCCGGTACAATAAACCGTTTTTCCCCGGATGTCTTGAGTTTGAAGGCTGTGCTTCAGAAATTTTGTGTGTTTGTCCTCTCTTGAAGTTGGGTATATAATATTCCGTAACTAAACCGCCGGTTTTCCGGCAGCTTGCCCGATTTTTCGGGATATAGAGGAGCCGACATGACCGAAACCACCCCTTATGTCATCACCATCAGCCGATTATTAGGCAGCGGTGGAGCTTTCCTGGGGCAGCGTTTAGCCTATCGTTTGAACGCCTTGTATCTGGACCATGAAATCGTGCGTCAGGCCGCTCAGGAGCTCAAGATTCCGGAAGAGAACCTGGCGGTGCGCGATGAGAAAGTTACGTCCCGCTGGCAGGCGATAATGCAATCATTTGTAGATACGACTTCGTGGGCTTATGACCCGCCTCCAATCGATACACTTAACGACAAAAACCTCTATAAAGTCGAATCGGATATTATTACCCGGATCGCCAACCAGCGTAGCGCAGTCATCGTCGGGCGCGGCGGTTATTATGTCCTGCGGCAGCATCCTCGCTGTTTGACCGTGTTCTTGCATGCCGATATCAGTTTTCGCCGGCAGCGGGTGCAGGAGCTGTATAAAGTTTCGGCCAATGACGCTTTGAAGTTAATCAATTCCATCGACCAGGACCGGCGAAATTACCTCAAAGCACTGACCGGAAAGGATCCTCTTGATGCCAGCAACTATCAACTTTCGCTTGATACCGGGGTATTTGGTTTGGATCAATCCGAAGACATAATCATTCATACTTTACAAGCCCGGTTTAGTGATGTTAACCTAGATGCCAGACATTAACCGTCAGATATACAGTTAACAAAATAACGTTTAAAAAACTTAATTTAACGATTTCGGTTGCATCCGGTTCGTGACTTGGTTCGTTTTAAACAGAATTATTATCGTATCAGATTTTATCCACATAAATTAATTTATCATCGGTGTGAAATTTTAGATACAGGAAGGGAGGTAGCTGCAATTGGGAAAAACCATTATTGAAAAGATTTTAGCGAAGGCTGTCGGAAAATCTGAAGTTACGCCCGGCGAATACGTTCAGTTTTCGGCATCGAGAATCGACCATCCTTTCATTTTAACCGGCACCGATATGTCGGAACGTTTCGGGAAATGGAAGAGTCAGGACTGGACGCTGTTTGACCCGGGCAAGATTATCTTCGCGCCGGAACACTGCGGCTCTTATACCCGGGTCGGTTCTACCACCACCAACCGGGAAAACCACCGGCGCAACAGTAACTGGTTGAAACAGCTGGGCGTGGCGGACGAGAATATCCTTGAACTTGGCCGCATCGGCAATTGCCACCACCTCGCCGTCGAGAAAGCGCTGGCCCTCCCGGGTAGCGTCTACTTCTCCGCAATGACCGACGGTCATGCCATCACTGTCGGCGGTGTCGGCTGTTTCGGTAGCTGCATGTCCGCCTCGGCGCCCGCCTTTTTACGCACCGGCTGGACCTGGTTCCGCGTGCCGGAAAGCATCAAATTCAACATTACCGGGAAACTGCAGGACGGCGTCATGGGCCGCGATGTCTATGAATACATCCTGGGTCAAATCGGGCCCACCGGCGCGATTTACCAGGTAATGGAATTTACCGGTCCGGTCATGGACGCCATGAGCATGGATGGCCGCCAATCAATGTGCTGCCTGGCGATGTTTACCGGTGCCAAGACCGGCATCGTTAATCCCAGCCAGGAAATTCTCGACTTTTTCAAGGCGCGGACTAAAGTGCATTTTGAACCGCAATACAGTGATAAAGACGCCAAATATATTAAGACCTATCAATACGACGGCTCCAAAATTGAGCCGCAGGTCGTCGTGCCGCCGGACCGGCACCTTGTGCATAATATCAAAGACGTCGAAGGCACGCCGGTGACCAACGCCTTCCTCGGTTCCTGCGCCAGCGGCCGCGACGAAGACCTGAGAATTGCAGCCCGAATATTGAAAGGACACAAAGTCCATCCTAAAGTCCTCTTCAATATCACCCCCGGTTCCACCGATTCCATGTCCCGTGTCGATAAAGAAGGCGTCATTTCCACTTTGCTGGATGCCGGCTGCTTTATTTGCGCGCCGGGTTGCGGCATGTGCCCAGGTTTCTACACTCCGTTGGCGAAAAACGAAGTTTGCATCACTTCCAGCACCACCAACTTGCCGGGCCGTATGGGTGACGAAAGCGCGCAGGTCTATCTGGGCAGTGCTGCTACCGTCGCAGCCTCCGCCATTGAAGGAAAAATAACCGACCCGCGCAAATATTTATAGGGAGATGAAAAATGGCGTTAAAGTTTAAAGGTAATGTCTGGGTTTTCGGCGATAACCTGGATGTTGACTATGAAATTGTTCCGTTCCGGAAATTCGACGCCGGTTTAATCAAACTGGAAGATGTCGGCAACTGGTGCATGGCTAATGTTGACCCTGATTTTGCTAAAAAAGTAAAGAAGGGCGATATTATGGTTGCCGGCACCAATATGGGCTGCGGCCACGACCATTTCCAGGCCAATCTGGCCATCAAACAGTGCGGTATAGCCTGCGTTATCGCGGAATCCTTCGACCGTAATTTCTTCCGGAATTCCATTGCGGTTGGTCTTCCCATCGTGGAATTGAAAGGCATCAATCAGTTTGCCAAAGCCGGGGATGAACTGGAAGTGGACTTGCATACCGGCACCCTTAACAACTTGACATCCGGCAAAACGATGAAATTCACTCATTACCCGGATTTCCTGCTGGATATCCTCGAAGTCGGCGGCATGGACCCATACGCGGATAAACTGGTCGCTGCCGGGAAAATCAAGAAATAGTGAATTCGAGAAATCAGAATAACACATAGAGGGAAATTAAATGAAAAAAACGACGATGCTGCGTAACCTGCTGAATGAACCGGGCCTGCTGTTAGTGCCGGGTGCCTATGATTGCATTACGGCCCGATGCGCCGAACTGGTTGGCTTTAAAGCTGTTTTTCAAAGCGGCGCGGGTGTCCGCGATTCGCAATTGGGTATGCCGGATGTCGGTATCGCTACCGCCAGCGAAATTGTTAACTGCGCTAAATATATCGTAAATTCGATAAAAGTTCCGCTCATCGTTGACGCTGATGACGGTTACGGCGGGGCACTGGCGGCTTATCGCACTACCACAGAACTCATCCGGGTCGGCGCTGCCGGGATGTTCCTCGACGATCAGAAACACCCGACCAAATGCCCGTTCCTGGCGGTTCAGGAAGTCCTGCCGCGGGAGGAATTTTACGGTAAAATCGGCGCGGTGCTGGAAGCGCGTGACAAAGAGGATAAAGACTTCGTCATTGTCGCCAGGATTGATGCTGCCGCCACACTGGGTGACGAAGAATTACTGGTCAGGGCTCAAGGCTGCATCAAATTGGGTGTGGATGTTATTCTGCCCCACGCCATTCCTCCTACTTCGAAATTTAAAGTCCGGAACAAAGAAACTTTGCAGGAACTTTTCAAGAAAATCGGTGCGCCGGAAGTTAAAATCTGGGCGATGGGCCCGCATGATTTCTCCGCCAAAGACTACGAAGAAATCGGTGCGAAAATGTGGGTTCCGGGGCCGCCTAACAGCGCCGTCGCCAAATATGTCATTGAATTGTACAAAGGCCTTTTTGAGAAGGGCACGCTTGAGGGTTATCCCGCTCCCGGCGGTCCTTACTGGCAGTATTTGAACACCCTGCGCGGGATTGATTTATATACCGAACTGGAAAGAAAATATGTCCTGATGGAGCCCGAAAAAAAGGCTTAGAGCTGAAGGGAGAGTAACCTGAAATGAATTTGCCCGTATTTGACCTGACAGGAAGAACCGCCATCGTAACGGGCGGCGGGCGTGGCATCGGTAAAGGAATCTGCCTGGCGCTGGCGCAGGCCGGTGCGAATATCGTCGTGGCCAACCGGGATACCGCCACTGCTGCGGAAACGGTCCGGGAAGTTGAAGCGTTGGGTAGAAAATCCATCGCCGTCCAGACCGATGTCTGTCAAAGCGCCCAGGTCGAAAATCTGGTCAAGAAGACGGTTGAAGCTTTCGGCACGCTGGATATCCTGGTCAATAATGCCGGCGGGACTACCCGTGAGATGCGGGTTCCCCCGCTGCAGGTAACCGAAGAAATCTGGGACGCTGCCATTGACCTCAACCTGAAAAGTATTTTTCTGTGCAGTCAGATTGCCGCCAAAGTCATGATCCGGCAGCAGAAAGGCAATATTATCAATATTTCTTCCTGGTATGCGTACATGCCGTCGCTGGTCAGTATGCCCTACGGCGCGGCTAAAGCCGGCGTCAATAACCTGACCCAAACGATGGCGCATGTGCTGGGGCCATATAATATTCGCGTCAATGCGGTTGCGCCCGGCGCGGTACCCACCGGTCCCGGCGATCCGGAAATGCGGGAACGCCGCCGCAAGTCCTGCCCGCTGGGGCGGCTCGGCGTGCCCGAAGATATTGCCTGGGCGGTGGTCTTCTTTGCTTCCGACGCGTCTTCCTACGTCACCGGCCAGGTACTGTCTGTTGACGGCGCCATCCCGAAAATAGTTTAACTGTACCGCCGAAATTTATACCTGTAAAGGTATTCATTTAGTTTATTAATAGAATGGAGAAAGAGAAGCGATGGCTATTGATGCAACCGAAATTACCCAGGAAATGATTGATGAATTAAAAAAGAGGATGAATATCGTCTGGAAACCGCGGCGTCCGTACTTTAATACCTCGGCCACCAGGGATACCATCGCCCATTATTGCGACGGCATCGGTGATGTCAATCCCCTATTTACCGACCCCGATTATGCCAAGAAATCCAAGTTTGGCAAGCTGGTAGCCCCGCCGACTTTTCTCTACAGCGTTTACTGGGCGGCGCAGGGCCGGGGTATGCCCGGCGTCCATGCCTGGCATTCCGGCGACCAGTGGGAGTTCTACAAACCCATCCTGGAAGGCGATACCTTTACCTATACCAATGAGCTGGTAGACGTTCAAGTAAAAGACAGCCAGATGGCTGGAAAAACGGTAATCCAATACCATGACATCAAATATTACAACCAGAGAGAAGAACTGGTCGCGAAGGCACATGACTGGTGTGTGCGCGCTGCGCGTAAAGCGGCCGAAGATAAAGGCAAGTATGCGGATATCAAAGCGGCGGAATACACCAAAGAAGAACTGGATAAAATTTATAAAGATTACGAATCCGAAATTGTCCGGGGTGCGACCCCCCGTTACTGGGAAGATGTTGTTGTCGGCGATGCATTGCAACCGGTTATCAAAGGCCCGTCTGTCCCGGCGCGATATCTATGCTTGGTTGATTGGCGCCGGCAGTCCTTTCATCAAGGCACACGGTTTAGCTATGGGCTTCTTCCAGCGGCACCAGGGCGCTGATATGGTTGATTCCCGCACCGGTTTGGCCGATGTTCCGGAACTGGTCCACATGGAAGATTCCCGCGCCCAGACTATCGGAATTCCCGGCGCTTATGATTACGGCTGCCAGAGAATATCGTGGCTTGATAATGTGGTTACGAATTGGATGGGTGACGACGGTTTTATTAAAAATCTCAACGGTACGCTGAAACGTTTCAATATTGTCGGCGATACCCATTGGATGAAAGGCAAAGTCATTAAAAAATATATCGTTAACGACGAACACCTTGTTGATATCGAATGCTGGGGCGAAAACCAGCGCGGCGAAATTACGCTGCCCGGTTCGGCCACCGTCCGGTTGCCTTCCAAAAACGCAGCGAAAAAATAGCTTCGAAAATGAGGCGTTAAACTCCAGAGGGGATGAATGGCTGGCGACTGGCAAGAAGAATTTCGGCGAAAAACAGTTTCCGCTGAAGAAGCGGTTCGCGTCATAAAATCCGGCGACCGTGTCTCGTTTACCCACGGGCGGGAACCGCCGACTGTGACGCGTGCCATGGTCGCCCGCAAAAATGAACTGAAAAACGTCAAAGTTTTCATGCGCACACCGTCGCTGGATTTTCCCTGGTACCATGAAGACTGGAATGACAGTTTCCCGCTGGAAATCAGCTATGTCCGGCCGATCGCCAGAAATATCATGGCGGAGCGCCGCGTTGATTTTGTTCCGGGAAGCCTCATCGGTATTACCCCGCAAAACCCTCAGGTCGGCGATGCTGATGTGCTTTTAATTGAGCTCTCTCCGCCGGACGGGCAGGGCTTTTGCAGTTTCGGCGCTTCAGTCTGGGGTAAGAAAAAAGCCGTGCAGTGCGCCAAAATCGTCATTGCCGAGATTAATCAGAGTTTTATCCATACCTTTGGCGACAACGCGATTCATGTCTCCGAAATTGATTATTTTGTAGAGCAGACAACGGGACGTTCGTCCGGCGTTTCCGAACAGCTGGGCCGAAAAGCGCCGGAAATAGGGCCGGAAGAGCAAAGCATTGCCGGCTATGCCGGCAGCTTGATTCAGGACGGCGATACGTTGCAAATCGGCGTGGGCAGCGCCGCAGAATGCCTTGCCCAGAATGGGAATCTGAATAACAAAACCGATTTGGGTTGGCATTCCGAAACCACGCCGCGCGGCATCATCCCGCTGGTGCGGAATGGGGTCATTACCGGCAAACGCAAGACCATCAATACCGGTAAACTCGTAGCCATCGCCCTCGGCGGCAGTGAAGAAGACATGAAATTTGTGGACCGCAATCCGTTATTCGAGTTATACGATTCAGATTACGTCCTTGACCCCCGTGTTGTTAGCGCCAATGACCGGTTCGTGGGGATAAACGCCGCCGTTGCGGTGGATTTAACCGGACAAATTGCGGCGGAATCAGTTGGCCCTGCGATACTAAGCGGCCCCGGCGGACAGCTTACCTTCGCCATCGGTGCTCAGTTATCGAAAGGGGGGCGGTTTATCACTACGCTGCAGTCTACGGCCCGCGGTGGTAAGTTCTCTCGCATCGTGCCGATGTTACAGGAAGGTTCCATGATTACCGTGCCCCGGACTTTGGCGGATATCGTGGTTACGGAGTTCGGCATCGCCCGCCTGCGCGGCAAAACCCACCGGGAAAGAGCGCTGGAATTAATTGCCGTTGCGCACCCGGATTTCCGGGCGGAATTAAAGCGCCAAGCCGGGGATATGTTCTGGCCTTAGGATTTTTTTAACAAACATCATGCCATGACAAGATTAATTGTGACGACCAGCTGGGACGACGGTAGTAGTTCCGACCTCAAACTCGGGGAACTGCTCACTAAATATGGCATTAAGGGTACTTTTTATATTCCCCGGTTTTCAAAACGCCTGGCGCTATTGCAAAAGGCTGATTTGCAGGCGCTGGCAGCGCAACACGAAATTGGCGCCCATACCGTTAACCATGCCCATCTCACTTTAATTCCCCCTGCTGCAGCAAAAGCGGAGATTGAAGGTTCTAAATTATACCTGGAAGATATTTTAGCTGCTAAAATCAGCATGTTTTGTTATCCCTACGGGGAATATAACGCAGAAATAAAGCATCTGGTCCGGAGCTGCGGATTTTCTGGCGCCAGGACCGTGAAGTTTAACGGCCTGAAAAATATTTCCGACCCGTACGAATTCGGGGTGACAGTGACTGCCTCAAACCATCAGCCGGACGAAACAGATGAAATCGCCCAATATTCACATGCAATCTCGATAAAATCTCTTTCGGATTGGGAATTGAAAGCCAAAATATTATTTGACCTGGCGTTCGCGGCAGGCGGCATCTGGCACCTCTGGGGGCACTCCTGGGAAATAGACGAACATCACGACTGGCAAAAGCTTAAAAGGGTGCTCAAATACGTTTCAAACCGGCCGGACGTACAGTACCTTGCCAATGGTGAAACTCTATCCGCCTTGGGTTGGACTTGATAATTATCCCCAGTAATTCATTTCAAAATAAAAAAATTCTTCGTCGGTGCCGTCTTTAATTCTTCGATAATTCTGTTTTCACTTTACCGCTTTTATTCTCGCTTCCGATATAGGCCGGAATAATCGCCACCAGGGTAATTATGCCCAATATCAAGCAGGCGTAATTTATGGATTTAAGAAAAACAGGCGCTTCGGCGGGGTTTATCAGTTGGGTTCCGTTTACCACCTGCGACAGTTTGTTGTAGGGGATTACCAGTGTCATCAGCAGTAACGAAAATGGTACGCTTAACACTCCGGCGGTCTGGCTGATTGTATTCCGGATACCGCTGGCTACTCCGCGCTTTTCCGGCGGGACTGAACCCATGATCATGCTGGAATTCGCGGGCGCAAACAATGCCAATCCAAAACCGAACAACATCAGACTTATCAGTAGCGTAAGATACGAAGATTTTTCGTTCAGGGTGGAAAACCATAACAGGGCTGCGGCATTGGATGCTAAACCTAAAGTAACAAATGTCCGGCTGCCGTACCTGTCGGCCAATCTGCCGCTTATTGGATTTAAAACCAGCACCAGGATATCCATCGGAATCAGCAAAACGCCCGTTTTTAAAGCGCTGTAACCGAGTATTAGCTGCAGGTAAAGAGACCTCAGAAACGGACCGCAGCCGAATGTGAGGTTATTCATGAAACTGGCTAAATTTCCGGTGGCAAATTGTTTGATTTTGAAAAGTTTTAAGTCGAGGGTCGGATATTTTTGTCTTAACTCGACAAATATCACGGCAACGAAAAATGCCAGCCCGCCTACCAGAATCGCGATATTGCGGAACGAAGTGGGGTCGCCCAGCGTCAGCGCCAATAGAATCGTAGATAGCCCGATGCAGTATAATATCGAACCGGCATAATCGAATTTTTGCCCGATAGTCTTTATGCCGATCTCCTTTAACTGGAAGTAGCCCCAGAGAGTGCCGAAAATTCCGATGGGCACGTTAATCAGGAACATTGAGCGCCAGCCAAAAAAGGTAATCATTACCCCGCTCAGGGTATAACCCGCAATCGCCCCGACATTCGCGGCCATCATATTGGTTCCCAGCCCCGTTGCCAGTTGCTCCTTCGGAAACGCATCGGTAATGATGGCGGAGCTGTTGGATATCAGCAAAGCTGCCCCTGCGCCCTGCAGAAAACGGAAGACAATCAACTGTTCGCCGGTTTGCGACAAAGCGCAAAGCAGCGAGCCGACCGTAAAGATGACAAATCCCAGATTGTAAAGTTTGACCCGGCCGTATAAATCCGCCAGCCGCCCGAACATCACCAGCAGGATGGTAATCATCAGTTTGTAGCCGGCGATAATCCAGACGCCTTCTTCGATATTGGCATGCAGGCTCTGTAAAATCGTGGGCAGTCCGATGACGACGATGCTGGAATCCAGCGCGGCCATAAAACTGCCGACGTTGGTTACGGACAGTGCCACCCACTTGTAATCCATTTTTAACTTCATGCAAGGCTCGCAGTTTCAGTGTGAATGAGCCGTTGCACAAAGAAAAAATAGTCCGTCCGTGAGCCGGACAAATCAATAATTGAAGTTTTAGTGAAATGGCGGCGCCAGAGGGAAATATTTTTTAAACCAACACCTGTATATTCATACGCTTTTTGTATATGAACAATGGAAAGAGAAAACATGTTTTAAGTATAATTATTTTCTTTGGTAATTTCAAATTTTTAACCTGAACTAAATCCGGATAAAATTTCTATTAATATTTCTATTTCAGAATTCATCCTCATTGATAAATTGCCGGGAGACAGCATATAATCAATTGAAACCATCCCTCGAAAAGTGAGAGAATCCGGAACCATGAAGTCTGTTTCAGTCCCGGTTTCCGGGGAATAAGGACATTAACTCGTCAGAGGGGGGTAGATAATTGAAAAACCGGAGCATGGTAGTCATTATGATTACCCTTAAGATATTCCAGTTATGTTTGTATTAATCATTTTATTTCTGGGTGACGAAGAAGCAGCGCTGTGAATCTGTTAACTCGCACCCGGCAGTATCTGACCGTCAATTCGGCTCTTTTAAAACAGGGCTGGCCGGTCTGGCTGGTCAGTTTTATCACGTTTCTGAACGGTCTCTGGAGCATTGCTAACGTATTGCTTGCCAGCGTGCCCCGGCGCGTCCAGTATTTTCTGCCGTTCGGGGTGTTTCACTGGACTCGTCTGCTGACCTTGGTGCTGGGTTTTATCCTGATCTATTTATCCCTGCATTTATTTCAGCGCCGCCGGGCTGCCTGGTGGGTGGCTGTCTTTGCGGCCGGTCTGGAAACCTGTGCTCATATTATCCATTTACACACCTGGTTCACCGCCTTGCCGCCCGCCGCAACCTTTGCCGTGCTGATTGTCTTCCGCAACCGCTTTTCCGTGCGCAGTGAATCCCGCAACATCCGTTTGGGCTTCGTGCTGCTGTTCGGCAGTCTTCTAGTGGCCCTGTTATACGGCACTTTCGGTTTCTGGGTCTTGGGTTCAAAGGATTTCGGTGGCCCTATTTCTTTCCCAAACGGGCTGATTCGGAGTTTGCGGCAATTCCTTTTACTGGGTAATTCTGACATTATCGGCAAAAGTCGGGAGGCCAGATGGTTCTTGCAGTCACTGGATGTGCTGGGGATTGTAGCTGCCAGTTTTGCGACCTACAGTTTGTTCCGCCCGATTGTCTTCCGCTTTATTCAGCTTCCCCAGGAACGTGCCCGCGCCTCTGCTATTATCGAAAAGTACGGCAAATCTACCTTCGATTATTTTAAAGTCTGGCCGGACAAATCCTTTTTCTTTTCCCCGGGCCGCGAATCTTTTATCTCTTACCGGATGGTGGGCGGAGTAGCTTTTTGTCTGGCGGACCCCGTCGGCCCGGATACAGACAGGGACACGGTAATAAAATCATTTCTGAAATTCTGTGAAGAGAACGGCTGGCAGGCTGCGATGATGATGCCGGACGAACCTCAAATCTATAACCAGTATGGACTGGCGCTTTTCAGAGTCGGGGAAGAAGCAATAATCGACCTGGAACATTTTGCCGCACACACCATTAATACCCGCCAACTGCGCCGGATTTGTAAGGTATTTCAGGGTGAAGGGTTCCAGATTGTACGGTATAAGTCGCCCGTGCCGCTCGCGGTGCTGAATGAAGCTCAGCAGATATCCCGCCAATGGCTGGCTTTGCCCCATCACCGCGAGTACGGTTTCTTCCAGGGTAAATTTGACCGGGGCTACATGGAGAAGTGTACGTTATGTGTTTTACGGGATAAAGACGGGAAGATGGTTGCTTTTATTAATGAAGTCCCCTCATATCGCCCCGGTGAAGCCGCCTTCGACCTGATGCGTTATGTCCCCGGTTCGCATTGGGGGGCGATGGACTACCTCTTTGCCCAGATGATGCTCATTCAGAAAAATGAGGGTTTCCGCACGTTTAACTTCGCGGTGGCGCCGTTTGTCGGCATCGGTGACCGGCCTAACGCCACGTTAACGGAAAAGGCGGTAAACCAGATATTTGAACGGCTTGATTGGTTTTTACACTCAAAAGGAATCAAACAGTACAAGCTTAAGTTTGAGCCGCAATGGCGGGATGTTTACGTTGCCTATCAGGGCGGACCTATCGGCCTGCTGCGGCTGGCAATGAACGTCAACAGCATTCTTTAATTATCGCCGCATTAAGGAGTTGAGTTTGACGCTGTCTTAATCAATGCGCCGAAATTGTGACGTCGTTAAAATCCATGATTCCCAGCGCGTTCACCGTTAAACCCTTCACCCAGGGTTGAATCAGTAGATAGTTTTGTCCGAAAGTCAACGGCAGACAGGCGCCGTCGTTTATCATCAATTGTTCTGCCTGCTGGTAGATCGTAAATGCTTTGGTCTGGTCGCTTTCGCCGTTCGCCTGTTGAATTAACGCGTCAAACTGCGGATTGGAATAACCGCCGTAATTATAAGTGGACCCGGAACTGAATAAAATGTCGAGGAAATCCTGCGGATAGGGATAATCGGCAATCCAGCCGGTTGAATACATCTGGTCTACTTCTTGAGACAAATCTGAGTAGTAAACTTCAGGGTCCAGTTCCCGCACCTGGACGTTAACTCCCAGATTCTGCTGCCATTGGTAAACCAGTGATTGAATTACCTGGTCGGTATTTCCCCCTTCTCCTGCAACGGTAATTGTGATTGGCGGCAGGTTGGCTGCACTGCCGTAGGTTGATGCTTTAATCAATGCCTGAGCCTGGCTGACGTCGAAATCCAACCCTGTCACATTAGCGTTGTATCCCGGTATCCCGGGCGGTAAAATACCTTCTGCTTTTTGCGCCATGTTCCGGTAAGTTAAGTCAACAATTTTATCTTTGTCAATTGCTAGGCAGAATGCCTGCCTGATATCCGGGTCGTTGAATGGCGCTTCGTTACAGTTGAAACCGATATAATCGACGCTTAAAGATGGTGAAACGGACAGGTCCTGATAAAACGGCCCTGCGGGGTCCATTATCTGGTCGTAGTATTCTGCCGGCGGGCTGGTGAAATCGACGTCACCGGTTTCGAATAAATCCATGTCGCTGGTGGTGCTGTTCAGCGTCATATCAATTTCGGCGATTTTAGGCAGGTCGCCGTAATACAAATCGTTTCTCGCCAGGATAAATTCGGTCTCCGGCGTCCATTCCTTCACTTTGAACGGGCCGGTGCCGATGGGCGTTTTCCACCAGTTGGCGCCGCTGTTGACATTGCTCTTCTCCACCACGAAAGATGCCGGGAAGGTCAATTTATATAAGAAATATGATTCCGGTGAGTTTATCGTGACCTGTAATGTATAATTATCGATTACTTTTACCCCGCTGATCTGGGTTGCTTTGCCGGAAAGCACATCATTGACGCCCGCAATATCCCCGAGGTATTCCGGCGCAGTCGGGGAATTGGTCGCCGGATTGGCCGCGCGATTCCAGGAATATTGAAAATCATTGGCTGTTACCGGCGTCCCGTCCGAGAATTTAACATCTGTGCGCAAATGAAATGTGTAAGTTAAACCGTCGGCGCTCACCGTCGGCATACTGGCCGCGATATCCGGCACCGGTTCCAGATTATTATCCAGTTTCATTAGTCCGCTGTATATTTGCATGATATAAGAAGTGGATAGCGCTTCGTTGGAAGCTGCCGGGTCCAGTGTATAAGGGTCGGTATTGGTAAAAGTCAATGTCCCGCTTCCGGCCGTGACCGCTGTTGTTGTGCTGCTGGAATTATTGTTTACCGCAGTGGTGCTTGATGCGGCACCGCAGCTGGTTAAGAGACTGGCGCTGATTAGTAATATTGCGATTGCTAAATATGTTATTTTTTTCAAAGCGAACCTTCCCTTTTCGTGCTGATCTGTAGCTAATCGATGTTTTATTTTGAACCTATCCCGCGCTCTGAATAAAGTTGCCTTTCGGAATTAATGAATTTGGTAATTTCCGGTGCTCGAGCTAAGCCATGCTTTCCACTGTGTAAATAACCCGTCCATATTGAAGCCGTAGACTGTTTGTAAGGCTCCGTCGTAGCTGGACCCCTGGGCGAAAGTGTCAAGTAGCTGACTCATCTTTGCCGCACCGTATTGGTTGATCAGGTATGCGACGATGCTGACGCTCTCGGCATAAGAGAGGTTGGCTTTGTCCGGGAAAGCAGAAAATGGGTCGCTTAGACTTCTGACCGTAATCAGGCTGTTACCCGTAACCGCCGCGGCTAACGGCGTTGTAAACTGTGACGGTAAGGATGTGTTGAAAAATTGAATATGGACTGCCAGACCTTCATTCAACCAGAAGGGGATTCCGTTGTAGGGGTTGAAAATAATCTGGTTCACCACAACATGGGTTAGTTCGTGGGCGACGGCCGGCAGCTCGGCGGTTATGTTATCCGGCTCAATAATCACATAAACCGCATTATATTGTGCGACTTCTTCGCCGCCCGACCATTCCGGTACGCCCAGCACCGATGCCTGGTAATCCTGGGCGCTGGTATAAACGGAGATGTTTACTGTTTTATTTGGCGATGCCCCGGTGTTGCTGGCGATTAGTTTCAAAGCGTTCTGTGCCTCCGTCATTATCGCTGACCCGAACGCCTGGTTCTGCCCGTACCAGTACACATTAATTTTACCTTGGCTTAATGTATTCCAGGTGTGATTGTTGTCAAAAACAGTATATTGAATCGGATTGGTTTGCGACGTATTCCCTGCGGCATCTTTTACTTTCCACCAGTAAGTGATATTGACGCCGGGTGGGATTTGGCCGTATTGCTGCATGTTCAGTTCATAGGAAGCATCAACCGATGTGGCCGGGTTAAACGTTACCTGAGCTTCGCTCGTGACCTGTGCAAAACTCATCTGGTCTACTTGATACTCCAGGCGGATATCGGTGATTTTGGCGTTATCCTGCGCGTGGCAGGTAAATGTCAGGCTGTTGGGATAATCAACTTGAATCGTGCTGTTGCTCACTGCAATCGGGCTGGTTCCCGATGCTGACGCCGGGGCAACCGCCGGGCCGCAAACGGCAAACAATAAACACAAAGAAACGACAAATAATACTGTTTTTTTAATCATATCCCCTCCCCGTTACGGGCTAAAATCTCTCATCAATCCGGGCGGTTGCAATGAATTTCATCAACATTGCGTTTCACCAGTAAACGACGGTGTTGATAAC
Source organism: uncultured Chloroflexia bacterium (assembly GCA_963772985.1). GTDB lineage: Bacteria > Chloroflexota > Dehalococcoidia > Dehalococcoidales > Fen-1064 > Fen-1064. Next base: position 23,301 of record CAVYZP010000006.1, read on the forward strand.
GTATTTAAGTAATATTATAATATTCTTTTGCAAAATTCACAGAAACCCTGGCATAATGTTGTTTCAGTGACGCTATGCAATAACAAAAAAGCGCCGGATAAAACATAACATCACCGCTGAAAGTAACCGCCTGCAGACGCCTGTCTCTAACCGGGCGTCTTTTGTATTTCAAGCACGCTTCGGTTTCGCATGATAAAATTAACGGTAGTATAACAGCCGTATTGGAGAATTTCATTGGATATTAAAACCAATCCCTGGGACGATATCTTTAAACAAAAAGGCCGGTTCTTTCACGAACCTCATGCCGATATGCCCTCCGTCGTACAATTGATGAAAGACCGCGGCGTAAAAACCGTCCTCGACCTGGGCAACGGTACCGGCCGGCACGCTGTTTTTCTGTCCAAAAACGGCTTGACGGTTTACGGCATGGACAATTCCCCGCAGGCTATTCAGTCGGCGCAGGAATGGCTCCAGGCGGAAGGATTAACCGCCGACCTGAAATACGGCGATATCACCGAACCGTTTCCTTATCCGGATGCTTTTTTCGATGCCTTAATCTCCGTCCAGGTCATTAATCACGGCGATAACGCCACCGTCAAAAGGATTGCCGATGAAATCACCCGCGTCATCAAGCCCGGCGGGGTGCTTTTCATCACTGTGGCCACTTTGAAAAACCAGGCTAAAACCTGGGAGCAAATCGAACCGAACACCTTCATGCCGCTGGACGGACGGGAAAAAGGCCTGCTGCACCACTTCTTTACCCCCGAAGAATTGCAGGAATTGTTCCGCGGTTTTAATATCACGGACACTCATTTGGACCGTGGTGGGCATTATTGCCTCACTGCCGTGAAAAAGTAATCACCGCGGCTGATTTTACTTCTTTACACACCGCTTTTTTTAGCATTTCCCCATTTGTAATTAATTTGTTACGACGCGCCACAAAAATTTATGACTTTGTCATCGTGTTTACACTAAACTATTCTCATTCCAGAGTTTATCCCGGGTTGCAATAAATTGAGGAGGGCACGATGACCGAACCGAACAATAAAGACACTGGCAGCAAAGATCCGGGTGCTAAAACCAATTCGGGGATTGAGCCGAATCTGGCGGGCTTGTTATGCTACGCTGTGTGGTGGATTACGGGAATCATCTTCCTGTTAATCGAAAAAGAGAATAAATTTATCCGTTTCCACGCGATTCAATCTATTTTTACGTTTGGGGCCATTAGTATTATCCAGATTATTCTGGGTTTTATCCCGGTTGTCGGCTGGATACTGGGCGTAATCGTTTGGGTGGCAGCCTTTATTCTTTGGATATTATTGATGTACCAGGCCTATCAGGGCAAGATGTTTAAGCTGCCCATCGTCGGCGATATTGCCGAAAAACAATCAGGGCCCACGACACCGAAATAATTGATAATTGTTTAATTGGTTGTTCTGGTGAATAGCAATGAGTTATTTCCGGTACAACTAATTGTTAATTCGTCACCCGTTATTTCAAAATTCTGAGCGCGCTGCAGCAGGGTAAAATAAGTCTTGTATTCGTTAGCAAAGCCCGGTGGGGTATCTTGAACTTCAAAACCGGCGAAAGTTGTGACGCCGAAAGTGATGTTGTTCCCCTCGGCTTTGTATGCAGCTCCGTAACTGCCGTCGTTCCCGTCACTGCCATGATAATTGCCGGCATCGTTAAATGACAATGTGATGTTCGTGCCCGATATCGCAGGGGTCATGTTGTTCGTTTCTCCGAAGGATTTAAGCGTCCAATTCGTGTTTATCAATTTTTGTGCGTTATCGTCGTTGGCTGTTGGGAGAGATGTTGCAGGGTTGGACACGGTGGCAGCTGTTATGGTGGTTATTGCAGGCGTTTTTTGATTGACACAAGCTAATGGCATGATGCACACAACAATGACTAAAAAAATAATTAGGAGGAGAGTTTTTTTATTCACATCTCCAATTTACAACCGATGAATTATTAATTCAAGACCAATTACAAGAATTTGCCAATAACAATTGATTGTATATATTCAGTAATTGGGATATATTTATCATATGAAGAAATATTTATTTGTAATCATTTATGTTTCTCTCAATTTACTGGTTTTTACGGCCTGTAATTCTGGAAAAGTTACGCCGAATGCCACAAGTGCAGGGGCGGTGGATTCAACAACTCTTATAATCTGCAATCGCTTTAGACCAATCGGGAAATGCCTATATTACCGGGTATGGTCAAACTGATGCTGGGAACAAACACTATCTAACTATCAAATTGGATGCTAATGGAAATCAGGTTTGGGCTGAGACCTATAGTGGTCCAATGAATGCCGGCGATATTTCGGATGATATTGCGGTGGATAATCAGGGGAATGTGTTCGTAACGGGAAAGAGTCTCGGAATTGATACCTCTTATGATTACGCTACGATTAAATATGACAGTGATGGTAATCAACTCTGGGCTGTACGTTACAACGATTCCGTTAATGGTGACGATGAATCCGGCCTATTATCGCTTGATTCCAAAGGCAATGTTTACGTAACCGGGTCCAGCACCAACGGCAGCCGTAATTCCGATTACGCTACGGTAAAATATGATACCAATGGAAATCAACTCTGGTTAGTACGCTATTCCGGATTAGATAATATATATAACGTCTTAAATTCTTTCGCATAATACTTTCAGAGATAAGTTAGGCAGCCTCCAAATAATGAATTGGGATACCAGAGACAACCGAAGGTCTTCTATTGATGGGAAATAACGGTTGTGGGTTACCTTGCGGCGAGTGATCCGCCAGACTCTTTCGATCGGATTGAATTCGGGAGAATAAGCTGGCAGAAAGATAAATACCAAACGCTGCTGATTGGCCTCGAAAAACTCTTTGAGTATTTTGGATCTGTGCCATCGGGCATTGTCCAGAATCAGATAGATTTGGCCCTGAGTAGATTGGAGCAGATAACGAATAAAGTCGCCGAAAGTCAGAGCGCTGAAAGTGGGTGCTTCTTGAGTCACGAGTTGACCGGTTTTTAGATTGAGCGCTCCGAAAAAGCCTACTTTGTGACGGACCGAAGGCGAGAGCACGCGCGGTTGTTGCCCTTTGGGCGCCCACATTCGCATCAAACTGCTGTGGCGTTGAAAATGGACTTCGTCCTCGCACCACAGTTGAATGGTAGGGTCTTGCATTAACTGGTAGTAGTTTTTTTAAAGGCCTCCTGCCGGGGGCCATCAGCTTCACTGGCTTTACGGCGAGGTCGCTGGAGGCTAAAGCCGAGTTGATGAAAGAGCCTCTGGCATTGCCGGATCCCAAGTGAAATGGAGTATTTTTGAATAAGATGGTGAGACAGCAACAATCCATCCCACAGGTTTTGGTCATAGCCCAGTTCTCGGGGATTACGACTGATATCTTTTCGCAAATCAGCCAGATCGTTGGCAGACAAACGGGTTGGGCGGCCAGGATGGTTTCCATCCAACAAACCGGAGAGGCCTTTAGAAGTAAGCCGTTGGACCCAATATTCAACCGCTCTGGGAGAGTCTCCATACAGGCGAGCCGCGTCACTGGAACTGGCTCCATCCAGAACATGCAGAACAGCATGGAGCCGATGGAAGTAGCGTCCTTCGGGAGTACGTGATATTTCGTCTTGGATAGCAGCCTTGAATACCTCAGCATCAGGAATACGTGTCCTTCTCACTGGGAGCCTCCATTTTCTCTATACTCCCAGTATACTTTATTCCTTAATTAAACGCAATATATAAAGACGTTATATATAGTAATAACGGGCCAACTGCATTAACTGTAGATTCCTCAGGAAATGTATATGTGACTGGAGTGAGTTCTCCTGTCCCGGGTACCATGACTTATACTCAGGGTGATTACGATAGAACCGTTCATGATTACGCTACGGTTAAGTACGATACCAACGGCCGCCAACTTTGGGCAGAAATTTATGATAACACAGAAGGAAGTTCCTGGGCATTTGGAATTGCTGTAGACAAATCCGGAAATGTTTTTGTTACAGGATTGAGCGGCATACGTATTCCAGTTACAATACCTTAAGTTCTTTAATTTGAAAATGAAAAATCATTCTCTTTATCTGGTATAAAATGTATTGAATAAACACCAGTATGGCCGGACAAAAATTGGGACGGGTGCCCGCCGGCAAATGTGATTATTCAATGTTATCATCACATCATTCGTTCTTAATTCAATTTGCTTTTCCAAATTTCGTCTCCTATTTTGCCTCTTTCACTTCGGTGCGGGAATAGCCGTGCCACAACAGAAACCCCACCGCCGCCGCGAAAACCGGCACCGCAATCGGCCCCCATACCAGCAGCGGCCGATTCGGGAACCGGTCTAGCAAAAAGCCCCCCAGCAGCGGCCCGCAGGAACTGCCCAGCGTCGCGCATAAATTCAGGATTCCCATATTTTTCCCGATGTCTTCCGGTTTGGACATTCTTGCGATTGCCGAATTCGATGTCGGCACGAACAGCATCTCCCCGGCCACCAGAATCGTAATCGAACCCACCGCCGGTAAAAACGCTTTCACCCACGTCAGCGACAAAAATCCTAGCCCGTACAGCACACTCCCCAAAAACAGGGATATGCGGGAACCCAGCCGCCCGATTTGCCGTGATATCGGGTATTGGAAAACGATAATCATTATCCCGCTGACGGACATCAGCAGGCCGTACTGCTCCGGCTTGAAGCCGATGTAGTCCACCGAAAACACTGAAAGTGTGCTGCCCCACTGCGACATCTCGAAAAAGAACAGCATGCACAAGAGGCAAAAAGAAATCATCGTGGAGTCAGCCAGGAATGCCTTCAGCGTGCTTTTGGATATCAGCGCGGTATGTTTGCCCGTGCTGCCGCGCGGCAGGTACGGTGTGCCGAACAAGGACAATGCCGTCACGACAGCACCCGCCCCGAAAACCCATGCATAAGAAAAATGCGCCAGCAGCAGTCCGCCGGTTAATGGCCCGATTGCCCAGCCCAGGTTCCCCCCGATAGCCATCATGCCATAGGACTCCGCCAGATTCTTATTTTGCGCGGCGTCCGTCACCAGCGCCGAAATCGCCGGGGCCGCCATCCCGCCGGCCATCGAAACCAGCAGCGACGTGCCGCAAATCACCAGTACCGGCGCGTCTATCCCCATCAGTAACGCCATTAGCGCGAACATCGCTGTTTCCGTAATCTGGAAAATGATGAAAATCCGCCGGTGCCCGAATCTGTCCGCCAGCGCGCCCCCAACCAGGCTGAATCCTCCGGAGATTAACCCGGAAATCAGGATAATCAGCCCCACCAGAGTCATTTCAAGATGGCGCTGCCGGTGCAGATAAAGCGATAAATAGGAAAAAGAGATTGACATCCCGGTGATGCGGATGGCCTGTATGCCCATCGCCGCCCAGATGCCGGCGCTGAACCGCTTCAGGTTCAACCTGTTCATTATTTTATTTAATATCTTCACTTTTCATCTCGTATCGTTTTATTATTTAGTCGGGAAAAAGAAAGAGCCCGGGATTTTCGTTCCGGGCTCAGTGTGCGCTTCCTTTTTGAAACTGATGCTAGAGTATTGCTATCTCCGGAAAACAGGCACACCAAGCCCCATGCGGGAATCCCGTAACCCCCGCGGTGCGAATGATGCTAACAATGCCTGCTGTCCTCATTTTGATTTTTACTTCCTTACACGAATGCCCTACTATACAACGGATAAATAATTATTGTCAAGTATGTGCATTATTTCACTGGAGTCTATTCTCCCTATCCATCCCATTGAAAACCGGGACACATCAGCTAATCATAGTTGTACAGGCGTCCCTGCTGTACGCTTCGTCATTCCATCCCCCTCACTGTTATTCCCAATCCGGCAGTTGTGTGAACCGTATCCCCGGGTCTTTGCCAGCAACCTCCGCAAAGTCTATAATTGATTCTATTAAACGGGAGATATTACTAATCAATGGAAACAAATACGGAACTATTAACTGTGGTCGGTATACTCTCCGATGAAGAAAAATTCAAAATCCTGGCCGCTGTTGCCCTTGGCGCCAACACCCCGGATAAAATCAGCCGTCTCACCGGCTTTGACAGCTCTAAAATCATCAAAGCGATGGTCAGATTGGAACAAGTTGGATTGGTGGAAAATCAGGCAGATGTCGGCTATCTTTACTGCGTTAAAAAACTCAAAGATTTAAATTATCATCTCAATAAAAGTCTGGCGCACAAACCGACGCCAACCGGCATCGACCGTTTCATTCGCAACGGGCGCCTGCAGGTTTTCCCCAAATCCCGCGACGACCGCCTGCTGGTGCTCCAACACCTGGCCAACCTGTTCGAATTTGATAAACAGTACCCGGAAATTGAAATCAATATCAAACTGACGGCCCTGCACCCGGATTTTGCCGCTTTACGCCGTTATTTGATCGATTATGGCTTTTTCGAGCGTAATAATGTCACTGTTGACGGCCGCACCATCGTCTTCTACCGCCGCATACCCGGCAGTTCCGTAAAATAAAGAATTATTACTAATAGCTGATTTTATCCGAAAATAGGTCTGCAATAAAGATGGCTGAAGGGTATAGAATGAGCATCAAAGGCTGGGTGAGTAATGTCGTTCAAAGAATACCGACAATCCCAGATGATGCTCATGCCTACCCAGTCTTGACGACAAAATACCGCAAGACCATCTTGCCGGGTATATCGGTAAAGTAGTAGACCGGTTGGATATTGGGGACATCGAAGACAGCTGCTCTGAACTTGGGTGCCATGCCTTATCACCCGCAAATGCTCATCAAAGTGATTTTGTATGGTTATAGCATAGGCATCAGGAGCTCAAGATGTGTACGGCGGGAAATCCGTGATGACATGGTATTTATATGGCTGGCCGGGAAGTAAGAACCGGACTTCCGCACTATTAGTGACTTCAGGAAAGACCGTATCAAAGATATCGGGAAGCTCTTTAGTCAGGTATTAGAGATTTGTTATAAGTTGGGGATGGTGCAAGCGGGGGTATTATGAGGTCTAACCGTTGCGTTTGAAAGACCGGCGGATAGAGTCTGATTTGGTTGAACTTGAAGTATCGGTAGCCGGTGTATGGGAGCCCATGTTCTAAAAGCATGATCTCCCCGTTTACACCCTCAACCGATCGCCATAATTCTTAGTCGTCTTTAAACCAGAGAATAAATAGCACAAACAGCGCGATTACCGCGATAATCAGCAGTATCGTTACAACCCTGCTTTTGGTTTGTTTATCCATTCTTATATTACGCGGGGGACAATTTGGTAAAACGCTGCTGCAGATATATCCATAACCGCACTGCGAGATAGGTTAGAAAAGCCAGCGTCGTGATGAAAAAACTGACCGGATATGGTAGATAAAACGAAACAAAAAGTCCCACCCAGGTAAAAAACAGAGCGAGCAATACGGAGAGGGCAATGGCCGTGCCCGGACGCGCCGTAAGCCGCTCGGCAATCGCCGGCGGTGTGACCAGCAGAGCGAAAATCAGTAATACCCCTACCACCTGCACCGCTTCTGAAACCGAAATTGCCAGCACCACCATAAAAATAATGGAGAGGAGCCGCACCGGCACCCCTCTTGCTTCGGCTACGTCGCTGTCTACCGAGGCGAACAATAACGGACGGAACATGATCGCCATCGCCGCCAGCGTCACCACTCCGGCGACCAGCGTGACCGCCACATCCGTCTGACTGATACCCAGGATCTCTCCGAAAAGCAGGGCATAAGCTTCCGTTGCATAACCGGAATAAAGCGACAGGAACAGCACTCCCAGCCCCAGCATCCATGCCAGCACAATCCCGATTACTACATCCCGGCCGTATATGCGTTTCCCCAGCGCGCCCATCCCCACAGCTCCCCCCACCGTAAAAACGAGCAGCCCGTAAATGGGATTGACGCCGAGCGCCACCGCTCCGGTTGCCCCTGCAAACCCGATGTGGGAGAGCGCATGACCGGCAAAAGACAGGCTGCGCAGAACTACAAAATAACCCACTACGCCTGCCACGATCGCCACGGTCGCTCCCGCGGTGTAAGCATGCTGCATAAATGCATACTGGAATTGTGCCTGAATATCCCTGATTAAATTCCAGCCGAAGCCGGTTGCTAAATAATGTGCTCCCATATTCTCTAAAGGTCTCCTGCCGGGTAACTTTTCTTGGTGGTATCCCGGTTAATGCTCATCATGCTCGTGCGGATGTGCCGTTTCCTGCTCCAGCCCCACTACAAAAAGGTGTCCGTTAATATCTTTCACTACCTGTACTGGCGTATCGTAAAGGCGGCTGAGTGTTTTTGCCCTTATCACCTCTTCCGGTTTTCCGATGACCATCTTTCCCTTGGCGATATATATCACCCGGTCAATCGTCGGCAGTAAAGGGTTAATATCGTGAGTAACCAGCAGTACGGTCGTTTCATTGGCACGAGCCAGCTTCGCGACCAGCTGCGGGATGGCAATCTGGTTACGCAGGTCGAGATTCGCCAGGGGTTCGTCTAAAAGGAGCAGTCGGGGTTTACTGACCAATGCCTGTGCGAGTACCAGCCGCTGCTGCTCCCCGCCGGAAAGTCTGCCGATGGGCCGGTCCGCATACGCTGTCGCCTCGACGCTTGACAACGTTTGTTCCACCAGCTGCTGACGGCGGCGATGGACCGTTCCCGGTAAAGCGAATCCCCAATTTACTCCCTCCAGTCCCATCATCACCAGGTCGCGCCCGCGAATCGGCACGTCCGGGTCGAACGACCTTCTTTGCGGCACATAACTGATTGCATGGTTCCCCCGGTGCGGAAGTTTCCCTAACACCCGGACATCCCCATTACTTAACGGCTGTAACCCCAGCAGGACGCGTAACAGCGTGCTCTTCCCGGAACCGTTCGGCCCGACCACCGCGATAAATTCACCCTGCTCCACATTGATATCGGCATTACCCCATATCTTGTGACTTTCCATTTGTACAGCGGCATCCTGCAAGCTCACTGTTATTTCACGAGTTTGTTTCGCCTGCACTCCCGTATTTATCTGCGTTGCTAACTCATTATCAATCATCTTTACCTTCTGTCATTTGCTCGCAGCGCCGGTACTCAATGCGTTTTGCAGAGCCGTTAATTGGGCATACTGCCAAGCCTGGAAAGTGGTATCCGGCGGCTCCATTGTTTCCGAAATGCCCACCACCGGAATACCCTGTGCAGCTGCCAGCTGTTTTAAATTCGTGGTCATTGACGTGACGGTCTGGTTGTTAAATATTAACACGGAGATTTGTTTCTGGTTAATTTGCTGTTCGAACGCTGCCACCGATTGCGTCGGCGGGTCGTTGCCTTCGGAGACCGCGTTCATAAAATCAGGTGGCGAAATTAAGTTTAGCCCTAGCGCGTCAGCCATGTATACAACAATACTCTCCGTACCCCCGACCGGCGTTCCTCCATAGGTCTGCTTAATTGCCTGGATCATCTGCTGGTACGGCGCAAGCGCGCTCTCTAAAGCCGTTTGCTGCTGGTTGAAATAAGCCGCATCTGCCGGGTCCAGAGACTGATAATCAACGGTAATCTGATTTATCACCTGCTGTACGTAGTCCGGGTCATACCAGAAGTGGGGATTATCTCCGGCGGCCTTTCCCAATAAATCAGCTACGTCTAACACTTTGCGTCCGTTTGCCGGATTGGCGTCAAGCAGTTTCTGCCCCCAGTTATCGTAACCGGCGCCGTTTAAAATAACATAATCGGCATGGGCGAAATCCAGCGCATCGGCGGTATTCGTTTCGAATTCATGCGGGTCGGCGTTGGGGTCCGTGACGATACTGATGACGTTAACATGTGTCCCGCCCAGTTGCGCGGCGATGCTGCCCCAGAAATTTTCTGCCGCCACCACCTGAATCACGCCGTTCGAAACCTGGCTGGTTTTACTTGTCTTTGGTTGGCAGGCAGTTGTGCCTATCAGTACCAGGCTCAGAAAAGCTGCGATTAAATATTTGCCCATTTACCGCCCCTTATAAATCAAACGGGACGCTGTTTTATCTTGATAATGATAATGATAATGCGTTATCATTAAATAGTCAAGCGGGTTTTGGTAAAAATTTTCTTTTAATGACAAAAAACGGAAAACGGTGTTACAATAACGATAATAAATTATCTTCTTCAGGAAGCAGGTTGATGGTCAGAAATACGCTGCAGGGAAACGCCATCCGCCAGGCTTTGAAAAAAGCCGGCCGGCCTTTATCGGCGCTGGAAATCTTAAACCTGGCGCAAAAAAAAGTCCCCGGCTTGGGGATCGCCACCGTTTACCGCAACCTGAAATCGCTGCGTGAGGAAGGTTCCGTCGCCGCCGTGGAATTGCCTGGCCAGCCGCCGCGCTGGGAATTAGCCCCGGAAAAACACCACCATCATTTTCTCTGTAATACTTGCGACAAATTGTACGAGATTAATGCCTGTCCGGAAGACCTCCGGCATCTCTTGCCCCCGGGTTACACCTTGGAGGAACATGATATCCTGCTCCGTGGACTTTGTGATAATTGTTCTGGTAAGAAAAAACAATCTGAGTAACTTTGATTCAATCTGCCGCTAGGCGTTTTTTAAACTCTTGATAATCTCCGCCGGTTTCGGTCTCTTCCCGTACATCAGCAGGTACGTCCGCAGCAGTTTCGCGGCTAATAACAGCCCCCCGAAAATCGTCAATGCCATCACCGCTAGGCTGGTGATTATCTGCCAGACCGGCACGCCGTACATCCCGAATCTTAACATCATCGTCACCGGCGCGGAAAACGGGAAAATACTGAAAACGACCCACACCGGACTGCTTGGGAATAATATCAGCAGGCTTAAGAACCAGAACGGGGCAACGGAAAACAGCGTAAAAATGCTGGCCAGTCCCTGGGCTTCCCGTATGGTACCGGTGACCGCGGCGATACAGGAACAAAGCACCGCAAATAACAGGTAACCCAGGATAAAATACACAATCCCCAGTATCAGGAAATTGGCCGGGATATGAACCGAACTTATAAATCCGCCGATTGACGATGAAGCCAGATTCAGCAGCAGCGGCAACAAAATTGCCCACAGCAGTACCTGTAACAGGCCGGCCAGCCCGATTCCCAGGACTTTGGCGGTAATCAATTGCCGCGGCGAAACCGAAGACAATAAAATCTCCATGATGCGGTTCTCTTTTTCCTCACCCAGGCTCTGCAGCACATAGGTGGACGAAAAAATGAGGGACAATACCAGCAGCAAACTGAATATCCCCGGAATCACCAGGTCCGATACCCCGCCCTGGTCCTGAGCCGCCGCGCCCGTCTCGGTCAGTCTGGTGGAAACCAGGTTCAACGGTGATTCGATGACCTGAACCGTCGCAGCCGGAAATTTACCGGCCAAAAGGTTATCGGAAAGGAAATTTTCTATCGCGCCCTGGATATCCGTAGGGACCGAAAGCTGTTTTTCCAGTGTATAATTTTGAATGATTCCTTTGGTCGTGTAATCGTTGGGAATCACAAAATAATCTTTGATGTCGCCCTTCACCATCGCCTGCAGCGCCCCGTCTGTCGTAGTGTACGGCACCAGTCTGATGTCACCTTCGGTCGTAAACTGATTGAAACCGCCGGCTTCATCTACATATCCCACTGACGTCGTCTGGACTGTTGTGGCCGGTTTCACGATTCCGGAAACCAGCTGCGACACACCGATTGACAGCAGCGCAGATACCGGTAACGCCAGCGTCAGAATGATAAAACCTACGCGCCTGATGGTGGCGAAAAACTCGTGCCGGAAAATCAATATTGTTTTGTTCACGTTATGCCGTCGCTTTTATGAACGATTTTTATTTGACTTTACCCCGTTGCTCAAGCATTGTCAATGTGCCCCGAACAGGACTTATGACACCACTCCCGATTATCCCCACGAAAATTGTATTTCATCCGTTGAGCCCAATAGTTACAGATTTGGTACTTTAGTACTAAGTACTCGTAGCCCAAACGGGGGATAGGCGCATAGGACTTTCGATGGTTTAATAGTCTCAATGTGGGTCAAGGTGTATCACTTCTTGCCTTTTTAGTACCCAACTAAATAGCAAAATTCAGTGCCCGTCCCGAATAAAACGGGCCTGGCAATAAACCCGGGTATCTGTTTCTCACCGGTGTTTTCAATGTTTTCCGGATAGGGCCGGTATTCCGGCTGCTGGCGCAGGTAATTAAAATAGGGCGGAACCTAAAATATTATTTGAGTTTTATTCGCGGAGGATTAAATGAGCGGAACTGATATCGGTGCAGAAAAGTCCGTACGACGCCGTCGTGAGATAAAACTTGCTTCTAAAAAAGAAACCGCTTCCAATGAGCAGCTCGATAATAATCTGCGTTCTCTTTTAAACAACGACGCCTTCCGCACCGTTTTCGAATCTGCCAATGACCCTATGATGGTTATCGATAATAAAGGGAAAATTATCGAGGTTAATGAAAGACTGTCAGCAATCAGCGGTTATGCCAAAGAGGAACTTAACGGTAAAAAGCTGAAAGCCTTGGCTGGTATATTTGCCAGGCAAAGTGCCTCGAAGGCAGCGGGTAATTTCCTCCGGCGTATGGCCGGTGTTGATGTCCCCCCTTATGAAATCGAGCTTATCCGGAAAGACGGCGCCACCCTCACCTTTGAAATCAACGCCAGACCGCTGCAGCAGGACGGTATAATCTACGGGGAACTGGGTATTTTATGGGATATTACCGGCCGTAAGCAGGCCGATAATGAAATCCTGCAGCAGTCGCGCGGTATCAACCTCATCAATACCATTAACGAAGCCGCGAATCAGGGCAAAGACTTTGAAGAAATCTTCCGTCTGGTTTCACAGGAGACCCAGAAATTATTCGGTGCGAATGTCGCCATTATCTATCTTGTCAGTGAGGATAAACAATACCTGGTAATGCAAAATTTCCAATTGCCCTCGAAAATGGCGCACAGCCTCGAAAACATTATTGCCGATAAGGTCTCCGGCGTTAAAATCAAGTTGGCAGCCGGCGGGATTTACACCGCTATCCTGAACGAAGGTCATGCCGTCCTGACGAACGACTATGGTGCTATCGTCAGCATGGGCCGGGAATGCAGCGAAAACGAAGCTCTGAAGAAACTTGTTCCGGCGATTATTAAAAGCCTGGGAGTTTGCTCTGCCGTCAGTATTCCGCTGAAAAATGAACGCGAGGCCTTCGGTTTGCTCGATATCGGCCGGCACGAGCGATTTACCGCCGCGGATATGAAACGCATTGAAACAATCGCAGGACAATTGGCTTATATTATCCGGCACAAACAGGCGGAAGAAGCTTTACAAGCATCGGAGCAAAACTTCCGTACTTTTTTAGATCATTCGTCGCTCGGTGTCCGCATCCGGAATACCGTTGACGGTATTACCTATGCCAATCAGGCCTTTTTGGACATCTTCGGTTACCAGAACATCGAGGAATCCCGGTTACATCCGCCGCAGGAATTTTACGCGCAGGCAGAATACGCCGATTATCTCGAGCGCAAGCAGAAAATTGAGCGCGGGGAGACGGTTGCTCGCAAACTGGAAGTCGATATCGTGCGTAAAGACGGCACGGTCCGTCACGTCCAGATTTTCGGCCATATCGTCCACCGAAACGGTTGGACTCAAGCTAATACTTTTTACAACGATATTACCGACCTGAAAAATTCGAAACAGCAAATCGCGGAGCAGCAGGCCCTCACCGACCGCATTCTGGAGAGCACCCCGAATCCAGTGGTGGTCATCGGGCAGGACAAGCGGATTATCATGGTCAATAAAGCCTTCCGGCACATGTTCGAAATGACCAGGAGCAAATCGGAAGGCCGTGACATCGCGGATATTATCCCTGTTCCCCATCTCATCGAAAAAATTACGCAGGTGCTGTCCGGTGGTAAATCGCACCTGCAGGTAGAGTTTAAAATCAAACGCGGCCTGAAAGAAATGGTTTTTGTCGCCAAGTGCACCGGGATGCAGAAAAATGAAGTCCTGGTCATCCTGTATGACATTACTGAAGAGCGTGAAATGCAGGAAAGACTCTATCAAACCGACCGTTTGGCCTCGTTGGGTGAAATGGCGGCGGGTATTGCCCACGAACTCAATAATCCGCTAACCGGCGTTGTCGCCCTATCGCAATTGATGTTGGAAACCGGCGCCCCGCCGGAAATCCAGGCCGACCTGGAAGCTATCAGCAACGAAGGGCAGCGTGCGGCCAGTGTCGTGAAAAATCTGCTCGCATTTGCCCGCAGTCATTCTCTATCTACCCAGCCGGTGGAAATTAATCCCGTTATCACCGAGGTCCTGAATCTGCGCGCTTATGAACACCGGGTAAATAATATCGAGGTCGTCACCCGTTTTGCCCCCGGCATCCCGCCAATTATTGCCGACCGCTTTCAATTGCAGCAGGTGTTCCTTAACATCGTCTTGAACGCCGAGCAGGCCATGAACGAAGCACACAGTCGGGGGAATTTCACCGTTACCACCGAACTGCTCAACAGCAGTATTAAAATTTCCTTCGCTGATGACGGCCCCGGCATTCCGCCGGAAATCATTAACCGCATCTTCGACCCGTTTTTCACCACTAAAGATATCGGCAAGGGTACTGGCCTGGGGCTGAGCATCAGCTACGGCATCATCACTAAAATGGGCGGTCGCATCTGGGCTGAAAGTCAGTTCGGTCACGGCGCAACTTTCATCGTCGAATTCCCGTTGAAGCAGGATAATCTAATCGGCGATAACGCGCCGGCCATACCGCCTAACGGCTGATAAGAAACCGTCTTTTTTAAAAAAATAGCTGGTAGAGAACAACAACTCTACCAGCTATCTCTGATTTCGAAAAACTAAAATTTATTTTGTGCCGGTATACCCGCCGTCTTTCGCGGCCGCTTTTGGCCGTGCCAGTCCGGGCAGCAGTTTGGCCATCCCTTCGCTGTTCTGGTTGCACCAGCTGTAAATAATGCTGACATCCCAGCCGATGCAGAAATGCTTTACACCCATATCCACGAACGGTTTCGCCAGTTCGAAAGAGCCGACTTCCACCCTGGGAGCGACGCCCTTTTTCAGGGCCATTTCAATCATCCGCTTCTGGATATCCATGATTTCTGGGGAACGTGCCTGTGCCGGTTTGCCGTAACTGATGGAGAAATCGCTGGGGCCGAACTGCACCATATCCACACCCGGCACCGAAAGGATTTTCTCCAGGTTATCCATCGCGCCGGTCTTTTCAATCATCAGGGCGATGACCACGTCGTCCATTGCCTTGGCCCAGGCCTCGGGGCCGTCCGCCACATAACCGACACTGCGTCGCATGCCGTATCCGTGCACGCCGCCGGCGTCCGGTCTTTCCGAACGCACTGCGCTAATGCAGTCTTTAACATCATCCACCGTGCGGATATCGGTAAAAAGCACGCTCTGGAATCCGGAATCGATTGCCCGGGGAGTGATAAAGCCGCGTCCGTTTTCCTCCACCTTCATCATCCCGCCCAGGTTCGGGAATAATTCAATTGCGCGGCAGAAATTATCCATCACTTCCAGGCTGAACGGCGAATATTCGCCGACATACTCGATATAATCAAAACCGCCGGATTGCCCCACCACTTCCGCCATTCCCGGCCACGGCCCGATTAAATGCATCCCCAGCGTGGGTTTCCCGGCTTTCAATAGCTCTCGCAGTCTGTTCGGTCTCACTTTTATCTCCTTGCTTCTTATATTGTACTGATTCACTCGTCAATATCAATATTATGCTGTCACTCGCTGAAATATTGCAAGTTAACTATTCTTAAAACTCTTTTGCTTATTCGTCCTAAGCAAGGTTTGAGCAAGAAATAACGGGTTTTGTTCTTCGTAACAATGGACGTAACAAAGTAAAACGGGGCAAACGGTCATTGTAATGTAGTATAATTCACGGCAAGAACATCAATTATAGGTGCGAAAAATGAATAATGACGTTGTCATCAACACCGCCAGACTCACCAAATACTACGGCAAACAGCTCGGTATCGCCGAAGTTGACCTTACAGTTAATCGCGGCGAGGTCTTCGGCTACCTCGGCCCCAACGGCGCCGGCAAGACCACTACTATCCGCACTTTGCTGGACTTCATCCGTCCCACCGGCGGCTCGGCGGCGATTTTCGGCCTCGATGCCCGGCAGGGCAGTGTCGCCATCCATCGCCGCGTCGGCTACCTCAACGGCGAACTGTCTCTCTACGACGATATGACCGGCGAACAATTACTGCGGTATCTGGGCAACCTGCGCGGCGGACTGGACTGGCAATATGTTAAAGAACTGGCGGCCAGGTTCCAGTGCGACCTGCCGCGGCGTATCCAGGGGCTGTCGTTGGGTAACAAGCAGAAACTCGGCCTGCTTCAGGCTTTTATGCACAAACCGGAACTGCTCATCCTTGACGAACCGACCAACGGCCTCGATCCGCTGATGCAGCACGAATTTTATGATTTATTAGCGGAAACGAAAAAAGAAGGCCGCACCATTTTTCTTTCCTCGCATATCCTTCCGGAAGTGGAAAAAGTCTGCGACCGCGTCGGCATCATCCGGCAGGGTAAACTGATTACCGTCGAGACCATCGAATCCCTGAAATCGCACTCCATCCGCCAATTGGAAATCCATTTTGCCGCGCCAGTACCCGCAAACAAGTTTACGAATATTCCGGGTGTGCGCGATATTGTTATCCGGGATAATTTACTCACCTGTACCGTCGTGGGTTCGCTGGATGCCTTGGTGAAAACCGCCGCCCGCTTTGAGGTGGCCAATATCATCAGTCATGAGCCGAGCCTGGAAGATATCTTCATGACCTACTATAACGGGGGTAAAAACGATGCTGAATAACATCTTTCTGAAAACCCTGCGCGACCAGCGGCGTTCTTTCCTCATGTGGGGTGGTTATCTGGTCGCCATCGGTGTACTCATGGCGCTTTTTTATCCGACTATCAGCAGCATGACCTCTTTTAATCAGTACCTGAACCAGCTCCCTGAGGGGTTGAAAGAAATGTTCGGCACAGGGTTAGTCGATTACACTTCGCCGGTCGGCTATTTCAGTACGGAACTGTTTTCCTTGATGGTGCCCTTGCTGCTGCTGGTTTTCGGCATCGGCTTCGGCGCCAATGCAATCGCCGGTGAAGAGGAAAAAGGCACATTAGGATTTTTACTGACCAACCCCGTGCCGCGCTGGCGGGTGGTCGCGGACAAGTTTGCCGTGTTAGTGGTGAGCATGGCGTTACTCGGGTTTTTCTTCTGGGCCGGACTGGCAATAACTGTCTCGGCGATGAATATTGATGTCAACTTATTGAAATTAGCGGAAGCCACCTTGGGGGCCTGCGCTCTGGCGCTCGTTTTTGCCGCCGTGGCGTTTTTAACCGGGTGCGTGAAAGGCAGCAAAGGCGTCAGCATGGGCGTCGCCAGCGGGCTGGCGGTTTTAACCTATCTGCTGAACACACTCGGCGGCGTCGTCACCGGGCTGAAAAATTACCGTTTCATCTCGCCTTTTTATCACTACATGGAACCGGATACACTTAAAAATGGCCTGTCTCCGGTGCATGTCCTGATATTGTTGGGTCTGGTCATCGTGTTCTTTGCTTTCTCCATTCCCGCCTTCATCCGCCGCGATATCGCCAGATAAAACATTTACGACGAAAGAAAAGGCCGGGGACTGTGGGGGCAGGTTTGTAACCTGCCCGCCCCCGTAATCTCCCTACTTCACTGCGAGTCCTTCCCTGAACCTAATGAAAACCGGGATGGGAGGATAACGGATACCTCTGGGTAAGCGAGAGCGTTTGCACTCGCGCCGCCTTAAAAAGAAAGTTAGGCTGTTCGCAATCTCTGGATTGTCGGGTCAAGCCCGACAATGACAATGAAAAGAAACCGGCCTCAAGCTTTGCGCGAAGCTGGTTTCCCGGCTGGTCGTTCCCGCGAACGCGGGAATCCATCAAACCAACTTCCGCTTGTTGTCAATGTAAGCACTATAGTACTGAGAATTGTTCCTTTCGTTGATTAAAAAATCTAATTTCTTATTTTGGTATTATTTCGGATTTCGATATTCGTGTTTAGAATTTAATTGTTGATTTTTTGTTGCTTAAATCGTCTTTGCTCTTGGCGAACACCCGGATATAGTTCCCGGTCATGCCGGTCCAGTCGCCGTCGTCGGTCTGTTTCTCCCAGAGCACGTCCAGTGCTTCCCCTGCGAAACTCTCCCGGAACTTTTGCGCGCTTTCTGTCGCCAGGGCCAGCATTTTTTTTGAGCGTTCCTTTTTTATCTTGTCCGCCACCTGCCCGGCCATCTGAGCGGCGGCCGTCCCGGAGCGCGGCGAATACGAAAAAACATGGATCCGGGCAAAACCGATTTGTTTGCAGAATTCCAGACTTTCCTCGAACTCCGCGTCCGTTTCCCCCGGGAACCCGGCAATAACGTCCGTCGTAATTGCCACCGCCGGTACTTCCTGCCGGATCAGTTGCACCGCTTTCCTGTATTCGTCAGGGGAATAACGCCGGTTCATCCGTTTCAGTACCGCGGCGCTGCCGCTCTGCAGTGACAAATGGAAATGCGGGCATAGCCGGGGGTTCCGCCACAACTTAATCAGTTCCCCGGAAATCTCCTGCGGCTGTACGGAAGACAGGCGGATTCTGGGGATTTCAGTCTCGCTTAGAATACTTTGTAGCAAACTCTTTAAATTAGCATAGGCACCTGCATAGGCATAACCGCCCACCCGTGTGCCGGTCAGGACTACTTCCTGGTAGCCTTCCGTTGTCCTTTTGTTGATTTCTTCGATTATCGTCCCGGGCGGTACGCTGGTTTCAACACTACGTACGAACGGCACGATGCAGTAACTGCAGAAATTCTGGCAGCCGTCCTGTATTTTCAAAAAAGAACGGGTGCGGAATGGGGTAGATGTGGCAAACGGTTCTTTGACGCTCAGCGCTTTTTGGGGGATATTTTTTACTATCTCCGGCAGGTTCCCTTTTTCGCTGTTATCCACGACCCGGTTCACCCCCTCGATGGCGGCCAGTTCGGCCGCCGACCGCTGTGCATAGCACCCGGTCACGATGATGAAAATATCCGGATTCTGCCGGTGCGCCATCCGCAGCAGGTGCCTGGCTTTGGCGTCGGCGTTATGCGTGACGGTGCAGGTGTTCAGAATGTACACGTCCGCTTCCGCGGGTTGCTGCACCAGCTCGTAGCCGGCCTCCACAAACTGATGCTGCAGCGCTTCCGTTTCCGCCTGATTTAATTTACATCCCAGGGTTTCAATCGCAATTTTCATCTGATGGTAATAACCGCCTTTGTGGACTTGGAATTTCAAGAGGAGGTACGTGTGACAAATTGACTGCAAACCGGCTAATCCATTATACTAACGATATTAAATAGACAGCAAATCCGCTACGCAGCACTGTCTTTTACATTGGAGGAAATTACATTGGTTACAAGCAACGGAACTCATCGCGTCGTGATTACCGGGGTCGGCATTATCAGTCCGGTTGGCCTGGATGCCGTTTCTACCTGGGATTCTTTAATCAACGGCCGCGGCGGCGTGGATAATATCACGCTTTTTGATGCCACGAATCATGCCACTAAATTCGCTGCCGAAGTGAAAAACTTCGACCCTAACAAATATATCGACCGCAAACTTGTCCGCCGCATGGACCGGTTTACCCAGTTCGCGGTGGCCGCCAGCCAGGAAGCCCTGCGCGATTCTCATCTGGTGATTGACGACAGCAACCGCAACGATATCAGTGTCATGGTCGGCAGCGGCATCGGCGGCCTGGGCACGCTCTCCGAACAGTTGAAAATCCTGAACGAGAAAGGCCCGGACCGGGTCAGCCCATTCCTTATCCCGATGATGATTTCCGACATGGCCGGCGCCCAGATTTCTATCGATATCGGCGCCAAAGGGGCCAATGTTTGCTCGACCTCTGCCTGTTCCAGTGGCACCGACGCCATCGGCAATGCCTATGAAATCCTTAAACGCGGCGACGGTGTGGCAATTATCACCGGCGGCGCGGAAGCGGTTGTCACACCTATCGGTGTAGCCGGCTTCAATGCTGCCCGCACCCTGTCCACCCGCAACGATGACCCCAAACATGCCTCGCGGCCGTTCGACAAAACACGCGACGGTTTTGTCATCGGTGAAGGCGCGGCCATTCTCGTCCTCGAAACTCTGGATTTTGCTAAAAAACGCGGCGCGCACATCCTCGCGGAAATTATCGGCTACGGCGCCAGCAGCGACGCCTATCATATTACTTCCCCGCCGGAAACCGGTGAAGGCGCTGTGCGTGCAATGAAAATGGCCATCAGCAAAGCGGAAATCGCCCCGACCGAAATTGATTATATCAATGCTCACGGCACATCCACTGAAATTAACGATAAAACGGAAACCAAAGCTATCAAGGGTGCCCTGGGTGATTATGCCTATAAAGTGCCCATCAGCTCCACCAAGTCCATGACCGGACATATGATCGGCGCCGCCGGCGCCATCGAAGCCGCGATTTGCGTCCTGACCATTCAGAACGGCGTGATTCCGCCTACCATCAATTACACTACTCCGGACCCGGAATGCGACCTGGACTATGTTCCTAACGTCGCCCGCAAGGCGGATGTTAAAATCGCCCTGTCCAACACCTTCGGCTTCGGCGGACATAACTCAGCGCTGATTATCCGAAAATACAGCGAGGCTTAGTTTTGAATCATAAACGCTGGCACATTTTGCCTCCGGTGCCGCGTGGCCATCCGCTGGATAAGTGCGGTTTATCGCCGTTAATTACCCAGGTGCTTTTTAACCGGGGGCTGGCCGATGCGTCGCAGGTCGAGCCGTTTCTTGCTGTGGATAAACGGTTGTCGCCGGACCCGTTTCTCCTGCCGGATATGGAACAGGCCGTCACCCGTATCTACCGCGCCGTGCTCAGCGGTGAAAAAATCGCGATTTACGGCGATTTCGACGCCGACGGAATCACCTCCACCGCCGTCCTGGTGCAGGGTTTACGCGCTTTCAATGTTGAAGCTATTCCTTATATTCCGCACCGCATCAATGAAGGGCACGGTCTCAAAATCGCGGCCGTAGAAGCACTGCATAAGCAGGGCGTAAGTTTGATTATTTCCACCGATTGCGGCGTTACCGGCGTTATTCCCGTCAAAAAAGCTAACCGCCTGGGCATGGATGTTATTATCACCGACCACCATACCCCCACCGAAGAACTGCCGCCTGCGCTGGCGGTCGTTAATCCTAAAGTTGCAGCTTCACATTATCCTTTCAGCGAACTGGCCGGCGTCGGCGTCGCTTACAAACTACTGCAGGCCCTGCTCATTGGAATGAATAAAGAGCCCCGGCTGGAGCAGGTGGTGGACTTAGTGGCCATCGGCACCGTAGCGGATATGACGCCCTTGCTCGGGGAAAACCGCTATCTCGTCAACGAAGGTTTAAAGCGGATGAACGCCTGCCCGCGCCTCGGTCTCGTGGAATTATTAACTAAAGCCGGTACAACATCGGGCTCCCTTACTTCCGAAAATATCACCTGGACGATTGCGCCCCGGTTGAATACCGCCAGCCGCATGGACCATGCTCTGCCCAGTTATGAATTGCTGATGACCGATTCGCCGTCGCGGGCCGGAGAGTTGACCACCTGGCTGGAACAAAAGAACACGGAACGCCAGCAGGTTACCGCTAAAGCTACCGCCGTCGCCCGGGAACAGGTGGTGTCGCGTCAGCTCGAACCCCTGATTCTGGTCCGGGTGGACGATTTTTCATCGGGTATTTCCGGGCTGGTGGCGAATAAGCTTTCGGATGAATTTTACCGTCCCTCGGTGGTCATCCGCACCGGCAAAAAAGTCAGCACTGGCAGCTGCCGCAGTATCCCGGAGTTCAACTTAATCGAATCCCTGACAGAATGCCGCGAACTTTTTGTCGAATTCGGCGGCCATAAAGGTGCCGCCGGTTTCATGATACTGACACACAACATCCCCTGCTTTACGAAAAATTGGTGAAAATCGCCGGTACTAAACTGGCAGACGTGGATCTCCGTCCCAAAATTGATATTGACGCCGAAGTGGCTCTGAAAGACCTGGCGGGCAGCGCCTACCGCACCCTGCAGCAATTGTCGCCGTTCGGACAGGCCAATCCTCAGCCGGTTTTCCTCACGCGCAATGTCAAAGTGGCTGCCTGCCGCACCATGGGCAGTGACGGCGGGCATCTCAGGATGAAACTGGAACAGGGCGGCATGGTTTGGGATTGCGTGGCTTTCGGTTTCGGCACGCACCAGGCCGAAATGTCCGCCCCTATCGATATCGTCTATAACCTCGAACTCGACCAGTGGAACGGCAAATCCACGTTACGGCTCAACCTTCTTGACTTCGCCAAAGCAAAATAACTCATTCCTCTTTGAGTCGCAACGAAATACTTGAGGCATTAGGCCGAAATGTACACTCCTTATGGGAGAGATCCAGAGAGAGGGGGTTAGGATGTGGGGTTTTAAGTTACAAAGTCACAGAACGAAGTGAATGGGCGAGCAGTCCCTCTAAATAACCTCCTGCTTCGCCTTGAGCCCGAAGCCGAAATACTTTTAACTTTAGGGCAAAATGTACACGGAAGAGAAAGAGATGGGGCGTTGTGGTAGCATTAACAATGTGCTCGTGTTAATACCATGCTTTTGGCGGGTGAATTTGCAAGGCCAATTACAAACATATCGGCATAAAAACTGAAAGAGCCTATTTCGCAAGTGGCCAAATAATTAATCAGGAACAACCATGAAAATACTAAATCCCGGTCCGGAAGACTACCATATCCACTCCATCACCTTCTCCGACGGCTGGAACTCCGTCGACGAAATTGTAAAATACGCCGGCGATATCGGCATGACAAAAATTGCTATCTGCGACCATTCTGCCGCGTTGCTCAAAGCCGACGGACTTTTAAAAAAAACCTATCGGTCGCCATGCAAACGCTGGCAGAATGTTTATAACAACGTCGAAGTGATTTTCGGTGTCGAAGCCGATTTATTGAACGAAGCCGGGGATGTTTGTATGGAGATTGACGGCATCGCAGGCGATTTTATCATTCTGTCCTACCATGAAGAAGTTTTTAAAAGCAACTCAAAAAAAATCGCCGATGGTTTTATTAATGCCATCAAAAGATACTACGATAAAATTGACTGCATCGGCCATGTCTGCATCGGGCTGGAAGAGGGGGACGCGCTCAACGTCATTCAAACCGCTAACGAATACAAAGTCCCGCTGGAGCTCAATGCCAAATATTTGTAAGCAGAAACCGGAAGATTGGCAGGTTTTACTGAATAACGCCGACCGTCTCTATGTCAACAGCGATGCCCATCTTCTCTCCGACCTGCGTGATGCCAGAAATGAAGCCTTCAAACTCCTCAAACAAATGAAATACATCAAATAACCTTAAAGACTGTAGGTTCTGACCACTACAGGGCGGCTAAGGTACTTTGCTAAGTAAGCGCTGATCGATCTGTAGGGTCGGGTTTCGAACCCGACCGCCCAAATGGACAGTGACAGATATGTTAGTTTAAATCGATAAAATCGATAATATTCATTCTGACGCTTCATAAGAAAAAACCGAAACATAAAGTAGTAAATTAGTGGCAATCTCCCACCTGGTAGCGGGGGATTTAAGGGAGAGTTTATCTATCCGGCCACTTATCATCCCTTCTCAGACCAGCA
This sequence comes from uncultured Chloroflexia bacterium, assembly GCA_963772985.1. GTDB lineage: Bacteria > Chloroflexota > Dehalococcoidia > Dehalococcoidales > Fen-1064 > Fen-1064. Next base: position 46,955 of record CAVYZP010000006.1, read on the forward strand.
TTGCAGACTGGGGCGGTCGAGTTCGAAACTCAATCCTACTGAATTATTCCCCCCATTATAATCTGTCCGATTTCCTCAGGGCTCCCGCAGATGTCATCCGGCGCCGCCTCAGTTATTTCACGCCGGGTGCCGTAGCCGTAGGTCACCCCGATTGTTCCCGTCCGGTTCGCCTGTCCCGCGGTGATATCTTCTCTTTTGTCGCCGACCATCACGGTTTCTTCGGCTCTCAATTGCCTGGCTTTCAAAATGAATTCAATCAGGTCCGCTTTATTATCGAATTGCCCGTTCAATTCTGTGCCGTAAATAGCTACAAACCGTTGTGCCAGTTGAAAATGCTCAATGATTCTCTCGGCAAAAACCCTCGGCTTTGTGGTGACGACATATAGTTTGAAATCATTCTCACGCAATGCCGAAAGCAGCTCCGGAATCCCCGGATAAACCCTGTTTTCAAATAATCCGATGGTGGAGAACCTTTCCCGGTAAATCTCGACTGCCCGCTCAATCAGTGCTTCATCGTTTGTCTTTAACAGCCTGCGGAACGACAACCGCAGCGGCGGCCCGAGGCAATCGTTGACATTAAATGCTTCCGGTACCGGATAGCCCAGTTTCTCCAGCGCGTAATAAATACAATTTACAATCCCTTCTTTGGAATCGGTCAGTGTCCCGTCCAGGTCAAAAAAGATGTTCGAAAGCATTAAGTAATTCCTTTCAAGTTATTATCGTTATCCAATTTAGGCTGCATTGGCTTGTTTGTTGATAATTGCTTTGGTCAGTTGGAAGTCTGTCTCCAGATTTAGCCAGAAACGCGCCGGTATTTCCGGCATAACTTCTTCGAGTTGCAGGGCGGTTTCGGCAGTAATTGCTTTCCTGCCGTTAATAATTTCATTGATTGCGTTTATCGGCCGTCCCATTCTTCTCGCCAGTTCTTTTTGAGTTAAACCGCGCGCCTGTATCTCTTCTAAAAGGAATTCTCCCGGCGGAATGGCAATATTGGGATAAGCTTTAGTTCTAGTTACCATGATAATCCTCCACGTCTACAATAAGGACTTTATCCTCTCCGATTATTTCAAGAATGAGCCTGTAATTCCCGGTCAAAATGACAAATTAAAGATGGGAATTGGGATCTTTTTGGGTAATTGTCCATGTAGTCGTAAAATCAGGATTAACTATTATTTCTCCAGTCGAATGTTCTCGATATTCCCCGGGGGCTGCCTCGTGGAATGATCTTAAATCAGGAGGAAGCATATAAATTTCTCCACTCGCGAGAGCCTTCGAGAGCTATTTCAATGCCATTGGTTTTATCTACGCTGATAATTTTACCGTGCATCTGTTTTTGTTCCAAACATTTGTCTGTCATGGTCAATATAGGTCAACCCGATTAAGACATCGCTTATTAATCAATGGTTCATGCTTTTTCCAGGTCGAAAATAGGTTTATTCTCAACATTATTCTTATCATTCATATTAAAGAATACTGTATTATATTAAAAAGATACTGTCAATTTGTTTCCCTTTCTCTCGCCTTAATGCGCTAAGATATACACATGAATAATCTCCGTACCTACGGCGTTGCTCCGTTCAATATCGCGCTGGTTCACGGCGGGCCCGGCGCCCCCGGCGAAATGGCCCCCGTTGCCCGTGAATTAGCCTCCGAAATGGGCGTCCTGGAACCATTGCAAACGGCCGGTTCCATTGAAGGTCAGGTTGAAGAACTCAAAGATGTTCTGGAAACACACTGTAATCCGCCGCTGGTTCTGGTCGGATTTTCCTGGGGAGCCTGGTTGAGTTTTATTTTCGCTGCGCAATATCCGTCCCTGGTAAAAAAACTCGTTCTTATCAGCAGTCCACCGTTTACCGATAAATATGTCCCGCAAATCATGGAAACTCGCCTCAGCCATCTCAGCGCGGAAGAACGGCAAGAAGCTTTATCCTTATTGTCTTCGATTTATTCCGGCAGTGCCAGGGGTAACAGCTTTGCCCGGTTCGGGGACTTGATGGAAAAAGCCGATTCCTTTGCGCCTCTGCCCCATGAAGATGAGATATTGCCGTGCAGTCCGGCGATTTATCAGCAGGTCTGGGCCGAGGCCAGTAAAATGCGCAGTAGCGGGGAACTATTGCAGCTCGGGGAAAAAATTCGATGCCCGGTCGTCGCCTTTCACGGCGATTACGACCCCCATCCTGCTGCAGGCGTCCGGGAACCCCTTTCCCGTATCCTGACGGATTTCCGTTTTATGTTGCTGGCAAATTGTGGCCACCACCCCTGGTTCGAGCGTGAAGCGAAAGATAATTTTTACGCAGAGCTGAGGAGAGAAATCGGCGCATATGAGTAATATATGACTATTGACAGCTTTAATCATGTTGTGATAAATTAATTATTACCATGTTGAAACTGAATTCTAATCGCAACACCGTCATCGTCGTCGCCATTGCCGCAGCAGCTATTATCACTGCTGGGGAGGTCCGGCGCGTCTAGTCACAAATTCTAAAAACAAATCAACCGGTAGACACAAGAGCCCTCTCCACAAAAACGAGAGGGCTCTTTCTTTTTCCGTAATTTCGCAGAGATGTTGATTGATAAATATATACTAAAAAGGAGCCACAAACATGGACAGTATCTTTTCCGACCGCATCGCCGATGTGCCCCGTTCTTTCATCCGGGAAATCCTGAAAGTCACCCTCGACCCGACGATTATTTCGTTCGCCGGCGGCCTGCCGAACCGGGCATTATTTCCGGTTGAGGAACTGAAAGCGGCCACCGCAAAAGTTTTCGATACCATGGGCCGGGATGTTCTGCAGTACAGCACGTCCGAAGGTTTTGCCGGCTTGCGGGAAATGATTGCCCGGCGCTATCACGAGAGGCAAAACCTCGACATTCCGGTCGAGGATATTTTAATCACTAACGGTTCGCAGCAGGGGTTGGACCTGATGGGTAAAACCTTCATCAACGAAGGTGATGATATCGTCATCGAAGACCCGGCCTATCTCGGCGCCATCCAGGCCTTTTCTCTTTATAAGCCGCGGTTTAATTCCGTGCTGCTGACAGATGAAGGTATGGATATTAATCAGTTCAAATCGGTGATGTCCGCCAAAAAGCCGAAGCTGATTTATACCGTGCCTAATTTCCAGAACCCGTCCGGCCTTTCCTTCTCGGAACGCACTCGTCACGAGATGGCCGATATCGTCCGTGGCACTAAAACGCTGTTTATCGAAGACGACCCCTACGGCGACCTCCGCTATTCCGGCCGCCGCAAATCGTCTTTTAAGAAATTTTTGCCGGATAATACTATCCTGTTCGGTACCTTCTCCAAGACGGTTGCCCCCGGCTTCCGCCTGGGCTGGATTGTCGCGCCGCACGACATCATGGAAAAACTGATTATCGCCAAGCAGGCTGCCGACCTGCACACCACTCATTTTACCCAGTGCATCCTCTGGCAGTATATGCAGGACAACGACATTGACGCCCATATCCGTAAAATCAAGGAGTGCTACGGACGGCAAATGCAGGCGATGTTGTCCAGCATCGAAAAATATTTCCCTGCAGGTGTGGCGCATACGTCGCCCGAAGGCGGCATGTTCCTGTGGGCAGCACTGCCGGAAAACGTCTCCTCCCGAGATTTGCTGGACCTGGCGCTTAAAGACAAGGTTATTTTTGTCCCCGGCGACCCGTTCTACGTCAATCGCCGGAATACCAATACACTGCGGCTGAATTTTTCCTGCACCGACGAAGAGACAATCGACACCGGCATCAGACATTTAGGTCAAGCCATGGAGGAATTACTGAAGAAATAGTGCATCAGGCGTCCCGGCATGTGGAGAATCTGAGCTTGTCCGGAAACTATTAGGGTGCCAGATTCAACCCATTCCCCCTTCGAAAAAGGAAGATATAGCGGTTTTTTTAGGCGCAACCATCCAATAGACGGCTTCTATTTCCCGGTCAAAAAAGCGTCCGCTTTCTCCAATAATTCTGGTATGGCCAGCTGCTGCGGGCATTTTTCCACGCACTGCTCGCATTTTGTGCAGTTATCGGCACGTTGCTCCGGTTTCATCCGTCCGTAATCCCGGCGCGGCCGGGCGGCATCGCCGTAAATTACCGCGTCGTTGTAAAGATTGAAAACGCGGGGTATGTCGACGTCGTTCGGGCACGGCATGCAGTAGCGGCAGCCGGTGCAGGCAACCGCATCTGAAAAATAAGCGTCTTTGACGCGTCCCACCAGTGCCACTTCGTCCGCGGTGAGGTTGTGCGGCTGGGAATGCTCCGCCGTGGCCACATTTTCGGCCACCTGCTGCATGCTGCCCATGCCGCTGAGCACTGTGCTTACCTCCGGATGGTTCCACACCCAGCGCAGCGCCCATTCCGCCGGTGTTCTTTGTACCGGCGCGCTTTGCCACAACTTGACGACCTTCTCCGGCGGCCGGGCCAGCCGCCCGCCGCGTATCGGCTCCATCACCACCACCGCCAGGCCTTTTTTATGCGCGTATTCCAGCCCTTTTGTGCCTGCCTGGTTCTGCTCGTCCATGAAGTTGTATTGAATCTGGGCCAGCGTCCAGTTGTCGTATGCGTCAATGATTTCCTTGAAAGCATCAAAATTATCGTGGAAAGAAAACCCGAGGTGCCCGATGCGCCCGTCCGCCTGCTGACGTTCCGCCCATTTCATTACCCCGAGGTCCCGTACTTTCGCCCACTGCATTTTATTCAAACCGTGCAGCAGGTAAAAATCAATTTTACTGTTTAGTCTGCCCAGTTGTTCGTTCAGCAGCCGGTCGAAATCCGCCGCGGTCTGGACGTCCGGACACGGCAGCTTGGTGGCTACTTTTACCTTTTCACGGTAGCCGTCCCACAGCGCTTTCTCCACCACTACTTCGCTAAAGCCACGGTGATATCCCCACGCCGAATCGATGTAGTTCACCCCATGGTCCACGGCATAACGTATCATCGGGATGGCCTGCGCCTCGTCAATTTTGGCGTAGTCTTCATTCAAAATCGGCAGGCGCATTGCCCCGAAACCCAGCGCCGAAACCTGCCAGTCCAGCTTCCCGAACTTACGGTATTTCATCTCTCTCACCTGCCTTTTTCTGCCGCTGCAACAACTACACAAGCAATCTTGATATTATTGTAATAAAAACTGAATCAAATAACAATCAAGGTTTGACAAACCCCACCCTCCTGTTGTTTAATACCCTCAAAATAAAAGGATGGTTTCTCATGTTTGAAGTTTTGTGTTACGGCGATTCCAATACCTGGGGCGCCGACCCTGCCACCAGCACCCGGTTTGACCGGGACGTCCGGTGGCCCGGCGTGCTGCAAAAAACTTTGGGCGCCGGTTATCATGTCATCGAGGAAGGCCTCGGCGGACGGACTACCGTCTGGGAAGACCCCGTAGAAGGGCACAAAAACGGTAAAGAATACCTTATTCCCTGCCTTTGGACTCATGCGCCGCTGGACCTCGTCATCATCATGCTGGGCACCAACGACCTCAAGAAAAAGTTCTCCGCCACCGCGCAGGACATCGCCGCCGGCGCCGGGATTCTTGTGGATATCGTCAATAAAAGCGGCACTGTTAAAAATCCTAAAACGCCAAAGATTTTGCTGCTGGTACCCCCGCCGCTGGGCAAACTCAACGGCAATGAAGAAATGTTCGAGGGCGGGCAGGAAAAGTCCCGGAAATTCTCGCAGCACTTTAAAACCATCGCCGACATGTATGGCTGCGCGCTTTTCGATACCTCCGCCGTCATCAAATCCAGCGATATTGACGGCATCCACCTGGATAAAGCTGCCCACCAACAACTGGGTAAAGCCGTCGCCGGAGAAGTAAAAAGAATCCTGAAATAATCTTCTTTTTCGAAGGAGTGACCATGAAAGCCGCTGTCGTTACCGGCCGCCGCCGTATTGAAATCCGGGAAATTCCCGAGCCCAAAATACTGCCCGGGACTGTCCTGCTTAAGGTTAATTTGTGCGCAATCTGCGGCACTGACCTGGTGTTTGTGGACGACCAGCGTTTGGATAATATCAATAAGTTCGAAGCCGTGTTGGGCCATGAATGGGTTGGCGAAGTGGTGGAAGTCGGCGCCGGCGTTACCGGCTGGTCCGTCGGCGATCGTGCAGTTGATTTCCGGGCGAGCTGCGGCCAGTGTTACTGGTGCCGTCGGGGTCTGTATCACCTTTGTACCGGCGCCCAGACCGGCGTCCCTGCCTTTGAAGGCGGCATCCCCACCTCGATGACCGGCGCCATGGCCCAGTATATCCTCCGTTCCCCGCAGAGTCTGAAAAGTATTATGCATGTACCGGATTGTGTTTCCGACGAAGAGGCCGCCATGACTGAACCTTTAAATGTCGCACTGGCGCCAATCTACGAAGCCGGGATTAAGCCCGGCGATTCCGTCGCCATTCTCGGGGCGGGGCATATCGGGCAGTTGACGCTGCTGGCTGCCAGAGCCGCCGGAGCTGCCCCGGTAATTGTCACCGACAGAATTAAATCCCGCCTTGATAAAGCCCTGGAATTAGGCGCCGATTATGCGCTCAACTCCGACGCAGGCGATGTCTATCAACGCATCATCGAAATCACCGGAGTCGGCGCCGATGTGGTCATTATCTGCGTCCGCGGTGCGGATGTCCTCTGCCAGTCAATGACCGCCGCCCGCCGCGAAGGTACTGTCGCCATTGTCGGCTTCCCCAAACCTGCTGAATTGGACCCGATTTACTGGCTGGAAAAACATTTGAAAATTATCGCCTGCGAACCTTTCCTCAGATACAACGTGCAGGCGTTGAAAATGATGGAATACAAACGCATCAATTGCCGGCCGCTTGTTTCCGCCGTCATGCCGCTGGCGGACGTGCAGCAGGCCTTCGATTCTTTGTATCAGGGTAAAAACGCGCTGGTGATGCTGAAACCCTAAGTAAGTTTTGTTTCCCTCAGATTTTAAACCCGCGGTCGTGGATTTTCCCAGGCTCAATCCCTTTCGCCTTTTGCGCAATCAGGAACATCGTCAGTGATTCGATATCGATCACCCGGTTCAGCGGGTGTAAATAACGGCTCAGTTGTTCGGAATAGCTGATGGATGTCATCATGCTCTTTGCCGGACTGGTTTCCGCTCCCTCCACGCGGTAATCGGTAGCCTGCACCAGGATGTCGTCGGGCACCGGTGTCAGCTTGAGTTTGAACTCCGGGGCGCGGTAAGCCAGCGGGCTGTGCTCCAGCACGTACAGCGGGTAGACCACAAAACCCAGCTCCAACTGCTTGTGCAGGCGCTTGAAGAAATCGAAAGTCTCCATTGCGTCCTTGTCCGTTTCCCCGGGCATCCCTACGATGCTGAAAACATGCACCAGGATGCCGGCCTTGTGGAAGTTTTCCAGAATCAGCTCGACATCTTTCAGCTTGACCCCTTTGTTGATGATGTCGTTGACCTTCTGCGACCCCGATTCCAGTCCCACATGCCCCCCGATGAATCCGCCGGATGCCACTTTCTGGCAGAATTCCAGCGATTTGAAAGTCCTCTCCATGCGGAAGAGGGCGGAAAATTTCATCCGGTTTTTCGTGCGGAGGTTTTCGTTGGCGATATCCTCGATACGTTTCGGGGATAAGGAAGAATCGGTAAACCCGATGCACACCGGGTTGTATTTCTCTTTCAGTTCTTTCATGTCGGCCAGCACCAGTTCGGTCCGGCGTGTGCGCTTCTGCTGCGCTTTGGTATCGTAAGTCGGCGTGCCCTGCTGCGGGTAATAACAGAATACGCACCGGCCCCAATAACAGGCGCTGGAAGTCTCCAATGGCAGCGGGCTCTTCGGTCGGACTGCCGGGAATTCCGGCGTGCAGGCTTCGTTGATGTCGAATTCGTACAGTTTTTCGCCTTTGATAATCTTCCCTTTCTGTTTGTAGAAGATATTTGGCACGCCGCCAAGGTCGGTTTTTTTCTCCAGCCGCTCTATCAACTCGGTAAACGCCACTTCGCCCGGTCCTTCAATCAGACTGTCGAACATCTCCCATAGCGGCGGATTTTTCACCATCCGGTAAGCCAGTTCGGTCACCAGCCCGCCGCCCAGCACGATATGAATATTCGGGTCTACCGATTTTATCATCTGCGCCAGCGTAAAAGCCGGCACCAGCTCGGATTGGCAGGTCATCGAAATGCCCACCACGTCCGGGTGTTCCGCCTTCACCTGCGGCAGCACTTTCTTCCGGTAATACGGTATCAGGAAATTGTACCGCTCGTCGGTCACCGCGCGGATGATATCGGCCGTGGCCACCCCGAATGCCGTGCCGTAAAAACCCAGCCCCAGGTCAATCTGCGTGGGGTAATACGCGGCATCGATTATCGCCTTCCCGCAAAGTAGCGTGTAATAATGCTGTAAAAAGACCTCCGGTGCCAGGCGCATATATTGTTCGTCAAGGATTTTCCGGCTGCGTTCAATCTCCGTCAACACGAATTCTTTTTCGCTCAGCAAAGCGTAAAGCACTTTATCCGGTTTGATTTTCGAACTGACGAATTTGGAGAGTGGGGTTTTCACCGCGCTGACGCTGCGGACAGATTTGTACCAGGATTTATCCCGCAGAATCCCTTCGGCTAGTAGCTGCGGCATGGCGTTGCCGGAGCTGTGAATCAGCGTTGAACCCAGGTCTTCCCGCATGAATCGGTTCCGGGAGGCGGAATCCACCGACCACTGCACCCGTTCCAGCGTCGGTTCCAGGTATTCGCGGGAAAGCAGGTCGAAAAAGGCGTTCTGGTTCAGTTCCTGGAATTGGACGTTATAGCCCTGCTTTTTAACGTAAGCATAGAGCCTGGCCGAACCCAGCGAAGGGATGAAAAAATTCGCCATCGGGGCGCAAATCCAAGCTTTCATTGCGCCTATTATACCCCATTAATTTACAATTTGCTACACGTATGAAAGATGAACCTTAGTACTGTCTGGAAACATAGTCAGTGCCTGGTGTGAGACCATCCCTTCCAGCGGTACCATAGTTGTACAGGCGTCCTTGCCTGTACCTTCCGTTACGTTCGGTCAGTTATTCAATTTGAATCTATTTCGAATTTCGATATTAGTATTTAGGATTTATTTGGTATTTGGTTTTTGGTGCTTGGAATTTAATATCGCAGGATGGGCGTCCCTGCCTGTACCTTCCGTTATGTTCGGTCAGTTATTCAATTTGAATCTATTTCGAATTTTGATATTCGGATTTCTTTTCAGCTTCGGAAGAATATTCTCCCCAGTAACGGGCTCTCGATGTCGATGGCTCCTTCCTGGCAGGTCTCCTGGCAGCAGTAGCAGCGGATGCAGCGGTCGTAATAATGCTTCGGTGGTTTTGACTTGTCGTTATTCACCCAGTTCACCGCCTTCGGTTCCACCGGGCACATCCTGACGCATGTGCCGCACTGCGTACATTTGTTTTTATCAATCACTGGCCGCGGCGTGATTTTATTCTTGATGAATGCCATCACCCGGTTGCCTTTATTCGTCACCGGCGCGGTGCGGTTGACCTTGAATTTTTTATCAATCAGCCCTTCCAGTCTGTCGCCGACAAGCTCGATGTTTTCGGTGTGGTATGTTCCCAGCTTTGCCTTCTCGCCCAGTTTGGCAGTGGGGACAATTTCCGGATTAACATCGATAATCCGGCAGGCAACCGCATCGATCGCAATCGGGTCGGCCGAAAGCAGCAGCACGTTAAGCTGCTTCGGTTTCCCGCTTCTCGGTCCGTTCCCTTCCATCGCCATGATGCCGTCCATCACGTATAGCCGCGGCTTGATATAAGTGTTGATGTCCACCAGCATCGCCGCAAAATCAAAGGGGTCCGGCAGTTTCACGTGATACTGCCCTTTCAGCAAGTCGGGCACACACCCGAACTGGTTCTTCACGGCGCCGGTAAACCGCACCAGTCCGTGGGTCTTCAGTTTCGGCAGACTGATTAATCCGTCACTGTCCAGCACCCCGTTGGCCAGGATCATTTTCTTGACCAGTAAGGCGTCTTTATAGCTCACTTCCCGTCCGGCGTCGAAATCGGCGATAATAAACCCCAGTTCATCCCCCACCTGTTTCAGGCCGGCCTTGCGCAAATTAGGCTCGTTTTTGCCGAAACTGGGAGAATCGCCGTAGTATACCTTCGCCCCGGCTGCTTGACACAGTTGACCCACCGCGCCGAATACCGTCGGATGTGTCGTGACACATTTTTCCGCGTCGATTCCCACCAGGATATTAGGCTTCAGTACAATTTTCTCGCCGGGTTTGACGAAAAGGGAAATGCCGCCGAGCAGCTCAATCCCTTTTTTTACGGATTCCAGCACCTGCTTCCGGTCGTAACTGTCACAGCGTATTACCGCCACCTTTGTCTTGTTCATCTTTTTCCCCTCTTTTTCTGGTCGGTGAATATTAAGCTAATTCCGGCAGGCATGCGTTAATCTGAGGCGGATATCAAACAGGCAAGAAGATGGAATTACGGGGCTGTCACCGTTAACAAAATCGCCCTGCTCGCGAGTCCTGAGGCCGACGCCGTGATGTTAGCTGTTCCGGCAGCGACCGCGGTCGCCAGACCGGATGCAGAAATCGTCGCCGTGGCCGGTGTATCGCTGGACCAGGTTACCTGTGAACTGATGTCCGCGGTAGAACCGTCCCAGTTAAGCCCCGTGGCCGTATACTGCTGGGTGGCACCCACCGTCAAGGTCACCGGCACCGTCGGCGTGACTACAATCGCAGACAGCGCAATTACCGTTATCGCAACCGGCGGACTGGTCACCCCGTCTAGGTTAGCGGTGATATTGGTCGTGCCGGCGTTTAAACCGGTTACCGTACTGTTGCTGACTGAAGCAACAGTCGGATTGGAACTCCCCCATACAACTAGGCTGGAAACATCCGGCGTCGTCCCGTCGGAATAAGTACCAGTCGCGTCCAGCTGCAGCGTGGAGTGCATCGTCACAATGTTGGTCGTCGAGCGGATGATTGTTACGCTAATCGAAGTTAACACCGGCGTCGTTGTTTTTGAACCGCAGCCTGTCATCGTCGGGATTAATGCAACTGTTAGGGCTGCCGCCAGTAAATACCCCAAAAACCGTATCTGTTTTCTTTTCATCGTCGTTTTGGCTCTTCCTCCAGCTGCATTATTATTCTTTTTTCAGAAATAACTGGGATTACGCTGTGTATGATGCCAGCTGCTTGATTCTCTTCAGCATGTTGGGATGAGTGGTAAATATTTCTCCCACTTTCGCCCAGAAACTCAATTTCACATTCATCAGCCTTACCGTCAGCAGCTCATACTGGTCGATGACGCCGTCTTTGTTCCGGTCAATCTGCGAAAGCTCCTTGAGCTCGTTTATTGATGCCATCGGGTCGGAAACGAAGAAAGCTTTTGCGCCTTCGACCTTCTTCAATTCTTTTTTATCCCTGGTGTGGGCGCTGCTGTTTGCCAGTTTGTACAGCGCTGTCGCCAGCTGGTTTGGCTGGTTCCCCAGTTCCACACTGCCCTTGTCCGCATAATACTCGCGGATTCTGGAACCGTAAAGCACCAGCAGATTGGTAATAAAGTAAAATACCAGTGCGCCGATGCCGATGAGCGCGGCGTAATTGCCGCTGGATTTTTGCCGGCTGTTGCCGCTCGAAAAACCGCCGTACAGCGTCATCACGGCCACCCAGTACAGAATCATCGGGACCGCCGAAAGCAAGGTAATTATCGCCATGTCGCGGTGTTTGATGTGGGACATTTCATGCCCCAGTACCGCTCTCAATTCATTCTTATTCAATAATTTCAGGATGCCCTGCGTCACGCAAATCCTGCCGTCTTTCTGCGTCCGTCCGTAGGCGAAGGCGTTCGGCACGTTAATCTGTGAGATGCCTACCCGCGGTTTCGGCAGATGCGCTTCCTGCGCCAGTTCGGACACCATTTTGTGCAGCTCCGGTTCTTCCTCCTCGGTCACCCATTTCACCCGCATCGTCCAGCCGACAATCGCCGGGCTGACCAGGTATTGCACCAGCATAAAAATTAATGCCAATATCAGGTAGCCTAACGCGCCGCCGATACCCACGGCGTTGCCAACCAGTACGATTACCCCGTAAAGCACTGCAAACATTACTGCTACCAGCAGAAACATCCGCGTCTGAAGTCCCATTATTTCCTCCGTTGTTGACTGATAATTCTTTCCCTTTTCCAAAAGTTATTATACACCACACAATGAAAACAGGCACAATTTCGTATCTTTGGGTTTATTTTCCGGCACCGGGATTTAAATTTTGAAATTTTATGTTTACTGGGAATTTATTTGAAATTTGAATTTTGGTTATTGGAGTTTGTTTAGGGTTTCGATATTCGTATTTAGAATTTAGTACTTCACAGTTGGCTCTTTCTTACCGTTCCAATCTTAATGTTTCGCCGGCGTGTATTTTTCCGCCGTTGCGATTATCCGGTTCAGCATGCTTATCATCTGCCGGCGCTCTTCCTCGGATAAAACCGAAATTATTACTTTATCCGAAACTACCACGTAAATATCTTTACATACCTGTCGCCCTTTTTCGGTTAATTCGAAGCTTACTAAGGTCGATTTGGGCGTTTCGCGGGATTTCCGTACCAGCCCGTCTTTTTCCATCCGTATGATTTGCATCGAAAGCGTATTGATTCCCCGGTCGGTATATTCGGCCATTTCCACCAGCGTGGATTTGCGGCCGAGCTTATCGAGAATGGTTAAAATATTTGCCTGCCGCGGTGAAACCCCGAAAGGGGCCAGTTCTCTGCGCCGCACTTCGAACAGCGTGTGTCTGGCCTTACCGATTAAGTATCTGACGTGCAGCGCGCTGTCTTGCGGAGTTATCTCTACCATTTTTCACCCCTTTGGCGTTTAACTGAATTAAATTTTCATCGGGCGCAGGCATGATTTTCATTAAGTATAATATATCGCCTGATAATTGACAAAATCCGCAGGACGATGTTAAACTAATCAATAAATTTCAGTATTCACTGGTGATTTCTTTAATGTATTCCTTATAATATACGTCTATGAAATCATCTAAAAAAGGAGCAATATGGTTTCCCGATTTCAACTGACCACCGAAATTATCTTTGGCGCCGGCAGCATCGCAACCCTCGGCGGGGAAGCGGCTAAATTGGGGCGTAAAGCCCTGCTCGTGACCTACCCGGATATCCGGCGTATCGGGTTGTTGGATAAAGTTCTCCAGGACCTGCAAGGCAAAAACATCGCAGTGGTAATTTTCGATAAAGTCCAGTGTAACCCGCGTACTACTACCGTGGACGAGGGTGCTGAATTTGCCCGCCGGGAAAAACCGGATTTCTTTATCGGCCTCGGCGGCGGCAGCGTCATGGATACCACCAAGGGCATCGCCGTCACCAGCGCCGGCAGCGCTTCGGTCTGGGATTACACCCTGCACCGTGCCGCGCCGCAAAACCCGATTCACCCCATCATTCAGGTACCGACGATTGCAGGCACCGGCTCCGAGATGAATCCCAGCGCCGTCCTCACCCACTGGGAATCCCACATCAAGATGTCGCTGGGCGGTTTCCCCGAACTGCAGGCCAGAGTGGCCATCGTTGACCCTGCCCTGACCCTGACCGTCCCCATGCGGCAGGTCAAAGCCGGCGGCGTCGATATCCTGTCCCACCTCATCGAGTATTATCTCACCGACGACACCCCTCATCCCCTCACCGACGGCATCAGCGAAACCGGCATGAAAATGGTGGTGGAGTATCTGCCGCGGGCCATCGCCCGCCCGGACGATATCCGGGCACGCACCGAACTTTCCTGGGCCAGCACTGTGGCCATGTCTAAATTTGCCCGGCTGGGCGGGGGCGGCGGGAACATGACCTGCCATGCCGTCGAACATGCCTTGAGCGGTTATTACGATGTCACCCACGGCGAAGGTTTGGCGGCCTTGCTGCCGGCCTGGATGCGGCATTTTTATCGCGCCGGCAATCCCCGCTTCAGTGCTCTCGGCAAAAATGTTTTCGGGAGAAAGGACGGACTCGAAGCCACCGAGCAGTTCCTCGAAAGCGTCGGCATGCGGCTGCGCCTCGGCGATTTAGGCTGCAAACTGGAAGATACGCAGCTTATCACCGACCTGGTATTCAAATCCTACCCCGGCAAACTTGCCCTGGACGCCGATACTGTCGCCCAGATTTACCGCGATTCTTTCTAAGCAGGTTAGTTTTATTATAGAGGTAAGTTTCGAACGCTTCCGGCTTGGTTTGTCATGCCCTTTTATTCTTCCCCTGAGTACTGGATCCCGATTTTCATCGGGATGGAACAGCTGCATACCCTGAATCCGTAGACGAAGGCTGGAGCTTTAACGTAGGTCCCGGTAGTTCACTGACATCCATTTGTCATTCTGAGATACGAAGTACCGAAGAATCTAGTGATTTCTTTCTTAGGCGTTCCATGTAATGCTGGATCCTGATTTTCATCGGGATGGGATAGCTACACGCCCTGAGCGTAGCGAATGCCGAAGCTTTAGCGTAGGTCCTTGAGCGAAGTCGAATAGGAGTCTCCTGGCGGTTCACTGACACCCTTTTTTGTCATTCCCGACCCGATCGGGAATCCAGCCTCCAAAATAGCGACAAAAACCCCTTGACTGATTAATCATTCATATGTTATCTTATTCTTGCGGTTCCAGCGGATGCATTTGAGGCTAGCGGTATGAAGCAGAAAAAAGAAATTGCGGCGGCTAAAAAGGTAATCAGAATGCCCGGACCCACGGCTTTTATTCCCCGGTCCTCACCCCTGAGCAGATGTGCCAATTATGGAACATCGTTACCAAAGAGAACATTCCTCCCGAATCTGTGGTTATATGTCCCAAACTGCAATCAATGCTCAGACGGAGCACTGCCAATACCCGCATCATCAAAGAAGCTACTCGCCTGCGTTGAAAGTATTTTTCAAGCCTATTCCGGGATTCCGCTGTGCAAACCCGAAAATCTACTGAAGACTATTGCTTATTTGGAGCAGGAGTAGTGAGATTGTACACGCACGAATATCGGGGAATCCGGCAAAATAACCAGTTTTACGCTCGAAGTGTGCGAAAACTACTGGTTGTTATCACTGAAAAACGAATCAGCTTCAAAAACCATAATTGTTTTTAACGTTATGGTAAATAAAATCCGTTTTTAGCCTCAAACCGATGGGCGGATAATTTATTAAAATATCACTTTTTACAAAACGAATCTCCCTCCTTCCCAAGGAGGGAGTAAAGGAGATTGATAATTTCTATAGGCCGAAGGCCGCCCGCTCCGTCTCTTCTACCTTGCCGGGAGAGGATGAAATTTTTGAATCGTACCTTAACAACAGAATATTTGCTAATGTATTCCTGATACATCCCATCCTGCCATCGGGCTACTGCACAATTGAAATCCACCACGGGCCTTTGGCGGTGGCATAGGTCCCAATCAGTTTTAATTCCGCTGTCTCCGGATTCACCCGGTAGGCTAAAAGTTTGTTGGACTTCTCTCCCGCCGCATAGAGGAAATTGCCCTCCGTGTCCAGTTCGAAGGCACGGGTCTCGGCCTCGCAGGGTACCTGCCCGGCGGATTTCAATCTGCCGGCCGCGTCAATGCTGAAACAGGCGATGCTGTTGTGCCCGCGGTTGGCGACATACAGGCATTTGCCGGACCGCGTGATGTGAATCTCCGCGCAGCGGTTTTTCGCCGTGAAATCGTCCGGTATCGTAGAAACAGTCTGAAACGGGCTCAAAGTGCCGTCGGCTCGGTTGCAGCGGTAGGCGGTGACGCTGCTCCCTTCTTCGTTGCCGAAATAAGCGATATCCAGGCCCGGGTGGAAACAGAAATCGCGCGGTCCGATAGGTTCCGCCGGCACCACCCGGTCCGGGGTATTGGGCGTCAAATGCCCGGTAGCTTCGTCGAATTTGAACTGCAAAATCAGGTTCGGCCCCACCACCGCGATGTGCGGCAGGTAGACATATTTATTGGTTGGGTCGGTCTGTATGGAATGGACGCCGCGGGCGGTATCGAAAAATTCCACCGCCGGACCGGCGAGAATGCCGTCCCTGCCGATGGGGTGCACAGCCGCCTTACCCACCCAGAAATAGGTCGAAAGCAGGAAATTGCCCTTCCGGTCGGTCACCACGTAGCCGGGTTCTAGCCCCGCTTCCAGCGTGCCGATGAGCGCAAACTCACCGGTTTTCAGGTTCCGGCTGTAGGTCGAAATGGCCTGCAGGCCTTTGCGCACCACATACATAAATTTCCGGTTGGGATGGACCGCGATGTCCGACGGGCTGCCCGGCACCGCAACTTCGCCATGCAATGTCAGTCCCCCGGTATGGGGATTAATCGTGAAAATCTGGATTTTATCCTCGGCCGAAGCCGAAACATACATGTAAACCGCCATCTTGCTTCATCTCCCTCTGAATTCATCACCGACTGACTTTATATTGGCCTCATTATAATCAGCGACCTGGCAGGTGTCAATTTGGAAACTGCCCCTTTCAATACTGTCAGCTGAGATATTGCAGGCAGAGAATACAGCCCCCTTTGACAAACGCCTTTTACTGGTATACTATATTACTTTGATAGTTTACAAGTTAACATTTATATAAGTAATCAAATTAATCCCAGGAGGGAGAGCATATGGATACTGCTGAAATGACGGTGCAAGCCGCGGCGGCCCTGATACTGAAAAAAACCGGCCATCCTTTATCCCTGAAAGAACTGGCGAAAACGGTGCTCAAACAGCGCCTGGTGAAAAGCAACGCGGCGGACCCGGAACGTTCGCTGGCCGGCACCATCGACCAGAATATCAACGAAGAACGCGAACCGAAACTGGTCAGATTTCAAGGCACGAATAATGAAATCCTGGTGGGATTGCCGGAGTGGAAAGACAAGGTAATCGGACAGACGCCCTGGTGGGAAGAAATCAAAATCACCGTCCCGCTGGAGCTTTACCGCAAACTGCAGCTCGCGCAGCAGGCCGGATTGAAACCTTCCTTTGAGGAAACGGTGATTTTCCTGCTGGAAAGCGGATTGAAACAGGAAAAATCGAGCATCAAGGAAGGCTTGCTGAAACAGATAGAAGACCTGCAGGATTAAAAAAGCCGCAAATGACCATTCCCCGTGCTGACAGCGCCGGAAACTATATCGGAAAATAAAAGGGAGGAAAAATGACAGGTTTGTATGTTGCCATCGCACTCGTCCTCGTGATCTTAGTGATATTCGTTCTTCCCGGGATTTTTGTAGTCGGGGCGAATGAAGTAGGCATTCTGACCCGAAAGATGACCGGGAAAAAACTCCCGCAGGGCATGATTGTTGCCCGGGAAGGCGAGAACGGCCTCCAGGCAGACGCGCTGATGCCGGGCCTGTATTGGAAATTCTGGGTCGTCTGGTCGTGGTCCAAAGTCAAGGTCACGGTGATTCCCCCGGGGAAAATCGGCATCATCGAATCGGTTGACGGCACGCCCTTACCGCCTAACAGAATCCTGGGCGACAGCGTGGAATGCAATTCTTTTCAGGACGCGAAATTATTTTTAAACAACGGCGGTTACCGCGGCCTGCAGGTCGCCATTTTACGCCCCGGCACCTACCGTATCAATACCAGGGTATTTGTCATCGAAATCATGGATGCCACTTTCATCGACAAGAATAAAATCGGCGTGGCGGTCGCCGTCGATGGTAAAACCCTGCCGAACGGCTATGTCATCGCCCCGGAGCCGGATAATCCGGTACCGGACGGACAGGAAAAACTGGACCATAAACATTTTCAGGACGGACAGGGGTTTATTGACAGCGGCGGTTACCGCGGTCCGCAGCTGGAAACCCTGCAGCCCGGCGAATACTACATTAATAAAGCATTATTTGCCATCAGCCTCCATGATGTCACCGAGGTGCCGCCCGGCTACGTGGCCGTGCTGCGGTCTAACGTTGGGCTGGATATTGCCAAAAGTTATACCTCGTCTGAAGGCACGAGATTAGAACACACCAACAAAGACATCGAAAATATCCTGATTCAAAACCGGGATGAGAGGGGCATCTGGAATACGCCCGTCATCCCGGGTAAATATAATATGAACCCGATTGCCTTTACTCCTTACCTTGTGCCCACCTCCGCTGTGACGATTGACTGGGCCTCGGAAGGGAAAATCGGCACGGAAATTAAAGGGGCCAATATCGGCGAGGGCGTGCTTTTTAAATTTAATCCGTTAAGGGTTACCTCGATGGATGGTTTCCAGCTTGATGTCAACGTTAGAATGGTAATCCGCATCGAACCGGAAAATGCGGCCTGGGTCATCGCCCGGTTCGGTTCCGTAGACAACCTCATCGACCAGATTGTGCACCCGCTAATTGATTCTTCTTTCAGGAATAAAGCCGGGGAAAAGAAAGCGATTGTTTTCTTCCAGAGCCGGACCGAATTGCAGGCCGAGGCGTTGGAACATGCCCGCAAGACGTTCAGTGAATACCATGTCGAGGCGCAAAATCTGCTGGTGGCTTATATTGATATCCCCAAGCAGCTGCTGGACACGCAAACGATGAAAGAAATCGCCCTGCAGCAGCAGAGCCAGTACCAGGAACAGGCCAAAGCGCAGGAAGAGAACATCGCCGTCCAGGAAAAAACCGCCCGGGCGGAAAAACAGAAAGATGTGATTGCGGCCAAGCTGCAAATCGGCATCAACGAAGACCTGGCCGAGGCGGCCGTAAAACAGGCCGAAGGGCAAAAACGGTCCAGAATCCTGGTTGCGGAAGGTGAAGCTTCCTTCATCCTGCAGACCGGCAATGCTGAGGGCGCCAAACAAAAAGCCATCGGTGAAGGTAAAGCTGCCGGTTATGAGGCCCAGGTAAAAGCCATGGGGCAAAACAATACCGCGCTGGTCAATGTCGTGAATAATTTAGGCGATAATAAAACCAAAATCGTGCCTGATATTTTGATTACCAGCGGCGGCAGCGAGTCCGGCGGCATTAGCAACCTGGTCAATGTCCTGTTGGCGAAGAATACTAAAGATTTAGTGACGCCCAGGTCTGAAGAAACGAAATAATAGCCGTTAAATAAAGGAGGAAATCATGTCAGCAGCTGTCATTATTATCATCATCGTGGCCGTTGTCCTGGTCATCTGGTTATTGGGGCAATCCATCCGTACCGTCCGTCCCACCAGCCGTGGATTAGTCGAACGCTTCGGGAAGTACAACCGGTTTGCCAACCCCGGTATTATCTTTCTGATTCCTTTCATCGAGCGCCTGGTGCGTATCAACATCACGGAAAATATGATTGACGCCGGTTTGCAGGAAATCATCACCAGCGACAGCCTGAACGCGCAGGTGGACGCACAGGTCTATTTCAAGGTCCGCTCCGACGAAGAGAGCGTCAAAGCCTCGCAATACAATGTCTACAACTACATGGTGCAGATTGTGGCATTAGCCCGGACCACCTTAAGGAATATCATCGGCACGATGACATTGAAAGACGCCAACAGCGAGCGCGGCAAAATCAACAGCGCATTATATAATAACCTGGCTTCGGAAACGAAGAACTGGGGACTGGAGATTGTCCGTACCGAACTGAAAGAAATCAACCCGCCGACCGATGTCCAGGAGACAATGAATAAAGTCGTCAAAGCCAGTAACGAAAAAATCGCTGCGATTGACTTTGCCACTGCCCGGGAAACGCAGGCCGACGGCGAAAGACGCGCCGCGATTAAAGTGGCTGAGGGACAAAGACAGGCGGCCATTCTGCAGGCGGAAGGTCAAATGCAGGCCAAGGTACTGATTGCCGACGGTGAGGCCCAGGCCATCAAACTGGTGAACGAAGCCGCGGATTTGTATTTCAAAGGCAACGCGCAGCTGCTGCGCCAACTGCAGGCAGTGGAAACATCGCTCAGTATGAATTCGAAGATTGTGGTCCCGACCGATTCCTCGCTGGTGAACGTCATCGGCGGGCTGGCCGGCATTGACGGCACCCCGAATCAACCCAAACCGCCGGCAATGAAGTAAGCTGATGGCAGCCGGAGTCCCTGCCGCGGGCAGCTTTGTGCCCAAAACAGGGACTTCGGCTTACAAACGGACACAGGTATATTGGGCTCCGTAGTCATGTGTAATACGCCTCATTGTGTGATACCGCCTTTCAAAAACCACCACTATCCCTTTATTCATGTTATTGAATATTCATAGGGATTTGATGCGCATCCTTGACAATAATATAAACGCCCGATAAACTTAGAACAATTTGTTTTATCATCATAATTTGTAGATTGTGATAAGAACCAATACCAAAGGAAATAAACGGGAGGTGCAGGCAATATGCTACATCTAATGACCGGCTTCTTCAACGCCGGGTTCTATTTCCCCGGCTATAACTGGACGTCAATACTGCTGGCGATTGCCATCGGCATTGTCTTTGGCGGCATCTGGCTGTTCCTCTACCGTCCGCCATTGCTGAAAAATACCGGGCTGTGGTTGGTATTTATCGCAGCCGCTTTCCTCACCTGGGCGGCAGTGTCTTTTATCCAGCTTCCCCTGCAGGTCTGGACAAAAGACGCCTTGGTGCATTGGTGGAACCCGCAAAGCTTGAGCACCGCAAAATTTATCTTACTCAGTTACATCCCCATAGTGCTCGTCGCCGGGATTGTACAGGAAGCCGCGAAAATCGCCCCCGTTTTCTTTTTCCGGCAGCGCAATAAAACTGATTTTACGCCCCAATTCGGCTTGATCGCCGGCGCGGTCGCCGGCGCAGCCTTCGGCATCTTGGAGGCAATCTGGAAATTGAACCAGATATTACCGGCTATCGGTATCTTTAATTCAATATCAACAGCAATAGCATCTGCCGGTTTCAAATCTTCACAAATTATATTATTTGGATTCACTCCGATTATGGGAACATTCGGCAGTTTTTATTCGGTAGTATTTCACATTGCCGCTTCGGCGCTGGTCGGTTACGGTCTGGCCAAACACCGCGGCTGGCAATTTTATCTGCTGGCCGTATTTTTGAACAGCTTTATCAATTACGGAGCATTTCTGACATATCTCCCCCGAATAAATGTGATTGAGGGAATAATCTGGGGTTGTGTCCCGTTAGTTCTCGTTACGGTATTTGCTTTATGGCTGCGCTGGCACAAACCCCGGGTCAAGCCTGCGGTGAGCGGTCCTGCTGATGTCACACCTCTAATCATTCCGCCCACGCCTATCAGCTAATGAAACAGTATTTTTAGAATTAACCGGGGGAATTGAAATGAAATTTAAAAATTATGCGCAAATTTTTATTGCAGTGGTATTAATGATTACCTTGGCAGGTTGCGGTCAAGCGGCTGCCAATACGCCGATTGCCACCGGCGCGGCGCAGCCGCAGAATATCAATGACCTTCTGCAGCCGCTTCTCAGCGAATATCAGCTACCGTCAGTCGCCGCCGTGGTAATTTCTAACGGGCAGGTGGTTGCGCAGGGAGCGGTCGGCGAACGTAAGGCCGGAGATTCCACCCCCGTCACGATTAACGACCAGTATTTGCTCGGCTCCTGCACCAAGGCGATGACGGCGACGATAATGGGCATGCTGGTGCAGCAGGGTAAACTGAACTGGACCAGCGCCATGGAGGATATCTTCCCGGAAATGAAAGCTGAAATGCTACCGCAATTCCGGGATGTGACTATTCTTGAATTGCTGTCAATGACTGCGGGATTACCAAGCAACCTCATAAACCTCGGCTATCCCCCAGGCACGACGGCCGAATACTGGCAGAGTTTGAATGAACCGGTTACGCAACAGCGCTACGAATACACCAAAGATTTTTTATGCGAACCAGATAGTTTTGATACGCCACCTGGTTCGTACGAATATTCTAATGTGGGGTATGTTATCGCGGCCGCGGTGGAGGAAAAGGTTACCGGCAAGTCCTGGAATGAGCTGATGACCGACATGCTCTTCAAACCATTGGGGATGACTACCGCCGGATTCGGTCCGATGGCAACAGGTTATGAAGTAAATCAGCCATGGCAAAATTATAGTTATAATAACGACTCTGTTCCGATACCCCCGGACTATTCTGCTAATCTTAACGGCTTAACGCCCCTGATGTATCCAGCGGGAGGTGTTCATCTTTCGGTGCTGGATTGGGCTAAATTCATCACGATGCAACTGGAAGCAGAAAACGGCGGTTCGACGCTGCTCACTCCGGAGACCGCCAAAGTCCTACATACACCAGTTGACAGCGGCTATGCTTTGGGCTGGTTTGTGCAACCGGACTATATATGGACGAACGGGGTAATCCTAACCCATAATGGTTTCGATGGACTGGATTATGCGGAGCTATGGATGTCGATAAAGGATAATTTCGCCATTTTGGTTACCACTAACTCAGGCTCACCAGAAGCGCCTAATATAATCTCTAATGCTAGTGCTGTCCTTGTTCACCAGTTTTTACCGAATCAATAATTTGATGCCGGCGTAAAACACTGATATTTGCCGTTACAGCCGGCAGGCTATTCGATGAAAATAAATAACCCTTCTCTCCCGTGAAAGGGTCCGTTATGGTGTACTATTATCAGCCTTTTCAATTAGGCCCCGGGATGTTAATATATTGAGAATTATGATTCATTATCCAGGCAACGTTTTGTTTGATGATAATGGGGGGAACAGGATATAGTGGCAACAATCGAAAAAGAACTGGTCATTAAAGCGCCTCCGGAGAAAATTTTCAATTTCGTGGTGAAATCGAGTAACTTGACCAAACTGTGGCCCAGCCTGCTGGAAATCACCAATGAAAAATTACTGCCCAACGGCGGCTATTGCGCCGAATGGAAATACAAAATGGCCGGGACACATCTGAAAGGCAAATCGGCCTGTACCGAGGTAGTGCCCAATCAATGGTTTTTAGTGAAAATTGACGGCGCAGTGTCCTGCACGATGAAATGGACCTTGCAGTCAAACGATAATATCCACACCAAAGTCACGGTTACTGTGGACTACCGCACCCATTTCACTCCTTTCCGCCGCTTGACGGAGAACATTATCGCCAAATTGAACGAGCGCGAATCGGACATGATCCTGGATAACCTCAAAGAATACATGGAAATGAATGAATAAATATTTTGGGAATTGGCTGCCCTGGGCAAGCTGTTTTATAAATCTTTTAGTTAAAAATCATAAATGATAATATATTAGAGATTAGCCTGTTTTATATTTCCGAAAAAATGAAAAGGGAATTTTAAATGCCCAGAGTGGACAACGAAGTTATTATCAACGCGCCGGCGGCGGAAATTTACCGGTACGTCAGTCAACCGGGTAATCTGCCCCAGATTTGGCCCAGTTTACTGGAAATTACGCATACTCAATTGTTAGCCAACGGCGGCTACAGTTACCGCTGGAAATATAAAATGTCGGGGATATCGCTATCCGGCACCGGTGAATGTGTTGAAAATAAACCTAATCAGTTGTTAGTTTCCAGAAATATCGGGGATTTTGAGAGCACGGTCACCTTTACCTTTCAATCCTTTCAGGTCCGCACCAGAGTGTACCTTTCTTTTGATTACAAGTTATTGGGGCTGCTGTCAAATCATTTAACCGAAAATATCATTTTGCGCATGAATACCAAAGAAGCCGGATTGATATTGGACAATCTGCGCATCGTACTGGAAGAGAGCCCTGCCGTCGTGGCGCAACCGGTGTAACCACAGTGGGCGGTATAATGACAGGATAATGCCAGGCGCCGCTTCATGCTGTCTTCATCCCCAGCACGCCCAAAGCTTCCTTTACTGTCAGCATCGGTTCGATTTCGTACCGGAACCCCTCAATCCCGTTGAACTGCGCATACATTTTAGTCAGCTCGATGATGCCGTCCTTAATCCTTACATCCTCGATGGCATAAACCGAGAGGATTTTCATCCCTTTGTCCATCCGGGAATCACCCAGCACCTGCAGGCGCTGCAGGAACGGGGGCAGCGGCTTGGCCGTCACCTCGATGAACTTCTCCGCCACGATAATTGATTTGTCCGGGGGATATACGACGGTGGTTACCAGAAACATCTTCTCGCTCCTCTTAATGTTTGAACTGCCGCGGCAGCATCGTCTCGATTTGAAACCGGAAACCCGGGATGGCGTTGAACTGCACGCAGCGTTTGGTGATTTCGACGATGCCGTCTTTGATACCGGCGTCATCCGCTTCGAAAATGGCAAGCACCTTGATGCCTTCCTCCGTCCTGGAATTGGCCAGCGTATGCAGCCGTTTTAAAAATGGCGGCAGCTCTTTGGCCGCCACCTCGATATATTTCTCCGCGACATTTTGCGATTTATCCGGCGGAAATACCGCCGTCGTTACCAGGAACATCTCTTTTCTCCTTTGTAGGTATTTAGACTCAGAGAGAGGACAAATTATTGCCTGGGAAAATTATACATTGAACGTTTTCTGTTTTAGACGCGCACATTCGAGAAAAATTCCGGCAGGCCTTTAATCCCCGGCCTCAGCCGGAACAGCGCGCCCGCGTCCTTACCGTGTAGTTTCCTGTCGCTGGCGCCGGCCGTCGTGACGTATATCTCGTCCAGGTTTTCGCCGCCGAAGGTCACGCTCGATACCTGGTCGGCCGGAAAACGGATGCGGCGCTCTTCCACACCCTGCGGAGTATATCGTACCAGGCACCACCCGCCCCACCGCGCCGACCAGATGTATCCTTCAGCATCCACGGTCATCCCGTCCGGGCCGGCTTCTTCCTTCGCTTTCGGTACTTTGATGAACGGACGCTGATTGGTTAATGCCCCGGTTTTCAGGTCGTAGTCGAAGATGTAGATTGTCAGTGCCGGGTGGGTATCGGTGTAATACATCTGTTTTCGATCCAGCGTAAAACCCATCCCGTTGGAACAGCCGATATTATCCAGTAGTTTGGTAATTTTTCCGTCCGTGTCCAGCCGGTACAACCTGCCCGGTTTCCCTTCCGCCGAATAAGTGCCGCAGAAAACCCTTCCCATGGGGTCGGCGATAACATCGTTGAAGCGGTGCTCTTGCTCTCCCGGCAATTCCTTGATAACGGTTTTTGTTTTCCCGTTTTTCCAGATGACCACCTCACCTTTCGTCCGGAAAAGGAGTAACGCGCCGTCCTGCTGGACGGTGAATCCGCCCACGGGCACGTCCTCATAGCACATCTCGCTCTTGCCGGTAGCCTGGTCGTACCAGAATATCCGCCCCTTGATGATGTCCACCCAGTACAGCTTTTTCTCCAGCGGGTGCCACAGCGGGTTTTCTCCGCATTCACATTCGAAATTGACAATCAGTTCCGGTTCCATCGAAATCTCCTTTGTAAAAAAAACAATTGCGTACGCGTTACCACATCATAGAAAAAGCAGGGGGAATTGTCAAAGACGGGAAATAGAATCAACTGTTAACCGGATAAATCTGCTGCTCTTCTATTCATCGTGATTCTGTAGTAGAATTGGGCTGAAATCCGATAAAAAGGAAATAATCGCCGTGCAAGCATCCGCCCAAAGTCAATCGAAGGTCTTTATGCCGGGTAAAATCGGCAGCCTGGAATTGCGCAACCGCACCATTCGGTCCGGCTGCTTCGAGGGGCTGTGCCCCGGTGCCGCGCCGGGTGAGGCCTTAATCGAGCATCACCGCAAAGTGGCGGCCGGCGGCATCGGCATGACCACTGTCGCCTATTGCGCGGTCTCTCAGGATGGTGCTGCTTTCGGCCAGGAGATGTGGATGCGCCCGGAAATCCTGCCGGCGCTGCGGCACCTCACCGACGCCGTGCACCGGGAAGGTGCTGCCATCGCTATCCAGCTCGGGCACTGCGGCTTTTTCGCCAACCGCTCTGTTATCGGCAAAACCCCCATCGGCCCCTCCCGCAAGTTCTGCCCGTTCCGCTACAGCATCTGCCGACCGATGACTGAAGACGACATCAACCGGGTACGCGATGATTTTGTCAAGGCTGCGCAAATGGCTGTCGCCGCGGGCTTCGACGCTGTCGAAATCCATGCCGGACACGGCTATCTCCTGAGCCAGTTCCTCTCTCCCTGGACCAACCACCGCCGGGACGAATACGGCGGTTCAATGACAAATAGGCTGCGCTTTCCCATTTCCGTCATCAACCAGGTCCGTGCAGCCGTGGGGCCGGATTTCCCGGTTATCATCAAAATGAACACCGAGGACGGTTTCCCGGGCGGTCTCACTATTGCCGAAGCGGTACAGGCCGCGAAAAGTTTTGAAGAGGCCGGCGCCTCGATGCTGGTGCCCAGCTGCGGTTTTACCGCCCGGACTTCGTTCTACATGATGCGGGGCAACGTCCCAATTCGGGAATATGTCAAGACTGAAAAGAACCCGGTAACCAAAATGGGCATGGTTTTGTTCGGCCGTCTTATCGTGCGGGAATTTCCGTTTCAACCGCTGTTTCTCTTCGACCAGGCTCGACAGATTAAAGACGCCGTTAAAATCCCGGTCGCCTGCATCGGCGGGGTCTGCTCGCTGGAAAATATGGACAAAGCTTTGAATAATGGCTTTGAATTTGTAGAAATCGGCCGCGCGACGGTTAGAGACCCGGCAGTCATCCGTAAAATGCAGTCGGGTGAAATTACCGCATCCGACTGCGACCACTGCAACCGCTGTGTCGCCGCCATGGCTTTGAATGGCGTTAGCTGTGTCTCCGAAATCAGCGGGTTGCTGCAGAGCTAGGCTACGTTGAAGCTAAATCGAAAACCCGCGCTTTATTCAGGAAAAATTAATCCGGTTATACTATACTAAAAGTGAAAATTAATTTATCATTATTTTCTGTCAACATCGTTACCGCCTCTTAGTTAACAAGGGAGGGAGCCGGATGTTAGGCCAGACACTCGAATATAAAGTCTTACAGAAAAATAAAAATTTCGAAATCAGACAATACGCGGAGTATATCACTGCTTCCGTCGAAATAGATGCTGATTTTACTGGGGCTTTAAATTCCGGTTTCAGCGTCCTCTCCGATTATATTCTGGGGCATAACTGGTCCCGGAAGCATACGCCGATTAACGGCCCCGTCACCGGCCAAAAAGTGACCGGAGAAAAAATCGGGATGACGAATCCGGTACTGGCGTCCGCGGCCGAACGGCAAGGGTACATCATTTCCTTTGTGATGCCGCCGAAATTCTCGCTGGAAAATCTGCCGGAACCGTTTGATAAACGGATTTTCATCCGGGATATCTCCGCGCATAAAACCGCGGTCCTGAAGTTCAACGGTAATCTCGACGAAACAGTGATGGCCGAAAAAACAGCAGAAATCGAAGCATGGCTGACCCACAATGAGCTGTACCATAAACCCGGCTTCACTTTCGCGCAGTATAATTCCCCCGGTATTCCCGCCCGTTTCCGCCGCAACGAAATCATGGTCTACCTGGACTAGTCGATACTCTTCCGGTTTTGTCTTTCACGAATAAAGTTCATAACGGCTTAGTCTTGTAAATATGCCGGTCGTCATCATGTCGAGTGTACAAAGTTCCGGCGCCGCATTATAATAGATTTATTGTACTAATCGAATAAGTGAATATCGTTTAGAGATAAAAATCAAAAATGGTTTTGTATTTCCATCGTTTTACCAGGCCGTTTCCCGTTGACCTATGGATATTCTTGAGAAAATAAAAAAAATAATTATCAGTAAAAGATTCCTTCGATTTGAACTTTTAGCGTTGGTTATTCTCATAATCGTAGCTGGCGTGCTGTATTTTTCAGACGTTCCGCCTGTAATGGCACAATCCACTGCCGCGGCGCTGCCGGATGCCACGATGCCCCAAAGCGGGCAGCGTGTTTTAGTTTTCTCCCCGCATCCCGATGATGAAACCATCGGTGTCGGCGGGTTTATCGCCCAGTCAATCGAAAACGGCGCCGATGTGCGGATAGTTTTAGTGACGAACGGCGATTTCCACGGTGACGAACAGGTCCGCTACGACGAATTTAAAAAGGCAACACAAATCCTGGGAATACCCGAAAGCCAGCTGGTATTCCTGGGTTACCCCGATGGTAAACTGGATAAAATGAACGCGGCAACCCTCAGCACCGCTTTGCAAACGCAAATTACACAGTATAATCCCGATATTGTAATTTATCCGGACACCCAGGACGCAAATCCGGACCATTCGACCATCGGGAAAACGGTAGAGCAATTATTGAAAGCAGAACCTGACATAACAGGCTACGAATACCTGGTCCATTACAAACTGATATGGCCCCGGCCCAGGGCATTGGAGCCGAACCTGGAACTGACGCCGCCTTACCAGCTCTTGAACAAAAACACATCCTGGGAACGGGTCCCATTATCGCAAACCAACGAGAACCTGAAATCGGAAGCGATTCATACCTATAAAAGTCAACTTGAAAATCCCTGGCTGAACGGATTGCT
Organism: uncultured Chloroflexia bacterium; assembly: GCA_963772985.1. Lineage (GTDB taxonomy): Bacteria > Chloroflexota > Dehalococcoidia > Dehalococcoidales > Fen-1064 > Fen-1064. The sequence goes on from CAVYZP010000006.1 coordinate 75,216, forward strand.
GATTTCCTCTATCCGCCGGAATGAGCTTCTGGCAGTTCCCCAAAATAACGACTCACCGTGATTCGCCTGATTTTCCAAAAACAACTTCGTTACTATTATTCATCCGGCGACGATTATTGGCAGTGATTTACTTTTCCCAACAAGCCCGATTTTCTTCAGTTTGTTTCCGGGAATTCCGGTAATAATCTCACATCAAAGCATCCTTATCAGGAATAATCATCCCCAACCATTTTGTGTTTTTCGGGAAAATATCAAATTTTTATAACAAAAATCAATGTTATATTCACTATTCATAATTTATTCATCTTACATTCAGGGTGTATTCATACTATGAGAATATAATTACTTTTACTTATGGCAAGTAATGGGTTGGATTTCGGGGGATAGAGACATGAAGATTGCGGAAATATTGACCCTGATTTTTATTTTCAGTCTGGTGGGTGTGGTGGCAGCCAGTTGGTTCAGAAAAACGGAGGACTGAAGTTATGACCGAGACTGTCAGTCGATGGAGCCTAAAGGTCGATACCGGAATAACCGTTGCCGACGCACAGAAATGGGCCAGACTCGCCGGTTACCGGTGTAAGGAGGTGCGATTATAACGCGATTGTTGTTCCCGAAGTTCCTGTACGATTACCTATAACGAAATCATTTTAATAAATATTGGTTAAAAAAGAGGATAAATAAAATGAAAAGTAAACAACTGCGATTTATCGGCCTGCTGCTGGTAATCGGGTTAGTCGCATCATTAACATTGGGGTTGGCGGCTTGCGGTTCCTCAACGACCACCACGCCGGCATTATCTTATATTACGGTATCACCATCTTCGCCGTCTAATTTAACGGTAGGTTCAACTGTGTCTTTTACCGCTACCGGCACTGAAACTGACGGCTCAACGGAGGACCTTACTTATGAAGCAAACTGGACCAGTTCCAATACGGCGGCGGCCACAATCGATTCTAACGGCGTCGCTACCGGGGTAGCGGCCGGAACAGCTAATATCACCGCTGCCTTCGACGGCGTAACCAGTTCTTCTGTTGCGTTACCGGTTGTAGCAGCGGTCACGTTATCTTCCATCGCGGTAACCCCGGCAACCCCGGCAATTCTGGCAACCGGTGCGACACAGCAGTTTGACGCTGTCGGCACATATTCCGACGGGACAACTGCAGATATCACTACTCAGGTGACCTGGACCAGCGACACGGTTGCGACCGCAACAATTTCCGCCACCGGTGTTGCCACCGGTATGGCGGCGGGTACTGCCAATATTACGGCAGCCTTGAACGGCGTTACCAGCCCTGCAGTTCCTTTGACCGTAGAAAATGTAACGTCTATTGACGTAGAACCGGCCGCCCCGGCGAATTTAACGGTTGGCGCGACGCAGCAATTCACGGCGACCGCGACCTTTACCGACGGTTCGACCGAAGATATCAGCACTCAGGTAACCTGGACCAGCGATACAGTGGCAACCGCCACTATCTCTTCTGCCGGTTTAGCTACCGGCGTCGCGGCGGGAACAGCCAATATCACCGCAGCCATTGGCAGCGTAACCAGTACCGCAGTGCTTTTAACCGTTGTCGCTCCGTAACCGCAAATAACGAACGATATTAATAAAATATTTAAGCGAAGGCTCCGGTTGTAACGAGAAGAATAAAATCGTATGCAGCTGGAGCCTTCTATTTTATTGCCGATAATACTCCATATATATCACAATTGTATTTTTATGTATTATACTTGCCCGGCGTAAATTTTTTATCCTCATCCATTGAGTATTTTTGTTATCATTTTTTACTTTTTCATCTGCCGTTCATTTTACATTAATAGTCCGTTCATTTTAAAAATGATAAACTGAAACTATAAAGTAAAATAATACCTGAATTATCAGAAAGATTAATAAGAAAAGCAAAAATCAGTCAGCCGGATGATGAAAAGAGTGAGTAATACAAAAGGCGGTGAAAAATGAAAAAAGTTTCTTTTAAATTTATAATCGGATTATTGGCGATAATGCTGGCCGGAAGTGTGTTTATCGCGGGATGCCAATTATTCAGTAATTCCAGTACTACGACAACAAGCTCACAGTCTTTCCAGAGCACAACCACCGCTGCAGCGCAGAACTCAATTGTCCAGACTTCAAACGGTGAGACATCAATTGCTGCAATCTATAATCAAGCCAGTCCGGCAGTCGTTGAGATTAATGTGACGGTTCAGGAAATGGGATTTTTCGGGATAACGACGGCGACAGACCAGGGTTCAGGTTTCCTGATTGACACCAATGGCGATATCGTTACAAATAACCACGTCGTTGAAGGCGCAACCAGTAACGGTATCCAGATTGTCCTCGCCAATGGGACGACGATTAACAATGTGCAGATATTGGGGACGGATGCTACCGACGACCTGGCAGTGGTCAAGGTAGCCGCGTCGGCAGTGGCCGGGATTACACCGCTGCAATTTGACGATTCCGGGGCAGTGCAGGTAGGGCAGACCGTGGTCGCCATCGGCAGCCCTTACGGCCTGGTGAATACGTTGACGGCCGGCATCGTCAGCGGCGTTAACCGGCAAATCACCGAAACAGATTCTTACAGCGGTACATATATCAACTTGACCGGAACGATACAGACCGATGCCGCCATTAATCCGGGTAATTCCGGCGGGCCGCTGCTGGATACCAACGGAAAAGTGATCGGGGTTAACACCGAAATTCAGAATTCATCCGACGGCGGAATTGCTTTTGCCGTATCGTCCGATGTGCTGCAAAAAGTGCTGCCTGATTTAATTAAAGGGATAACTTCAGGCACGTCGAGTTAATAACAGGTATTAAAATGTCATATTGA
>CAVYZP010000007.1:0-18081 GCA_963772985.1 uncultured Chloroflexia bacterium
CACCAAAGGGTTCAATAGGCAGAACTTCAACCTCCTGTGTTCTCCCATCCGGCGGCACCCGTAAATAGTACTGGATTTTAGCCTTATCTCCATCAATGATTATCTTTGTCACGAAAGAACGCAGGAAGGCTTGCTTTGGGTAAAATCAATTTACCTGGCGTAAAAAACGAGATAAAGAGAAGCAGGATTGAAAAAGGAATGTTTATCGGCATGGAATCGCGTGCCGCCAAGCCATTGCCGGCATCCGAATTTCAATAGAAGTCACAATTCATCTTTTTATTAAGTAATGTTCCGGCATGCGGTCAGGCCGATTTTTAGGCTTGGAAAGCCATGCCAAAGCACAAAACAAATGTTTGCCGCAGAACCATTGCCTTGTTTACAACAACGCTTATGCCGGCTCCGTTTCGGATGAAGGTAGTGTGATATGTGCGATAGGGTTGCCGACGATGCCTGCCTGAGCGGCAATAATCGCCGCGTGGGTCCGGCTGCGCGCCTGTAACTTATCAATAACGTTCCGTACGTGTTTTTTTACGGTATCCAGTGTGATACCCAGGGTTTCGGCCATGACTTTGTTAGAATCACCGTTGCCCATTAACCTGAGCACATCGGCTTCACGCTCCGTGAGATGCGCCGCTTCAGCGGTGCGTTCGGCCAGTGTCTTCCGGCCGTTCTGAATCAGATTCTCCACGGCGGCGTGCAATAATTCGGTTTTCATTTGCATGATACCTTCGCCCACGCGGTGGATGCTCTGCAGTAATATTTCCTGCGTCATATCCTTAAGGAAGATGTACCCGCCGGCACCGGCATGAATCGCGTCGATAACATAAGAATCATTGTTGCTTTCCGTCAGCACCAGAACGGCGATTTCCGGAAATTCGTCCTTAACCAACCTGGTCGCCTGTACGCCGTCGACTTTACCGTTGCGCGTTTCGGTGAGCACAACGTTGACAACCTTGCCCCGGTCTTGAGCTTTTTTAATGTTACGAACAGCCTCTTCTCCATCCCTGGCATCGCCGATGACTGAAATGCTTTCATCTTTACCCATGATTGCCTGCAGGCCTTCACGAACCACCGGACTGAAGCCAATCGTCAGCACTCCCAATTTTTCATTAGCGCTTTTTCTTTCAGTCATTGCGATTGACCTCCCCGATACACTTAAGTGTACCTTTCCTTGCCACTTTGGAGTAGACGCATGGTACCCCTAGTATTCCCTTTCTGTTACCACTTGTCAAGCACGAACGATTACCACTCATTAGATTAGTCAAATGTATCCAACTTGCCGTGGTTAACCATCTTAAGCAGGTTGTGACATCTTTATTTAAAGTACATGCTGATGTTAACTGCCGGTACTATACCTGTTTCACGGTGATAAGATGCCGACAAATCGATATTGAGCTTTAGGCAAGCTACTGAAGAAGGAGGGGATTTCATGGCCGCAAAATTCGAGATTTACAAGGACAAAATCGGGGAGTTCCGCTGGAGACTGACACATACCAACGGACACGTTATCGCGACCTCCGGTGAAGGCTACACTACGAAGGTCAATGCCATCGGCGGGGTGAAGTCGGTCAAACAGAATGTTCCCGGCTCGGTGGTGGAAGACCGGACTTTCTAAATAAAATACATCGCGGATGAAATTAAGAATATTTGGTTAAGGAGACTTGAATGAAAAAGGAAGCAATGACCATCAAAAACACGAAGAAGCTAATCACAGACAAGGTTTCTCAAGGAATGGACATCGCCAAAGAAGAGACCACTGATGTCATGGGTCGGGTCAGGAAGGTCGCGTCTGCGGCAAACCGGAAAGGAAAGGCGGCGGTTCGCGCAATCAGAAGTTAAGAAAAGACCGTAAACAGTAGGCAACACAGTGCCTCCAGTTAAAAAATTAAATAAAAAGGAGATTGTTATGCGTAATTTGTTCTGGGTTATTGCCATTATTCTGATCGTTTTATTTCTACTGGGTCTGGTGACGCATTTCCTGGGCGGACTTATTTACCTTTTACTCGTGGTGGCGTTAATTTTCGCCATAATCTGGCTGGTGCAGCGGATTAATTTCAAAAAATCATAGCTTTTACAGTTAAATAGAAAATATTTGAGTAAATCCAAGGAAGTGCATCATGGGCAATAAAGTAATAATAATTACCGCGCATCTGCCGGCGATCCCGGATTGGTTAAAAATCAATAATTCCATCACGGTTCCGCTGCCGTTAAAAAGCGCCAAGGAACTGGCCCAAAAACTGCTCGAAATTGAGGGTGACGCCGAAATAAAACTCAATTTTGCGAGCGGAAAGAAAACAATAGTGGAAATCAGCTGGGATTCGGAAAAGAAGGAATAAGGGATTGACTTGAATCGCGCTGAAAGCGCAGCCATGCTCCGGGAGGATATGAAAATGGTTCTGCAAAAAAAAGTTCCGCCCCAGGATGAACTGATTTTGGTTAACGGGAAAAATACCGCGAATAAAAATAAAATAGCCGAAGATGCCGCTTCGCTGGAAGCAAGGCTTGAAGAACTGGAGTCGAGACCGCGGCGTAATCACCTGCTGCACTGGTCGGCGTTTATTATTGCCCTATTTTCATTAATTTTACTTTCTGTCTGGGTTTTCAGCAGCCGCGGGCCTGTGCCTGCAGTCTGGGTAATGATTGATATCGGCATCGGAATCATTTCACTGATTGAGTTTTTCACCCGCAGTGGATTCCGCTGGGACCGAGGTGCTTACCTGCGTTCCCACTTTTTCGATTTCGTGGCAATCGTGCCGGGCCTGGCGCTGGTCAACCACGGGTTTGTTATCCAAATGGTCTGGGTATGGATTATCCTGGTTGCCCGGTTTATCCGGGTAATCGACCGGCTGGGTGGGGATGGGTTCGTGCAGCGTAATATCTGGGGATTGATAGAGGGGCTTGAAGAAGAGATAACGGATAGGGTACTGCAGCGCATAATTATCCGCGTCCAGTCAGATATGGACAGGGCGAATTTCAGCCACGGTGTGGCTGATGCATTCAGAAAAAATAAGTCGTCCGTGCTTGAACGGGTGCGGGCGGCAACGCCCCACGACGGCGTCGTGCCGAGTCTGGCACATATTGTGGGGCTGGATGCGGCGCTTGAGCGCGCGGAGGAACGGACCTATGACGCTGTTGTCGAAATAGTTGACAGCGAGGAAGTAGACCACGCGGTTCGTGATGTGGTTAACTCCGTATTCTCACGTATGCACCATGAACTGGGGGAAAAGAGTTGGAAGCAAAACATCGGAATACGGCACCACAAAATCGGGGAGAACCGCCCGATTTAAGTCGGGGAGAATAATATGTTTAGTAATTCTGCAGGCAAAGAACGTAAAAATAAAAGCCATTTCCCCAGGTACCGCCAGATTGCCATGGTTCTGGCCAAGTACCGGTTGGAGGAAGTGCTAAAATACGTCGGCATAAAAAATTATGCACTCGTCGGATGGATGCTGCGCGGCAACCCCTTCCGGAAAATGGCTTACACCAAACCGGAACGCACCCGTATGGCAATCGAGGAATTAGGCACGACTTTCGTGAAATTGGGACAAATCCTCTCGACCCGCGCTGATTTACTGCCGCCGGAATATACCAAAGAGCTATCGAAGCTGCAAAGTTCGTTAAAGCCGCTGCCCATAGAAGTAATGAAAAAGGTAATCAGCAACGATTTAGGCCGACCGGCGGATGAAATATTCAGCCAATTTACACCGGAGCCTGTCGGTGTCGCTTCAATCGGGCAGGTTTACGCCTGTACCGTGAAGGACGGTCCGGAAGTGGTGGTAAAGGTGCAAAAGCCCGGAGTACCGGAAATGGTCGAAGAAGACATGTTCATTTTAGGGGGAGCCGCAGTATCAGCCACGAAACATTGGGCAGGGGCGCAGCAATACGACCTTGTCGGAATTGTTCAGGAAATCGCGGACACGATTAAAACCGAGATGGATTATATTCAGGAAGGCCACAACGCCGAATATTTTGCCTGGTTTTTTAAGGACGACAAGACGATCCACATCCCGACGATTCTCTGGGAGTCGACCACCGCGCGGGTAATTACGATGGAACGGATTCACGGTATCGGCGTGCTGGATATCCAAGCGCTGGACAAAGCGGGCTTCGACCGCAGAGATTTAGCCAAGCGGGCTGTAAGCATCTGGCTGAAAATGGTTTTTGAAGGCGAGGCGTTTCATGCCGACCCGCATCCGGGAAATCTATTCGTCGAACCTGACGGGCGGCTGGGGCTGGTGGATTTCGGAATGGTCTGCATGGTGGATAATGAGGTTCGGTGGCATCTGGCCAATGCACTTAAAGCGATTCTGGACCGCAACCCGGATATGTTGATAGATGCCTTGATCGAATTGGGGGCGGTGAGCCTGCGTGTTGAAGGGTCCCGCGCCCGTTTGCGAAAAGATATGAAATACGTGATGGGGCAATTCTCGACGACCCACTTACTAAAACGCTCGGAGAGTGTCAATTATAACCTGGAACAGCTATTTACGATGCTCCGGCGCAACCATATTCAACTGCCGTCCAATACATTCCTGTTGTTGAAAACGATAGTAATGGCGCAGAGCCTGGGGAGAGGCTTAGACCCGGATTTCGATATTACCCCGTTATTGCAGTCCAGTGTCATCCGGATTATAAAAAAGAGGTATTCAGTCACGGCGGCCCTGCGCCGTTTGCCGGTGGCGGCAGCGGAACTGGCAAGCCTGGTTGGGGGACTACCCCAGCGGATGGAGCGTATGATGAAGACAGTTGAGCGGGGTGAGATGCAAGTTCGTGCTGATGTATCAGGCGTGGACAAGTACGTCAACAATTTGAAACAGTTGGTCACCAGGGCTGCAATTATTATATTGGGCGCATCCGTTATTATCGGGCTGGCGTTATTTTTTGTAGGGACGCGGTTGGGACATTAGAAAATTCCCTTGTCTAAATTGAGGATGGGAAAAATGAAAGAGTTTATTAAAAAACAGTCCACCTTTATTCTTTATGGGTTTGTTTTCTGGCTGCCGGTAATACTGGTCGTCTATGTGATAATTCTTCTTTTCAGTAACGGCGATAAGGTCGGGAAACTGATTCTGGGCGTGGCCGTGCCCGAACAGTATTTATTTGTCGGTATCGGTTTCATCTTTTGCATTTTAATTATCTATTTTTCCGGAATGTTATTGAAATTGACGAAAGTCGGAAAAGTGCTCTCTAAAATTCCGGTAATCGGACTCTTTTTCGGACAAGGCGAAATCATGACGATTGGCCGACTGAGTAGTATGCAAGCCTGTCTTTTCCTTTATTCACCGACCTGCATTGCTTTTGGCTGGGTACTTGCGGAAGAAAAGGTTCAGGTAGGTGAAGAGATAGCCGATTTCCCTTTAATCTGCGTTTATTTTCCAAGTGTGCCGACACTGGTTACCGGGTCTGTTCATACCGTTAGAAAAAACGGCGTGATGAAACTGGGTAACACTTCGACCGAGGTAATAAATTTGCTGCTTTATGCTTTCCGCAGCCCGGCAGCGCTGAAATATTTACCCTGGGAAGACGAGTCCCCGGATGAATTTAAAGAAAGGTCAAAAATATTCGGGCTTAAGTAATCAAACCAAAAGCCTGTTCAAGGAGATGGGAAATGTACGCGGATAAAACAGCGGCGAAATCGCAGGAATACTCAGACAGCATCATTAATACGGTTCGAGAACCATTAATCGTTCTGGACCAGGATTTAAGGGTGGTAACAGCCAGCCGTTCTTTCTATGAAGTCTTCAAAGTTGAACCCGGCGATACGGTGGGGCAGCTTATTTACGATTTGGGCAATAAACAATGGAATATCCCCAAGTTACGGGAACTGCTGGAGACCATCCTGCCGCAAAAAACAGCCTTCGATAATTACGTGGTCGAACATGATTTTACAACCATCGGCAGGCGGATAATGCTGCTCAATGCCCGGCAAATTCAAAGAGTGCTGGGTAAAAAACGAATTATCCTGCTGGCGATTGAAGATATCACCGAGCGCAGGGAAATCGAAAATGGTCTGGAGAAGACCAGGAAGGAACTCGAAGTTATAAAAATATCAGCCGATGAAGCCAGCGAATTCGCGGAGAGTGTGATTAACACCGTACGTGAACCTTTGATTTCACTGGACCAGGATTTAAGGGTGGTCTCCGTCAGCCGTTCTTTTTATGACGTGTTCAAAGTGAAACCTGAAGAGACCGTGGGACACTTGATTTACGATTTAGGTAACAAACAATGGGATATTCCCAAGTTACGTGAATTGCTGGAAACCATCCTTCCTCAAAAAACAACCTTTGATAATTATGAAGTCGAACACGATTTTGCCGGCATCGGCAGAAGGATAATGCTGCTAAACGCCAGGCAGATTCATCGGGTGCAGGGCAAGAAACGTATTATCCTGCTGGCGATTGAAGATATCACCGAACGCAGAGAAATCGAAAACGGTCTGGAAAAAGCTCATGAAGAATTAAAGGCGTTGGCGGCCGAGTTAAAACGCACTGCCCGGGTAAAATCGGAATTTTTGGCCAACATGTCGCATGAGCTCAGGACTCCGCTGAATTCGATTAACGGATTCTCTGAAGTCTTGTTCGACGAGACTTTCGGGCCGCTGAATGAGAAACAGAAGCAGTATGTTAATAACGTTTTAACCAGCGGCAAACATCTGCTTTTATTGATAAATCAGATTCTGGATATGGCGAAAGTCGAAGCCGGGAAAATGAAACTGACGTTATCCGACGTATCCATGAAAACCTTATTGAACGATATTTCGATGCTGGTGGCCGATATGGTGAGTAAAAAGAAAATCGAAATGCAGCTTGAAATACCTTCAGACTTGCCGGATATCCAGGCGGATGAACTTAAGGTAAAAGAGATTATTTACAATCTGGTTTCCAACGCGGTGAAGTTTACGCCCGAGGGCGGAAAAATCGGGATGCGGGCGAACCAGATCGGTTCGGACATCGAAGTAGTGGTTTGGGATACAGGCGTCGGCATTGCAGCGGAAAATATGGGGAAAATATTTGAAGGGTTTTTCCGTGTTGATACCCCATATTCCCGGGTAACCGAAGGGACCGGCCTGGGTTTACCGCTTTCTAAAAAGCTGGTAGAACTGCACGGCGGCAGGTTATCCGTAGAATCCGATGGACTTAATCATGGGACACTGGTGCGGTTTACATTGCCGATTATGCCTAATAGTGAGGACCAAAATGAAAAAAGTCTTAGTGGTTGACGACAATGCCAGCAATCTGATGCTGGAAAAAGACCTTTTAGAAATTGCCGGTTTTGAAGTATTTGTGTCTGAAAACGCTGCCGGCGGTATCGCCATTACCCGAAAAGAAAAACCGGATATCATCATCATGGACGTACGGCTGCCGGATATGCGCGGCACCGAAGCCGCCCGAATATTACGCCGGGAAAAAGAGACCAGCGGAATCCCGATTGTTTTTGTAACCGCTTCTGTAATGGCCGGGGGTATTGAGGAGATAAAAAATATCACGAACAGCGGATTCATCGGGAAACCGATAAATACGCGCACTTTTGCGAAAGAAATCAGTCAATTTATACAGTGAAAATAGAATGCTGTGCGCCCGAAACACAGGAGAAAAATATGAAAACCAAACAAGTAATTTTAGTGGTAGACGACCAGACCCAGAACAACGACCTGCTGGAAGCATATCTGGTGCCCGAGGGGTATGAAATAATAAAAGCAACAAGCGGGGAAGAAGCCCTGGCGAAACTGGCCGGTAATCAAATTGACCTGATACTGCTCGACGTAATGATGCCCGGCATGGACGGTTTTGAAGTTACCCGAAGAATCAGGCAGGACCCCCAAACGAAGCTGGTGCCGATAATTTTAGTCACCGCCCTAAAGGAAACGGAAGACCGCATCCAGGGGATAAAAGCCGGCTGTGACGACTATATTTCAAAGCCTTTCGATAAAATGGAACTTTTAGCCAGAATACAATCTCTACTCAAGATAAAGGCGTATAACGATCTGATGAGCAATTACCGGAAAGAACTGGAGTCTGAAATAGTCAGTATGACTGCAGAATTAAAACAAAGTAACAAGGAGTTGGATGAGCAAAACGCGCGGCTCAGTTCGATTATGAACAGCCCTGAAGACATCATGATATTTTCAATGAACCGGGAATACCGTTATACCAGTTTTAACGAAAACCACCGCAAAGCAATGAGAAAGGAATGGCAGGTTGATATTCAAATCGGGATAAGTTATCCTGATTGCATAACGGCACCCGAACTAAAAGCAGCAGCGTTGCGCAGCATTGGACGGGCTTTGGCCGGCGAACATTTTATCGAAGTCCAATATCAACCCGGTTTAAGTGTATGGTGGGAGTTAAACTGGAATCCCATCCGCGACAAAGATACAGTGATCGGTTTATCGGTTTTCGTTCAGGACATCACGAACCGCCGGCGCTCGCAGGAAATAGCACGCGGTGTCAGAAGGGAATTTTCTTAAATATTAGCATTGTTTAAGGATAAATCCCCTGCATAAATCAAGTTTGGGTGATGTTAATTGAATGGGGAATACGAACGTAATTTTGCGGAAAATAAAGAACCGCCTGCTTCAAATCCCGATTGTGCGGGTACTCTTAAGTACGATACAGGAATCCGGGAACCACGATGCCGGACAAAGAGCCGCCGGAGTGGCTTATTACGCCATCATCTCCATATTCCCGCTGCTTTTAGGGCTGATCGCGGTTTTTGGATTTTTCCTGCCGTCGGTCAATCTGCAAAACTCCCTGCTGAATTTTGTCGGGAACAACATCCCCGGCGCAACCAACATATTAAAAGAAAATATTAGCGGCATTATCCGGTTACGCGGTGTCATGAGTATTCTCAGCATCGTCATACTTTTTTGGGGCGCGAGCGCACTGTTCGGTTCCATCAGTCTGGCGATAAACCGCGCCTGGAATATCAATAAGCAACGTCATTTTTTCATTAGAAAAGCCAGTGAAATCGGAATGGTAATCGGTACAGGGATTCTGTTTTTGCTTTCACTGGGAGCCAGCACATTCATCAGTTTTATGGGTAATGCGTTGAACCTACCCGACCGCAACTTAGCGGTGGTGAATCTGGGCGCGAAACTAATCGCGTTCCTGCTGATGCTGGCGATATTCTTATTACTTTATAAATTTGTGCCCAACACCAAGACACGCTGGCGCGACATCTGGCCGGGAGCGGTATTGGCGGCAGTCTTTTTCGAAATCGCACGGGCTCTTTTCATTTTCTATCTGGAGCATTTCGCCAATTACCAGGCAATCTACGGTACTATTTCTTCGTTTGTTATCCTGCTGGTCTGGATTTATTATTCGGCATTCATTTTGATTCTGGGCGCGGAATTCACTTTTCAATATAGCCGTTCGCGGGCACCGGCGGCTGCAGACAGCAGCACCGATGAATAAAGGGAGGCAATATGGGAGTTTTATTAGTTATCGGCATTATCCTTTTGGTTTTATGGCTGCTTGGATTTATCTTTTTCAAGAGCATCGGGGCACTGATTCATATCGCGCTGGTTGTGGCCGTGATTTTAATTATCATCTGGCTGCTAAAAGCAGTGTTTAAGCTGTTTTAATTATTTTATGTTCCGATGACAGGCGCCGGGTTCAGGGATATAACCGCTTTTTCTTAAAAATTAACTCACGTAAGGCGTGCTTTAAAAACACGATAAAAAGTGCTTGAATAATTACACACCCGGTTATGTGCTCGAATTTATCTTATTTCAAAATTAAAAAGGAGGGGCAGGTTGAAGAAATTTATCCTTTCCGACTTGCATATCGGGCACAAAGATGCCCAATATGATGCGATGGACGAGGCGATAGCTTATATTCAACGGGAGGCTAAACCCGGTGATGAAATCTGGGGACTGGGCGATTGGTTCCATATGTATGAAAACGGTTTTGAACATTGCCTGCAGCACCCGATGACGCGGAAATTTCGCGATCTCGCCGGACAAATTCCAACCAAATTGCTACCGGGAAACCATGACCACGTACTGGAAAAATACCGGGACAATCCCGGTCTGGGCAATCCGGTTAGCCCCATCAAGCTAATCGAGCCATTTATGGCAGACGGCATCTGGTATTGCCATGGACATGAATACGACCCGTCAGTGCAATATATCCCGCACCGGCTGATGTGGCTGTGGAATCATCTGCCGCAGAAAAAATTGACTCCCAGCAACCTTAAAATGAATTTCATCACCGAGCGTTATATTATGCTGGTTTATCTGGTGCAATCCAGGGCCTTAATCCATCTGCAACAAAAAGTGCAAAAGGAACATGAGGCATGCAGGGGGATCGTGTTCGGCCATACGCATTTACCCCTTTTTCAAAGGTCTCCGGATTTATTGTTTTTACTCAATGATGGGGATATGAGACACAGCGCGACTTTTACCGTCGAAGATGATGCTGAGTTCCGCCAAATGACCTGGAACTCCGGACAATCTCGATGGAATGTAATAAAAATTCAAAAACCGTAAATGATTCATCTAGGAGGTGAGGCATGGAAAATACGAATCCAAAACGTAAAGGCGGGGTACTAAGACATCTCAGGAACGTATTCCTGGCCGGAATCCTTACGGCAATCCCCCTGGTGGCGACCTATTTTGTCCTAAAATTCCTTTTCGTATCGCTCGACGGCATCTTCCAGCCGATTGTTAAAATAATCGTCGGGAGGACGCTGCCCGGAGTGGGGCTGGTGGCGCTGATTATTTTAGTCTACCTGCTCGGTTTACTTGCCACCAATGTGTTAGGTAAAAGTTTGTTACGATGGTTTGACGCCGGCATGTCCCGGACTCCGGTAGTCAAATATATTTATACCGCGACCAGACAGGTTATGGATTCTTTTCGCCGGCTGCAGGGTGTGCCTTTCAAGAAAGTGGTGATTGTAGAGTTTCCCAAGGTGAATATGTACTCTGTCGCTTTCGTTACCGGCAAGCCGGTTGATTTCAAAGGGGAAAAGAAGATTCCGCTGTTTATCCCGCATACCCCTAACCCGATGACCGGGTTTCTGGTGCTGCTGTCCCAGGAACAAATAATTGATACGGAAATGACGATTGAAGATGCGATGAAAATGGTGCTTTCCGGCGGACTGCTGTCACCGGATAACATCGGATAAAACGTGAAATTTGAATGAAACGTGGAGGGGTAGTTAAGAGATTTGTCCGATGCCCCGAAAATGTTGATACTATTGAAAATTTCGGAGACCGGATGGGGAAATGATTGACGGCGACAATAAAGAATTGATTCAAGTCTTGAAACGCCTGGAAAAATAATTAAGTGACATCAAAGATGATTTGGCCGATATTAAGAGGCAAATGCCCAAAGTCCCTTATTACGGGGACCTGTTACAGGACCGTATAAAAGCTGTAGAAAATATCCATAAATAATCCTAAATATCGATAACCTCACCGGCTGTTTTCTTTTTCGCAAACTCAGGATTTTAAGGCGGGCAGAACAGCAATCCAGTCCGGGTGGTAAACGGTAGCGGGGCGCTTCGATTTCACCAACTCGTAGGCATCGCGGTATGGAACGCCGTACTTGCCCGCGTAATAGACCATCGCCAGAAAGGGCGTACGATCAACTCCCCAGACACAGTGAATAAGAGTTCTGGCCCCATTCTCCGAAAGTACCCGCAGGAAATTCGCGTGGGTAATTATCTTCTCTGCGATCGGCACGATGGGATAATGGGTAAAACATAACCGGGCGTCAAGAATCAGGTCAACATCCTTTTTCATCAGAGTGACAACTTCCTCCGCATCAAGCAGAGAGCCAACCGCAATATTATTGTCTATCCAGTCCATTTCAGGCCCTCCTTTATAAGTAAAGTCAGAATTTTTAACCACGGCAGCCGATACAAAAAATTTTGTTTCGGATTATTTGTGATAAAGGGGCGGTGACTACTTTTAGTATCCGACCCAATTTCATTTCCCTCCAGTCCTTCCTGAACAACCGGCGGCGACAATTAATTAGGTGCACACTATGTCTTAGTTACCCTGATATAGAAAAAAACAAATGTCGCGATGCCCCCGAGAGTTGCGACAATATCACAAAAATACCAGGGTAAAAAAGTCCATCCGCTTCTGGGTCGGAAGACTACCGATTCAAAAATCATGGATAACATGGCCCAGAATATTGTAATCGCAACCCCGATAGCTACCAGACTCCAGAGTTTCATTTTAGTAGTCATTCTTAACCTGCCTTCCACAGCGTTAGCATTATTTTACACGGTTTTTTGAGATGTGTACTGCTCAATTGTTTATCGCGGCACTTGATTTTCAATGGATGAGTACCTCCAATAATGAAGTTGAGGCCCATTTGTAATTAATTTGTCATGTATTTTCTTTTTTGTTTATGCCTTTGTAATCCTGTGTATATCATAATTAGGGAAGGTTGGGATAAGTTGTGGTCTGTGGACGCATTTTTATTAAGTTATTCGCAGAAAAATATACGGAAGTAAAATTTACTCTGAAGGTGTACTATGAGTAATAATGATCAAAATTCCGAGCGGGAGGAGTCCCGCGGCGCTAAAATTCAAATCTTAGGCACTGATCCGGATAACCCGGAGCAGGGAAGAATATTCGTCTGGACTAAAATGGGTTGGTTCGAGCGTCTGGAAGGACCTTCGGGAGATGTCGCTTTTACTCCCATCGCCGATTCCGAAGAGGAATTGCGGGAAGTGATATCCAGGGATAACCCCAACGCTGACCTAGACGATATTAGAGGTGAGTACCGGAAAAAAGTCTCCGAGGAATTCATCGAACAATCCCCGTCATATGCGGATTCAGCTGAAGATTCCAGCGAAGAGGCCGATGACGACGAAGAGCAAGCTTATGAAGAACATGATTTATGACCCGGTTTGTTGATAAATAATCTAATCTTGGTGAATATCGGTGCGTATTTATATAAATCTGAAAGAGTCTAAACTTTATTCGCATGCCCAACAATATGTAACCATTTATACCCGTATCTTTGGCGGTACGATATCGTAAACTCGTGGATATTGAACAGAACTTTTTGAATGACATTCTCGCTAACGCTTGCATCAGGTGTATTAAACCCTAGAAGAGTATAAACAGCACACATTTTAGTGAATTCACCTATCGACTTTTCCAAATTTGACGGCGTTTGAGGTCTTGTTGAATCTGTTGACACAGGAACCGGCCTATCCCGCGGGCTTTTACCAGGCATTTTCGCGGACTGCCGCTTTTACCATTAAGTCACATTGCGATAAATTTGGTAGCGGGGTTGAATTTGCACCAATGACCTTTTGGTTATTGCCCTAACAGAAATCGAGCAACAAAAAAGATAAGAAAAAGAAAGTTCGAAGGTTCTACCTATTGATATCTCATCTCCATCAAATTCGCCCCGCAAGCCGGCCACCCCGCCCGAGCTTCAATAATCAAGATTCAAGTATCAAGCAAATTTCAAATTCCAATCATTGAATCCCGTGTAATAATCCGTTCTATCAGATATATTTTGTTGTATAATGAAATCCGGCTTTATCATTATTGAGAAAAGAAAAGATACACATTATTCGCATTATGCCGCTAGAAACCAAAGATACCGGCTACATTGTCGCCTGGAACAACGGGAAGGACGTTGACTTTCTGATGCAATGGGCCGGCCGGGGCTATCGTTATCCGCTGACGGCAGAACAGATTACAGAACGGCTCGTTTCCAGCGGCGGTAAGGATTATAGAATATTCGGCATTTGGATGAATGAAAGTATTATTGGCACAATTGAGCTGTCGAAAATCGACATTATCGCGAAACGGGCTGTTATCGGCCATTTTTTAATTGACCCCGCACAAACAGGCAAAGGTCACGGAACAGAAGCCTTGCAGTTATTGGTTAACAAAGTTTTCGCCGAAATGCCGCTCAACACACTGGAATTAACTGTTTTTGAATTCAACAAGCCCGCCATCCGGTGTTACGAGAAAGCCGGTTTTGTCAAAACACACGAAGCCGTGCGGCCCAACGGCTGGATTGCAATTATTATGGAAATCAGGCGGAAGTATTGATAACTGACAGCGACCCTCTACATAGCCCGGCGAAACTCGAAAAAATGACCGATTTTTTTGAGGCCCGCATTGATGGCTATGATGCCCATATGCTAAATGATATCAAAGGCTTCAAAGAGGGCTGCCAAAAACTGGCGGAATTGATTCCAGCGCATACAGCCAAAATCCTTGACCTCGGCTGCGGCACCGGGCTGGAATTGGATGGGATATTCAAACGCTTTCCGCAGGTCTCGGTCGTTGGCATCGATTTAACACAGAGAATGCTTGATGAGTTGAAACCAAAATACCCTGATAAAGACATTAAGTTAATCTGCGGCAACTATTTTGACA
Organism: uncultured Chloroflexia bacterium; assembly: GCA_963772985.1. GTDB lineage: Bacteria > Chloroflexota > Dehalococcoidia > Dehalococcoidales > Fen-1064 > Fen-1064. The sequence continues at coordinate 14,363 of CAVYZP010000007.1, forward strand.
TTGACCTGGGAAACAAAACCTTCGATACGATGATTTCTTGCCAGACCTTACATCACTTTTCACACGATGAAAAAGTCGGATTATATCAGAAAATCCGTAAAGCATTAAAGCCGAATGGTTCTTATATCGAATTGGATTATATGGTGACCGAACAGGCAACAGAAGATGAACTGCGCGCCGAAAATGTTGGGATACGGCGCGAGCTGAATATCCCCGCGGGGGAATTTTATCATTTCGATATCCCTTTTACGGCGGATAACCAGATTGCAATGTTCAATGAAGCCGGTTTTGTCTCTGCCGAAATGGTATTTCGTATCGAAAACAACACCATAATACTGGTGAAAAAGTAACCTGGCGGGAGCGTCCTGAATGATAATCAGTATGAGCGACGGATTCTACCGGAAACAATTTCAGTTTAAATATATTCATTGCCTTTCATAATGTTGAGGTAAATTTCCCATCCCACGCCCACCGGTTTTACAAACGATTTGAAATAGTTATATAATAAAGTTGATTAGTTAAGCGAAGGGCATTACATACCTTATACCCCCATCCCCCTGAGTGTTGGATGACCCGAACTCTAACTAAAATATTTTAGAGAAGGAGGTCATCTATGAGTTTTCAGGACAAACAGCTCACCTGCGCCGATTGCGGTGCAAACTTCACCTTTAGCGCTGACGAACAGGAGTTCTTCCAGACTAAAGGCTATACCAACGAGCCGAAGCGCTGTCCCACGTGCCGTCAGGCAAGGAAATCCGACCGCAATGGTAGAACCGGTGGTCAGCGTCAAATGTTCCCCGTGAAATGCGCCACCTGCGGCAAGGACACCGAAGTGCCTTTTGAACCTCGCAGCGACAGACCTGTTTATTGCAGCGATTGCTACAATAAGGTCAGAGCATCGAGATAAGATTGGTTTGACGGATAGGGCATACACGGACTACGCAAGTAGGCTGTGTATGCCCTTTTCATTTCTCCCTCCCCCGAATGAATAATTAGTTGAAGGATGTTCGTATGAGAATCTATGTTGGCAATTTGTCTTATGAGACGACTGAGGATGAACTGAAGAAAGACTTTTCTGCTTTCGGTGAAGTTGTTTCCGTCAGCGTCGTGACCGATAGATACAGCGGCCGCTCCAAAGGTTTTGCTTTTGTCGAAATGACTAATAAAGCCGAAGCCGATGCAGCCATTGCCGGACTGAACGGTAAATCGGTCAAAGACCGCACGCTCGTCGTCAATGAAGCCAGGCCCCGGACCGAGGGCGGCAGCGGTGGCGGCAGAAGTGGCGGTTACAGCGGTGGCGGCGGTTATGGTGGCGGCGGCTACGGCGACAAGCGCGGTGGCGGCGGGCGGGATGGCGGCGGACGCGGCGGCCGGCGCTATTAAACCCCTTTACACTTGAAGATTCTGGTTGTCAGGAAAGTTTAAAGTAAAATTTATCCGGTCCTGACAACCTTATATCATTATGCAGCTTTTTCCCGTATAAAATTCTGTGGTTCATACTGCGGAATTTTTGTTGTTTGGTATCTATATTGATGCTATACTAATTACCAAATGGGCGAATCTGTACAGCTTGAAAGTTTTGATAACCTCGGCGATCGATGGCAAGAACTCCTGGCCCATAGCGTCAGCAATCACATCTTTTTCACCCCTCAATGGCAACAAGCATGGTGGCACGTTTTCGGCAGCAGCCGCGAATTAATCCTTCTTTCCATCTATCAAGATTCTCAACTCGTCGGCATTGCCCCGCTGCAAAGGAAAGACGGCATAATTTCATTTATCGGCAGCCGCGACGTTTGCGATTACATGGACTTTGTTGTACGTACCGGGTATGAAGATTATTTTCGCGTGCGCTTGCTGGAATATCTCGCCAGAGCGCAATGGCAGAAACTCGAACTTGAGTCGGTGCTGCCGGAATCCGCAACATTGAAATATTTCGTTCCTTTTGTTCAGCAGCAGGGATATCATTTCGAAATCCAACAAACCAATGTCAGTCCGCAGCATTTTCTTCCCGCCGATTGGGAAAGTTACCTGGCTTCGCTGACCGGCAAAGACCGCCATGAAATCCGGCGTAAACTGCGGCGACTGGAAACAGGAAATGTGGTGAATTACCTAAATTTCACAGTGCCGGAGCAGATGCCACAGGCCATGGCAGGATTTTTTCGTTTATTCCAACTGAGCAGTCCTGAAAAAGCAGATTTCATGACCGTGCAAAAAAAAGAGTTTTTCACGGCGATGGTCACTTCCCTGGCGGCCGCAGGCAATATCTGCCTGTCGTTTTTAGAAGTGGACGGAGCGCAGGTCAGCGCCACTCTCTGTTTCGATTATAATAATGATAGGTACCTCTATAACAGCGCCTACGACCCGGCCTATTCTTCGCTCAGTGTCAGCCTGCTGCTGGAGGTCTATAATATTCAGGATGCAATTAAAAAGGGCCGGAGGCGCTTTGATTTTCTCTCCGGTAATGAACCGTATAAGTACGACCTGGGCGGGCAGGATGTGCCCGTTTCCCGGTGCGTAATTTCAAGGAGCTGAACGGGTGCATATCGCCGAAATAAGTGTTCACAGTTGTCCGCAGCGTTCTCCGGGTACCGGCGATGTCGGCGGGATGAACCTGTATATCCTGGCGCTCAGCCACGAGATGAATAAACTGGGCGTCGAAGTAGATATTTTCGCCCGGCGGCACGACCCGGATGAGCCGGAAATTATCAACATCAACGAAAGGACGCGGCTCATCCACATCCCCGCAGGCGCAGCCAAAGATATTGCTAAAACCGAAATTTATGATTGCCTGCCCGAATTTCAGGCTAATCTACAGGCTTTTATGGCGCGAGACAGAGCGCACTATGATGTTATCCGCAGCCATTACTGGACTTCCGGCCTGGTGGCCGAAAAATTAAAAAGCCAATTACAAATTCCGCATGTGATTACCTTCCATACGCTCGGGGCGGTCAAGAACCGGGCCTCCGGCACCGCCGAAGAACCGGAATTACGCATCCAAGCCGAAAAAGAAATTGTGGAACATGCCGATTGCATTGTTACTTCGACGGAAGAAGGCAAAAACAACTTAATCCATCTTTACGGCGGTCAACCGCAGAAAATCCGGGTGATTCCCGCCGGCGTTGATTTAGATTTATTCCACCCGGCAGACCGGGAAGAAGCCCGCCGCGAGCTGGCCCTGGAAGAATACCGCCGCGTCCTGTTGTTTGCCGGCCGCCTCCAGCCGTTTAAAGGATTGGACCTGCTGCTGCATGCCATGACTTATTTACCGAATCACGGCACCACGCGGCTGCTAGTTGTCGGCGGCAATGCCGGGAAAAAAGATGAAATGGTAAAAATGAACTCATTGGTCAACGACCTGGGTATCGGCAGTATGGTTGGGTTTGTCGGCCCGGTGGAACACGACCGGATGCCGACCTTTTATAACGCCGCTGATATTTGTGTCGTCCCCTCCTACCATGAGAGTTTTGGGATGGTTGCGGTCGAGGCCCTGGCTTCCGGCACCCCGGTATTGGCTTCCCGCGTCGGCGGTCTGGCCACGATTGTCCGTGACGGCGAAACCGGCTATCTATTTGATGAACGTTCCCCGGAAGTCCTGGCGACTTATCTCTGTTTGCTGATGAGCGAGAATGAAATACGAAAATCTATGGCGCAATCGGCACGGCAGTCGGTGGAAAAATATAACTGGTCGGCCACGGCAAATAGTCTTTTCCGTCTCTACC
>CAVYZP010000008.1:0-18822 GCA_963772985.1 uncultured Chloroflexia bacterium
AAGAAGAGTTTTCTTGAAATGCGCACAATAGTTTTCAAATTTTCTAAAACGGATATGCTGTCCGGTATTAAATGCTGCTATTGCTTAGAATTGTCCGCGGACGATGGCTTTTTGCGGTTTATCAAACATCAGCATATTATTCACAAAACCGATACCGGATTGGATATCGTAAATATCGCGGCCGGGATATCCGCCCCAGGGTGTGGTATTTGAAGCATAACCGGTCGCTCCCCATTCGTTAACACATACTGTGCCGTAATGAAGGTTCAACAGAGCACGTTCCACGCTCGCGGCGATTTTCGGGTCAAGCAGCGATTGCGGATGAACGATAATCGATGCTGTCAGTGTACCCCATAATGTCCCGTTAACAAAATCAACTGCCCGGTCGATAAACCCGGGGATATCATCGGCCTCAAGGGCTGTCTCGGCGAAAAGGCTGCAAAAAGCTTCGGTATTAAAACAGATATCTTGCGTATTTTTGGGGTCAATATCCGGGATTATTGTCCAGGGGAGGTGTCCGTTACTTGAATCGCCGAATTGACAGGCATTGGGGTGTGCCGCAACAAACGCGGCGTGTCTTTCTATTGCGCCCGGATAGTAGGCTTTACGTGTATCCATATGCGCCATTACCCCGCCGATTGCTTTAATCATTAACTCACGCTGTGCCCAATTCTTATCCTGGATGAGGACCCTGGGGGTCAGACAATTACAGCCGGCGTTAAAAGCCAGCCAGATGGTTATTTTTTGGGCCTGTTTGCCGATATCTTCTGCGCTCCATGGCCCCGGCACGATAATTACCGGCGTAATATTTCCTAACTCACCGGTGACCGGTTTCGTTATCAAAGGCTTTTTCTGCGCTTTGCGTTCGGACCCTCCGGTACCCGGGCCGAATATTATCGTTTCAAACGTTTTGTCCGAGCCGGTCAGATGAATTTCATCCACCAGTGCGTGATTACAAAGGTAATTGCCTTCTGCTGCCCCGCCGTAGACGATGCGTAAGAACCCTGGATTTATCAAAGCGCGGAACCCTTTTTCAATCAGCGGTCCCAGATAGTCATTAACCGGGTTGAGTTTCAGGACGACGACACGGTCGGCGACGAAAAGTCTATACATGATATCGGTAATAGGGAGACATGACACATTCCCGGCCCCAAGTACCAGGCTAACGGCTCCGGGATAATGCTGATTTGTGTACATTTTGGCCTGGGATTGGACCATTTCACTGATAGCGACACCAGGTTGCATTAACACTTCGGCAGAAACACCGGGAAACATCATAGTGTCAGCTTTCTTTTGCGGGAAGACTTTTGCACACACTTGCCCGTTAGGAAGAACCTCAACAGGACCGGGAATATGCGGACGGCCGTATCGTTTAATATCTGACATCGATTTACGCAGCACGGTTATCAGCCCGAAAATACTTCCCAGGAATATTTTCTCTTCCTGCTCGGGAAAAGTATTTGGAACAATACCCTTTGCTGCCATGCTTAATCTGACCCAATCGGGGGATACCGGTTTCATGTCCCGTCTGATTTTATCCAGAATTTTAATACGCTCTTCGATACCGGTCTGTACCCATTTGTCTTTGTTCGCCTGAAGCAATTGAAGTTGTTGGTCAATTTCTGCTAAGGTTGTACACAGTTTGTTATCTGGCACATTCTGAGATTGTGAGAGTTCGCTACCGGTTTTTAGTTCTAAAATATTATTCAATGTTCGCTCCTAAAATAAAAATTAAAAATATACTTTACGTTAATGTTAAATAGCCAGGCATGAGAAGGGCATCTCAACTCCGCCGTTTTTTTTCAGGGCGGTGTAAATTACGGTTCTCAGTTCTTCCGGGGTGTATGGTTTAGCGAGGAAAAGATTATTCTTGTTGCTTAAAAAAGTCTTGACTTCATGATTCATCGTATCGCCGGTGGTGAAGATGACTCTCGTTTCAAGACCCGGATGTTCCCGCCGCAGATACTCATAGAATTCCATGCCGTTCATCGTCGGCGTTCTGATGTCGCTCAGATACAAATCATATACAACCTTGTTAGCCATGCCTTTTGCTATCAGACCGTTAGCGGCAACATCCACCCTAAACCCTTCCGCCTTTAAAATCCGCACTGATATCAGGCTGATTATCGGTTCATCCTCGATGGCAAGGATTCTTTTTTTACTGTTTTCAGCTTTCAAATTATTCTTTCCTTGTATCACGAGCATTAACAGGCAGTTCGACAATGAAAATGGCTCCTTTACCAGGCGGACTTTTCGCGTATATCCTGCCGCCTTGTTTGGTGACAATCCCGTAGCAGATACTCAGCCCGAGACCGGTCCCTTTGCCAACTTCCTTCGTGGTAAAGAAGGGGTCAAAAATCCGGTTGATAACATCAGGCGGGATGCCCGGGCCGTCATCAGCAAAAGAAATCCTGATGAAACCTTTAAGCAGTTCGGTCGTGATTGTTAATTTACCATGACCGTGCGACTCAATCATTGCCTGCTCTGCATTCAACACGATATTGATGAATACCTGTTGTATATGAAATTGGTCGGCAACTATTTTGGGCAGATTGGAACCGAAGTGATAAGTAACTTCGATGTCATTGACCCGATGTTCGTAAGTACGCAAAGTTAAAACCTGGGCGATAATCGCATTAATATCAATACTTTCATTTGTCAGATTGGGAGAGCGCGCAAAAGAGAGCATATTCCGAACGACACGGGCGGCACGCTGTCCGTCAATTCCCTTTGTTCTTTGATTTGTAACTCGGCCTGCATGCGTTCGGTAATATTTCTAAAAAATGCCAGCACGCTGACTACTTTCCCATCCTTTTTGATGGGTACCCCGTTGATATCAAGATAAACCAATTCACCATTTTTCAGAGATAATTGTACCTGGTAGGTTACCATCGCTGACCCGGATAACACTTTTAAAAAATTCGTCACGAGAATCGATAAGTTTTCCTTGCCCAATAAATCAGTTAATTTGTAAATTTCTTTACCTATCAGTTCATCTCTGGTATATCCGCTGATTTTTAGCAGTCTGTTATTGAAGTCCAGTATTCTGCCCTCGGTATCGATCAGAATGATAGTTTCATAGGCAGATTCAAATATCGTGCGATATTTTTCCTCGGATTCCTTTAATGCCACTTCGATTTCTTTTTGTTCGGTGATGTCATTATAGAGAAACTGCTGCTGCTGCCTGCCGTTCCAGAGAACAGTCTTCGCGAACAGCTGGATATGTCTGGTTGAACCGTCCCGGCGAACAATATCTATTTTCAATTCGGGCGGGAGTGGTTCGCCGCGTAAAGACTGCTCTTTATACCTGATAAAACCAGCAAGTGATTCCGGAGTATAGTGTTGTTGAGGCGGACTTGCTCTCAATTCTTCGATATTTTTATAACCGAGTATGTCTAGCAATGCCTGGTTCGCATATACCGTATGCCATTCCGCATCAACGATGCGAACCCCCATCGGGGAGCTATCCAGAGAGCTGCGGAAGTTTTGCTCCGAAGCGAATAAAGCCTGCTCAACCTGTTTGCGGATTGTGATATCATTAGCAATACCGATGAAGTTAACAAAATTACCATTTGCATCATGTACCGCATTCCCTCTTCCGATGTACCAACGCCACTCACCGGTGATATTTCGGACGCGGAATTCAACACCGCCGGTGTTCTGATAACCATGAATGATGTTATGCTTAATGGCTTTCTCCAGTCCGGATTTGTCATCGGCGTGGATTAACGAACGGAAGGAATGACCAATAATATCGGACTGTTCGTAACCGAGCATATTTTTAATGGAAGGGGATATATAAGTGACTTCTCCCGCAGCATTCTCGATAAAAATGAGATCTTGAGTATTTTCTACAATCAAACGGTAATTCTCTTCGCTTACCTTTAGTGCCTTTTCGGTCTTTTTGCGGGCGGTAATATCACGTAAAAGCACCAAGTCACCGATTATGTTTTTTCCTTTTTTCAGCGGCCTTGCATTTATCTCAATATTGACGACGTCGCCATTTTTGTTTAGTACTTCAATTTCATAAGGTGGAACATCTAAGCCAGCCATTCGGTTAAAAAAGTTGCTGACTATAATATTCAGGCTGTCAGCAGTTATGATGCGGGTCAATGACCGGATATTTTTTCCTGATAATTCCGCTCTTTTATAACCTCCGATCTCCGCTAGTCTGTCATTAAAATTGATTATTTCCCCATTTTTATCGATGACTAAAATAGCATCACTGGCAGATTCAAAAATAGTTTTGTAAAGTCTTTCATCTTCGAATTGAGTATTTTTTTTGCGGGTGAGATGTTTGGACACAGGTACCGCCGGATTTGATACTGTCTGTTTCGAATCCAGGATTTTGGGGGGGAATTTTTGCCGGGTATCGTTTGATTATTCATATGCTTCTTTATCATTTTCATGGTTGTAAGCAAATAATTTAATATAAAATTCCCTGTTGGCAGATTAGCTATTACTATACATAATGTAAATGTTGTGCATAAAATACCTGTGAACGGAAAAATTCTTTACCGGTTATTAAGAATATTCTGGCACTAAATAAAATTTGAAAACAGAGTAATGGGTTCATTATTGTGAGCTGAAAGTTCCAAATTTAAAATTAAATCGGCAGTATTAACTACACGGTTTGAGATATAAAAGTAATATGGTATGCATGAAAAATATCGCGTCTGACAACACGATTCTTTAGCCAAGATGGTAAACACCGGTTTACACTGATATGATAATAAATAACGATGGAAGTACAATTAATTATTACTCACCCGGGCAGCGCTCATTTTGATGAAGTCACGGCTATCGCTTTTATCCTGGCCGAAAATAAAGGTATGCAATTCCAGGTTGAGCGGCGGGAACCCGCGCCGGCTGAGCTGGATAATCCCGATATCTGGGTAATCGATATTGGGTTGCGGCTCGAACCGGCGAAACGTAATTTCGACCATCATCAGTCGCTGGATTGCCCGGCATCATTTGTGCTGGTAGCGAATTATCTGGGACTGACGGAAACCATGTCGGTGCTGCCCTGGTGGTGGTTCAAAGACAGCGTCGACCGCATCGGGCCGGTCAAAAGTTCGGAAATATTTCATGCCGGCGATGATTTGGTCAACCGCAACCCGGTAGAAAGCTGGCTGGTAACCAGATTTGCCGCAGAGCCGGATAAATGTGTTGCCATGCTGCGGGATTACGGCAGCAGATTGATTAATGAGGCAAAAAGTCTTAAAAAACAGATTGATTACTGGAAAAAAGCTAAAAGACTCGTGATTACCGGTTTGCCGGCGATGTTCGCGGAGACGAAAGAAACCGCCGGTCTGGATGAATACCGGCGGTTGGAGAAAAATCCGCCGGATATCGTCATTTCGCTGGACAGGACTGGCAGCGGCTGGCGGCTTTTCCGCTACGATGGCGTCCCGGTTGACTTTAATTTAATCGCCGGTAATCCACAAATCGCCTTCGCACATAAATCAGGATTTCTAGCCAAGACCAGAGAACTTATCCCAATGGATGAACTTTTCGTTCTGGTCGGCCAGGCCGTTACATTGAGGGCGCATGGAAACAAATAATATGCCTGCTTTTGATTCTCAGATATTATTAGAATTGGTGCGTGCACGCATGCCGTACGGCAAATATAAAAATTACCTGCTTTGTGATTTGCCGGAACCATACCTGGCATGGTTCTCCCGCAAAGGTTTCCCGCCGGGGCATATCGGCATGCTGCTGGCCTTGCTCTATGAAATCAAGCTCAACGGTCTGGAATATCTGCTGCAGCCGATACGTAAAAACAATACGTGAATTTCTTCAATCCCCGAAACAGGTGGAAATGGAACGGGCCGATTGTACCAAAGGGTCGTTTAGATTGACAGTTCTTAAACCGCCGATCACATCTGTCAGCGATACTTCGATTATTGCATTACCTTTGGTAGCAGCCATATACCCGTAATTTTTATTTTCAATCATTTCGACGGTTTTGGTGCCCAGTCTTGTGGCTAATATTCTATCGAATGGCGTCGGCGTGCCGCCGCGCTGCAGGTGTCCCATGACGACAGTCCGCGTTTCGATACCGGTGATATCTTCAATTTGCGAACCCAGGACCATGCCCACACCACCGAGGCGGACCGGGTCTGTCGCCTCTTTAACCACCCGCTGCACCACGGCCTCTCCGCCTTTCGGTTTGGCACCTTCCGCCACCGTGATGATGCTGAACCTTTTTCCTTTTCTATTCCGTTCCTTTACTCTTTCGACGATGGTGTTGAGGTCGTAGGGTATTTCCGGAATTAAAATAATATCAGCGCCGCCGGCAACTCCGGCGTGTAAGGCAATCCAACCGGCGTTCCGTCCCATTACTTCTACAATCATCGCCCGGTGATGGGATTGGGCGGTGCTGTGCAGCCGGTCAATTCCTTCGGTGGCGATGGTGACGGCCGTATCGAAGCCGAAAGTGATGTCGGTGCCTTTCAAATCGTTATCAATTGTTTTCGGTACGCCGACGAGCGGGATGCCATCGTGAAAAAGCCGGTTGGCAATGTCCAGCGTGCCGTCGCCACCGATACAAACCAGGCAATCGATATTCAATTTTTCGATGTTCGCAATCGTCGTTTGCGAAATATCCTCAAACTCTATGCTTTCGCCTCTTTTCACAGCATGTTTATAGGGATTGGAAATGTTCGAAGTTCCCAGGATAGTGCCGCCAAGCGTCAGAATCCCGGAAACATCGTCATAATGCAGTGTCCGGAAACGGTTATGCATCGCGCCGTCAAAACCATCCATGATACCGATAACTTCGTACCCGCATTCGAGTATTGCTTTCTTGGTAATCGCGCGAATGGCCGCATTGGTGCCGGGGCAATCGCCACCGCCGCTGAGAATCGCAATTCTTTTATTTGACTGCATTTTAAGGACCTCCTGCGGATTGGAAAATACTTAACCAATATCCTTATCGTATACTACGTTTTTTACCCTGTAAAGCAAAGCTGAAAATATCATAAAAATATCTGGTCTTCCCTATTGACATGAGTATATTGGGATTTAGAATAAAAATAGGTACATTAAGCACAGAGTATATATTAGGCGGAAATTTTATCAGCATACATGGGAAGCGTATTTGATTAATACTCAAATATAATTTCAATAAAGGATAATATTTACCGCTGATATCGAGACCTGTAGCTTAAAAAATACATAAATTTTAATTGGAGGAGTAACAAAACATGGCAAGATCTAATTTTTCCGCCAGTTCGGTCAGAATCAAAGTAGTCGGGCTCGGCGGTGGCGGGTCCAATGCGGTAACCCGTATGGTGCGGGACGGCGTAGCCGGAGTAGAGTTTATCGCGATGAATACGGATGCTCAATCCCTGGCAATTGCCGAAGCGCCGGTCAGAATTCAGCTCGGTGAAAAATTAGTCGGCGGTTTGGGCGCCGGCGGCGACCATACTGTCGGACATAAAGCAGCCGAAGAGTGCCGCGATGAAATTAAAGAAGTTGTAAACGGTGCGGAAATGGTTTTCGTAACAGCCGGTATGGGCGGCGGCACGGGGACAGGGTCAGCCTCAGTCGTAGCCGAAATTGCCAAGAGCTGTGGCGCATTAACCATCGCCGTAGTTACCAAACCCTTCGGATTTGAAGGTTCACACCGCATGAAGAATGCTGAGGAAGGCATTGAGATGTTGATGCCTTTCGTTGATACCATGATTATTATCCCGAACGATCGACTGTTCACCATGTGCGACCAGAAGACCGGCGTCGATGCTGCCTTCCGTCTGGCGGATGAAGTCCTTGCAAATGGTGTACAGGCTATCGCTCAGGTTATCACCGTTCCCGGTATGATTAACCTGGATTTCGCTGATGTCCGTGCAATCATGAAAGATGCCGGCCCGGCCTGGATGTCCATCGGTAAAGGCAGCGGCGAGAATCGCGCCGTGGATGCGGCCCAAGCTGCATTAGCTAGCCCGTTACTGGATGTATCCGTCTCCGGAGCCAAAGCCGTATTATTCAACGTCACCGGCGGCGACAACCTTTCCCTGTTCGAAGTTAACCAGGCGGCTGAAATTATCAAGCAGGCTGTCGACCCGGATGCCAACATCATCTTCGGCGTCGTACGCGACAGCACGATGGATAAAGATATCAAGATTACTTTAATTGCCACCGGTTTTCAGGCTTCATCTCTGTCCGGCAATACCAGCAACGAAGCAGAAATCACCGGTTATTTACAGAACATGAAAGGCGATAAAGAAGAACAACTCGATGTTCCGGCCTTTTTGCGCCGCGCGCAATATACCCAGCGGCATGTCCCGACTACCCCGACCTTCAATACCACTCCGCAGCGGACACAACAAACTGCGAAACCCCAATTCCATAATTCATGGACCCGGTAGTCATCAAATCCCGGTACTGAGAAGAGGACAAAACGTCCAAACTCTTTAATAGGATGTTATTGGGTAGACCAAACCACCGGTCTACCCAATAACATCTCACTTTTTATCCCACCGTAATTATTTCAAAACTTGCTGATACCGAAAACAATTATCTGTATTGTTAAGCCGGAAAAACCCGGCGACGCCTTTAAACCTTTCCAGAACTCCGTTGTAACAACGAAAAAGGCAGCAGTAACAAGAACACAATGATATCCATCACCAAAATCAATAAAAACGCGATATAAAAAATTAAAAAGTAGCTGAGCGTTGCGGTAAAAATATTTCCTGTGAAATCGCCGGCCCAAACCGTGGCCAGATTAAAGATAAATACCAGAACTAATATAACGCTCAGTCCATTCAAAGCACCTTTGATGTCCTCAGGACTGAGGATTATAGAACTACCGATGGTGAAAGTAAGATAAACAAACAAGTAAAGCTGCCAGGTCGTAAAATTATGAGCGGCAAAAATTCCTGAAACCAAATTTAAAGACGTTGTTCGTAGAGATTGTAAAACCTGGTATAAAGAATTCCAGGAATAAATACCGGACGATGGCAAACCGGAATTAGCGACAAAGTTAAAAGGATTCAGCCGTAACAGCAAAAATAAAGCCAGATAGATCAAGACCACACCGGTGAATATCGGCCCGATGCCGATAAAAAAATTGCCGGCTGTTTGATACGGACTGGACGGTTCATATGTATGCCGGACGTAACCCAGGGTGCCCGTTTCCGGGTCCGGGTCGAATAATTTCATCTCTGTTATTTTATGGCGGAAGACTATGCAAAAAAACGCATGACCCAGTTCATGAATTATCGTTCCCAGCCAGCCGAATAACCCAAGGAACCAACCGCGTCCGATAGTCAGCAGCGCTCGCCGCTGCAGCACAGTGGAAGTATAATTGACCACTAAAGTAAATATCAAACCGGGCACGAAGAAGATACCGATTTGCACCAGTGTGGTGAGGATTGCCTTCCACAGGTAAAGAAATATCGTTTCAACCATTATTTACTATTTTTTACGCGTACCCCGGATACGATAAATGTTCCCGGTTACGAGCAAGCCGGATAACAAATGATTTGCCGGCAGATTTACACTAAAATGTTACTATTTATTATTTTATTACTTTGGTTTTGTCAAATCGACGTGAATCCGCTTAAGATTGGTATATTCGAGCAGACCGTACAAAGAATTTTCTTCCCCGATGCCGCTCTCTTTGTAGCCGGTCCAGGGTAATTCCGGCGCCAGCGTCAAAGCATTGCTTAACCACACCGTCCCTGCGGCGATTTCATTCGCAAACCGCATTCCTCTCGCCATATCCTTCGTCCAGATGTAGGAACAAAGCCCGAAGGTGCTGTCGTTGGCCATTTCGATGACTTTATCGTCAGAGTTGAATTTCTCCATAAACACAGCCACCGGGCCGAAGATTTCTTCCCGGGCGATTTTCATTTGCTGCGTGACGTTGGTAAAAATTGTCGGCACGACGTAGCTGCCACGGTTCATTGCCGCCGCAGCCGGGCGGTTCCCGCCGAGAATAATTTGTGCGCCTTCATCCAGACCGGATTTGATGTAGCCTTCCACGCGGTCGCGGTGTTCGACGCTGACCAGCGGACCCAGGTCCGTTTTCTCATCCATGGGGTCACCGACTACCAGTTTACTTGTAGCTGTAACAAACTTTTCCACAAATTCATCGTAGACTTTCTCGTGGATGTAGAACCGGCCGGGACAGGCGCAGATTTGTCCGGAATTTGAAAATTGGCGGGCTGCCATCTGATTGGCGGCGGCCGTAACATCGGCATCGTCCAGAATAATCACCGGGTTTTTGCCACCCAGCTCCAGGTGCAGCCGTTTGACCGTCCGACTGGCCAGCGACATAATTTGCTTCCCGGTTTCACAACTGCCGGTGAATGAGACCATGTCCACGCCGCGGTGTGCCGCTAAAGCTTCCCCGACGGTGCCGCCGGGGCCGGTAATTACGTTCACAGTGCCTGCCGGCATCTCCAGTTTCTCCAGTAGTTCGGCCAGTTTCAGCGCTGCCATCGAATCGATACTTGGCGGTTTGATAATGCAGGTATTCCCCAGCGTAAGCGCCGGTGCCAGTTTCACCAGAATCATGGATAGTGGAAAGTTCCACGGCGTAATTAACGCGCACACTCCGATGGGTTCATGCTGCAGGTATGCCAGTTCGTTGGGGCTTTGCGGAACAGTGTGTCCCATCAGCGAACGGGAATTGTAAGCGGCCCACTCAAAATTCACCGCTTTACCCGCCACTATCGCGGTTGCGGTTTTCACCGGTGTGCCGTGGTCGATAGTATCAATCATGCCTAATTCTTTGGCGTTTTCGCGGAGGATATTAGCGATTTTCATAGCGACTTGAGATCGCTCAGCCTGCGACTTTTTTGACCAGACCGGAAAAGCTTTTCTTGCAGCCTCGACGGCTTTATCCACTTCTTCTTTTCCACCAAGCGATAATTGCGCAATTTCCAACCCGTTCGCCGGATTGTAAACGGGATATGTTTTGCCCGAAACGGCATCAATCCATTTTCCGCCGATCCACATCTTGTATGCTGCCATATAATTAACCTCCCGGAACAAATTATGATTTGATTTTAACCTGATAATATACCCTCGATTTATCGTTGTAAAGCAAAATAATTATGTTTAGTATTCTTTGACATTGACAGGTAGGTAATTGTTTTAATAAAATAAGAACAATTTGTGATGAGTTTCGTTATAAAATACCGGCATATAATTGCGAAAAAAACGTTTTGAGTTATACCCGTTTCGGAGTAAAAATTGAAAAAGAAAATTACGCTGTCATTGATACCTGTTTTGGGCGTGATTGCGCTAACATTTGCTTCCTGTAGCCAGTCAACTGCAAAAGCGCCCGCCACACCAGTAACTGCTTCCAGCCCAACTGTATTGACTGTGGTTGAAGCAAACCAGACAAAGACCTATTCCCTGGCTGATTTAGAGGCGTTGCCAGCGGTTAGCGGCTACGGCGGGCAAATCGCTCCGGACAATAGTATTAATGGCCCTTACACATATCAGGGTGTAGCCCTTACAACGTTACTTAATGCCGTAGGAGGGATAACATCGGACCAGAAAGTTAAAATCACCGGTTCTGATAATTATTCGGAAACTTTATCCTATCAGCAGGTCACTGCGGATAATTTCATACTTTATGACAGTTCCACCGGCCAGCAATCAACTGCCGCCGAGATGACACCTCAAGTTTTCGTGGCGTATGAAAAAGACGGCGCAATGCTTACCGGCGATAACGGCCCCTTCGAATTCGGCATCATGACCTGTCAGAAACGGGTAACACAATCATCGTTATGGGTCAAGAAATTAATTAAAATTGAAGTCGTCGCAGCGAAATAAGCAATTGTAGTGATGCATATAAAATATCAATCGGCGGGATAGAATGAGGGAAGGTTACGATGACCTTCCCTCATTCTTATTTGCAGGTAGGAATAATCGGGATTATACCTTGTTTGATTCTGCAATGAGTTCGGCGATGTCTTTAACTTTCAAATTGTCCTGCGCCTGTTTAGTTTTAATCGCGTCCTCGAACATTTGCAAACAATAGGGGCAGGCTGTAGCAACAAGCTCCGCTTTTGTCATGATCACCTGGTCCACGCGGTTTTCACTGATACGCTGCCCGATGCGTTCTTCCAGCCACAATCTCCCGCCGCCCCCGCCGCAGCAGAAAGCACGTTTCCTGTTCTTTTCCATCTCCACCAGTTTTGTATCCGGCAGCTTTTTCAGTATTTCACGCGGTTGCCGGTAAATATCGTTGTGCCGTCCCAGGTAACATGGGTCGTGATACGTGATGCTCTGGTAATTACCCTTGCCAATTTTGAGTTTACCTTCTTTCAGCAGGTTGGCAATCAGTTCGGTATGATGAATAACTTCAAAATTCCCGTCGAATTGCAGATATTCATTTTTAATCGTGTTGTAGCAGTGTGGACAGCCGGTAACTATTTTCTTGACGTTATAGCCCTTTAACACTTCGATATTTTTTTGTGCCTGCGCCTGGTAGGTCATTTCATCGCCTAAACGCCGGGCCGGGTCGCCGCAGCAGCTTTCTTCGGTACCGAGAATGCCGAAATTTACCCCGGCCTGCTGCATCAATTTGGCGAACGACTGCGCAATTTTAATCCCTCGTTCGTCCAGCGCCTCCGTGCAGCCAACCCAATAAAGGATATCCACTTTCGGGTCTTCCGCCAGAGTTTTGATATTCAGACCTTTCGTCCAATCCGTCCGGTTCAAAGTCGTCCCGCGCCAGGGGTGCCCGCGTCTTTCGATGCTTTGTAACGTGCTCTTGACCAGTTCCGGCAGATTGGATTGTTCTGCCAGGTTGCGCCGCAGGTCAATAATTTTATCGATGTGCTGCACCCAGACAGGACAGACGGTATCGCAGGCGCCGCAAGTGGTGCAGGCCCAGATTTCATCTTCAGAAATAACATTGCCGGCCAAAGTAATATTAAATTCCTCCGGCACCGGCTGGCCTTTGGCTTTTGCTTTCACTAATTCCGGGCCGGCTTTCAGCAGCTGCTTTTTTAGGTCCTGAATTACTTTTTTCGGGTTCAGCGGTTTGCCGGTGTTGTAAGCCGGGCACAGTTCCTGGCAGTTGCCGCAAACCACGCAGGCATATAAATCCAGGTCCTGTTTCCAGGTCAGTTTATCGATGGTCGGGGTACCCAGAAATTCAGCATGCTCCAGATCGATAGGTTTCAAAGCGCCTTTGGGCGTTTGCGGCTGGAAAATGCCGTTGAAAATAGCCGCGATGACGTGCATATATCTCGAATACGGGATATAAACCAGGACCAACAGCACGGTAATCCAGTCTGCCCAGAAAAACCCGATATGCCAGTTCTGAATGACGGCCATGGAACTACCGGTGAAAAGATGGCTCAGCCAGGAACTGAACGGCGGCAGCAGGCTGTGTCCCAGTCCGGCGGGGGCTTCTCCTTTGGCGATAACCGTTGCCTGGTTGAAGAGAAACGCGAACGGATGGGTGAATACGGAAAGAAGGATAATCAGCGATTCTATGGTCTGCTCGCCTTTTAAGCGTGCGGGTCGGATGATGAATCGGCGGACAATGCCCCAACCGGCACCTATAATGATGAACACCGCCATGAAGTCCATGACCCAGGCGAAATAATAGAAGAAATTAGTGTTTTCCATTCCTGTCAAGCCGAATCCTTCGGCCAGGATAAAGAAGAAGAAGTAAAAAAGCACGAAAACGAAGAAACCCCAGGCCATTAACGCATGGCCCAGCGGGGCACTGTCTTTTTTAGCCCGGAAGTTCTTCAACTGGCAGAGCTGGCTGAAAACATAAGCGAATGTGCTGGTGATCCATTTTCCCAGTCTCTTGTAACCGGTCTCTTTTTGTCCCAGGAACATATACTGCAACAGCTGGAAAACACGGAATGAAAATAATCCCAGCGCAATTACAAATAATCCCCAGAACAAAGCGTATCCCGGGAGAAAACCGAAGTAGGTCAATGAAGTAAGCATATCTTAAAACCTCTTTTATCAGCGGTCTGCTTTCAGCTTTCAGTTGCGGGTGGCGAATTGAGAGTTATCAGTTGCGGGTGATAGGCGGCCGGTGCTGGCTAATGAGCCGGTATTAAAAGATATCTTATAACCTAACGATATTTTTCGTAAAATAAAGGCGGGCTCCTTTTTCCAATGGGAGACCGCCTTAGCCGGTTTATTTACTCTGCAGTTCTTTTACTTTGGCTTCAAAAGCAGGGATAATCTTCTTCCAGTCCCCGACGACGCCAAAGCGTGCTTCTTTGAAAATGGCCGCTTCTGCATCGCGGTTGATGGCAATAATATTTTTCGAACCGGAACATCCGGCCATGTGCTGGCTGGCGCCGGAGATAGCGACGGCAAAATATACATACGGTGAAACAATTTTACCGGTTAAACCGATTTGCACGGTATCCGGCATCCACCCGGCATCGCAGGGAGGACGGGTCGCGCCGACAGCCCCCTTCAAGACTTTGGCCAATTGTTCGAGCTGTTTGAAACCTTCCGGACCGCCGATACCTCGCCCGCCGGACACGACAATGGAGGCGTCTTCCAGCTTAATCCCTTCGGTTTCTGCGACAACTTTCTGCAGGACCTGGGTTTTGATGTCAGCGGCGTTTAAGCCGGCGTCAATTGCAATCACGGTACCTTTCCGGGCGTTGTCCGGAACCGAAGCGGTCATTGCTTTAGAACGGACAGTGGCAACCTGCGGTAAAGTCTCCATGGTATAAATTGCACGGGCATTACCGCCGTAAACCGGTTTGGTCATCAGGAGTTGTTTGGTCGCTGCATCAATTTCCAGAGCGATACAGTCCAGGATGGCTCCGGTGGCCAGTCTGCAGGCCGCGCGAGGAGCAAGGTCCCGTCCGATGGTTGTTTGCCCCATCAGAATAATTCTGGGATTTATTTGTTTTACAACTTTCTCGACGACTGACACATATGCGTCAGTGCGGTAGTCTTTTAGCAAGGGCGAATCAACGACATAAACTTTATCGGCGCCAAAGGCAATCACTTCGTTCGCGACATTTGCCACACCGGCGCCAACCACTAAAGCGCTCAGTTCTTCCGTCAGGTCGTTTGCCAATTTGCGGCCGGCTCCCAGTAATTCCTGCGCCATATTAGTCAGTTTGCCGTCAGTTGTTTCGATTAAAATCATTACGCCTTTATTATCGGCCATTATCTTTCTCCTTTTTCAAACTATTTCCGCCTTCATCCGGCGTCAGATAAGTTTGACCTCCACAAGTTTCTTTGCCAGGTTAGCCGCTTTATCTTCATCGGTTTCGCCGCCGATGATTTCACACTTGTTGTCACGGACCGGCTGGAACAATTTGCGGGTCTTGATACGGCGTCCCGCGGCGCCGATTTTTGAAGGTTCCGCGCCGATATCTGCCGGCTTCCAAATAATGGGTTCTTTTTTCTTGGAGGCCATCGTGCCTTTAAAGGTGGCAAAACGCACTTCGCCCAGTTCATTGCTGACGGTAATTAATGCCGGAGTCGGCACTTCAATTACTTCATAACCATCAGTCGTGACTTTATCCACTTTAATTTTGCCGTCAACCGCTTCTACTTTTTTAGCGACAGTTACTTGCGGTATTCCGAGTATTTCCGCGATGCAGGCGCCGACCTGTCCGGAATCCGAGTCCGCTGCCTGGCGTCCGCAGAAGATAAGGTCGAATTGCCCAATCTTTTTAATCGCCGCGGCCAGGGCGTAAGCTGTTGACCAGCTGTCGCCGCCGATAAAGGCCGGGTCTTCCAGCAGGATGAGTTCGTCTGCGCCCAGGGAGAGCGGCTTCTTGACTACATCCCGTAAGAGATTTACTCCAAGGCTGATGACGGAGATTTTACCGCCCTTTGCGTCTTTAATTTTCAGCGCTGCTTCAACCGCCTGTTCGTCGAAAGGACTGATTACGAAAGGAACGGTGGTGACCGGCACCATTGTGTTCGTTGTCGGGTCAATTTTAAAACTGGAGAGAGGTGCCTCCGGGTCGAGCACCTGCTTGATGCAAACAATCATGTTCATTTTGCGCTACTTCCTTCTTTAAATATCGAAAGTCTTGCCTGACTCAGGATGAACCATTCAGATGAGCGTTCCTTGCAAGTTAAAGCTAATCGCAAGGCTGTAAAAGGCTCAGGCTGAAAACGGTTACATCCCCAATAGTTTGGCAAGTTCTTCACGGTGAAACTTACCGTCACCGAGGGTCAATTCGCCTGATTTCGCGCGTCTGAAATACAGGTGCATTTCCCCGTCCATCGTATAGCCGATGCCGCCTAACACCTGGTGTCCCATCGCCGCGGTGCGCTGATAAGCTTCACCGGTCCAGGCTTTCGCCATCGCGATTTCTTTGGCGCAAGGCAGGCCTTCGCTGTATTTCCAGGCTGCTTCGTAAGTCAAAAACTTGCAGGCGTCGACGTCCATCATTGCGTTAGCGATTAAATGATGAATTACCGGGAAACTGCCAATAGGCCTGTCGAACTGGACCCTCTTCTTAGCATGGTCGGCCGCCAGTTCGAGCGCTCTTTGCGCGCCCCCAACCATTTCGGCACACTGTGCGATTTTAACCTGCTGCAGGGTTTCCTGCAGCGGACTCCACGCCTGGTCCGGCTTGCCGATGATGTTCTTTTTCGCGACTTTGACTTTACTGAATACGACTTCACACTGTTTGTCGCCGGCTAGTGTTTTTAACAAAGTGACAGTAATTCCCGGGCTCTTCCGGTCCACCAGGAAAGCGGTGAGGCCGTCTTCCGGTTTGGTGCCTTTTTTAGTTCTGGCAATACAAATGATATAATCGGCAATTTGCGCGTCCGGCACGAAAAGTTTAGTACCGTCGATAACATAATCGTCTTTTTCGGCTTTCGCTTCTACAGTAATAGCGGAAGCTTCGTAACTGTCGCTCTGTTCCGTCAGCGCCAGCGTTAAAATCAACTTGCCGTTGGTGATCCCGGGTAGTAATTCCTTTTTTTGTTCCTCGCTGCCGTTGTGCAGGATAAAAAGCCCGCTTAACAGCACGGTCAGAAGAACGGGCCCGGTAAGCAGGCACGTCCCATTTCTTTTTCCAGCGCGATGAGGTCAATCATGTTGCCGTCGCCGCCGCCGTATTTTTCCGGGTAGATTAAACCCAGCCAGCCGAGTTGGGCCATTTTCTTCCACAATTCCGGAGGGTTCCCTTTTTCGTCCTCCATCATCTGTTTTACTAAGATTTCGGGCATTCTTTCTCAAAAAACTCGCGCGCGCCCTGTTTCAGCATTTTTTGTTCGTCATTATAATCGAAATCCACTTTATCGTCCTCACTTTTCAAGAATAATTTTTAATTATACGGGCCTTTTCGGGGATGCAGGCTGCTGTTAAAATTACAGCTACTTTTTTACCGGCATCGCTAACTGTGGTTCCCGCGGCAGCCCCATGCCCTGGTGGCAATATCGCTTCGCAGACGTAAGTTCGAGCCGCCGCCGAAACTACGGACTACCATCGTGAGATAAGCCGATTCAATATGACCTTTTAATTTGGCATATTTAGAACTCTGTTCCAGTTGGCCGTATAATCCCATGATATTCATCCCTTGATTGGCAATTCGCTGGCTGAGTTCAGATTCAAAAATCTTCGAGAAAGGAGCGGACCATGAGATATCCATATTTTTCTCGATCATCCAGTTTAACCGGCGGCCGTAAAGACGCAGGACATTAACATCCATACTAAGCTGTGCCAGGGTCTGACGAATCTGCGGGTCTTCCGATAAAGGTTTCCCGTCGCGCTTGGTCTCTTTGGCATATTGTATCAGTTCGTCCACCAGAATCTTTGGCCATGGGAACGTGCCAAGGTCGCCTCTTTCCGCTGCTAAAGCAGACCGGGTGATATTCCAGCCCTCGCCTTCCGGCCCGATGCGGTTGGTCTGGGGGACGCGTACATTATCATAAAAGACTTCATTTGTTCTATCGCCGGCAATGGTGGTCAATTTGGTGACGGTCACGCCGGGCGCGGTCAGGTCTGCGATAATCATGGAGACACCCTTATGCTTGGGCATTTCGGGGTTGGTTCTGGCCGCCAGCCAATGATACCGGGCGTTGTGCGCGCCGGTGCTGAACATTTTCTGGCCATTTAAAATATAGTCATTGCCGTCTTTAGCGGCGCGTATCTGCAGGGATGCTAAATCGGTGCCGGCATTGGGCTCGGTATAACCCAGGGCAAACTGCGCCCCCGCGGCAATCTTCGGCAGCCATTCTTTCTTTTGTTCAGGAGTGCCGTGCTGCATGATGATGGGACCCTGTACGCCGCCGATTAAACCGCCCAGAAAACCGGGTGCCCATAACACTCTTTTACTGATTTCTTCCGCCACGATGGTGGCGTATCCGGCGGGAAGTCCTGCTCCCCCGTATTCCTTCGGCCATTCGGGGCAAAGCCACCCTTTTTCACCGAGTTTTTTCGCAAAATCGTTTGCGTAAGGGATATTGGCCGTGGTTCGGAGTATCCAGGTTGATTCGATAAGTTCAGGGCTGATATTTTTATCCAGCCATTCGCCTAATTCCTTTCTGAACTTTTTTTGCTCGTCATTATCTAATTCACCGATTACATACTCTCTGAAATCCATTGTCTTCCCGAGCTCTCCTTTATGCTATTTCTATCTGTATATTGCTACTTTAACTCAATATTAATTGCGTGTCAAAGCGTTTGTCAAAAAATCACAGCTTAGGCTAAAAGGCGGCCGAAAATTAAACTCATATTTTCACAGTGCATGTTTTACCGTCCGCGATTAGCGGTAAAATAATTCCTTTTAAAAGAGAAAATCAATTTAAAAGGAATCACACCGAAATAAATTAAATTATTCATTACTTACAAAAATGCGTCCGCATTAAATCGCGCGCATGAAATTAATC
>CAVYZP010000009.1:0-49205 GCA_963772985.1 uncultured Chloroflexia bacterium
ATTTGCACCGGTAACATTTGGCCGGCTGGGATTTCGCCTTTCACCAGTACCAGCCCGTCAATTTCCGGCGCGTCACGGTAACTGCGCCCGACCGAGACACCCTGACCGTAGCCCTCGAACAGAACATCCAGTTTGCGGCCGATAAATGTTTTGTTAATTTCCAGCGAGATTTTTTGCTGCTTTTCCATCAGGCGGTTGAAACGTTCTTTTTTAACAGCCGCCGGTACGGTATCGCCCAGCGGTTCGCAGGCTGTACCCGTTTCGAAAGAAAACTCGAAAGCCCCGACCCTATCAAAACGCAGTTCTTCAATAAAATCGAGTAAAGTCTGGAACTCTGCTTCGGTCTCGCCGGGATAACCGACAATGAAAGTGGTGCGCAACGCCAAATCCGGGATTGCCTTGCGCATTTTTTCAACCGTCTTATGAACCCAACTGACATTTGCCGGGCGCTGCATCCGCCGTAAAACCGCGGGATGGGCATGCTGGAGGGGTATATCGAGATAGTGCACCACCTGTTTTTCGGCAGCCATGACCTCTGTCAACTCATCGGTCACAAAGCCGGGATAAGCATACATTACGCGTATCCAATCTACGCGCGGCACCGCGGCGGTCAATTTTTTCAACAAATGGGCCAGGCCGTTTTTCAATCCCAAATCATAGCCGTAGTCAGTGGTATCCTGGGCGATCAGGATAATCTCACGGATACCCTTTGCTTCCAGGATTCGCGCTTCGGCTAGAATCGATTCCACCTGGCGGCTGACAGTCGTGCCTTTAATCATAGGAATCGCGCAGAAAGCACAGGGGCGGCGGCAGCCGTCGGCGATTTTTAAATAAGCGCTGGCCCCCTGTATTGAAACGCGCAACGCGCCCTGTTCGTCACTGCCGACGGTCAGCGCTTCGGGCAGCTGATAACGCGGTTTTGGCGGATTGACCCGCTGTAGATTCGCTACAACGTCTGCAATGTCCATCCAGCGCCGGGTCCCGATGATACCGTCGATACCGGGAATATCCCGGGGTATTTCCTCGCCGTAACGCTGCGTCAGGCAGCCGGCGGCAATTAATATCTGGCCGCTTTTCTTTTTCGCTGCCATTTCCGCCAGCGCATTGCGGGATTCTTCTTTGGCAGCAGCGATAAAACCGCAGGTATTTACGATTAAAATGCCGGCGTCATCCGGGTTGCCGGTATTTTTGTAGCCGGATTTTATCAACAGTTGCGCCATCGAATCGGAGTCGACGGTATTTTTGGCGCAGCCAAGTGAAACAATATGAAAAGTCTTCTTGTTGATTGTCATGGAACCGCTTCACGTTATTTTCTACTTTAACTATAACGGACGGCAACGCATCTGTCGACAAACAAGAGCATCGCAACCCCAACCCCGGACTGTTCAGGTGGTCAGATTTCTGCTTTTATCGATTATTTCGCGATTTATTTCGCGAGCTGCACGTAACGGCGCACCGAAAGCGGAATAAATACCAGCATCAGGCCGGCATCCCAAACCAGGATTTGCCATAAATATTTCGCTAAACTGGCCCCGCCCGCTGCCGGATTAGAGCCCAGGAATAATGCCCGGATGACGCCCGCCATTGATGTAACCGGATTAACATTGGCAAAATATTGCAGCCAGTGCGGCATCGTCGCAATCGGTACGTAAAGCGAACTGGCAAAAACCAGCGGAAACACCCAGACAAAACCGGCGACCTGTGCGGTTTCCTGATTCTTGACCGATATCCCGATAAAGACACCAATCCAGGTCAGGGCAACCCCGAAAAGAATCACCAGCAAAACTGCCACGATGGCCGGCACCAATCCGTTTTCAAATCTGAAACCGGCCGCCAGACCGACGCCAATCATCAGTAGTATTAACAGCGCATAGCGGATGCCGTCGGCAATCACCCTGCCCGTCAGGAAAGCCGGCCGTGCCATCGGCAAGGAACGGAAGCGATCAATCAGGCCTTTGGACAAATCTTCGGCAATACCGACGCTGGTTTGCGTCGAACCGAACACAACAGTTTGTGCCAGGAACCCGGGCAGGAAATACTGGATATACGGTATACCGCCTTTTTGGATAGCCCCGCCGAAAACGTAATTGAATAACAACAGCAGCACCACATTCAACATGGCATTAAATACCAGCAATTGCGGCAGCCGGATGTATCTGGTGACATTACGTTTGGTCATGACCATGATATCGGAAATCGCTGCAGACATTTTTTCCATCGGATTTCTTCTCACTTACATCGTTTTTTTCGTATCGGCAGTGTTTTCCGCCGCGTGGCCGGTAATTGCCAGGAAGACATCGTCCAATGTCGGCTGAGTTAACGCCAGTTCCGCCAGTTGGATGCCGCCCGCGTCCAGCCGCCGGACCACGTCGGATAAAATTGCCGTGCCGCCATCGGCCGGTAAGCTGATATCGCCCGTTGCCTCAATACTATTCATCTGGTCTTTGCCGAGTTCCCGCAGCAATTCCAATGCCTGTTTGGTTTGATTCGGGTCAACCAGTTTCAGTTTGACTCGCGTTTCGCCGCCGCAGCACCCCTTCAACTCGGCAGGGGTGCCGACCCGGATAATGTGACCGTTTTCCATGATGGCGATTTTATCCGCCAGCCGGTCCGCTTCTTCCAGGTATTGAGTAGTCAAAAAGACAGTGTGGCAATCTTTAGTCAGTTTGCCGATAACATCCCACAACCCGAAACGGCTCCGCGGGTCGAGTCCGGTCGTCGGTTCATCCAGAAAGAGAATTTTCGGCTCGGCCACGAGAGTAGCGGCCAAATCCAGGCGGCGCCGCATACCCCCGGAGTAAGTTTTTACCCGCCTGTTCCCTGCATCCGCCAGTTCAAAAGTTTCCAGCAATTCACCGGACCGCGTTCTTGATTTAGCATTACCAAGATGATAAAGCTGCCCGATCATCTCCAGGTTTTCTTTACCGGTTAAATCTTCATCCACCGCCGGATACTGACCGGCTAACCCGATAATGGGACGGATTGAAGCCGCATTTTGGCGGATGTCAAAACCGCCCACTCGTGCAGTACCACCGTCAGGAATTAAAAGCGTGGTTAAGATACGTATCAGAGTTGTTTTACCGGAACCGTTCGGGCCTAACAAAGCAAAAACAATACCTTCGCCAACGTTCAGGCTGATATTATCCAGGGCTTTAATTTTTCCGAAATGCTTGCTGATTCCCTCAACGATAATCGCGTCCTGAGCACAATCTGATTTTGCAGAATTACCATTTAAATTACTTACCAAAGCAGTTCTCCAACGCCGAAATAATAACTAATTGAAATTATGTTAAAAGATTAGTAAACTCCCCGAAATAACTTTAGTCACAATCAATCATATATTAATATCAGATAATAATATATTTTTTCAGTAAAAAAGAAAATTGTATTAAGCGATAAGCTGCCCCTGAAAATTCCGGTAATGAAAACACAACAGAGAACAGGTCACGTCCGCGGCCCGTTCTCTGTATTAATTACGCTTTCGCCAAAAAGTTATTTAGACTTGCTCTGCCGCCCGCGCATCATAAACAAAACAACAACAATAATAACCAGGACGATTGCTAAGTATAACCACCAGAACTTCATTTTTTCTCCTTAATTTCTTCTTTTCACAATTCCCGTGCATTTTAAAAAACACAAAAATTGCATCGGAAATAAGTATATTCGTATGCGAATACACTTGTCAAGACTGACAATTCAGTATTCCAGTGATCCATTTTGAAAATAAATACCGGTAACCAAAAAGAGCCCACCTGGGGTGGGCTCTTTTCATTTTGTATTTTGCCGTAAAGTTATGCGCGCAGTTTGTAGCGCTGGATTTTACCGGTAGCGGTCTTCGGCAGGTCTTTCACAAACTCAATCCAACGCGGGTATTTATACGAGGCGATGGTTTTCTTGACGTAGGCCTGGATTTCCTTCGCCAACTCATCAGACGGCTGGAAACCGCTTTTAAGCACAATATAGGCTTTTGGCTTTGTCAGACCGGCCTCATCGTTTCTGCCTACAACCGCGCATTCCAGCACCGCCGGATGCGACATCAGCGTATCTTCGATTTCGATTGGTGAGACCCAGATACCGCCGACTTTCAGCATGTCGTCGCCTCTGCCGCAGTAGTAGTAATAGCCCTCGGCATCGCGGTAATATTTATCGCCGGTATTGAACCATTCGCCCAACATCGAAGCTTTAGATTTATCATGCTGGCGGTAATAGAAAGCCGCCATCGAATCGCCTTTCACCTGCAGGTTCCCCAGGTCGCCGTCCGGTACTTCCACGCCCTTGTCATCGACAATCTTGGCGGTGTAGCCGGGGACAACTTTCCCGGAACTGCCCGGCATCACATCGCCGGGGCGGTTAGAGATAAAAATATGCATCAGTTCGGTTGAGCCAATGCCATCCAGGATATCCAGCCCGAACCTCTGTTTCCATTCGAAATAGATATTTTTCGGTAAGGCTTCGCCGGCGGACGCGCAGATTCTCAGCGAAGATAAGTCATATTTCTTTTCGGCGTCTTTTATCGCCAGCATGTTGGCATACAACGTCGGCACACCGAAAAACACGGTGGGTTTATACTGATTAATTGCGGAGAAAATGATATCCGGCAGCGGTCTGTCGGGAACCAGAACTACGGAGCCGCCGACACCGGCAGGATAAATGAAACTGTTGCCCAGACCGTATGCAAAGAAAAATTTAGAGGCTGACATCAGGATATCGTTCTGATTAATGTTCAGAACGCCCTTGGCATAACTTTCGAGACAGGTGAACACATCATGCTGCAAGTGGACGGCCGCTTTGGGGACGCCGGTACTGCCCGAAGTGTAATTCCAGATTGCCGCGTCATCATAAGTGGTAAACGCTACCTGCAACTGGTCGGAGCAGCGGTCGACAAGGTCATGGAAGCTGATCTGGAACGACTTGGTTTTCTTTCCCAGAACGATGGTGTTTTCCAGGTAACGGAATGATTGGCGCCAGGCGTCAATTTCTTCCACGAAATCTTCATGGCAAATGAGGGTGCGCGCCCGGCTGTTGTTCAGCAGGAAACGGAAATCATCACTGGTATACATGTAGTTCACCGGAATGGGGATTGCTCCGATCTTAATGGCGGCGTAAAAACTGGCCATCGCTTCCGGTGAGTCATACATCACCAGCATCACCCTTTCTTCCATATGTACGCCTAACAGATGCAGCGCATTGCCGATGCGGTTAATCAGGCTTTGCATCTCTTTGTAAGTATATGTTTTGTCTTTGTAGTAAACGGCTATTTTATCGCCGAACCCTTTCTCTACAGTAGCATCAATCAATTTTGATGTGATGTTGTAATACTCCGGGGTAAATTTTTCGTACTTGTACTCTTTTTCCATTTATTCTCCTCAAAAGATTCGGGTGATTAAAATAGCCCGTGTTGTTACAGATTAAAGGCGCACAACCGCTGATTCGCGATTTATCAAATCCGGTCGAGTTGGGAGTTAGTTGCACACAAAGACAGAACCGCCGCCAAACCCGGTTGTAAAAGCCAAATCAGAAAATTATTAAGATAATTGTTTCCCCTGGTGTTTTAGCCTATCAGCAATAGCTTGCCATGCTAAATATATTCTACCTATATTTTAATCTTAGCATTTGTTTTCAACTAATTTCAATTAGGCACTATAATTGTGAAAACTGCCGTGGCGAAATGGTAAAAAGGAGCCCCCCTCTTCCTTTTTACAAGCATAATACCGGAAGAGGGGGCTTCCCCGGGTTTATTCCATCCCGATGAAAGCTTGTCCCGTACTTTGATAACGGGATCGGGATCCAGTCGGTTCCCTGCTGTTTCTGAATATCGACTCCCGTCGACGGAGGAAACGACTATTCAACCGAATCGTTAGAAACACTACTTTAGATTTTAGCAGCAGGCAACTGGACTTCGGTGACATACTCATTCATCGGGGTACGGCTGCGGGGGTCGGTGTAATAAATCTCGCGGCACGGTCCGATGGTCTGATAACCGTTCGTCTCAATCCATTTACCTAAGGCAGTGTAAGCGCTGCCCACGGCGTCATAGGCGCCTTTATGAATCGTCGTTGTCATTTTTTCATAACCCGGCAATTCTTTACATTTGATTTCGCCTTTGCCGGAAACTTCCTTTGAAATTGGAAATATTAGTTCGACGTCTGCGTCTTTTTCTTTGAACCCCTCATCATAATAAATTGCCAGCGGCGGCCCGATCATCTGCCCGCCGGATTTGGTTAAATAACCATCCATTTTCCGGAAGAGCCCGCTGATATGACTGTAATCCGGTAATATCTCCCGGACGGACAACACTTTTTGCGACTCTATTTTTTTAATCACAATTTCGTATTTTGGCATTTTACCTTCCCTTTCAACTTTAACCAGCCACTCTTCCACCCGCTTCAAACGCTCCGCCTCAATCTCCAGTTTACGTCTTTGCTCTTCCTGTTTGATATGCAGTAAATCCAGGATATGGGCAATCGACACATCGTCTTTAAGCAGACGCGCGATTTCTTCCAAAGAAAGCCCCATGTCTTTGAGCGCCACAATACGGTGCAGTTGTGTCAGTTGCGTTGCAGCGTAATAGCGGTAGCCCGTAAACTCGTCTACCTTGACCGGTTTCAGCAAGCCGAGTTCATCATAATACCGTAACGCCTTCACGGAAACACGTGCGAACCTGGAAAAGTCGCCGATTTTTAGCATTTTCGACTCCCCTTATTTCATCGAAGCGGCCGCTTCATTGTGCAGTATATCTTTCCCGCCCTGGGGAGAGTCAAGGGGTTAACGGATAATACTTAGACTTCGAGCCTCTCTCCCTATCAGAGAGATTAAGAGAGAGAGGAAATTTATGGGAAGCGTAACCATCCATACTCGAACCAAGAAATCCGCCTATAAACTGTACGGCTGCCGGACTACCGTCTTCATTTTATCGGGCGCGGCCCGGCGCGGGTCGGAGAGATAGATTTCATGATGTCTGCCGGTTAGCTTGCCGCCGATTTCTTTTATTTTATGATGCAGTTTCTGGATATTCGACCCCTCTGCCGCATACGGCCCGATGTGCATGATTTGCACGGATTTACCTTCGGTGTAACTCTCAAACCGCACTTTTTTGATAAAAGTGTTATCTTTTTTCTTTCCGGCGTCTTCTTTGACTTTGTTAAAATCAGCGGCTGTAATAAAATCCGGCTGCATTATCATTAACGTCCACTGCCACTTGCTTCTGTCGGCGGTTTCCGGCATAAACACGGCCATATCGTCCGCCCAAAACAGTCCTTCCAGGGGCATTACGCCGTAGTCGGTTCCGTCGGTCTTTTTCTTATCGAATTTAATGCCGTAAGCAATCGGATAGAGCGCTTCAATCGATTGTGCGAATTGCGGGCTTTCCGGCGCGCCCTGCCCGTCAATCATAATGAAATTCATCTTCGGGATATCAATCAGTGTCACTTCTTTGGCGGTGGGATTGTAGAAAGCCTTGAATTCTTTTTTCAGGTCGATTTTTCCCATCTTCAATTCAACTCCTGCCTTTATTTATTAAGCAGTATAAATCTTCCGTCAGGGGGAGAGTCAAGAACCAATCAAAAATTAAAATCCTAATATCGAAATATTAAACACTAAACAAATATAAAAAATATTTTATCTCTCTATCAGTAGTCAGTAGTCCTTTCATCAATCCCCGGTTATGAAAATCCATAATCAACTTCTTTTCAGCGGAATTGCACCCGATCAGGATTTTAATTTCGGAGTCTTTTTTATACAAATCGACGGTGCAGATGATTGCGTCGACTTGCCCGGGAACGCCCGTGCCGCGCCAGATATCGATGCCGCCGCCGTCCATTGAACTCGTGTTTTTCAGATAGCCGTAATCAACAGGATAGACAATTTCCGGATATCGCGGATGATACGAACCTTTCGGCCTGTCGATAACAATTTCCGACTCCTGTACCAGCGAATCAACGGCTTTCCAGAAAGGCTCATCGGGTTTTTTCGCTGGCATTTTTCGCTCCGGCCAAATCAAAATATCTCGCGTGATTCCTGAAGCTTGATTCTTGTTTATTGAATCTTGATTATTCGCTGTTTATCTTTCTATTTTGGACTTTGTACTGGGTAACAATCCGCTGGTGCGCTCGTCGATGCGTGTCGCCATATCCAGCGCCCTTCCTAAAGCCTTAAACAGCGCCTCGGCTTTATGGTGGTCGTTGATGCCGTAAAGCACCCGGGCATGCAGGTTCACACGGCCTTCCGCGGCAAAAGATTCCAGAAAATGCCGTATCAGATCGGATTCAAAACCACGCATGTCGTTTTTCGTAAATTCTGCCTGCAGCACGCAGTAACCGCGCCCGCTTAAGTCCACCGCCACAGTAGCCAGCGATTCGTCCATCGGTACCGTCGCATCCCCCATCCGCACAATCCCCAACTTCTCCCCTAGAGCTTCGTTAAAAGCCTTGCCCAAACAGATGGCAATGTCTTCCGTAATATGGTGCTCGTCGTCGCCGGAAGCGGTCAGTTTCATGTCGAACCGGCCGTGTTTGACCGTCTGCGACAGCAGGTGGTCGAGCATTTTGATGCCGGTTTTAATTTCATACTTCCCGGTGCCGTCCAGATTTAGTTCCAGGCTGATATCCGTTTCCTGCGTAGTTCTTTGTACGGTAGCTTTCCGTTTGGCCATTTTTAGCCTCCTATTTCGCGGAGCGTTTTAATCAGGGCGTCGGTATGTTCCGGTTTGCCCACACTGAACCGGATGCAGTCTTTAATGCGCGGCTGGTCGAAATACCGTACCAGGATACCTTTCACCTGCAGTTTTTTATGCAAATTCTGAGCATCGATATTCCATACCCGGCAGAAGATAAAATTCGATTGCGAAGGATAAACCGTCAGCCAGCTGATTTTCTGTAGCTGCTCGCTCAGCCGCTGCCTCTCATTGACGAGTTTCTGCACGCTGGCCAGCAGGTAATCCTTATCCTTCAAGGATTCGGCCACTGCCACCTGCGCCGCGACATTGACATTATAAGGTATTTTGATGCGCAGGATAAAATCGGCAATCGCTTCCGGGAAAATGCCGTACCCGACCCTTAAACCGGCCAGCCCGGCCCATTTACTGAATGTCCTCAAGACAATCAGGTTTTCGTATTTCGTAAATAACGGCATGATGGTCTGGCGGCTGAACTCATAATAGGCTTCATCCACCACCACCGGCACCCCTGTATCAAGTAGCTCTACGATATCTTTTTCCGGGGTCAGGTTGCCGGTCGGATTATTTGGGTTGGTAACGAAAATTAGCTTGGTTTTCGGGGTAATCGCGGCTTTGACCTTCGCGATATTAATGTTAAAAGCCTCGTCCCGTGGCACATCCACTAAAACGCCGTTGCAGAGTTTGGTGCTGAAGCTGTAAATTCCGAAGGTTGGAGTGCAGTTGATCACTTCATCACCAAGATTCACCAGCAGTCGGATAAGCAGGTCAATTAACTGGTTGCTGCCGTTGCCGCACACGATATATTTGATATCGGTACCGGCATAACCGGCAATCAGCCCCCGTAACTTTTCCTGTCCGTCATCGGGGTAAATATTAAACTGCGGATATTGGGCCAAAGCTTTATTTACCCGCGGCGAACAGCCGTAGGGATTTTCATTGGCGTCGATTTTTATCATGTCCTTGGCCGCCACTTCAATCTTCCCTTCCAGCACTTCCGGGGAAGCCGCCGCTGAATATCCGCCAAAAGACAGCAACTCTTTCCGTATCAGTTTTTCCATGCCCATGTTACTCTCCGTTCTTGAATTCTCCTGCACATTACCAACTTGTCATGCTGAGCGGAGCGAAGCATCTAGTAACCCATTGTTTGGGGAAACTAGATTCTTCATTACATTCAGAATGACAAAGCTACTGCCTATTTCTTCCTCATATTTTTCATTCTGAGTTCAATTGCCTGCGCGTGGGCATCCAGCCCTTCCGCCCGGGCAATCGTCACCGCGGCTGCCCCTGCCGCTTCTATTAATGCGTCATCCACGCCGCTGATGTTGGTTATTTTCAGCAAATCCAGCACGTTCAGCGGCGAACTGAACCGGGCCGTGCCTTCTGTCGGTAAAGTGTGCGACGGTCCGGAAACATAATCGCTCATTGCGACGGTGGCTTGCTTACCCAAAATAATGCAGCCGGCATTGGTGAGTAGTTTTTCACAGGCAGAGCTCTTTTTCGTCAGCAGCAGCACATGTTCCGGAGCATATAAGTTTGTCAGCTCGACCGCTTCCGCCATATTTTTCACAATAACCATCATGCCGTTATTCACCAGCGATTCTTCAATAATTTTCCGGCGGGATAACTTTTTCAACTGTTCATCAATT
Source organism: uncultured Chloroflexia bacterium (assembly GCA_963772985.1). Lineage (GTDB taxonomy): Bacteria > Chloroflexota > Dehalococcoidia > Dehalococcoidales > Fen-1064 > Fen-1064. Next base: position 10,321 of record CAVYZP010000009.1, read on the forward strand.
GCCTGATTTACTTTGTCGGCCAACGCCCGTGAATCGGTAATCATAATCGCCGAAGATAAACCGCCGTGCTCCGCCTGCGCCAGTAAATCCGAAGCACAGTAGTCAGGGTTGGCCGATGTATCGGCGATGACTACAACTTCCGAAGGGCCCTGCAGCCCGTCAATCCCCACCACCCCATAGACCAGTTTTTTCGCCAGAAAAACATAGATATTACCGGGACCGCAAATTTTATCAACGCGCGGGACGGATTCCGTGCCGAAAGCCAGCGCCGCGATGGCCTGCGCTCCCCCCATTGCGAAAATCCGGTCTGACGCCCGCGATATCAGCCGCAACCAAAATTGCGGGCGAAATCTTCCCGTCTTTACCCGGCGGAGTTGCCAGTATCACTTCATTTACCCCGGCTATCTTGGCCGGGATGGCCGTCATCAACACGGTCGAGGGATAACTGGCCGTGCCGCCCGGGGCATAAACACCCACCCGTTCCAGCGGTCTCACCACCCAGCCGGTTTTCTTTTGGTTGTAAGTGGGTAAAGCGCGTTCTTTCTGAGTCCCGGTGAAATGTCCCGATGCGTTCCGCTGCCAGTTTCATCGCATCAACCAGTTGCGCATCCACTTTTTGATAAGCAGCTTTGATTTGTGCCGGTTTTACTTCCAGCGCGGTTAATTTAGCGCCGTCGAATTTTTCGGTCAGTTCGAAAAGGGCCTTATCGCCATGCTGCCGGACTTCGTTAATAATCTGCCGGACGGCGGCTTCCTGCTTGTACACTAAATCTTTCGGCGCCTGCCTGTCGAGTAACTTTTTGGCTTTCTCAAACCCTTCGATAATTTTCATCTGCTGCCTCTCAATACCGCTTATTTGCTCTCCGCCGCTTTGCTTAAAAGGTTGATGATATTCGCAATCCTGGTCTGCTTAACGGCGCTGTATTCCCGATTCTTTGCCCCAATCAGGTGCGCCGTGGATTCAAAAAGGATATCGATGATTTTCAGATTGTGCCGCGCAATGGTGCTGCCGGTCTCGGTATTCTCAATCAGGATATCGGCGTCTTCCGGGATAAAAGCCTCCGTGGCGCCCCACGTTGGTAAAACCCGATACATTCCCAGGCGGTTATCCCGCGCGTATTTATCGGCAATATTAATATATTCCGAAGCAATTCTAACGGACGATGCATTTTTCTGACAGAACTGCCGGTAATCATAAATATTGTCCGCCGGTACATCGCCCGCCACCGCGGCTACAATTTTCACCCGGCTTACCTTGAAATCCACCAGCGCCTGCACCGGACTGGAGGGGAACAGTATCAAGGTGGTCGTTCAGCCAGTCGATGCCGGTAATCGCCAGGTCAAAGCTATCATTCGCTACCTGCAGCGGCATATCCTGCGGGCGGATAACTTTAATCACCACGCCCTCAAGATTAGTCGTCGGACGCCGGTTGCCCGTCTTTGAGGGATAATCATCGACCTGAATTCCGGCTTTGTTCAATAATTGTACCGTATGTTTTTGCGCGTGTCCGTCCGGCAGAGCCAGCCGTACCGTATCCTTATCAATTATCTGCGGGGTGAAATGAATTGATGGAATGTGATGCCGCACCCGGTAATTTCTTTTGCTTCGAGCTGCACGTTTTCCAGCGTGCCCATGACCTCACTCAAATCTTTTTGCTGCCAGCTCGTCCTGTTGGCAATCACGATAGGCGCTGAAATCCAGCACTTTCCCGAATGATTTCAGGCCATTATTTAATGATTTTTCATCGGTATCGCCGGCTACCAGCGCCAGCGTCGCGTTCTCCGGCGGGTAAGCTTCCGCCGCGCCCCACACCGGATAAACGCCGAAACGTCTTAATCTTAAATTTAAAGCGAAAGATTCGGCGATATTCGGATATTCGCTGACAATCCGGACAGCATCCGGTTCCATCGATAAATCTTTTATTGCTGATATTTTAGCTGTGCGGCTGGCCGCAATGTAAAGCGCCCCTTTACCGTAACCCAGGTTCCTGATTTTCACCGGGGCGGCAGCGGCGTATTTGGATGTCAGTTCTTCAATCCATTCCAACCCGCAAATCCCCAAATCATAGTTGCCGATGGCTACCTGAATCGGGATGTCTTTCTCCTGAAAAACCTTGATTAACATTTCTGAGAAACGCGCCGATTTCAACCGGTAATTGCGCATCGTCTGACTGTAATCGTTCAACTGCCAGCCGGCTTTCTCCAGAAAAGCCGCCGTCTCGTCCAGTAATTTACCTTTGGGTAAAGCGATTCTAACTGCCACTTTTTTCTCCCAGCAGTTTTAATAGTTCGCCGATTGTCCGGGCTGTCTGTTTTCCCTTATCCGTCTGGTTGTAAATAACAAATTCCGGTGCCGCCTCGCTCACTTCAATCAGCCATTTATATTCTGATTTATCCTCGTTATCCACTTTGACGCTGACGATAAACCCGGCTTTCCGCAGGCTGTCCGCCGCGTTATGGGCGGATTTCACGGCCTCCGGCCGGTCACCGGTCACGGTCACCAGTATCTGGTTGATTTCCGGCCCGGATTGTGGCGGCATTTGAATTATGTTCATCAAGGTATTCATTTGAAGCGCAAAACCGGACGCCGGTGTATTTTCTCCGCCCATTAACGGAATCAAGGCGTTATACCGGCCGCCGCCGCCCAGCTTAACATCATCTTTGAAAATTTGAAAAATCATGCCGGTATAGTATTCAAAACCGCGTCCTGATGCGATATCAATCCGGTATTTCACGCCTATTTCGGTTAAAAGTTCCGCTATGGCGATGAAATTATCCAGCTCCGGGATAAAGTCCGGCAGGTCGCGGCTGAACAACGTTTTCAGATTGCGCAAAAAGCCGGCATTGCTGCCTTTCATCTCGAGCAAGGGTGTCAGCAGGCGTGCCAGGTCCGGGGTTTCCGCCTTCAATCGGCTGAGGACCGCCACATCGCCGTCCAGAATCTGGTCGAAGACCTTCCCCTGTTCCTCCGGGGATAAGCCGAACCCGGTCAACAAAGCCCGGATTAGTCCCGCATGGGACAGCTTCAATTCGACATTTTTCAAACCGAGTGTCTTTAATACTTCCAATGACAAAGTAATCAGCTCGACATCCGCGGTCACCGAATCGGCGCCGATTAATTCCACCCCGCATTGCCATTTTTCCCGGTTCTCTTTGCCTGTTTCCTCGAAGATAAAGGTGTTGATAACGTAAAATAGCCGCGCCGGTTTTTTATCCGCCATTTCATCGATGTACAGCCGTACCGTCGGGATTGTTCCTTCGGGACGCAGCACCACGCGCTCCCCGCTCCAGCCGTCCCAATCGAGGAAGGAATAGACTTTGCCCAACGTGTTCGGGGTGAGCGTGCCGGTGGAAGTAAACAGGTGCAGGTATTCAATTGTCGGGGTGCGCACTTCCTGGTATCCCCATTTAATGCAGGAATCGCGGAAAGCCCCTTCAATCAAGCGGAAACGCCGCATTTCTTCAGTCGTTAAATCGCAGGTGCCTTTACATTTTTGAACTCTCATTTCATGCCTTTCCCGTTAATTATTATCCAATTATACAATAACGGATTATGTAATTTGTGCTCTGTTGATTCGGGCAATAAAAAAGCCCGGGATTTTTGTCTCGGGCTTAAAGCGACCTTTTACTGTTTTTTGTTCAACGACATAGTGACCAAGCCCGATGGTTGGGTAAAGTATGATGGGTATGATGATGTAGGATATTGGCCTGGCTGAACATTTTTTACTCCCCGTTTTCGCAATTTCAATACTACAATGAATCGGAAATGTTGTCAAATATATCACTTGATCCTTGAATCTTGATTATTGACTATTGTTTATTTGGTATTTATTTGGCTTTTGCTATTTGGAATTTGGATTTTATTTTAAGGTTACATCGCCTGCCGTAAACTTCATTAACCTGCCGTCCGCACAGCGCAGCATCAGGCTGCCATCTTCAGCCACCGATTCCGCAATCCCCTCGAAAACTTCATCCCCGGCGCGGACATGAATCTGTTTGCCCAGAGTCACCAGATTGTCGCGCCATTCTTCCAGAAGAGATTCGCCGTCTTGCAGCCGCAGGCACGATCTTTCTATTTCGACAAATAAGTTCTGCAGCAGAACTACACGGGAAACTTCTTCCCCCGTCTCATCGGCCAGACTGGTGGCTATGGCAGCAATTTCCGGATACTCCGAAAGTTTCATGTTAACGTTGATGCCGATACCGATAATCGCGTAGTCAACGCTCTCAGGCGCAGCCTGGCTTTCCAGCAGTATGCCGCAGACCTTTTTCCCCTTAATCAGGACGTCGTTCGGCCATTTCAGCTGACATTTCAGCCCGGTAGTTTTTTGGATGCTGTTTTGTACCGCCAGTGCCGCCAGCATCGTCAGAAAATGCAGGTCTTTCCGGTGGGGATAGAGCACCACAGAAACCGCGATATTGCCCTGCGGTGTGACCCATTCCCGCTTTAGCCGTCCCCGTCCGGAAGTTTGCCTTTCGGCGATGACCGCTGTGCCTTCCGGGCACTTGGCCAACGCCTGCTGTCGGGCGATGTCATTGGTGGATGTAGTCACAGTATAATACAGGACATTTTGCCCGACGAATTGCGTCTCTAGTCCGGCGGCGATTGTATTTTTATTCAGCATTTCTTCAGACATAAATAAACTATAACACAGGGTTCGCGTGCTTGACACCAGACTATTGGTTACCGCATAATGGCGGTAATCGAATCCCGGTCAGGAGTAAAAATGTGTTCGAACGGATAATTGTTCCCCTGGATGGTTCCCGCTTGAGCGCCCAGGCTGTGCCGTTTGCCGCCGAAGTCGCGAAGCGTTTTGATGCTGAAGTTATTCTGGTACGGGTACTGCCGGCATCCGGGTTATCTCTGGTTCCTTCGTCCGTGGAGACAGAAGATGCGGCTACCAGGGATATCATCCCGCAGGAAGGCCGCATGAAAGACGTGGATAACGCCTCGAATGCCAAACGCTACCTGATGAACTGGGCTCAATCTCTCAAATCACAGGGCGTGAAAGTTTCCTACCAGGTAACCATCGGCACACCGGCCAAATCAATTATGGAACTGGCACAGGCGCAGCAGGCTTCGCTGATTGTAATGATGAGCCATGGGCGCGGCGCATTCAAACGCGCCATCATGGGCAGCGTCGCCGATGAAATCCTCCGTGGTTCAGTCCTGCCGGTGTTAATTGTCCGGCCTAAAGAAGAAGCCAAATAGCTATATTCCTAACATTATGTTAAGTTATCGCGATATTTTTCTATTACCTGATGACACTGGGACTGCATACTATTGCTTTTTCCTATGTGCACTAATCTGAAATCTTATCTGAGGTGAAAACCGGTGACTTTGAAACTTTTTACGCCGCTGAAAATCGGCAAAATGGAAATTAAAAACCGCGTGATGCGGTCCGCGACCTGGGACGCCATGGCCGATAGTATCGGGATGGTAACGGAACGTTCGGCAGCGCTTTACCATGAATTAAACTCCGGCGGCATCGGACTGATTATCACCGGTTTTGCCTATGTTTCTTATCCGCTCGGTCAGGCCGGTATCGGCCAGTACGGCATTTACAGCGATAATATGATTCCCGGCTGGCAGCCGATTATCAAAGAAGCCCACAAAAACGGCAGCAAAATTGCCATGCAGATTGTCCACGGCGGTATCGCCGCCGCCAATTTTACCGGCAAAGAACTATCATTCTGTGCAGTCTCGGAGATTCCGAAGCTGGCGGCCCGTCCGCACCACGCAATGACCGATGCAGAAATCGAGCAGATTATCGCGGATTTCGTGGCCGCGGGGGTGCGCGTGCGCGAGGCCGGATTTGACGCCGTCCAGTTGCACGGCGCGCACGGCTATTTATTCAGTCAGTTTGCGTCCCCGCTATTTAATCATCGCACGGATAAATGGGGCGGCAGCCCGGAAAACCGCCGCCGTTTTTCACTGGAGGTCATTAGCCGCATGCGCCAGGCTTTAGGGCCGGATTATCCCATCCTGATTAAATTCGGTGTACAGGACGATAAAGAAGGCGGCATGGCGCTCAGTGAAGGTCTGGAAACATGCCGGCAAATGGTCAAAGCCGGGCTAAACAGCATCGAAGTCAGCGCCGGTATCGGCAGTGCCATCGCCCGGCTGCGCGAGGGTGAAGTCAGTAAGATTGTTTTCCGGGAACGGTCGGCAGCCGTGAAGAAAGCGGTTAATGTGCCTGTTGCCGTGGTGAACGGCGTCCGCAATATCACCGTCGCCGAGGATATTCTCGAAAGCGGCGATGCCGATATCATATCCATGAGCCGTCCTTTTATCCGGGAACCGCACCTTTTACTGCGGTGGCAGCAGGGAGACGATTCCGCGGCAAAATGCATCTCCTGCGGGAAGTGCATGCCTATTGCTGTTAAAAACGAGTCGCTGGAATGCGGCGAAGAAAAACGCTTAAGGGAAGAAGCACGCAAGTAGAAGGTGTAATTTATGCTGACAGTGCCCGATTCGGTTTTATTGGTAATTGACGTCCAGGAAAAACTCTTCCATGTTATGTATCAGAAAGAACAATTGGCCGATAATTTACAAAGATTAATTAAGGGCATTCAAGTCCTGGAAGTCCCGGTATTAGTTACCGAACAATATCCCCGGGGATTGGGGCCGACCATTCCGGAAATCGCCGGTTTATTGCCCACAATCAAGCCGTATCCGAAGGTCAATTTCAGCTGCTGCGGCGACGAGGCTTTTCTGCAGGCGTTCAAACGACTGGGACGGAAGCAGGTGTTGATTGCGGGCATTGAAAGCCACATCTGCGTCTATCAGACCGCCGCCGACCTGATTGCCGCCGGTTACGAAGTTTATGTCGTGGGCGATGCCGTTTCTGCCCGCACGGAACAGAACAAAGACACCGGCATTAAGATGACGCTGCAATCGGGCGCCAAATTAACCAGCACCGAAGCGGCTTTATTTGAATTACTCAAAGCGGCCAAAAGCGACAAATTCAAAGCCATCAACCAGATTATCCGGTGAGTTATACCGTCGCAGTGGTATCATCCTGATGAATCTTCATGCCACTCTGTAACCTTACTGGACCAGATTTCCGTGACGGCTTTTTCCAGCACGGTAAAATGCGGGTCCGGGACCTCGAGTAGCGGCGGTAACAGCCGGTTTTCAAACTGGGCGAGGAACGGGCACTGCTTCTGCAACCGCAGGATCGTCACTCTGGCTCCGCCGAAGACAAAATAATCCAGCGTCCGGGCGTACGGCTCCAGTTGTTCCTGTAGGTGTTCGCTGACCCTTTCCAGGAAATGATGCGTCTGGTCTTTACGCCGCCGCTGGAAGCGTGCCGCGGAAGACCCGCCCTGGCGGTGGCGCCCGTGGATTAAGCCCGTCCCCGAATCATGCAGCAGCAATTTTTCTCCCCGGCAAACCCCCACCGAAAAATGTCCCAGTCTGACTAAAACCATCCCTATTGTATAGTCCTTAGAAATTAAGGAAAACAGCGGCTCCGTTTCATAACTGCCGGTAATATACTTTTCTCTAATTGGGAAACGGCGGTAAAATAATCGATTTCTGTGATATTCCCCAGAATAGCACCGAACCGGTGAGAGAAGTCGCCGCCAGCCTCACGGCATCGTAGGGAATTGATTCTGTTTTCGGTGTTTTCTGTAGAAAAGCAGCGACTTCATCCGTCGTCATTCCGGATGGCAAAAATACCGTCAGCGCGTCTTCTTTCTGATTTGCCAAACCTTGCAAAAAGACGCCGGTTTTTTCTCGGGTCAGTTTATAATTTTTTAAGGTTAACATCTAGTTTCCCATTCTGAAGTTACGCACCTTACGGCCTGAAGAATCTCCATCTCTATTTATCGGGTACGGAGACCAGCGGAAAAACTCAGGGTGGAATTTGCTTACTTCCCCAGTCTCACAATGGTCACGCCATTCCCACCCTCCCCCTTTTCGCCGGGCCGGAAAGACTTCACCAGCGGATGGGTATAAAGTATGTCGCGGACAATCTGCCGCAGCACCCCCGTGCCGCTGCCGTGCACAATCCGCACCTGGGTTAAAGCCGACAGACTGGCATCATCCAGGTATTTATTCAGCATCGGCTCGACTTCTTCCGCGCGTTTCCCCAGCATCATCAGTTCCGGCGGCACAATCTTTGTCGGCGGCGGTTTGATGAGAGGAATATAATTAACCGAGCCGCTTTGCTCTGAAGGCACCACTTTATCCACACCTTCCAATCCCAGTTTAATCCTGGTCTGGCCGGCCTGCACTTCGATTTCCCCGTTAACCGTGTCCACTTTTAATACGGTGGCTTCCAGATTCGCTTCTTTCAGGAACACGGTATCACCGGTCATGATCGTATTATCCGGCTCGGCCTCGACTTCATTCTCCTTATCGGTGCCGGCCGGCGGCTGCCATTCGACAGCGCGGATTTTCTCCTGTACCGAAGCTAAAGTTTTCCGGGTCCGTTCCACGGCATCTTTCGATTTCACTTTGCGTAAATCAGCAGCGGCCTGCCGGATTTCCCGCTGCAATTCGGCGGCTTCTGTGACCACCCGGTCGCGCGTCTCCTGGATTACCGCTTTTTCCTTAGATTTCAGGTCCTTGACCAGTTTTTCCCATTCGCTTTTCAGCTTTTCGGTATCCTGCTTCGATTTTTCCAGTTCCAGCCGCAATTGCTGCGTTTTATCTCTTTCTTCGGCTAAATGCGCCAGCAGTGTTTCCATTTCCCTGGTACCTTTGGAGAGCATTTCCGTGGCCCGTTCGACGATATCCGCGTCCAGTCCCAGACGCGCCGCCGTGGCCATGGCGTTGCTGCCGCCGGGCAAACCGACCGTCAAATGATATGTCGGGGTTAAAGTCACCGGATTAATGTCCAGCGAGGCATTCTGCAGGCCGGGCGTGACATGCGCGAATATTTTCAAATCCCCGAGGTGCGTCGTCGCAATCGCCATCGTTGATTTCGAAAGGAAATGCAGTAAAATGGCGCGGGATAAAGCCGAGCCTTCCGCCGGGTCGGTGCTCGTGCCGAGCTCGTCCAGCAGCACCATGCTCTTGTCCGTCGCCTGATGAATTATCCGCGTGATGTTGGTGATATGCCAGCTGAAAGTCGAAAGCGTCTGCTCGATGCTCTGCTCGTCGCCGATATCCACAAAAATGCCGTCGAAAACCGGAATCTGGCTCTTTTCCGAGGCCGGGATGGGGATGCCCGCCAGCGCCATCAGGCTGAGCAGGCCGATTGTTTTCAGCGCCACCGTTTTACCGCCGGTGTTGGGGCCGGTAATTACCAGAATCGTGTATTCCTGCCCGATAAAGATATCCAGCGGCACCGCCCGTTCGCCCAGCAGCGGATGGCGTGCTTCCAGCAAATGCAGTTCCGGCCTGTGTTCCTTGGTAAAGGGCACCATCTGCGGTTCGGCGGCTTTGGCCCGCCGGGCGTATTTAGCTTTGGCGAATATCAAATCCAGCTCCGCCGCCAGCGTCATGTCCCGGCTGATTTCCTGCTCGTGCAGCCCGACTTCCACGCTGAGGCTGGTCAGGATTCTTTCGACTTCACGGCGTTCTTCGTTCACAAATCCCCGCAGCTCGTTGCCTTCCTCTACCGTTTCCCACGGCTCGACGAAAATGGTCGCGCCGGTATTGGAAACGTCGTGGACGATGCCTTTAATTTCGTGTTTGGCTTCGACCTTGACCGGGATAACGTAGCGGCCTTCCCGCTCGGTGACAATCTGCTCCTGCACCAGCTTTTGGCCCTCCGGTGACCGGATAAAACTCTCCAGGTTGCTCAGCATGTCATGGCGCCGCCGCCGGATTTGCTGCCGCAGCGACGCTAAATGTACTGAAGCCGAATCCTGGACTTCGCCGTCCACTGAAATGCAGTTATCGATGCTCTTTTCCAGCGAGCGCAGTTCGACGATATTCTTGGCGATATCCCAGATCACCGGGAAATCCGCCGCCATTTTGCTCAAAGTGGAATGTAGGTAGCGGATATTGGCCAGCGCCTGCGCCACGTGCGCCAGCGACAAAGGTTCCAGCATCTTGCCGCGCGCGGCTAACCCTACCGGTTCGCGGATATCCTCAATCTCCCCGATGTGGAAATCGTGCTCCACTGCCAGTATCTGCCGGGCTTCGTACGACTGTTTGAATAACAGGTTTATTTTTTCATAATCGGAGATGGGCTGGAGGCTCAGTGCCAGCGCAGTGCTGGCGGGGAAAGACGTATATCCCGCGATGATTTCCCGCACGCGGTGGAATTCCAGCATCTCCAGGCTTTTTGCATCCATATTTATAGTTTCCTCAATAATATCTGTCATTCTGAATGTAATGAAGAATCTAGTTTCCCTTTTTTCACTAATACTGGATACTTCGCTCTTTTATGTTTAATCTTAGTAACCAAGGGCTCAGTATGACAATTAAGTAATTACTTTGATAATGGATATTGTATCACGTTAACGGAACATGGTTGAAAAAGCCCATAATCCGGACTTTGGTTATCAGGCAAAGTTTTACTAAACCTCGATCAAAGGTCGAAGTCGGAATTTTCCATTCCCAGATATTGTGTTTTCCAATTATCTTCGATAAAAGAACCCCAATTATGGTGCATGAGCACCGACGGAAAAACAATTTCATTTTTCAATTGGTTTTTTCGAAACCATCTGGCCTCGATAAGACCTTCCTCGACGGCGCCTTGAGTACGTGCTAATTCCCCGCCGGTAACATTACAGAGAAACCAGATTTTCACCACTCTCTTGTTTTGCCAGACCAAATCCTCAACAAAAAGTATCTTATCGGGCCTTACTTCAATTCCGGTCTCTTCCCGCACTTCTCTGATGCAGGCTTGATTAATGCCCTCATCGCTTTCCACGCCACCGCCCGGTGCGACTAGGAAATCTTTTCCCTCGCTATTCAGAGTTCTGACCAGCAATATTTCATCGTTTCGGATAATAATGGCTCCTGCCGAAACTCTAAATTTTCTTTCCAATTACCTTCTCCTGAATGCATAATTCCATAGTGCCAGATTACTGCATCCGGCTAAACATCGGTTATTGGCTTGCTTTGAACGGTTGGGGCCAGATTTGCGTCATAAAATCAGCGCGAAATTCAAATAAATCTCGGCAGCTTTCAGCACCTGTGCGAAATTGACGGATTCTTCCGGCGTGTGCGCTTCTTCCAGCCGCCCCGGCCCCAGGATAATCGGGTCCACCCCGTCCGACCAGAGGATATTGGCATCGGAATGGGAGCGGAAATCCTGCGGTTCCCATGGTACGGCCATTTCCTGGAAAATCTTCTGCAATTTCTTGACTAATAATCTTTCGTTGGAAATGCGGTAGCCCGGGCGGGCTTCTTCAAACCGCAATACTGCATCCAATCCCGGGATTTCCTTACCGGCTTTTTCCACGATGTGTTCCAGCTCAGTCTTGAGTTTATCGATTTGCGAATGCGGCGGCAGATGCAGGTCGACATAGGCTTCGCAGGTATCCGGTACCACAAACCCGCTGGGAAACCCTGAAAGTTCCCGGATGTTATAGACCAGCCCTTCGGTGCCCGTCGTGGCATAATCCGTCACCCGCAGCAGCAGTTTCAACATCGATTCGATGGCATTTTGTCCCAGCTCCGGCATCGAGGAATGCGCCCGCTTGCCGTGCGTGCGTAAAAGCACTTCCAGGTAGCCGTAATGCCCCAGGCAGACCGTCATGTTGGTCGGCTCCCCCACCAGCGCCCAGGGGAAGCTGTATTCCCGCGCCAGCACCTTGGCTCCGCTGTTGTCTTCTTCTTCCCCAACCACCAGCGCCAGCCCCACCGGCGGCATTTTCTTTTTATTCGCCTGCAAAGCAATAAAAGCCTCAATCATCGCCGCGCAGCCGGCCTTCATGTCCGCCGTGCCCAGGCCGTAAATCCGGCCTTCATCCTCCGAGAACCCGAAATCATCCAGGTCGTAAGCCGCCACCGTGTCCAGGTGCCCCACAAAACACAGGTCGACGTTCTCGTCCTCCGGCAGCACCACCAGGTTGTAGCGGTTCTCGTCCACCTGCTGCCGGATGACCGGCAGCCCGTGGCTTTTCAGATACTGCTCGGTAAATTCCAGCACTTCCTCTTCTTTTCCGGAAGGGCTGTAGATATTGACCAGTTCTTTGACCAGGTTTTTCAACCTGTCCGGCTGGATTTGAGTTAGATTATCGTTCGTATTCGGCAATTAAGTACCTTTTACTAAAAGTCCGATTCGCCTCTCCCTGACGGAGAGGATTAAGGTGAGGGGGAAATGTCAGGCACATAACTTTTTGGTGATAGCATCGTTAATGATATCACAACGCCCTATCTCTTTTGTGCCGTTTATAGTTTATTCCTTACCTATAATTTCTTTCTTTTTCTTCCTCGGTTTCTGCAAAGTCTTCGCCAGCCAGACATGCTGTGCGCGTGGCGATAATCCCATCGCATTTAAAAAAGCCAGCGCGCCGGCGTTTTCCGCATCGGTATCCGCCATTACCATCCTGGCGCCGTTTTTCTGGAAAGTATCTTCGATTTTGTTGTAGAGGCGCTGGCCCAAATTCGTCCGCTGGAAACCTTCTTCCACCCCGATCCATGTCAGGTAGCCGTATTTTTTCCAGGCCGTGCCTTCTTTTTCCACCATGTTCGCCAGCACAAACCCGACAATGCGGTCGTCCTCGGTTTCCGCCACCAGACAGTATTCGGATTCGGTGGTGAAATATTCCGTTACTTCGTACGGGTCCCAGGTGCGGTAGAGAATGGGGAATTCGTCGCTGGTAAAAAGTTTTTCGCCGAGATGATAAACCGCGCTTACATCGTCAATTTCCATCGCCCTGATGGCGACCTCGATTTTGTGTTTTGTTCCGTTTTCCGGCAGCATGTAGTACTTCCTTTGTTCCAGTATCCTATCTATTTTAGTCCCCTAAAGGGTATGGATGATATTGCTCAAAACCAGGCCGCGGATAATCATGCTCACCGCGATGGAGACCAGCAGCAGGTTAAAAATCTGCGAAACGGCTTTCAGGCCGCCCTTCCCTAAAAAACGGGATATCTGGCCGGCCGCCATGAAAGCCAGCCAGGAAAGAATCAGGTTGATTGCCAGCGAAATCAGGATGATATAAAGCGAATATTGCGTGGAAAGCAGCAGCAGCGTGGTGATCGTTGCCGGCCCGACAATCAGCGGTGTGCCGATGGGCACGACCGCAATCATTTCTTCCTTGATGATGTCCATCCACCGCCCGGCGGTCAGATATCTCAGAGAGAATACCAGCAGGATGAGTCCGCCGGCGATGGTGAAAGCGCCCTGCGAAATTCCCATCACGCTCAGTATCCATCTGCCGAAAAACAGGAAGATTAACCCGACGACCGTAGCTGTGGCCACCCCGATGTTAATCACATCGTTGCGTTGTTTGGCGGTCATCCCTTCGCTCAAACTGAGAATGATGGGGACGTTGCCCAGTGCGTCAACAACGATAAAGAGCGGCAGAAAAGTCAGCACAAAATCGTGGAAGAAATTACTCATGTCCGTGAACCTGCCCCGCGTGAATTATCAGGCGGCTTTTATCCGATTCTTTTGCTGTAGAGTACCAGATCGTCACCCGGTGCATAGTAATCGGGAATCTGGCACATTTTCTGGTAATTCAGTTTTTCATAGAATCGTCTGGTCTTATTATAGTCCGCTTTCCCGGAGGTCTCAACCATTACCAGCCTGCCGTGCATTCTCTTGATATCGTCTTCGGCGTGCTGCATTAATATCCGGCCGATGCCGTACCCCTGTTTATCGTTGGCCACCGCAATCCAGTATAAATCCCAGGTTGCTTCGGTGAGCGGCGTGTCCCCGTAACAGACGTAGCCGGCAATTTCGCCGTCCAGCTCCGCTACGTAGATATGATAACCGGAGCTTCTCTCTTCTTCCAAAAATGCGTCGATTAACTCTTCGGCGACGATTACTTCGGGTGGTAAAAATTCCGGAGTGTTCTTCAGAATATGCATTACGTGCTGTTTATCTTTGACGGTTATCGGACGGATGCTGGTTGTACCCACGGGAACCTCTCAAATGCTAAATTTATTATTTTATCCATAAACCGGGCATAGGTCATCCCGGCGGCATCTGCCTGGCGCGCGGCGCCGGTGCCCGGTGAAATATCCGGGTTCGGATTGACCTCGATGACGTTGACCTTGCCTTCTTTATCCAGCCGCATATCCACCCGCGCGTATCCCTTGCATCCGAAGAGCTGATAGACTTTAACGATTGTCATCGTGATGGCGCGTTTTTCCGCCGGGCTGATTTTGGCCGGACAGGTCAGTTGCGTATTCAAATAGTAAACGCTGCCGATTTCCCATTTGGCCGCGAAAGTCAGCAGCTTGGGCATCCCTTCCGGCAATGTATACACGATTTCCGAAGGCGGCAATGCCGTATACTCGGTATTGCCCATCACGGTTGCGTTGAACTCCCGGCCGCCCACAAACTCTTCTACCAATGCCTGCCCGCCGTAGGCATTGCTTATCATGTTTACCTGCCGGGTTAATCCGGCTAAATCTTCTACCACGCTTAAATCTGAAATACCGTGACTGGCATCTTCGCTGCACGGCTTCACAATACAGGGATAGGTAAGATTAAAATCGCCTAAGTTTTCAGGCTTGAGCACCTGTCCCGAAGGTGTCCGGATACCGGCCGATTTCAGCAGCGCTTTGGCTTTGGCTTTATTCAATGCAAGCCGTAAAACAGAACTGGGACACCCGGTATAGGGAATCCTCAATTCTTCGGCGAAATCTGGGACCAGCGCCTCGGTCTCGGGGAAACCGCAAAAACCTTCGAATAGGTTGAACAGCAGGTCGGCGCCCACCGACGCCAGTGAATTCTTGATGTCGTCGCCGGGTGAAAGCGGCAGTAAAACCACGTCGTGTTTCAGTTCGACGAGCGCCTTGTTGACCGCCTCAACAGATTCGAGCACACCCAGCACTGCGGTATCTTCACCCCGCGAACTGTAGCGGCTCACTTCCGGCTTGTTATAAACGATTGCTATACGTGCACACACAGCGGGTATCTCTCCAGAGCAGCGTTGAATACCGAAGCAATCAGCTCTTCATGCTTCCAGCCCAGTTTAACTGCCATAATTATCAGGTCGCTATAATCGCCTAGCCCGGGCAGTGGGTTTATCTCCAGCATATACGGTATGCCGTCAGCGCTAACTCTGAAGTCAATCCGGGAAAAATCCCGGCAGCCCAGCATCTCAAATGTTTTACGACTGTATTCGGCAATCTTCTTCGTGGTTGCCTCTTTGAGATGCGCGGGGCATTCGTAATCCACCAGGTTCTTCCAGTCCCGTTTTACTTCAACGGTATAAACAAAACGGTTGCTCTGCTTGCGCGGGATAATTTTCATCATCCCCAGTACTTTGACCGGGGAATTGCCCAGCATGCCGACCGTTACTTCGTCGCCGTCAATGAATTGTTCCACCAGCACCGGTTGCCGGTAAGTCTCCAGCATTTCGCCCACTGTGGCCGCCGCCTGTGCCGCGGAATCCACCAGCGAATTCGCGTGAATTCCTTTGCTGGAACCTTCAAACGAAGGTTTGACGATGGCCGGAAAAGGAAAACCTTTCCAGTCCGTCTCGGTTAATTCCCGCTGATTGTTAATCAGCCGCCAGTCCGGTGTCGGGATGCCTTCCATTTTCAGCAGTTTCTTGGTCAGGTGTTTGTCCAGACAGACCGCCAGGCATTCCGGGTCAGAACCGACATACGGGATGTCCAGCATTTCCAGTATCGAGGGTACCTGCGCCTCGCGGCTGCGGTATGTGCCGCGGCCTTCAGCAATGTTAAAGACGATGTCCACTTTTTCATCGAGGATATTGCGCATGAGTTCCGGGCCGCCGCCCAGTCTGACCGTAGAGTGCCCCAGCCCTTCAATCGCGCGCTGGATATAGCCGATGGTTGTCGGCGAATCGTACTCTTCGAACATGTCGTCCGGCGTCTTGCCGGGAGCACAATTACCCCGGACCAGTGCTTCTTTCAGGTCAAATGACAGGCCGACCCGCATCAGTTTATCTCCTCGCTACCGGAACCGGGATTTTTTCAGTATTTAATTCGGCATTAGCGAGCGGGGTACCGTCGCTGTTAATTTCTGTTCCGGTCGCCTCGTCGGCATAAACCGGGTTGCGGAAACGGAAGAGACGGCCCTGATAGTTTTTCAGTATTATCTCGTCTTCGCTCTGTGCGACGACGTAATTGGCCTGCAGCGGGACTTTACCGCCGCCGAACGGCAGGTCGATAACATAGGTCGGTATTGCCAGGCCGGAGGTACGGCCGCGTAAACCTTCCATGATTTTGATGCCGGTTTCCACGGAAGTATGCAGATGTTCGGTGCCCTGTACTTCATCACACTGGAAGAGATAGTACGGGCGCACCTTGCTCTTCAGCAGGCTTTGCCCCAGTTTCATCTGGATTTCGACTGTATCGTTGATGCCGCGCATCAGCACGCATTGATTATTTACCGGTACGCCAGCCCGGACCAGGCGGTCGCAGGCGCGGGCGGATTCGGGTGTAATCTCGTTAGGATGATTGAAATGGGTATTCAACCAAATTGGACCATATTTGGACAGCATGTTGCACAGTTCTGCATCGATACGCTGCGGTAAAACCACCGGGAACCGCGTGCCGATACGGATTATTTCTACATGCTGGATTGCTCTGATTCGGGAAATGATGCTTTCCAGGCGTTCCGTCGAAAGTGTCAACGGGTCGCCGCCGGAAATGATTACATCTCTGACCTGAGGTGTGCGCCGGATGTAATCCAGCATCGCCTCAATTTCGGCATCGTTACGCACCCACCCGCCGTTGTGCCATTCACGTTTGCGCGTGCAGTGGCGGCACAGCATCGGGCAGATATCGGTCAGGACCATCAAAACGCGGTCGGGATAACGGTGCACCAGGCCGGGCACGACGGAATCCCTTTTTTCTTCCAGGGGGTCTTCCATCCCCAGTTCGCCCATGCTGATTTCTTCAATACATGGAATAGCCTGCTTGCGCACGGGGTCATTGGGATTATCCAGGTCGATCAGTGATAGATAATATGGCGTAATTGCCAGCGGATATTTTGCGGTCACAAGTTTGAGTTGGGATTGTTCTTTGTCGGATAAAGGAATGAAACGTGATAAATCTTTGACAGAAGTGATTCTGTTACGGAAATGCCACTTCCAATCGTTCCAGTCTGAAGCTGAAACGTGACGAAAGAGCCTGTTTTTTCTGGAGACAAAGCCCGTACCGGGAGGCTCTTCTTCCTTTGTCTCTCTTCTGGTAATAGTGCTACTCGGAGGCTCTTCGTCCTCGCTAACCGGGATCGTTTTCAACGCAATTGCCGATTTGGTCACTTAATTTCACTCCTTATTCCGTATTCAAGTCGTACGTGAATTATTATTTAATTTTTTCGGCATTAAATACTTATTTAATCAAGATATAACATGTGCTTAAAATGTTGTCAAGGGGTTTTGAGAAATTTAGGAAAAATATTTTTAAACCGGGAAAATAAACCGTCATTTTTCTTTCGTTTTCCTGTTTTGTTTGGCCCGCCGGAAAACCACGTCGGAAAAGCCCCTTACCCTTGAAAATTGCGGCCCGCCGAACAGGATTTCACTGACGCTCGCTTCAGCTACCGGCCGCACTTCTGAAATCTTCGGCAGAAAAATTGCGACCACCAGGATGCGGGCCACGCCGGATATCAGAAAGATTGTCAGTAAATTATTTCTCAGTACCAGTGGCACGTGCGGCGCTATAATACCGCCGAGCAGCGCCCCGAGGGACACGCCGGTGAACATTAATACGTTATTTAATGCGATGTAACGCGTGCGGTTTTCCGCCTGCGTCGCTACGTATAAGAATAGGCTCACCGCCAGGTTACAGCCCGCCCAGGCAAACCCGGAAAGCACCTGCACTCCGCAAAGATAGTACGGGCTTTTGCTCACCAGCCACAATATCGGCAGCAGCGGGATAAACAGCATCGTTACTCTCAATACCTTGACATTGCCGTTGCGGTCCACTATTTTCCCCCAGAACGGGATGCAGAGCAGCGTGATTAACGTCGGTATCGCCGTGGCAATGAAATAGGTCAGGTAGTTGAATTTCAGGTCGCTCAGCATGTAAACCGAGAAAAACGGTGAGGCTAAGTTCGTCGTGAATGTGAGCAGCGCATTGAAAATAATGAATTTCCCGATATTCGTTGAGCCCAAAGTCAGGCTCAATTCAAAAATGCTGGCCTGTTTCGTTTTTGGTTTAACTGCCGGCGGCTCAACCATCTGCGATAGAAACCAGGTAGAAAAGAAGCGCGAAATAGATGCGCCGGCGAAAATCATCGAGAAAGCCAGAAATATATTCTTCGTCAGCAGCTGCAGGATTCCGCCGGCGACAAAAGACAGCAGCAGCGACACCATGGCGCTAATCCTGGTTCGGTAAGAGAAATAATGGCCTCTTATCTGTTCCGGGACAAGGTCGGCCATCATGCTGTTCCAGGGGGCGTTGCCGATCGAATCAAAGGCGACACAAAGGGTGACAAATAATATCAGCCACCATATGCGGTTGGTTTGAAAAATAAAAGGGATTAAGCAAATGGGCAGCCACACCAAACTATGCAGAAATGCTCCCGCCAGGATGAAGCGCTTGCGGCTGCCGGCCCGTTCGGCCAGAGTGGGCGCAATCATCTGCGTTAATATCATCGCCAGGTAAGGGATGGCGGTTAGAAAACCGACCTGCGTGGTGGTGGCATTCATCGCCAGTGCATAAGGTGTAATGTAATTCTGCGTCAACCCGGCCATCGAAGAATAGCTGGCGGCATCCAGGACACTGTTTTTCAGGCTTTTTTTAACCTGTTTTTTCGTTAAACCTGAGGGCATCATGGATTGCTGTTTTGCGGAACGGGGGATTTCCAGAGAAATGGGAGCTCACCTGCCTTGCATGCTTTGCTGTAATACCACTCCTATTATAAGACACATCGGCCGCAGAAATGCATGTTTGAGATTAAAAAGAGAAGGGAGTAACTCCCCTCTCTTGATTCACCGCGCTGCTTATTTCGAATGGGTGCAGTAGTATTCAATTGCTTTCGTCAGGAAAGCCGGCAGATCTTTATGGTATTTTTCAAATGTTTTGGCGAATTCCGGATTTGCATTATAGGCCCGCCCCAGTCCCAGCACGGCCTCACCCGGGTAGTGATGGAAATTTTCCAGCCACTGCCGCCATTTCGCGACCTCATCCTGAACGATTTTACTGTCGGCTCCTTTGTCCATGTTGTCGGCAATCGTACGGAAAATCCTGTCTCTCTCTTTCTGTACTTCCGCGAACTTTTCCTTGCCCATTTTCTTCACCCGGTCTTCACTTTCTTTGAGCGTTTTTTCTCCCCAGCGCTTTTTAACCTCGTCACGGTATTTTTCAATCTGTTCGTCGCTGAAACCTTGATAATATTCTTTAATTTCCATTAATTTTTCTCCCTTAATATTTTTGATGGTTTTTTCGATAGTGTCCAAAAGCTCGCTAATCCGTTCTTTCCTTTTTAGCAATAATTTCTTATGCGACTGCAGCGCTTCCACCGCGTCAAAATCCGGCTGGGCCATTATTGCTTTTATTTCATCCAGAGTAAAGTCCAGTTCGCGGAAAAACAATATTTGCTGCAGCTTTATAATCGATTTTTCGCCGTATTGCCGGTAACCGTTCGCGCCGCGGTATTCCGGTTTCAGCAGGCCGATTTCATCGTAATAATGCAGTGTGCGCACACTGGTACCGGCCAGTTTGGCTAACTTCTTAATCGTGTAAAACATCTTGTTAAAATCATAAACTATCACGTAACGTCAATGTCAAGCCCTTCTTCTTCCTGTCGTTCCTGTGAAAAACTGAATCCATCCAAATTGTAGGGGCGAGTTTGTAACTCGCCCGCCCCGTCCGTCTTAAGCAAGGCCTGAGTCCGGTCGTAGTGTAATCGAGTACAGCAAGGTTAAGAAATAGCCTCTTCTCTCCTTGAGGCCGAAGCCGAAATACTTTTGACATTAAGGCAAAATGTACCTTTCTTTTGGTGTTTAGCAAATTTATCGCTAGATTGCTGACCGTTGAAGGCTGAAAACTCTTTCCCCTCACATCTATTTGTCATTAATTGCTCTCCGTGTTAGAATTGTCCGGGAATAGAGAATTATGTCTAAATCAGAATCAGGTTTCCCCCAAACATTTCGTATCATCGACGCCAGCCTGAACCGGGCCGCCGAAGGCCTGCGTTTTCTGGAAGATACGGCGCGTTTTCTGCTAAATGATGCGCCCCTTACCGAACAGTTAAAAGCCATCCGCCACGAAATCATCACCGGCGACTGGCCTTTTCATCAGCAGCTGATTCAATCCCGTGACTCGCAGGGAGACGTCGGTGTAAATATCGAAGTAGAGAGCGGCAACAATAAAAAGAGCCTCGTCTCGGCCGTTGTCGCCAATTCCCGCCGGGTACAGGAAGCCTTGCGCACGCTGGAAGAAGTTGCCAAAATCGAGGGCGGGATTCTCCCCGTCAGTTCGGAAAAATTGCAGGCATCCCGTTTTGCGATGTACACCATCGAGAAAAACCTGCTCTCCCGCCTGCTGCGGCAGGATAAAAAGGAAAAGATTAAAGGCTTATATGCCATCATCGATACTCAATCGTTAAAAGGCCGCAGCCACATTGAAATCGCCGGGGAAATTATCCGCGGTGGGGCGGAAATAATCCAGTTACGCGATAAAACCACCAAGAAAAAAGACCTGCTGCCCATCGCCCAGACATTATCCGATTTGTGTAAAGGCAATGGTGTGCTTTTCATTATGAACGACAATCTCGATGTCGCGTTGGCCGTCGGGTGCCGACGGCTTGCACATCGGTCAGGAAGACCTGTCGGTCGACGCCGCCCGTAAACTGGCGCCGCTCGATATGATTATCGGGTGCTCTGTTTTCAATGTGGAACAGGCCCGGCAGGCTGTCGCCGCCGGCGCGGATTACGTGGCCGTGGGTGCCATCTTCCCCACGCCGAGCAAAGATACCGCGGTTTTGGGTTTGGAACCTTTACGGCAAGTCAAACAGGCTGTCGCCGTGCCGGTGGTCGCCATCGGCGGGATTAACCTGAACAATTTGACTGAGGTAAAAAAAGCAGGAGCCGATTCCATCGCCGTCATCGGGGCGGTGCTGGGGGCAGATTCCCCGGAAAAAGCCGCCCGTGAATTAATAAATAAATTCGAGGAATAAAATGGGACGTTTAACTGAAAATCTGGACGCGATTACTAATAAAATCCGCCAAAGTTTTGAAGCCAAAGATGCCGCCCGCGAAAAAGTGCTGCCGATTTGCCGCGAGGTTATCCGCTTCAGCAGCCTTTCCATCCGGGCTTTGCACCGCGAAGAACTGGACAAATCTCAGGAATTGTTAAATTCCGCGCGAAAGCTGCTCGATGAGGCGGAAGATGCGTTGTCCGACGGCATTGATATTCGCACCGGTTTTCTCCTCGATGCCCAGAAAGAATATGCCGAAGGCAGCATCACCCTGGCGCTGGTTAAAGGCAACCAGCTCCCGACTCCGGAAGATTTACGGATAGATGAAGCATCTTTTCTGCTCGGCATGGCCGAAGCCGTCGGCGAATTGAGACGCTACCTGCTGGATAAGATGCGCACCGGCGACCTTTCCCGCGGCGAGGAATTCCTTTCGGATATGGACGATATTTACAACGAGCTCGTCACCCTGGATTTTCCCGACGCCATCACCCACGGTCTGCGCCGCACCACCGATGCCATGCGCGGCGTGCTGGAAAAAACCCGCAGCGACCTCACCCTCACCATCCGCCAGAAAGCCCTCGAGGATACGCTCAGTATGCCAAAGCGAAAAACGAACAAAAACAGCTAAGCTGTATGTACTGGTTGTGGCTGTAAGGTCAGGTTTGTAACCTGACCGCTTCTTGGTGGGAAACAACAAAAGCATCTAAGCTGCATATACTTGGCACTGGCTGTAGGGTCGGGTTTATAACCCGACCGTCTTTCTGTATAATATTATAAAGTGAATGATTATATCGTACGGGATTTATTTCCAAACCGGAAATACGTCAGATTACCCGAACATGACTACTCGACTGCCGGTGTTTATTTTGTCACAATTTGCACACTTAATAAACAATGTTTATTCGGTGAAATTAAAAACGGAACGATGCGGCCAAATCTTTATGGAAAAATCGTACAACAATCTTGGAATGATATTCCGAAACACTATTCTGACATTAATAACGAAATCTTTTCAATGATGCCCAATCATGTTCACGGAATAATCATCATTACCGATGACAATGGGCGGTCAGGTTTGAAACCTGACCCTACAAATAGACATGCTTTACCTGAAATCATTCGTGGTTTTAAAACTTTCTCTGCAAAGGGTATAAACGAATTTAGGCAATCACCGGGCGTCCAAATATGGCAGCGCAGTTTTTACGAACATATTATCAGGACTGAAAAAGAATATCATGAAATCGGCGAATATATTTACCATAACCCGCAAAAATGGGATTCTGATACTGAAAACCCAAATACCGGATGATCTTAGCATTCAGTTTAAAAGTATTTCTCTGTAATTTCGAGTTTTCGAAGGCCGCAGCCGAAAAGGCCATTTTCGGTATTTGAGGTAGTCAATGTGTACTCAACTTTTATTGATGCACAAACCCGCCCGCCTTATGGTGTAATATAACCAAAACAGTTGAAGCTGGATATACTTCGTAGCTGTAGGGTCAGGTTTCGAACCTGACCGCCCAATGGTGGCGGCGAAAATCAGCAATTGGGGACGCTTGAAATCAAACTGGAATAATCTAATATATTGGGGTTATTGAAGTATCTGTAATATTATCTGACAGATGTGTTAGAATTCTCTTGTTTATTAAGTAAAACCATTACTCATCAATAAAAAATGCGCTGTTCGTCGGAAGAACCTAAAAAATGAAACAAGTGCTCAAAATAATCATCTTATTTGCGATATTAATTGTTTTTGGTACATTTTCAATGTTAATTGATAGTTGCGAACCTTCGCTTCCTCTCCAAATTGAAAATCACACTAATTTGTCTTTAACAGTTTACGTCCAAAATGTGGAAGCAGGAAATTTAACCCCTGGTGATATTATCAAGGTAAAGAATATTTCAGGAACTCTTTCTTATATTCTGATTGAAGCAAAAAATGTTCAGGGCGATATCATTTTTTCTAAGAATTTCAGTACCAGTGAATTATATGATGATGGTTGGAAAGTGGTAATTCCTCCAAAACAATGATATTTTCAAAAAGCTTATGTCGGGTCTTGTTTACTAGTTGTACTTATTAATGACCCGTCATCTCCACTTGACAACATTCCTTCCATCTTGATATATTTGTATTAATTGAATAAGAACAAAGGCTACGAACGAAACTAGTAGGTTTCCAGCGGAGCTCAGAGAGCCGGGTTAGGTGTGAGCCGGTGCTAGCGCAAAAATTGAATGGATTCGGGAGCCGCAGATGAAAGCTCTGTAAAGAGCGAGTAAGGATTGCCGGAGAGGGCACCGTTAACGAAGCCCGGGGTATCGTTCCCCGCAAGGAAACCGTACCTGAGAGAATAATTACTGCTGTTATGTGGTAATTAATTAGGGTGGCACCGTGAAGCAAAGCCCTTCGCCCCTATAAGCGAAGGGCTTTTTGTTTGCTCAAAATCCTCCGTTAGTTTCCTCGCCCCTTGAGGGAGAGGATTAAGGTGAGGGGTAATCCATCCCCTTCTTTGACACTCGCCTTAATACAGGAAAATCGACGCAAAGGAAAGGGCCGAAATGTACCACCCCACTCTGAATGAAATTAAAAATACCAAATGGGAAGGAAACCTGGTTCCGGTCTACCGCGAAATCGTCGCGGACATGGAAACACCGGTCTCGGCGTTCCTGAAAATCAACCGCGGCGGTAATTCTTTTTTACTGGAAAGTGTCGAAGGCGGTCAGCGCCTCGCCCGTTACAGTTTCATCGGCACCGAACCGTACCGCGATTTGACCGTTAAATCCACGGATAAAACCGACCCGCTGGACATTATCGCCGAAGAATTACATAAATATAAAGTTGTTCCTCTGGCAGGACTGCCGCGTTTTGCCGGCGGCGCTGTCGGTTACCTCAGCTACGAAACGGTCAACCGTTTTGAAAAACTGCCGTCGCCCGCCAAAGATTCGCTGAAATTACCGGAAGCCCGGTTCATGTTTGTGGATACGATGCTCGTCTTCGACCATGTCACCCATAAAATTAAAGTCTTAAGTTACGTCAAACTTAACGGCGACCTCGATAAAGGATACCAAAAAGCCGTCGTTAAAATTGACGACCTCGTATCCCGGCTGCAGCAGCCGTATGCCGCTGAAAAAATCGCCGGCACTAAACCATCCGGCACGGCTAAACTTACTTCCAATACCCCCCGGAAAGATTTTGAAGCCAACGTCCGCAAAATCAAAGAATACATCACCGCCGGCGAGGCGATTCAGATCGTTTATTCCCAGCGTTTATCCCAACCCACTGACCTGCCGCCGTTTGAAATCTACCGCGCCTTGCGTACCATCAATCCTTCGCCTTACATGTTTTACCTGGATTACGGTGACTTCCAGATTGTCGGGGCATCTCCGGAAGTGCTGGTCCGGGTTGAGGACGGCAACGTGATGACGCGGCCGCTGGCCGGTTCCCGGCCGCGCGGAAAAACCCCGGCAGGAAGACGCCGCGCTGGAACAGGAACTGCGCAGCGACGAAAAGGAACGCGCCGAACATATCATGCTCGTGGATTTAGGGCGCAATGACATAGGGCGTGTCAGCGAAGCCGGCTCGGTAAAGGTCAGCGAATTGATGGAAGTGGAACGCTATTCCCACATCATGCACCTCGTCACTCATGTTCAGGGTAAACTGCGGCC
Organism: uncultured Chloroflexia bacterium; assembly: GCA_963772985.1. Lineage (GTDB taxonomy): Bacteria > Chloroflexota > Dehalococcoidia > Dehalococcoidales > Fen-1064 > Fen-1064. The sequence continues at coordinate 35,190 of CAVYZP010000009.1, forward strand.
GGAATTAGACGCCTTCGATGCCCTGCGTGCCTGTTTCCCTGCAGGGACGGTCTCCGGCGCTCCCAAAGTCCGCGCCATGCAAATTATCGCCGAACTGGAGCCCGAAAAGCGCGGCCCTTACGCCGGCGCTGTCGGTTATTTCTCTTTCTCTGGCAATATGGATATGGCCATCGCCATCCGGACCATGGTCGTTAAAAAAGGTGTCGCCTATGTCCAGGCCGGCGCCGGTATTGTCTATGACAGCGTCCCGTCCCGCGAATTTGAAGAAAGCCTCAATAAAGCGCGGGCTTTATTAAAAGCCCTCGAGCAGGCCGAAAGTGAGAATAAATGACCGATACAAGTATGTACTTAAGCAGGGATTGAACCAGAGGGTGAGGTTGCGTTGCAGCAATATCAATAAGAGGGATAAAGCATGGTTGTTCGTAGAATAAATCAATTCAGACTACAGGAGATATTAAAATGCTCATTCTAATCGATAACTACGATAGTTTTACTTACAATCTCTTCCAGTATTTCAGTGAACTGGGCGAGCAAGTAATGGTATTCAGAAACGATAAAACCACCGTCGCCGAAATTGAAAAATTGAAACCTGAGAAGATTGTGATTTCTCCCGGCCCCTCCACGCCGCAAAAAGCCGGCATCTCTAACGCCGTCATTAAACATTTCAGCCCCAAAATCCCGATGCTCGGCGTCTGCCTGGGCCACCAGTGCATCGGCTATACCTACGGCGGCATCGTCGGCCGCGCGCCGGTCATCATGCATGGCAAATCGTCGCTCATTTTCCATAACAACCACGGCATTTTTAAAAATATCAAAAGCCCGTTCTCCGCCGTCCGCTACCATTCGCTGGAAGTAAAAGCAGCGGAATTCCCGACTTGTTTTGAAATCACCGCCTGGACCGAAGACGGCACCATCATGGGCATGCGGCATCGAAAATTTCCGCTGCAGGGTGTCCAATTCCACCCCGAATCTTTTATGACGCAGCACGGCAAAGAATTATTGAGTAATTTTCTGAACGAAGCTCGAGGAGCAAACTAAAATGATTAAAGAAGCGATTGCGCAGCTGGTTGACGGGCGTTCCCTGACCATGGACGAAGCCTCGACTGTCATGAACGAAATGATGGAAGGCAATGCCACTCCCGCTCAGTTCGGCGCTTTTGTCACGGCGCTGCGGCTCCACGGCGAGACCGTGGAAGAAATTGCCGGCCTGGCCCGCACCATGCGTTCGAAAGCGCTTCATGTCAGGATTGATGCCCCCGTCGTGGATACCTGCGGCACCGGCGGCGACGCCCGCGGTACTTTTAATATTTCCACCGCCGCCGCTTTTGTGGCCGCCGCCTGCGGACTTAAAGTCGCCAAGCACGGCAACCGCGCCATGAGCAGCCGGTGCGGCAGCGCCGATGTATTGGAAGCCCTGGGCATCAAAATCGACCTCAACCCCGAACAGGTGCAAAAATGCCTGGAAACAGTAGGCATCGGTTTCATGCTGGCCCCCGTTTTTCACCCGGCCATGAAATTTGCCGCCGCGCCACGGAAAGAGGTCGGCATCCGCACGGTATTCAATATCCTCGGGCCGCTGACTAACCCTGCCGGCGCCAAAGCACAAATCCTCGGCGTTCCCGGTAAAGACCTGACGGTGAAAATGGCCACCGTGCTGCAAATGCTGGGCTGTCACCATGCCCTCGTGGTTCACGGCGCCGACGGTCTGGATGAAATTACCATTACCGGCAAGACCTTTATCGCCGAACTGCAGGCCGGCAAAATCAAAAACTATGAAATTACGCCGGAAGATGTCGGTTTGTCCCGGGCCGCCCCGGAAACCTTACAAGGCGGCACCGCCAAAGAAAATGCCTTGTTGCTCATGAGCATTTTGTCCGGCAGAAAAGGACCGCAGCGCGATATCGTCGTGATGAATGCGGCCGCTGCGCTGATTGCCGGTGACCAGGCCGCCGGTTTTAATGAAGGTGTGGTTTTAGCCGGTGCCGCCATCGATTCCGGTAAAGCCTTGCAGAAAGTGGAAGAATTAATTGCGTTCAGTCAAAATCGTGTTTAGGGGTCAAAATGATTCTGGATAAAATAGTTGCTGACGTCGCCGCTGACCTGGCGGCAAAGAAAAAGAGTGTCTCATTAGCCGAGGTGATTCAAATGGCTTCGGCTCAACCGCCGGCGCTGGATTTTGCGGCGGCTTTACGCGGCGAAAAAGTGCGTCTTATCGCCGAAGTGAAAAAAGCCTCCCCGTCCAGGGGAATCATTTGCCCGGATTTCAATCCGGTCGCCGTCGCCGAAACTTATGCCGCCAACGGCGCTGCGGCGATTTCCGTGCTGACCGAGCCGCAGCATTTCCAGGGAAGTTTGGAATATTTACGTGACATCAAAAAAGCTTTAGCCGCCCGGCCACTGCCTTTGTTGCGTAAGGATTTCATTTTCGACCCTTATCAAATCTACGAATCGCGGGCTTACGGCGCCGACTGCGTGCTGCTCATTGTCGCCATCCTCTCCCCGCAAAAATTAGCAGAACTCCTGCAGCTTAGCCGTCAACTTGGTATGATGAATTTAGTGGAAGTGCACAACGCAGCGGAAGCGGAAATTGCCGTTAATAGCGGCGCGGGCATCATCGGCATCAACAACCGCGACCTGTTCACTTTCAAGGTTGATCTCAAGACTACATCCAAACTGCGCCCCCTCATTCCGCCCGGCCGCCAGGTAGTCAGCGAAAGCGGCATTAAAATCCGTCAGGATATCGTAAAACTGCAGCAGTGGGGTGTCAATGCCGCCCTCGTCGGCGAAGCGCTGATGTCTGCGCCGGATATTGCTGTAAAAATGAAGGAACTTTTATGACCTGGGTAAAAATCTGCGGCATCTCGGACGTTACTACTGCTGTTGCCGCCTGTGAATCAGGTACGGATTACCTGGGGATGGTCTTTGCCCCCGGCCGCCGCCGCGTCACGCCGGCGCAAGCCCGGAAAATCGTCGATGCCGTCCTCCAACAGGATTCCCGCCCGCAGATTGTCGGTGTTTTTGTGAATCAGCCTGCCGATGAAGTCAACCGGATTGCGGACTACTGTGAATTAGACTGGGTGCAGCTAAGCGGCGATGAGACCTGGGACTACTGCCGCCAGATCACCACCCCGCTGATCAAGGTTTTTCATATCGCTCCCGATGCCAGGCAGGCCGAGGTTTCCACCGCCGTCTGGAAAGGTTACAGTTTTGTCCCGCCCAAACAGCTTATTTGTTTGTTGGACTCCGCGGTCGCCGGAACTTACGGCGGCACCGGCACGCCTTTTCACTGGCAAATCGCTAAAGCCGTCGCTTCCAAATTCTCCGTCTTGATTGCCGGCGGTTTAACCCCGGAAAATGTATGTGAATTGATGGAGTTAACTCAGCCGTGGGGTGTCGATGTCTCCACCGGCGTCGAAACCGACGGTAAAAAAGATATCGTTAAAATCAAAGCCTTCATCGAAATCGTGCGCAAATTCGACCTGGAACACGGAGGAGGAAACAATCTTGGTTGAAAAACAGGGATATTTCGGCAATTACGGCGGACGTTTCGTGCCGGAAACACTGGTGCCGGCGCTGGACGAACTGACCTCAGCTTATCAGGCATTAAAAACGGATGCGGCATTCTGGCAGGAATTTGAATCTTTGTGCCACTACTATATCGGCCGTCCCACTCCGCTCTATTTCGCCGAAAGACTGACGGCGCATTGCGGCGGCGCTAAAATCCTGCTCAAACGGGAAGACCTGGCGCATACCGGCGCCCATAAGATTAATAACGCCGTCGGCCAGGGGCTGCTGGCCAAAAAACTGGGCAAGAAACGCATTATCGCCGAAACCGGCGCCGGGCAGCACGGCGTGGCCACCGCCGCCGTCGGGGCGCTGCTGGGGCTGGAATGTGTGATTTACATGGGTTCCGACGATATCGAACGGCAGAAACTTAACGTCTTCCGCATGAAATTAATGGGCGCTGCGGTAATTCCTGTTTCTTCCGGCAGCCGCACTTTAAAAGATGCCATCAACGAAGCCTTCCGCGATTGGGTCAGTAATATCGCCACCACACATTATTTAATGGGTTCCGTCGTCGGGCCGCATCCCTATCCTTCGATGGTGCGGGATTTTCAGTCCGTCATCGGTAAGGAAACCCGGGAACAGATTCTCAAATCATATCAATGCCTCCCCGATTACATCGTCGCCTGCGTCGGCGGGGGCAGCAACGCCATGGGCATGTTCCACCCGTTCCTGAATGATAAAGACGTCAAATTGGTCGGCGTGGAAGCCGCGGGTAATGGATTGGAAACCGGCAAACATGCCGCCACTTTATCCGCCGGTTCACTCGGCGTGCTGCACGGCGCCAAATCGTATGTCTTACAGGATAAAAACGGCCAGATTCTGGAAACCCACAGTATTTCCGCCGGTTTGGACTATCCCGGTGTCGGCCCGGAACACAGCTTCCTCAAGGACAGCGGCCGCGCGGCTTATGTCAGCATCACTGATACGGAAGCTCTCGAAGGTTTTCAACTGCTCTGCCGTCTGGAAGGCATCATTCCCGCGCTGGAATCGTCCCACGCTATCGCTCACGCCGCTAAACTGGCCGGTACCTTAAAGCCAAATCAGATTGTCGTCATTAATCTCTCCGGCCGCGGCGATAAAGACCTGGATATCGTGAACAAAGCACTGGGAGCAAACTGATGAGCCGACTTGAATCCGTTTTTAAACCAAAAAATCATAAAGCCTTGATTGCTTATGTCACCGTGGGTTATCCCGATGTTGCCTCAACCTTAAAAGTCGTGCCGCTGCTGGCCGAATGCGGCTGCGATATCGTCGAACTCGGCATCCCGTTTTCGGACCCAATGGCGGACGGCGCCACTATTCAGCGCGCCAGTTTCAAAGCGCTGGCCAACGGCGTCACGACCGCCGTCTGCCTGGATACCGTCAAAAAACTGAGCCGAAAAACCTCAATCCCTTTGCTTTTCATGACCTATTTCAACCCGATTTATCAATACGGACTGGAGAAATTTTGCCACGACTGCGTCGCTTCGGGAATTGACGGCCTGATTATCCCGGAACTGCCGCCGGAAGAAGCCGGTGAAATTGATAATTTTGCGCTTAAGTCCGGCATTGACCTGATTTACTTTTTAGCGCCTACCAGTGGGGACGACCGGATTAACCTGGTGGCAAGCAAGGCGCGCGGCTTTATCTACCTGGTCTCGATTGCCGGCGTTACCGGCGCCCGGAATGAATTACCGGTTGATTTAGGTAAATTCATCGGGAGAATCAAGCAAACCGCCAGACAGCCGGTATGCGTCGGCTTCGGTATTTCCACCCCCGAACAGGCCGCGCAGGTCGCCAGAACCGCCGATGGCGTCATCATCGGCAGCAAGCTGATTCAACTTATGGAAACTGATGATGCGGCCATGACCACCACCCAATCTTTCGTCCGAAACACCAGAAAAGCCCTAGACGAAATTAAGCAGGGATTGAGTTAGAGGGGCGCAGCCCCTCTTATAGATCTCCTCCCTCGCCATTTGTGGAGAGGGAGCCAGAGGGTGAGGGATAGGTCGTGTAAATACCCAACCTGGCAACACTGAATCGACCAAAATTATTGAAAGGACACAGCCATATGTTAGTTGTAATGAAAAATGACGCCACTAAAGAGCAGGTTCAGGCAGTAATCGAGGAAATCGAGAAAATGGGCTTCCGCGGCATTCCCATGCCCGGTGCCGAAAGGACCGCGGTCTGCATTGTCGGCAACAAAGGCCCCGTCGATGATTATCGCCTGCTGATGTTGGAAGGCGTCAAAGAAGCCATCCCCGTCACCAAACCGTTCAAACTGGTCAGTAAAGAAACAAAACCCGAACCCACCGTCATCAGCATCGGGAACATTAAAATCGGTGCTGGTGAAGTCGTCATCATGGCTGGGCCGTGTGCCGTCGAAAGCGAGAAACAATGCCTGACCATCGCCCAATCCGTTAAAAAAAGCGGCGCAAAAATATTTCGCGGCGGCGCCTTCAAACCCCGGACATCCCCCTACAGTTTTCAGGGACTCGGCGAAGACGGCTTGAAAATCCTGGCTAAAGTCCGCGAGGAAACCGGCCTGTTAATCGTCACCGAGGCCACCGATAACGCCAGTATCGACCTTGTCGAACAATATGCCGATATTATCCAGATCGGCGCCCGAAATATGCAGAACTACTCCCTTTTGCGCCGTGCCGGCCAGGCATCGAAACCCATTTTGCTTAAGCGCGGTCTGGCTGCCACTATTGACGAGTTACTGATGTCCGCTGAATACATCATGTCCGAGGGCAATCCCCGGATTATCTTATGCGAACGCGGCATCCGCACATTTACTAACACCACCCGCAATACGCTGGATTTAAGCGCCATCCCGTCCATCAAAGAACTCAGCCACCTCCCTATTATTGTCGACCCCAGCCACGCTGCCGGACGCCGCGAATTTGTTATTCCCCTGTCCAAAGCCGCCGTCGCGGTCGGCGCGGACGGCCTCATCGTTGAAGTCCATAACGACCCCGCCCATGCCCTCTCCGACGGCGCCCAATCCCTTTACCTCGATCAATTCGCCCAGCTCATGCAAGAAATTAAACCATACAGAATATAGCGCTGCTATCCACTAAAATGTGTTTTCTGTAGGGTCGGTTTTCAAACCTTGAGTATTTCGACGAAATACTTTCAACAGCAGTTGAAATGTACGACCGCCCGTCATTAGTGGCACAGGCGTCCCTGCCTATGCTTCGGAGAATCGTTGTACGCTGGGTGTATCCCCCCGGTACTCCATACCGGCGGAAGTCGGTGTCTACAGCTTGGTAAAATAAAACCGTGTTGATGATTATTCCCTAAAAAATATGTTTCTTGTCTGCAGGGGAGGGTTTAGTCGCAGACGTAACCCTCCCACCCCGTTCTCCATACTATCAGAAGCCTTCATCCATTTTTTTAGGTACCTGCCCGTTTCTCCATCCCTTTTAAGGCTCACCGTCCGCCTCAAGAGGAAGGGATTAAAGGAGAATTGACCTTCTGCGGAACAGTGCGACTCACTCAAGTCGCCCTGGCAGCTCACGTTGATATCCATTCGCGCCCCTGATTCCCGCCTATCTTTTTGTCCTGAAATCCGTTATAACATAGTAAACAACCGAAAACATCATCCCGGAGTAATCAATTGGCCAGAAAAATATTTTCGCTCTTTTTAGCGGCAGCAATAATCGGTATCCTGTTCACCGGCTGCGCGAAAACTTCACCCACAACCGTGACCGGTTTCGGCACGTTGAAAGTCGTCGTTTATGGCCTCGACCGCCAGCCTTTGAACGGCGCCAAAGTCGTCTCCGACAGCCAGCCTGACGGTCAGCTCAAAGTCACCGGTCTGACCGACCAGAATGGCACGGTCCTGTTCCAGAATATTAAGGCCGGTCAATATGATTTTTATCTTGACCGGTTCGATTATAACCAGATGCAAACGTCTGTCTTCGTCAACCCCAACCAGACCACGGAAATACCGGTTTACATGGCTGCGACCAATCCCGGTTCGACAACTCCGGTCACAACCACCGGGAATTAATTAACCAATATCATTATTTCCTTGCCCGCACGTTAATCCTTCTGAAAGTTTCGAAACACTTCCCGTCTATCTGCAAAGTGGCCGCCAGCATTTTCTCCACCACATGATTTCTGAAACTTTGTTTTGCTTTTTGCGGCACAACCTCCAGAAAAGGCACCAGGCTCGGTTGGTCAATCCATTTAGTTATCGCATCTGCGTCCGGGAAATAACGGTCGGCATTTTCTCCCCATACTTTCACTTCGTGAAAAGGAAATTTCTGCACCAGGGATTCATAAACATCAACATCTGGCATATACCACGGCCATTCAAAACCGGTAAAATAGCCGGCGTATTCCGGGAGTTGGATTGCCTCTTTTGTGATCCTGAAAAAATTAGTGCAATTACCCTCAGCCGCAAAATTACACCGGTATATACCGTTTTGCCTTAAAGCCTTAAATATATTTTTCAGCATCCGGTTGTGGTCTTTTATCCAGTGCAGCGTCGCATTGGAAAATATTAAATCAAATTCATTTTCGTAGTCCAGACTGTTGATATCCTGCACCTTGAACACCAGGTTGCTCGTTTCCAGTTTCCGGGCTGTTTCAATCATACCGTGTGACCCATCGATTCCCAGCACCAATCCGTCCGGAACCAGTTGCGCCAGCTCCGCGGTCAGCGCGCCGTCGCCGCATCCCATGTCGAGAATTCGCTCATTTCCCTTTAATTTAAACTCGGCGATTATTTTATTGCCCCATTCCTTCTGATGTGTTGAGGCCTTTTTGTATTGTTCTCCGTTAAATTCGTGAGGCATTTAACTCTCCTCCATATTTTTTCCCTTTTCGTGGCAATAAAAAAGCCCGGGAGTTTTTGTCTCTCGGGCTTGTATGGTCGTTTTTTTTAGAACTATGTCAGGTGATTTTTCACTTCAACCTAAAATAAACCCCGGGCCCGCCGGACAAAAGTCCGGAAAGCGTAAGGTTAAGTAGCAGGCGGTTCGACCGGGTAATTTGAAACTTTAACACTTTGCTGAAATCACTCCTGATTTGTTGTAAGTATTTTATGATACTTCTAAAACAATGTCAATTCTGACTAAATCTTAAGCAGCTTTTCGAGGTGGTCTGTGGATTTGACCGGCCCGACCACGGAGAGACGAAGTTTGTCCCCCACCAGCAGTTCTTTGGCTACGGCGCGCATTTCTTCCGCCGTCACTTTTTCAATAATCGCGACGACTTCTTCCACGTCCATGATTTTACCGCTGAGGATTTCCTGCCCGCCGACCCAGCCGGCCACGCTGCGGCTGTCTTCCATACGTAACAAAAGCCGTCCTTTGGAAAGTTCCTTGGCTTTGGTGATTTCTTCATCGGAGATTTTTTCTTTCAGCAGCGCCAGCTGTTCCAGAATCGCGGTGATGCCGATTTCCAGGCTCTTGGGATGCACGCCGGCATAAATCGTCAGCGCGCCGGAATCCTGAAAATGGTCGAGGTAGCTGTGTATATTGTAAGCCAGCCCGAGTTTATCGCGGATTTCGATGAAAAGCCGGCTGCTCATGCCCTCGCCGAGAATGACGTTCAGCAAGTCGATGGTGAAACGGCGGGGGTCGCTCAACGAGACGCCCGGCAGCGCCAGGCAGAGATGGGTCTGTTCCGTATCCCGTTTTTCGACTTTGAAACGCGGGTTTTTATCTTCAATATAGGGCAGAAAATTCAGGCGCGGTTTTTTATTTTCCCAGCCGCCTAAAATCTTGTTTACTTCGTTGACCGCTTCTTCATGCTCGATGTTGCCGGCAATGGCAATGACCGTGTTCGCCGGTGAATATTCGCTGGCCATGTAATCCAGCATCAGTTCGCGGCTCATATCCTCAACAGATTTGTTGGTACCGGCGACATCGCGCCCCAGCGGATGGTCCGGCCATAGCAGCTCATCGAGAATCATCCCCACCAGCTGGTTCGGGGCATCCTTACTCATACTGATTTCTTCGATGATGATTTTGCGCTCTTTTTCGATGTCCCTTTTCTCGAAGCGTGAATGCAGCACCATGTCCGCCAGGACATCCAGCGCCAGACGGAAATGTGGCTGGGCAACTTTGCACCAGTAGACCGTCAGTTCTTTGTCGGTGCCGCCGTTGAGCACCCCGCCGACACCTTCAATCGCGCCGGAAATATCTTTGGCGCTCAGTCTTTTTTCCGTGCCGCGGAAACAGAGGTGTTCGATAAAATGCGACACCCCGGCCTGAGCTTCCGACTCATAACGGGAACCGGCGCCCAGGTAAATGCATATTGAAACGGAGCGCGTGTGAGGCATTGGACAAGTGATTATTCTTAATCCGTTGTCCAGGACTTTTTTCTGGTACAAATGTTCACCTCTATACTTTCATTTTAAGGGATGGAAACGGTTTGTCAACAAAAATTATTCTGCGCAGACTGAAAAAAGAAACTTAGGTTGTCCCAAAATAGAGGTTGAAAATTATATTTATGGATTCCCGATCAGGTCGGGAATGACAAACCGGGGAAAACAGCTTCAAGCGAGCTTGTGGCTGTTTTATTTTCATTGTCATTGTCGGGCTTGACCCGACAATCCAGAGATTTCGGACAGCCTCTTTATAGGAGAGTGACAACTTCTATAAGCTGAAAGCTCAACGCTGATAGCTGTTAGCTCGTTAAAAATAGTGACAAAATCCCCTTGACCGCTCACGAATAATCCTCGTATAATAATCCCACCATTTGGTGCGGCAGCAATTTGGTTTAGTTTGAAACTTTAGCGGGAGCGATCTGATGTTTTACACGACGGAACAGCCTCGAATGCGCCTGACCGCAATTATTATTTCTGCAAGGCGGATAATGAGATTGATTACGCACGATTATTTAATGAAAATACTGTCGCAGGTCGCAACGAGAGATACTTTTAACCTTAGTAAAAATGTACGAAGCGAATCAGATACAAAAACCATAATTGATTTTAACGTTATGGTAAATAAAGGCCGATATTAGCCTCAAACCCTGGGGCGGATAATTTTTAAAATATCGTTTTTTACGAAACGAATCGAGTGTGACACCGGAAGTGGGATGGATTCCTGCCTTCGCAGGAATGACAAGGGGGAAAGAGTCGAGCAACCTTCGGCTTATAGAAATTGTCACTCTCCTTCCCTTCCTCCCTGAGAGGGAGGAAGTTCCACGGTCAGTCCTTTTTGAGTCGCAACGAAATACTTTCGACATTAAGTCGAAATGTACTCCCATTTGCCGTAGCCGCAGCGGAAAGCCATTTTCGGTACTTACGCAGTAATGTATGCTTCACGAAGTGAATGTATGGGGGAAAGCTAGATAGAGGGGGAATCAGGATTTCGCTATTCGGATTTCGAATTTCTTCATCCGATCGCTATTCTGGCATCCACTACCCAGTAGCCCTGCCCGGCGGGCAAGACCTTTACCGGGTTGAAGTCCAGTTCCGAAATCTGAGGGTTGTCTTCGACCATCGCCGAGAGGCGCAGCAGCAATTCCTGCAGCGCCGGTTTATCCGCCGGTGGCATACCGCGGTAGCCGTCGTACAGTTTAGTCATCTTGATGGATCCGATTAACTCCCGGGCGTCCAGTTCGGTGAGCGGGTTCAGCCGGAAAGCGACATCGTGCATCAGTTCGGCGTTGACGCCGCCGGTGCCGAACATGATGAGGTGCCCGAAAGACGGGTCGTTGGACACGCCGATAATCGCCTCGACGCCTTCGGTGACCATCTTCTGAATCATCACGCCGTCCATCTCTTTTTCCTTGCCGAGCTGCGTCAGCTTAGTCTTGATTGTCTCGAAGGCCTGGATAACATCCTTCTCCGAATTGATGTTGAGCAGCACGCCCCCGACGTCGGTTTTATGCGTAATCGTCGCCGAGGCCAGTTTAATCACCACCGGGAACCCGATTTTAGCCGCAACCGCGGCCGCTTCCTGCGGTGTTTTGGCAAATTTTGTCTCCGCGTAGCGGATGCCGTAGCATCCCAGCAAGGCGCCAATCCGGTCCCCGGCCAGCCAACTGCGCGGCTGCGTGCTTTGCTTGCGGGCGGCGCTGATAATCTGCTGCGCTTTCTCGCGGTTGACATCGTGGAATTTCACCGGTGCGCTTTCCGGCCGGGCCAGCCGTTCGGAATATTCGACCGCCTTGGCTAAAGCGGAAATAGCGCTTTCCGGGAAAGTATAGCTGGGCACATATTTGCCGGGCGTACCGACTTCGGCGGAAAAACCTTTGTGTCCCATGAAACAGACCAGCAGCGTCTTTTTGTTGCTGCGGTAAAGCGGGGCGACACGCCTCAGTCCGTCCTCCACTTCCTTGACATTAACCATCGAGGGCGGCACAAAAATAAAGAGCACGGCGTCGCTGCCTTTATCCGCGGCCAGTTCTGTCAGGATGCCCTCGAATTCGGCGGGCGAGGCCTGTGCCGTAGTATCGAGAGGATTATTGATATGAATGTTCCGTTTCAGATGCGGCTGAATCGCCGCTTTGGTCTCGTCTGAAATCTCCGGCAGCAGTAAACCGTGATTGGAAGCACCGTCAGCCGCCAGGATACCCGGGCCGCCGCCGTTGGTCACGATCACCAGCCTGCGGCCTTTGGGCACCGGCTGATTCGAAAGCAGTGATGCAACATCAAAAAGTTCTTCGACGCCGTTGACGCGAAGCAGTCCGGTCTGGCGGAATAAAGCTTCGGTGACAGTTTCGGAAGTGGCTAAAGCGCCGGTGTGGGAAGAAGCCGCCCGCGAACCGGCGGAAGTCGAACCGCTTTTCACCACCACGATCGGTTTTTTAGCGGAAACGCGGCGGGTAATGCGCATAAAATTATGGGGGTTGCCGAAAGACTCCAGGTAAAGCAGAATTACTTTGGTCGCCGGGTCATGTTCCCAGTACTGCAAAAGGTCGTTGGGGGAAACATCGGCACGGTTGCCGGCGCTGACAAAAGTACTCAAACCGATATTCAGGGAACGGGCATAACCCAGGATGACTTCACCCATGGCGCCGCTCTGGGAAAGGAATGAGACGTTGCCGGGTAAATTATTGGCCGGCGAGAAAGTGGCGTTCATGCTGATGGCCGGGTCGGTATTGAGGACGCCCATACAGTTCGGGCCGACGACACGCATGCCGTGGCCCAGGGCGATTTCGCGCAGTTCCCGTTCCCGGGCCGCGCCTTCCGGACCGGCCTCCTTGAAGCCGTCGGAAATCACAATCAGGCCTTTCACGCCCTTCTGGCCGCACTCTTCGGCGACCTTCAGCACCACGGGCGCCGGCACGGCCACAATCGCCATATCCACCTGCCCCGGAATAGCCGTGACCGACGGGTAGGTTTTAATCGAAGACACCACGTCAATGTTCGGGTTTACCGGGTAAACCGCCCCTGCGTAGCGGCTTTCCACCAGCGCCCGCACCAGGTTGTAGCCGATAGTGCCGGGATAGCGTGAAGCTCCAACCACGGCAATCGATTTCGGGTACAGGATACCCTGCAGCGATTCGATAGTTGCCAGGCGTTCCACTTCCTCTTCGCGGTGGATTGATTTCTTGGTGGCCACAATGGGCAGGAACACGTGGGAAATATTTTTCTCCGAAACCTTGGTCACATGAAAATTGAAATTGGTAATTACGGCATGGATTGGTTCGTGCTCCAGCGGAATATCCGTCTCGAAGGCAGAAAAACCCTGGGCGCGGGCGACTTTGAAAAGATTCTCCAGCAGTACCAGGCCGAGGCCTTTGGCCTGATATTTTTCATCCACCAGCAGGAAAAGTTCGGCGGAATTCTTGCCGGGGAGTTTGAAGTAGCGGGCGATGGCCGTCATTTCCCGGCCGTCGTGCACTACTTCCGCCGTCACGGCAAAGGCAGTAGAATAATCTACTTTGCAGAAATTGCGCAGGCTCTCCAGCGTGGGGGCTTCTTTGGGATGGCCGAAACGTAAAAATTTCGTCTGGCCGTTGATACTGTGAATAAAACAAACACATGCTTCGGCGTCTTCAGGATGCAGCGCCCGCAGTAATATCTGCGAGCCGTCGTCCAGCGAAACACTGGTTTCATATTGCGAGAGATTGTCCAGTTCCGTATCCATATGTTCAAACCTCAATAGCACAAATTAAATGGGAAATACCGTTAAATTAGATAGTATCATAAAAAGTCGATAATTTGATATTTCAGACTGGAATATTTGCAAAAGGTTTCCCGTTACTTGCGTATAAATAATCATAGGTTTACTAAACGTCAATATTGATATATCAGATAGGAGGGAATATAATCATTTTTAAATCCGGTAAACCCTCTTTAAAAATAAAATCACCGGCGGTTACACTATCAAAGTAAAAACTATTTTCGCTAATTTATCGGTTTACGGCACTGCCCACTTCCTGGTGGATGCCGTTTGTATCGGCATGCTTTTCAGCGTTTTAACCAGACACGTTTTTAGCCTCATGGCAACCGCCTATCTGTTTATCGTGTATAATCTGCTGGCATTCGGATTGCAG
>CAVYZP010000010.1:0-21500 GCA_963772985.1 uncultured Chloroflexia bacterium
CTCCACCAACAATTCGCAATTAAAGAGACTATTTTGGAAACCGGAAAAATGGTCTCTTTTTGTTTTAGACCGTTTAACGAAAAGTTATTGTTGTTGTATTTAATAATTGTCAGGCAGTTACTTTGATTTACTGAGGAGCTGTTTCCTATATCTCTCCGTGGCATTCTTTCTGGCCTTGGCGTAGTTATCTTTGGCCATTTTGATCAGGTTATTCCGGGCAATAAGGGCCGTTTTTAGTGCTTCGCGGTATTCACCCAGCGGCGACAGTTTGCTTTGCTTGGTCACGTCATGAATCTCCTTAATATTTTCTATTATTCTATTACATTATACAGCTGCGTAATTTTAGTTTAGCAAACGCCGCAAATTTTGTCAGTTTTTTCGCCGGTTCAAATGGAAATTTACAGACATTGTGCTATATTAAAATAAGTTATTTATTGGGATTGTATTTTTCTAAAGTATTCTGATTAAACAGGTGATGCACCATCACAAATGAGATTAATCCCCAATATAAGCACCGTGAAGCCCCTTCCGGTTTGAACAAAGAGCAGGTCAGAAAAGGCCTGAAAAACTCAATATTCGATGGGATGGCAGCCTCGGCCGCCGGCGGGTTAACTACGAACTACATCACGCCTTATGCGCTGACGATGCAGGCCACCACGCAGCAAATCGGCTATCTGACCAGCATCCCGAACTTTGCGACGATGCTGGCGCTGTTGTGGACGCCGCTGCTGGCCGAACGCGCCCGCAGCCGTAAAGCGTTCATTATTCCGGTTGATTTAGTTCTTTCTTTGCTGTGGCTGCCGATTCTGTTAGTCCCTTTTTTATTTCATAGCGGGCAGGTCTGGTGGCTGATAATCCTGATGACATTGTCCACCGTAGCCGGCAACATCATCGGGACGCCGTGGAGCGCGATGATGGCGGACCTGGTGCCGCCGGAAATCCGCGGCAGTTATTTCGGGTTGCGCAACGGCATCGGGAACATGGTCACGCTCATCTTCTCATTTGTCGCCGGCGGTCTGCTGCAAATATTAACCGGTAATACCCGGCTGGCTTTCGCGATTATTTTTGCCGGCGCGTTAATCGGCCGGTTGATATCGCTTTACTATCTGTCTTTGACACCGGACCCGCACCCGGTCCTGCCCCAAAATACATCCCGCGAGAGCATCCCGCAAATTACCCGGGGCTTATTTTCAACCAATATCGGACGATTTATCGTTTTCACCGTTTTTCTCAACTTATCCCAGAATATCGCTTCTCCTTTTTTCTCGGTTTACCTGCTCAGCACACTGAAAGTCAGTTACATCAATTACCAGATTATCAATGCCATTCCGACCGTGGTGACCATGCTGATTCTCACCTGGTGGGGTAAACACGCCAACAAGTCCGGAAATATTAAAATACTGCACATCACCGCCTTGATGATACCTTTCATCTCGATGCTCTGGCTGGTGAGCTCCAGCGTGGTCTGGCTGTGTGCCGCGCAAGTATATTCCGGTTTCGCCTGGGCAGGATTTAACCTGTGCGCCGGACTTTTTATCTGGGATGCCGCTCCCCAGGAAAACCGCACCCGGTATATCACTTTATTCGGCGCGCTGGGAGCACTGGGTTTTACACTGGGGGCCTTAATCGGAGGGGACCTGGGACCGCACCTGCCGCAAATCAAAGGGAGTTATTTCCTGACATTATTCCTGTTGTCCGGGATATTGCGCTTAATCGCGGTGCTCGGTTTGTTCCGCCGTATCTCGGAAGTGCGCAGCGTGCCGCCGACCAAAACCGCCGAAATACTGCTGGGGGATTTACGGCCCTCGTCAATCGTAAATTCGTGGAGGAAAATCTTCCGCCGGGTGCGTTAGTGCACATCGCCGCTTGTGATTAGACTGAAACTTTTGTATGATGACCTTAAGTAAGTATTTTCCTGCCGTTCAAGAGGTTTAAAA
Source organism: uncultured Chloroflexia bacterium (assembly GCA_963772985.1). GTDB lineage: Bacteria > Chloroflexota > Dehalococcoidia > Dehalococcoidales > Fen-1064 > Fen-1064. The sequence continues at coordinate 1,938 of CAVYZP010000010.1, forward strand.
ATGAAGACATCACTAAATACAGAAATACCTTTGCGCATCCTGGGCCATACCGGGCAGAAAGTGTCCGCCATCGGGCTGGGCGGGTTTCACATCGGCGCCCGGATGACCGAAGCGGAGAGTATCCAGATCATCCGCTACGCCATTGATAACGGAATTACTTTCATGGACAACTGCTGGGATTACAATGAAGGCGCCAGCGAAATCAGAATGGGGAAAGCGCTGAAGGACGGCTATCGGAACAAAGTCTTCCTGATGACCAAGATTGACGCCCATACCGCCAAAGCGGCGACTCAGCAGCTCGAGGAATCGATGCAAAGGCTGCAAACCGAGACCATCGACCTGCTGCAATTCCATGAAGTCATCCGCATGACCGACCCTGAAAAGATATTCCGTCCCGGCGGCTCCCTGGAAGCGGTGCTGGCCGCCCAAAAAGCCGGTAAAATCCGCTATATCGGTTTCACCGGCCACAAGAGCCCGGACATCCATCTGAAAATGCTGCAAACCGCGAAAGAGAATAACTTCCTTTTTGATACGGTACAGATGCCGCTGAATGTCATGGATTACCACTATGACAGCTTCGAAAAAAAGGTCCTGCCGGTGGCTTTCAAGGCGAACATCGGCGTGCTGGCGATGAAACCGATGGGCGCCGGGGTGATCTTAAAGAGCAATACCGTCACCGCGCGGGAATGCCTGCATTATACGATGAGCCTGCCGGTGAGCACGGTAATTACTGGTTTCCCGTCCATGGCAATTTTACAGGAAACACTGGAATCCGCCAGAAGCTATGTACCGATGACCGAGGAACGATGTGCCGCGATACTGGCTAAAACTGCTGTAGCCGCCGCTGACGGTAAATTCGAACGGTATAAGACCGAAGGCGTGCATGACGGCACCATCCATAATCCCCAGTTTTTGGGCGAGGATTAACTTTCACTTCGCTGACAAAATTATCTCTTAAATAGTCTAGGGCACAGAATCGATTCCCCGGCCTTAGACTATTTTTTATTCCTCCAGCACCTTCTCCTCTTTATTGTCAGTATTCCCATTCATTCGTCCCGAAAGAATACTGAATAAGCACTGATGATAAATGTATAAATTAGTTTTACGCAAAAAGCCTCGACCGCCCGAAATTTCTGGATTGTCGGGTCAAGCCCGACAATGACAATGAAAAGAAAACAGCTTCAGACACCTTCTCTAAGCTTCAGTTAGACATTACCCTCTGGCGGAGAACCAGACTATTTCAGTACCTGATTGGGGACTTTTTGTGTCTTGTTATTAATAATAATGTTTGGTAGCACCTAATTAATTACTAATTTTAATTATTATATTAATATTTTATAATATTATTAATTTACCTATTGACTTTTAATATTTTTATCTCTATAATAATCAATATCAGGAGGAAAATATGCAAAAATTATTTAATCAATGCCCGGCCTGCGGCAGTCCACTGGTTATCACCGAATGCAAGTGCCCCGCCTGTCAGCTACAGATGCGCGGTGAATTTCAGCCAGGACAATTATCCAATCTTTCCGACGAAACGCTGACGTTCATCAAAGTATTCCTTACGGCCAGGGGCAACCTGACCGAAGTGGAAAGGGTGCTCGGTATTTCTTATCCCACCATCCGGAACAAACTGGACGAGATTAACAGTATCCTCAACCGCAACAATGACACCATCATCCTCCCCGACAAAACCACCGGCAGCGCCGCCGAAAAGAAAGCTGCTTCGGTTGAAGATATAAGGAAAGATATTTTACAGCAGGTATCGGACGGACGGTTATCCCCGGCGGAAGCAGTGCAGAAACTGAAGGATTTACAGGGGTAAAAACATGGCAAAGGTAAAACAAACCTGGCCGATAACCGCTTTCGACGCCGTCGGTATCAGGGCAAATCAGGGTAAATTCGTTATCCAGGGGATTGACGGTGACGAAGTTATATTGGAAGGCGATTTCGCTGCCAGATATCCCCGGAATTTAAACTTAGGCCCGGACGGCCGGTGGCTGAAACTGTACTCAACCTGGCAGCACGGCGACTCACAGTTTACACTGCAGCTGCCGAAATCTAAAATCTGGACCGTGGATATTTTCTCCGGACGCACTGAGGTCAAAATCGATAATCTCCAGGCGCGCCTGCACACTTGGATGGGTAAAGGTGAAGCCCAAATCGAGAATTGCCGCGGCGCCTTTTCCGTCACCTCCGGCAACGCCAACGTCAGGATGAAACATTTCACCGAAACCGAAACGCCGGCGATACCGCCGCTGCCCCGTGAGGAACATCACATCAGTATTGAGGAACCGGAAAGCTGGGGCGACTGGGAAGAATGGGCGGAATGGGGCGGGGAATTCGGGGAAAAATTCCTGCGGAAATTCTTCGGGGAAACCGGCTGGTCCGACCGCGGCATTAGTATCCAGACGGGTAAAGGCGACGTGAACCTGGAAGACATTGATATCAAATCATGTTATCTCCGGGCGGCCCGGGGCGACATCCGAATCAAACAGGGACGCATCGGCGCTCTGGATATGAAAATTGTCGCCGGGGATATCGGCTGCGAGTCCTGTTTGCCCGCGGGTGACTGGTTAATCCGGGCCAACCGCGGCGATGTCCGCCTTTCGCTGCCCTCAGACACGGCTGCCCGTCTGGATTTGACGACACGCCACGGCGATATCCAATCGAAAACGCCGCTGGTGCGCGTCACCCGGCAGGGTCCGGAATCATGGCACGGCAGCCGGATGGTCGGCACCATCGGCGCCAAAACCGAAGGCAAAATTCCGGAAATCGACATTACCACATTAACCGGGGACATCGAAATAAAAACGGAGTCAGCCCGGAGCCGATACAGCTATACCTCCGAAAATGAGCAACCAATGACAACCAATCCGGCTTCATCAACAGGCGCGGTTTATCATTCCGAACTGGAAATTTTAACCGCCCTGAGCGACGGCAAAATTAATGTGGGAGAAGCCGAACGGCTTCTGCGGGAATTAAAAAAATAAGTTTTTATTTTACATCTTGACTCTCCCCTTCACCGGAATTGTAAATTACACGAAGAAGCGGCCGCTTTAGAGTAAATATTTTTGTGTCAAAAAAGGAATATTGGAGCAACAAATATGAGTATTATTTCAGCCAAAATGCTGACCAAGGTTTACGCCGGAAAAATCCGGGCAGTCGATAACCTGGATTTGGAAATAGAACCGGGACAAATTTTCGGTTTTCTCGGTCCCAACGGCGCCGGCAAGACAACAACGCTGCGGATGCTGGCCACACTGCTGCCCATCGACAGCGGCGAAGCCACCGTGGCGGGGGTCGATGTCCGGCGGCAGCCGGCCAAAGTGCGCCGTCACATCGGCTACGTCGGGCAGTTCGGCGGTGCGGACGGTCTGGCCACCGGCCGCGAAGACCTGATGCTGCAGGGCCGGTTGAACGGCATGGGCTCTTCCGATGTCAAAAAGCGGAGCGAAGAACTGATTAACGTGCTCGACTTGAAAGATTTCGCCGACCGTAAAACCAGCACTTACTCCGGCGGACAGCGGCGCCGTCTGGAAGTGGCGCTGGGCATCATGCACCGGCCGGAAATACTTTTCCTCGACGAGCCGACGACCGGACTGGACCCGCAAAACCGCGCCAATTTGTGGGTGCAAATCCGTAAACTCCGTGATACAGGCACTACTATTTTCTTAACCACGCATTACCTGGAAGAAGCCGATGCGCTGTCAGACCGGGTGGCAATCATGGACCACGGGAAAATCGCAGCCCAGGGCACCTCGCGGGAACTCAAGCAGCAAATCGCCGGCGACAGCGTGCTTTTCAGCTTCAAAAATGACGGGAAAACGCTGGCTAAAGCGATGAAGCTTTTTAAACAGCAGCCTTATGTCCGGGAAGTAACACAGGAAGGCGAACAGGTGCGGTTGTATGTCAAGGACAGCGCGTCGGCGCTGCCGGATTTGCTGCGCCTGCTGGATAAAGAAAATATTCCGGTGAAAACAATGGCATTGTCCGAACCGACACTGGATGACGTATTTTTACGCAAGACGGGGCGTTCGCTGCGCGACACCGCGGCCAATAGCAAAGGAAATGGAGCATCATAATGAAAGTTTTAAGGGATTTTACGTTATTGTTCAAGCGCGAATTTATCCATGCCCTGCGTATGCCGACCTGGCTCATCGTGGGCATCTCGACGCCGCTGCTCTATCTGGCCTTATACACTCCGCTGCTGCAGAAACTGGCAGGGGGCCCGGGGTTCCCCACTAAAAATGTCCTGGATGTATTTTTGCCGGGTATGCTGGCCTATCTGGCCTTCACGAGCGGCAGCTCTGAAGGCTACGGCACGATTTTCACCCTGAAAGACGGCCAGATTGAACGCCTTCGGGTCACACCGGCCAACAGGGTCGCTTTATTGCTCAGCTCGATTTTATCGGATATTGTCTGGATGTACATTTTTATCGCCATTCTGGTCGCCGTCGCCATCCCCTTCGGGTTTCACGCGCATGTTACCGGGTTACTGATTTCCTTGATTCTGCTGGCGCTGCTGGTTATCGTTACCGGCGCTTTTTCAGTGACGATTGCGCTGCTTACCAAAGAAATCTCGACCTTTGCCTCGATTGTCATGGGTATCAGCCTCCCCGTCCTGCTCCTTTCCGGTGTGCTGCTGCCGTTAAGCATGGCGCCGACCTGGATGCGGGTCATCGCACATTTCAATCCGCTTTTTTATGTGGTAGATGCGAACCGGGTGCTGGCGGCCGGGACGATCTGGAATTCTACCGTCGGACTGGCATTCGTGGTCACAGCCGGACTGGTAATCGTGACCTTAATGTGGGCCACCCGGGTATACAAGAAAGCGGTCGCGTAAATACTTTGTGAAAAATAGAAAAAGTCCTGGAGGGGCTGTAAATGGCTGATAATTTCATCATGGCTGATTCTGTCTTATTAATAGATAACATGTGCAAATCTTATGTTAAAGGGAAACCGGTCAACGACCATATTTCGCTTTCGCTGGGACTGGGAGAAATATTCGGGCTGCTGGGGCCGAACGGCGCCGGGAAAACCACACTGGTCAGCCAGATTATCGGGCTGGCGAAACCGGATTCGGGCCGCATCACCATCGATGACGTGGATATTATCGCTAAACCCGGCTATGCCCGTCAGGCCTGTTCTTTCCAGGCGCAGACGCAGGTGCCGATAAACGGACTGACGGCGATTCAGGCCATCGAACTGGTAGGCCAGGTCCGCGGCGGCGATACTAAAACCGTACGGGCCAGAGCGCAAGAGCTGCTGCATCACCTGGAAATGGAAGAATGGACGAAGAAATCAGCAGAAACTTTTTCCGGCGGGATGCGGCGGCTGGTCGCTTTCTGCATGGCGGCGGTGGTGCCGGGCAAGATTGTTATCCTGGACGAACCGACGAACGACATCGACCCGCTGCGCCGACGACTGCTCTGGCAGGAAGTTAGAAACCTGGTGGCGATGGGTTCGTCGGTGCTGCTGGTTACCCACAATGTGCTGGAAGCAGAGCGCGCCGTGGACCGGCTGGCGATTATTGACAAAGGCAAGGTAGTCAGCATGGGCACGCCCGCTTCATTAAAGGGTAACGGCGGCCGGAACATGCGCTTTGAACTGACTCTGGAACCGCAGGCCGCAGTACCGGACTTCCCGGAGTTTATTCTGAACACCGCGGTTACCGGGCGGCGGTTAATTGGCCGTATGGGAGAAGCGGATATTTCCGCGGCGGTGCAATGGGCACGCAATTTGAAAGATAACGGCATCGCCGAAGAATACTCGGTCGGACCGGCTTCGCTGGAAGATGTCTATCTGAAAGTCGTCGGTCATAATGAAACGCCGGAAACCAACGCAAAGGAGGCCGACCGTGACGCGGTTGCTGCATGATTACGGATTAATGCTGAAATGGCAGGCGCTCAGCAGTAAAACCATTCTGCCGATTAGCCTGGTGGTGCAATTGATGGTGTCGTTCGGGTTTGTCATCGGGCTCGGTTTTTTGTATCCTTCGATTACCCCGAATATCGCCAAGTTTTTAACCACCGGCGCGCCGACGATCAGTCTGCTGATGATGGGACTGGTGTTAGTACCGCAAATGGTGGCCGATTCCAAAACGGCCGGCACGTTTGATTATATCTGCTCGCTGCCGGTTTCCCGGATGGTTTATGTCGCGGCGGATGCCACCATTTACATATTATTATCAATTCCCGGCGTAATTCTTTCGCTGATTCTGGGCGCAGCATATTATCATTTCGGCTTGCATGTCAGTCTGCTGGCAATTCCGGCGATGCTGTTAATTGCCATGACCGGCATCTTCCTGGGCTATTCCCTGGCGCACAGCATCGCTAAAGCACAAATCACTCAATTAATTACGCAGGTGCTGGTGTTTTTTATCATGATATTCAGCCCAATAATGTTCCCGGCGTCGCAGCTTCCCCACTGGCTCAGCGACTTACACAAATATTTACCGATTGTATACATGGCCAACCTCTCGCGCGGGACTTTAACCGACCTGAACGTCAATCTGGGGCAGGCCTTCGCCGTGGTTGGCGCGTGGTGCCTGCTGGGCCTGGCCGTTACCTGCATCCTGATCCGGAAAAGGAGATAAAGAAACGAAGAATATGGCCGCCTGGCCAGGATAATACTACCCATCTGACTGAATGAAGTGCGCTGTTCCGGTGGTAGACTTTTTATTAATCAGGAATTAAAACGGAATAATGAGAATAAAAACAGCCTTTAAAAACAAAACCGGAAATAAACCCGCTCATGTTAGCGTGAGTCTGAAACAGGAAAATATTTTCGACCTTGTTTTCGGGCTGGATGCCTCTTTATTGAAAATGCTGGCCGAAGAAGGAAGCAGCAAAGGACTAAAACCATCACCATCATCGGGGCAGGAAAGAGTTAATCTGAATCTTATGTGAAGTGAGAAATTATGACATACTGAGATGAAGCAACATCTTTCTGGAATGACGTTCCGCTATCAAAGTTGAGAGCCGATTTACTTTACGGCCCTGTCAGATTTTTGCGAAATAGTTTCCTCTTGTCCCTGGTTTGGCTCTTTCATGCGCGCAAAACCGTGGACGAGCGGAAACCGGAACAGGCCGAATACTTCGTTCGTGCGCAGGAAACCAATAAAGATGATAACCACTCCGGATAACTCAAGGACATAAAAAGGAACGCCGCGGGCTGCCCCTAATTTCAACAAAGAACCGCCGATAGCCGGGAACAGCGCCCCGACGGCGATGAGCACGTTCGACTGTACACGATGGGGCAAAATTCGCTTTCTCCAGAAAATCCAGGCGCTGTAAAGCGCTCCCCCCACCAGTGTCACCGTGCCGTATACGTTCATCAGGCCGGTAAGAATCCCGATATCGGTGGGGACATTAATTTTATCGGTTAACCTGGTTGCAGCGCCCAAATTAATGCCGGTAGTGAATAACCCGACGGCGCAGTAAACCGAAATAATTGTCACGATTATCATTAAAAAATGCGCGGTACGGCGCTTCAGCAGCAGATAAACCGTTCCCTGACCGAGAAAAGCCGCCACACAAATTGCCCCGAATAAAAACCAGAGGCGGAACATTATCAAATGAAGCCCATATGTTTCGGTATAAAACTCGGTGAAGGCGCTGAGCCCATACATGAACAAGCCGATCGTCCATAACAATTGAAACGGCCGGCGGCGCGCAAAATACTGGTCAAGTACGGTCAACCCGAAGATAAATGAGACAACCGCTGAAATTAATGGGATAATTCCAATATCCATTACCGGCTCCTGTTGATTTTATTGGGGTTAATCCGTACCTGGATTCACGCGACTAACAAGGTGTGTTTCGTCCGCCGATTGTGCCAGCGGTTGTCGTCGCCGCAAAAATAATTTTTGCCGCGGAGACCGCCCTCTTTCAGGAAGTACGCTCCGCCATCAAATGCGAAACGTCGTTCAACAGACACAGGATATTGATTTCCGGGTATGTCTCCACGATACTCAGCGACCCCAGGTCAATCCGCAGGCTCCAGCGGTTCTGCATGCCCAGCGTCAGTAACTGGCAGATTAGCGTGCGCACCACGCCGGCATGCGCCACCACCAAAACGGTCTCATCCTGACGGTGATTTTGCAGGCGTGATATGAACCCCGCCACCCGCTCTTCAAACCCGGCCAGGCTTTCACCTTCCGGGTAAACTAACGCCGGATCACGTGTTACCCACATCTTTTCGATTTCAGGGAATTGTTGCTGGATTTCATTGAATTCAAGGCCTTCCAGCCTGCCGAAATCAACCTCTCTCAACTCCGGGCAGGGAACAACTTTGAGGTTGTGCCGGCCGGCAATCACCGCCGCGGTTTCCGCTGCTCTTTTCAGTTCGCTGGTATAAATCGCGTCAATTTTCTCCATTGCCAGGCGGTCCCGTAACTGTTCCGCCTGGTGCAAACCAATCGGACCCAGGTCAACATCCGTTTTTCCCCAGTATCTCAGGGAGCTCTGCAGCTCGGTTTCTCCATGTCTGACCAGCAATAAACGAGTCAAAGCTTCTCCTTTTTACAGCCATCCGGGTATAGTCTGACATCCCGGCACCGTTACATTGTATAGTACCACAGTCAAACGGAGGTGGCTATTCCCCGGCTGCGTCCGCCGGTCTGCAGAAAACCGGCCGCGGGAAGGACAAAATGAACTAATAAAAGCTTGACGGATTGTCCGGTAATAATACAATTTGCGGGACGGCAGTTTTGGGATGACGGGCGATTTCCACTTTGGCAGAGAAAACTTTTTGGATGATTTCTCCGGTGATGACCTCATCGGGTGAGCCGTCGGCGAAGACCAGGCCGCGCCCCAGCAACACCAGGCGTTCGAAAAACAACGCCGCTAAATTCAAATCGTGCATTGCCGCCACGATTGTCACTTTTTTCTCGCGGTTGAATCTGCGCAGCAGTTCCAAAATTTCCATCTGGTGGCTGATATCCAGATGGGAAGTCGGCTCATCCAGCAAAAGTATTGCCGGTTCCTGCGCCAATGCCATCGCTACAACAACTTTCTGACGTTCCCCACCGCTGAGTTCGTTAAAATAACGTCCCCGGAACCCGGCCATGCCGGTAATTTCCAGCACGCCGGCTACGATTTGACGGTCTCTTTTACTTTCTCTTGCCAGACCTCGCAGAAAAGGGGTCCGTCCCAGCATGACGACTTCCTCAACCGTGTAAGCAAAGGGAATATTTAATTCCTGCGGCACCACCGCAATTTGCCGGGCCACTTCTCTCCGCAGCAGCTTTTTCAGGCTCCTTTCGCCAATCAGGACATCCCCTGCGGACGGTACCAGCACGCCGGTGGCGAGCTTTAACAGCGTGGTCTTGCCGGAACCGTTTGGTCCGAGCAACCCGACCATCTGGCCGTCAGGCACAAACAGGTTAATATGGTTTAAACTAAAGCCGCCGATATAAGAAAAACTGGCGTTGCTTACCCGCAGGTCATTCTTTTTAGAACGCATATTCCCTCCTGGAGCGCCTTAACAAATAAAGGAAGAAAGGAGCGCCGATGAGCGCGGTCAGCACCCCTACCGGAATTTCGGCGGGGCTCAGCAGCGTGCGCGCCAGCAAGTCGGCAATCACCAGGAATGCGGCGCCGGTTAATGCCGACGCCGGGATTAAAAGACGGTGGTCCGGCCCCAATATCAGCCGCATCGCGTGGGGAATAATCAACCCCACAAAACCGATCAGCCCTCCGATGGAGACCGCGCAGGCAGTCAGCAGCGCGCCGATCCCCAGGATAATCATTTTTTCGCGCTCCACATCTATCCCCAGGTAAGCCGCGCCTTCTTCCCCGATAGCAAACGCATTTAAATGCACCGCAAAAAACATGGCAGCCGCGATACCCAGCACCACCAGCGGCGCGATGACCGCAATCTGCTGCCAGTAAGTCACCGAGATACCGCCCATCAGGAAAGAGAAAACCTGCTGAATCCTCAGACCGAGCCGGTCGCTCATCGTCAGCAGCAGCATCACGATAGCCACCAGGAATGAACTGGTGACAAAGCCGGCCAGCAGCATACTGATTATGGGCGCTTTCCCGCCAAAACGGGCCAGCCGGTAAACCAGTAATACCGAACCCAAAGCCCCCAGGAAAGCCGCCATCGGCACCAGCCCAAAACCGTAGAAGACCAGGCTTAACGGCAGCAGCATCGCCAGCGTGGCGCCAAAAGCCGCCCCTGCCGCCGTGCCGATGATGTAAGGGTCGGCCATGGGATTCCGGAAAAGACCTTGAAACAGCACCCCTGCTGTGGACAGGGCCGCACCGACTAAAACAGCGCCGAGCACCCTGGGCAACCTCACCTGGAATAAAATTGACTCCTGTGCCGCCTGCCAGCCGGCCGTATTGCTGTAAATCCCGACCTTGTGCAATAGCATTTTTATTATCTCCGGCACGGTGATCTTTACCGGCCCGATAGATACGGATACGAGCACCACGGCCAGCAAAAATACCGCCAACCCGCACATAATTGCGCTTTTGTGCTTCCTCACTTATCCGTCCGTCTCCCTTCTGCCGCGTTGTTCAAAACAATTGGGTCTATTTGAATAATTCGGGATGAATGATATCCGCCAGTATTTGCAGGCCTTGAATGACGCGCGGGCCGGGCCTGTCTGTCAGGTCCGAATCAGTGATGGGATAAATCGCGCCGTTCTTGACCGCGGTAATGGTAGACCAGCCCGGACGCTGCTCGACGCTTTGTACCGTTATGCCAAATTGATAATCGTCCAGAATAATAATCTGCGGGTCCGCTTTGATAATGTCTTCCGTGCTCATTTGCCACGATGATGTCGGCCCGACGGCGCCAACGTCCTGCCCGCCTGCCAGTGTAATCAGGGCATCGTTGAAAGAACCCGGCCCGGCCACCCACGGATTTCCCGGATCGGTGCCGTCGAATTCCCACAGTACGCGCGGGTCGTCCGCGCCTTTTATTTTCGCTTCCACCGTGTCCAGACTTTTTTGCATACTTGCCGTCAATGTTTTCGCCGGGGCAGCAGCGCCGGTTATTTTTCCCACCAGGGTGACATCGCCGATTACGCCACTTACATCTTTAGGCGCCAGTACGATTACCGGAATTCCCAGGTTTTGCAGTTGGGTGACGTAGTCCGGCAGGGTATACCCGAAAGCGATGGCTAAATCCGGCTTCAATGATACGATGGTTTCAATGTTAAAACTCGGATAGTCCGAACCCACATGGGTGATGTTTTTTGCTGCGTCAGGATAATCCGAATAATCGTCTGTCCCCACTACTTCCGATCCTTCCCCCAACGCGAACAATATCTCCGTGTTGCTGGGAGAAAGCGAAACAATCCGCTGCGGAATGGCAGCAATCGTAACTTGCCTGCCGAGGTCATCGGTATAAGTGGTCGCCGTCGGGGTGGGTGTTTTAGCACAAGCCGTAAGGCTTACCATGCAGATTACCAGAATTGCAGTGCAGAATCGTAGCAGTTTCATCGGGCTCCTGTTAAATTATTTTATTCCGCTGATACTCCAGAAAAAGAAAATCCCCCTCAAGTACTGCTAGAGGGGGATTTCAAACCAATGTGATATCCCGCCTCCTTTCCCGCGGAGGTATTGGGACACTCAGCGTTCTGGCTTTCCCGGAAAACCGGGTTTACAGCAGGCGGTACTGCGCCGGATTTACACCGGACTTGCACTCTGAGTTCCCTGCAATTTTCTGTTGTTTTACCACTATAACATAAAACAAATAAACTTGTAAATATGAAACAAGACTTGTGCAAAATAATTTTTTATCACCGCTAAATCTTCTTAATTGATTCTGATATTTTTGACTTTTAATGCCGTCACGGCTATAATTCATTCAATAATTTTCAACAAAAATTAAGGAGTATATTTTTGGAAAAAGTTGAATTTTACGGCCTGAAAAATTGTTACCGCATTTTTAACGACACGGTTGATTTAGTCGCGACCACCGACGTCGGCCCCAATATTGTCCGCTTCGGTTTTATCGGCGACCGGAATGAATTTCAGGGCGACCCGCCTCATCATTACGGCGGCCACGCCATGCGTCATGCTCCCGAAGCGCAGGAACGGAAATTTCCGGCCAGATCGCCGGTCGCCGTGGCGGAATACGATAAATTTATCCGTCTCACGCAACCGGTTGAAGTGCCCACGGGCACACAAAAAGAGCTGGATATCCCCACGACTATCAAAGGCAATCATATCAGCATTGTAAACCGCATCTACAACCGCGGCCTCTGGCCGGTGGAGCTGGCGCCTTGGGCCTATAAAATCATGGAATTCGGCGGGAAAGGTATCGTTCCCCTACCGCCGTTTATCCCGCAGAACAGCGGCGGTCCGTTATTGCCCACTACCTGCATCTCGATTTGGTGCTATTGCGACCTCACCGATTCCCGTCTGCAATTGGGGAAAAAATATATCATGCTGCGGCAGGACAATAACGCGCCCGGCGTTTACAAATTCGGGATGATGGTCACCGAAGGCTGGGCGGCTTATTATAACAAGGGGCATCTTTTTGTAGCAACCTTTGATTTTAAAAAGGGCGGGAATTATCCGGATTTCAACAATACCGTGCAATTCTGGACCGGACCGGGTTTTGAATTTGAAACGCTGGGCCCGCTGGTGAAATTACAGCCGGGAGAATACACCGAGCATATCGAGAACTGGTTCCTTTTCAAAGACGTTTCCGAACCGAAAAATGACGGCGACATTGATAAAAATATTCTGCCGTTAATCTTGCAGGCTAAAAAATCCGTTTAGACGGCATTATCGGTTTTAGGTAAAATAAAAAGGCGGGTCCGTTATTGGCGGACCCGCCTCCGGCTTATTAATTTAAATCCTTGAAACGAAATATTAGCTTGGTTTTCCTTTACGGACCGGTTTGGTCTCTTTAAACCCTGCCGGCGGTTTTACCAGGAAAATCGGAATATCGGTGGTGTGCGATACTTTCTCCGCTGCATTGCCTACATCCCAGCGTTTTAGAGTCTTTTTCCCGCCGCTGGCCATCACAATCAGGTCTGCTTTTTCGTCTTTGGCAAAACGGGTAATTTCCGTGGCGACGTCACCGATTAAAACGGCAATCGTTACCTGAATCCCTTCTTTCTCTAATTTAGCCGCAATTTTGGAGAGGTAATTATAGCCGGTCTTGGCCATTTTGCCGATGGTCACCGGTAAATCCATTATCGAATCCGGGACAATCTCTCTCCCGGCGCCGGTAACACCGCCGTAATAAAGTATCGGGCCTTGATGTATTCCGGGCAATTGTTCGATACGTAACGCCCGGGGCGTCTTAACGTGAACCGGTTCGGTCACCGTCACCAGAATCACCTGCGGCATTGCGCATCCTTTGGCAATCTTAATCACATGCGGCATTACACTTTCCGCCAGATTGGAGCCGTCCAGTGGGACTACAATTTTGTTGTATTCCATAAATTCACCTCCCGCTAATTATTTCACATACTACCTGATTTCCAAACGGATTTCAAGTACAAAAATCACACCTTTTAAATCTGCCCGTCAATGTAATTTTCCCTCAAGGTGTTCAGCGCGGCAAAAAACTCTTTCTGCATCACGCACAGCGTGTACATGCCTTTCGGCGTAACTGTGATATTTTTGTTCTGTTTTACCAGGCCGGACATTTTGAAAAATGACAATTCCCAGAACAGTTTACGATTGAAATCTGCTCCAAAACGCTGCCGGAATTTATCAGGGTCCAGCGACATGCCGAAAAGTTTGGTCAGCATATAATAACGTAAATACTCCCGCTCCGACAGTCTCCGCCAACTGACAATGGGCAATTTGCCGCCGGCAATCATTTCGTCGTATTTTTCCAGTGAAAACGTATTCACAAAGAAATCGCCGTTTAGAAATCCTACCGAACCGGCCCCGACCCCGACATAATCGTCATAATCAATGATGTATTCATCAATCAGGCGGTTGCCGCGGGAAAAGCACCAGGCCGTGGACGCTTTATAGCCGCCCTGATAAAGCTCTTTCAAAATCACATCGTAGAATTCCTTCTCCCGCGACGTGTCCACTTTGTGGAAGCGTCTTTCCAGCCGGCTTTTCTTGTGCGGCGACGGCATCAGGGGGTAAAACGTCGCCTGGTCAATCCCCAGTTCCTTGAAGGTAATAACGTCTTTTTGAAACCGTTCCACGGTCTGTGTCGGGAAATTAAAGATGAAATCGGCGTTGACCGTATCGAACTGCCCCTGCGCCATTTTCAATTTTTCGATTGCTTCTTCACCGCTGCCCACCAGCCGGCCCATCGCCTGGAGCAGCTCATTATCGAAACTCTGCACGCCGATGGAGAGCCGGTTAACGCCGGCCTTTTTCAGCGCGGCGATGACTTCCGGGTTGATTTCGCGCTGTGTGGTTTCCATGGAAATTTGGCGGACCTTAAAGTTCTTTTTGAGGAAAGCAATAAAATCCAGTAATTCGTCCATCAGCACCGTGGGCGTCCCGCCCCCGAAATAAAAATCGGAAAAGCGGAAACCTCGGTCGATGTAAAACCCGACTTCTTTTTTCAGATTGGCGAAATACCGGCGGGCTTTTGTTTCATCAAACAAATACCGGTTAAAACAGCAGAAAGGGCAGAGCGTGCGGCAAAACGGGATGTGGATGTAGAGGGAAGCCCAGTCGTCCCGGCCTTCTTTGCCCGGCGGGACGGCCGGAACGGGCACGTCCGAACGCAGCTGCAGGAATTTCCTGCCTTCGCGCCGCGTGACCCACCCTGCAAACCGGGCGGTTGATGTTGAGAGTGCATTATTTGTCATTTGGTCTCTACTTAGTAATTTACGCCGTAATTGTGATTTGTAGCGATTACCAATAATATTTTAATAGGGAAAAATACTGTCTTTGCGAGACCTTCTAGGGAAGGTTGAATGGTTGGCATTGGTCAGGATATAAACATGGTATTGTTTTTCTATGAACATACATTTTAGATTGCTTCGTCTCCCTCAACAATTCGGGACTATAGGCGATTGCTCCTCGCAACGACAATAATGTTTATTTCTTTCTTTTCCAGGTGGTGCCCTGCGCCGTATCTTCGATAATCACACCTGTTTCCAGCAGTTTATCCCGGATTTCATCGGCGAGCTTAAACTGTTTGGCATCACGTAATTGTTTACGGGTTTTAATCAATAATTCAATGAACGGCGCGGCATCGGTAAAAGACTGTTCCGCCGCCTTTAAAGTCAAACCCATTACACCGGCGAGCTCTTTCAGGGCATGGCGGGCCTCAGCGGTAGCGGCTCCCTGTTCCGTGCCGCGGTTGATGTCCCGCGCTAAATCGAAAAGCACCGCCAGCGCCTGCGGTGTATTGAAATCATCGTCCATTACTTCCGTAAATTTCTGGCGGGCATCGCGGGCGTCAATTCTTCCGGCTTCAGCTTTGACCGCCGCCGGTTCGCTGTTGGCGGCTTGAATCAATCTCTCCAGGCCTTTTTCCGCTGCTTCGATTGCCTCGTTGGAGAAAGTCAGCGGATTGCGGTAATGCGAGCTGAGGACGAACATCCGGAACCCGTCGGCGCTGTGTTTCTCCAGTATCTGCTTGATACCGACAATATTGCCGACGGATTTGCTCATCTTTTCGTCGCCAAGCTGGAAAAGCCCGTTATGCATCCAGATGCGGGCAAACGGTTTTTTGCCGGTGAAGCATTCCGATTGCGCGATTTCATTTTCGTGATGCGGGAAAATCAGGTCCTGTCCGCCGCAATGAATATCAATGGTTTCGCCCAGGTATTTAAGGGACATCGCACTGCACTCGATATGCCAGCCGGGCCGTCCTTTGCCCCAGGGGCTGTCCCAGAACGGCTCGCCGGGTTTGGCCGCCTTCCACAATGCAAAATCCATCGGGTGTTCTTTATCTTCTCCCGGTTCGATGCGCGCGCCGGCCTGCATCGAATCCAGCGTGCGGTGCGAAAGCTTGCCGTAATCCGGCATGCTGCGCACGCGGAAATAAACGCTCCCGTTCACCGCATAGGCATGACCGTTGTCCACCAGCCCCTTGATTACTTCCAGCATTTTCGGAATTTCTTCGGTAGCATAAGGGGTGATATCAGGTTTCATCACATTGAGTGCTGCCATGTCTTCAAAATAACGGCCGGCAAACTTCTCCGCCAGTTCCCGCGGCGGGATGCCCAGTTTATTCGCCCGGTCGATGATTTTATCCTCGACATCGGTGATGTTCTGCACGAATTTTACTTTATAACCGCGGAAAATGAGATAGCGGCGGACGGTATCGAAAATAACCGCGTTCATCGCGTGCCCGAGGTGTGATTCCGCGTAAGGCGTCACGCCGCAGGAATAGATGGTCACTACTTCGCCCTGCGGCTGGAATTCCTCTTTTTGACGGGATAACGTATTATAAATTTTCATGCGAAGCATCCTTTACTTTGTTTTCTGAATCGAGGCAATCGCCATCGCCGCGATTCCCTCTTCGTTGCCCAGCGCTCCCACCCGGTTGGCGGTGCTGGCTTTGACACTCACCTGTCCGATTGGGATTCCGAGCGTCAGCTGCAGCCGTTCCCGCATCGTATCAATGTATTCCCGGAGGTGCGGTTTTTCGGCGATGACCGTAGCATCAATATTATTGATTTGCCAGCCGCTGGCCGCCATCTTCACCTTAATTTCCGCTAACAATTTTAAACTGCTGACGTTTTGATATTCCGGCTTACCCGGCGGGAAATGCATCCCGATATCGCCCATCGCCGCCGCCCCCAATAAAGCGTCAATGACAGCATGGGTTAAAACATCGGCGTCGCTCCAGCCGTCCAGGCCGCGGTCGAAAGGGATTTCCACGCCGCCGAGCACCAGTTTGCGCCCCGCAACCAGGGGATGGATATCAAAACCGATGCCGAACTGCATATTATGCTTTCCGCCTTTTCCAGAGCATTTCCGCCATCGCCAAATCAGCCGGGGTGGTTATTTTAATATTATCATAGCTTCCCATGTAGAGCTTAACTTTCCCGCCGGTCAATTCAATAATTTGAGCGTCGTCGGTAACCTCTGCAGTGGCTTTACGGTAGGCTTTTATCAGCACATCATAGTCAAAGACCTGCGGGGTCTGGCAGAGCCATAAACTATCCCGCGGCAGCGTCTCCCGGGCAATCATATCTTTATCCGCCGTCTTAATCGTATCCGTCGCCGGTACCGCCGCCACCGCAGCACCGGTTTCTTCGGCCGCGGCCAGGCCGTCTTCAATCAGGCCGACCGTTACCATCGGTCGAGCGCCGTCCTGAATCACCACCAGGTCGCAGTCACCCAACAACTTTAATCCGGCGAGCACGGAATCCTGCCGTCTTCTGCCCCCGATGCACACCGCCACTTCTTTTTCCCAGTTCTGTTCGATAATCAGCGCCTTGCCCTCATCGTAATTCCGGTTGTTCAGCACCACTACAATACGGTCGACATTTTCGCAGTCAATGAACGGCTGCAGCACGCGCAATAAAACCGGCTGACCGGCTAACGGCGCAAAGATTTTATCCGTGCCGGACATCCGCTGACTTTTTCCCGCGGCGACAATAATTACCCCGACTTCGGGCTGTTCCGATTCCACCATTTCATTTACTCCTGACCGACTGCCTTGAGTTTATCATATTTGATTACGCTTGGAAACACTGCCAAACAATTTCCGGCCTGCAAACCGGCGGTTTATTGTCTCGTCCCGCAACTCCCTGTATAATCGAAGAAAAGCAGCAAATAAAAACGGTTGAGGTTGAACCTTGCGTCCTAAATTACTGTTAGCTACTAATAACGCCGGTAAAGTCAAAGAGTTCCGCAGTCTGCTGGCAGGCATTCCTTTCGACCTAGTGACACCGAAAGAACTGGGCATCACCATGGCAGTCGAGGAGACCGGCACCACGTACCGGGAAAATGCCCGCCTCAAAGCTTGCGTCCTGGCAGTGCAAAATGGTTTGCTGACGCTGGCGGATGACTCCGGTCTTGAAGTGGCCGCGCTCCACGGCGCACCGGGCGTGTTGTCCGCGCGCTACGCCGGCGAGAATGCCTCAAATGACGAACGCATCGCTTACCTGCTTTCCAAATTGAAAGATGTTCCGCCGGAAAAACGTTCTGCCCGTTTCTATTGTGTAATTGCCATTGCCAAACCCGACGGCACCGTGCAGTTCTGCGACGGCGAATGCAAAGGAACGATTACCATTAAAACATCCGGTGCAAATGGTTTCGGCTACGACCCGGTTTTTTATCTGCCTGAATTCGGTAAAACAATGGCGGAAATACCCGCCGATGTCAAAAATCAAATCAGCCACCGCGCCATCGCCGCTCAAAAAGCGAAAAAGTTGCTCCTGAAAATGGCCGAATAACGCGTACTTTGTGAACAATTTTTTCACAGCCCGTTAAAGCTGCGTGCTGACAGCTGTAAGCTTTTCCTTACAACCTCTTGTACATAATTCTTATTTGTTATATACTACCTAACTACCGACACTACTTTGGGGGGAAATAAAGATGAAATTATCATGTCTGCAGGAAAACCTGAGTAAGGGATTGGGCATCGTTGGCCGGGCCGTCGCCACCCGCACTACTTTGCCGATAACTAATAATGTATTACTTTCCACCGACGAATCGCGGCTGAAACTGGCGGCTACCAATCTGGAAATGGCCATCAGCCACTGGATTGGGGCCAAGGTAGAGGAAGAGGGTTCGATTACCGTCCCGGCCCGTTTGCTCACCGAGTTCGTCAATTCCCTGCCCGCCGGGGAAAAAGTGGACATGAAATTAGTCGGGAAAACGCTGGAATTAAGATGCGCCCGCTTCGAAGCGCGTATCAGCGGTGTTGATGCCGCAGATTTCCCACCCATCCCCAAAGTTGACGAAGGCATTAAAACCAAAGTCGACACGGCCACCTTAAGACAGGCCATCAACCAGGTTGTTTTTGCCGCCGCCACCGAGGAATCCCGTCCGGTACTCACCGGCGTGGATGCGCAATTCGAAGGTAACGCGGTCACGCTGGCCGCCGCCGACGGTTTCCGCCTGGCAGTTTACCGGATGCCGCTGGCCTCCAACGTCAAAGAAAAGGCCGAAGTCATTATCCCCTCGCGCACTTTGAATGAACTCAACCGGCTCATCGCCGACGATGAAGAAACCGTGGATATCACAGTCAACCCCAATAAGAGCCAGGTCATGTTCCACATGAAGAAAACCCAGCTTGTTTCGCAGTTGGTGCAGGGAACTTTCCCCAAATATTCCCAGTTGATTCCGCAGAGTTTTGCGGGACGCGCCACCGTCTCCGTGGCGGATTTCCTCAGAGCCTGTAAAATGGCTTCCATCTTTGCCCGCGACGGCAGCGGTATCGTCCGCCTGATCATGACCCCGGGCGGCGAACTGGCGCCGGGCAAGATTGTCATTTCCTCCAAATCGGAAGAACTGGGCGAGGATATCGGTGAAATTGACGCCGCCGTAGAAGGGCAGGAAGCAAAAATCGCTTTTAATGGCAAGTACCTCACCGATGTGCTCGGAGTGGTTAAAGAACAGAAAGTCACGCTGGAAACGACCAATCCCTCCAGCCCCGGCGTCATCAAGCCGGTCGGGACGGCAATTATCTCCATGTTGTGAT
>CAVYZP010000011.1:0-32327 GCA_963772985.1 uncultured Chloroflexia bacterium
CCATCGTCCTCACCGCCATTACTCTGGGTAGGTACATTGAATCTCAAACCGGCATCAGCATTAAACAATTTGTAAAAACACTACGGCCTATTAGATCAGGTGTGGTGATTATCAATGGTCGAGAATATCCAGCAAAAGAGATTATTCCGCAATCAGTCCAGAATTTACTCCAAAAACTTGGTTCAGGTCACTAATTTGAGAAACTCAGGTACTATTATAACGTTTGAAAACGAAAAGGGTTAGGTGCGGCTCTGCCCCGTATGGCATAACTCACTGCTTGACAGTAACGTTTAAAATGTTTAATATGAATTAAACGTTAGCTAAGGAGCGCGTAATGATAAGTGAATTAAAACAGGTCAGAGATAATCTCAATCAGTCTTTGGGACAGCTGGCGGAATTTGCCGGTTTTAACCGTTCTCTCGGCCAGATTTATGGGCTGCTCTATCTTAATCCCGATAACCTGTCTTTAAGCGAAATCGCCGAAACCCTCGGCGTCAGTAAGGGGAATGTCAGTTTAAATACCCGGTTAATGGAACAGTGGGGCCTGCTCAGGCAGTTTAACCGCGCGGCAGACCGGCGCGACTATTATGAAGTTGAAACCGATTTCTGGAAAGTAATCCGGGGCATATTGCAAAACCGGGAGCGAAAAAAGATTACCGATATCGGCATCGTGCTGAGAAAAAGCTTGCGGGATGTGGAAAAGTTGCGCAGTGCCGACCGGGATGCTCAATTTTATCAGGAACGATTACGCCACATGCTGGAATTTTTTGAATTGTTCGAGCAGTTGTTCAGCGCCTTTTTAGCCCTTGACGACTTCCGCGTCAATAATTCGCTGCAACCTGAGGAAACGGGTTTGGTTCCACCTCAACAGGTTGATTACGATGTTTTTTACCTTGACACGTACGATATCCCGGCAGCTGCACTGAACTGACATATTTTTTAACGCCGGAAACAGGAGATGATTTATGAAGGCATTGGTTATCGGCGGGACCGGCCCGACAGGCCCCTATATCGTGGAAGGGTTGGGCAAGAAAGGTTATGACGTTGCTGTCCTGCACCGCGGGCTTCATGAGGTGGAATATTCGCAGCCGGTTGAGCATATTCATGTCGACCCGTTCTCTCCGGAAGCGATGACATGCCTCGGTTCCCGGAAATTCGACGTTGTAGTGAGCATGTACGGGCGTTTACGCCAAATCGCCGGAGAGATAAAAGGCAGGACTGCCCGGTTCCTGGGTGTTACCGGAACACCGGTTTACCTGGGTTCGATGCGCCCGGCAGACAATCCGGCCGGACTTTTAATGCCGATTCCGGAGAATGCGCCTCTTCACGACAATCTTGAAATATCTAAAATCGGTTACGCCATCGCGGCCGGTGAGCAGGAAGTAATGCGCGTGCACCGGGAGGGCGGTTACAGCGCGACGTTATTCCGCTACCCGATGATTTACGGCCCGAGGCAGCTTCCACCCAAGGAGTGGAGCATCATTAAAAGAATCCTGGACAACCGGACGCAACTCATCCTTCCCGATAACGGGCTGGTTTTACGGTCCCGGGCCTACGCGGAAAACGCAGCTCACGCCTTGTTGCTGGCAGTAGACCATCCCGAATCCGGCGGAAAGATTTACAATGTCGCCGAAGAGCGGACACTAACCCTGCGGGAATGGGTGGAAGCCATCGCGATCGAGATGGGCCACCGGTTTGAATTTATTGATATGCCGTGGGCGCTCGCCAAACCCTGTCACATGTGGGCGACAGGTGAATTCCATTTGGTACTGGATAATACGCGGATTAAAAAGGAACTGGGCTATCGGGACGTGGTGCCGGCTAAAGAGGGGCTAAAACGAACGGTGCAGTGGTTTCTGGCGCACCGTCCTGAACCCGGCGGCGAGATTGAACAACAGCTGAGAGACCCGTTTCGATATGATATCGAAGAGAACATTATTCATGAATGGGAAAAGGCTGGCAGCAAAATCCGGGAGATACCATTCGCGGTTGAAGATTTTAAATACAGTTATGCAGACCCGCGCGTGTCTTAAGGGCGCAGTGTTAGTAATAACGAAATGATTATCGAATTATTGTCGTTCGAAAAACGGTTATATGATTCTTCTTTTTGCGTCGCGGCCTTGATGACATCGAATTTATCCGAAAATAGCTTTTTCACGGTTGATTCGGCGTGCACATACCGGATTAAGTTTTTTCGATTGCTTCTTTCGGTAAAAACAACTGTCTCATTATTCATCTCGGAAATTTCGTATCTGCTTTTATCCGTTGATTCGCTATCAATGTATCTGTAGATGATGTTTACCAAACTGCCGGGATTCAACAATCTGACGATTTCAGGAATGATCATTTGCCGGATTTGTTTTTCCGAGAAATAATGCAGGCCGAATTTGAAATAGAGCGGATTGAAACTGTGACCGGCAATCGGCAGCGGCCGTAAAATATCCGCACAAATAAACCTGATGTTCCCGTTTTTTATTGCCGGATTTAGCTGGACTTGGGCCAGTTTTTTAGAATCGTTGTCTACCGCAGATACACTGAGCTCGTTCTGTGCAAGAAAAATTTCATCTTCCGCGTTCCCGCACATCAAGCTCAACACCGGATTCAATTTGTATTGCTTGTAACGAGCTAAAAACTCCCGGGCGTATTTGCTTGGTTTGATGGCATCGGTCATGATTTCTTTTTCTTGTTCAGGTTTTCCTGCACCCTGAATTTAACAATCTTTTGGATGAGGTCCACCGGAATAGGCTTATCCAAAGGCAATCTAATTGTCCCTTTGGCAGTATCGTATGACGATAGCTCTCCGGCAAATGCGCTGACCCCGGACGACGTTGGGAAAAAGCCGATGTGGTCTTTGAAAGCCGCAAAATACACGATTATCCCGTTCTGTCTGAACGCCGGCATACCGTAGCTGATGGTTTCCTGAGCTTCCGGCGCGGCCTCATGTATCACCTGCCGCATATTTTGCAGGATAACCTGAATATCCTCCGGGAAACCAGCAATATATTCATCAATATTTTTGTATTGTTTGTTATCCAGTTCTGACTCCCGTTGTTGCAGGGCTCCCGAACGTAAATCTCTTAATACTCGATGGTGTACGGGTTCCAGCCCATGCCCAGCGGCTGCGGGTTGGCGTCCAGGTCGTTGATGGCTTTCATTTCCGCCGCCGTCAGCTCAAAATCATACAGGTTGGTATTGGCTTTAATCCGCTCCTGGTGCGTCGATTTCGGGATGGTGATGATGCCGTTTTGCAGCTCCCAGCGCAACGTCACCTGGGCCGCCGATTTACCGTATTTTTTCGCGATATTGTTCAGCACCGGGTCGTCCAGTAGTTTCCCCCCGGTCCCACCCAGCGGGCTCCAGGCTTCGCAGGCGATGCCGTGCTTCGCGCAATGCGCCGCCACTGCATGCTGGGAATAATGCGGATGCAGCTCGATCTGATCCACCGCCGGCACGATTTTCGCGTCGGCCAGCAGCGCGTCGATGTTCTTTTCCATGAAATTGCTCACGCCGATCGCCCGTGCCCGGCCGGATTTGTATATTTCTTCCAGAATCTTCCATGATTCCCGGTTCTTTCCGGTGTGCGGCCAGTGGATTAAATACAGGTCGATGTAATCCGTCTGCAGCAGTTTCAGGCTGGTCGCGAAGGTCTCCATTTGGGAGCTCTTTTTCATTGCATCGATGGGGAGTTTGGTCGTGATAAATATATCCTTACGGTTGATGCCGCTCTCTTTGATGGCCTGCCCTACGCTCCCCTCATTGCGGTAAGCGGTAGCCGTATCAATATGGCGGTACCCGGCTTCCAGCGCCCACTTCACGGATTTTACCGTGTCCTCGCCTTCTTTCACCTGAAATACCCCGAATCCCAGGCACGGTATTTCCACCCCGTTATTTAACTTCTTCGTAGTTTTAATATCCATTTTCATGTTGCCCCTCCTGAACGATTTAAGGATTTCACCTTTCTTTTAACCCTCCTTTGTAAGGAAGGATTTAAAGGGAGAATTAGTTATCCCCTCAGCGTTGCGCCGAGTCCCATTGCCAGCTTCTTCAATATCGCCTGCTGCACGCCGTTCACCTGCTGGTCGGTCAATGTTTTGTCCGGCGATTGGAATGTCAGCCGGTAGGCCATAGATTTCTTCCCTGCCGGTATCTGTCCGCCCGCGTATACATCGAACAGTGCCACTTCGGTTACCAGCGAAAAGCCCTTCATCGTGTCCAGGATTTGCTGATGCGTCACACCGCTGTCCACCACCAGAGCGACATCGCGCACTGTCGCCGGGAATTTCGGAATGGCACGGTATACTTTATCTTTCATCAGCGGCAGTAATGCCGGGATGTTAATCTCAAACATAAATACCGGCGGCGTCAATTCAAAATGTTCTTTGACCGCCGGATGCACTTCACCTACCACCCCGATCTGTTTCCCTCCGGCGGTAATCGCCGCCTGGTTCAGCGGATGCAAACTGGTGTCGTCTGATTTTTCAAACTTAGCCGCGATGCCGGTCTGTTTCAGCAACCCTTCCACCACGCCTTTGGCATCGAAAAAATCCACCGGTTCGCTGGCACCCTGCCACCATTGTGCGGCACGGGGGCCGCAAATCACGGCGCACAACATATCCGGCTCTTCCGGCAGGTTTTCGTTGCGGTTGAGGTAAACTTTGCCCAGTTCAAATAACCTCAGGCCTTCTTCGATAAAAGCCTTATTTAAAGTCAACGCCGCCAGCAAGCCCGCCCTTAAATTCGGACGGAGATATTCCTGTTCCGAAGAAGCCGGATTGGCGATGTGCACCGGCAGCGGTTCCGGTTTCTTCGCTTCCGGCGATAATTTGACTAATAGATCCATATTCGTCAGCGAGAAAGAAACCAGCTCCTGGAACCCGTAGCCCGCCATCATGTTCCGCACGCGCCGTTTTAAGGCGGTCACCGGCGCCGGTTTTTGCATCGGGATGGCCTGCGCCAGCAGTGTCGTCGGAATCTGTTCGTAACCCTGGATTCTGGCCACTTCTTCGATGACATCCACCGGGATGTTGATATCGCTCCGCCAGTACGGCGCTCGCACAATCACCCACGCGGCGGCTTTATCCGCCTGGCAGGTGAATCCCAGCGCCGTCAGTGACGTTTCAATCTGTTCGAGGGTATATTCCACACCCATCGTTCGCTTAAATTCGGCTGTGGTCAGGCGCAGCGGTTTGCGTTCCGTTTTGCCGGGATAAACGTCAATTATCCCCTGTGCCGCTTGCCCGCCGCCGTATCCCACCATCAACTGCGTCGCCCGCTTCAACGCCGGCACCGTCAACTCCGGACTGATACCCCTTTCAAAACGCACACAGGCCTCGCTGGGCATGTTTAACGTTCTGCCGGTATAGTGGACGCTGGTCGGTTTAAAGCTGGCCGATTCCAGCAGTATAGACGTTGTATTTTCTGAAACTTCACTGTTGGCGCCGCCCATAATTCCCGCCACCGCCACCGCGCGTTCTTTATCCGCAATCACCAGCATCTCGCGGTTCAAATTCCGCTCGACGCCGTCCAGGCTGGTAATTTTTTCCCCGCTGTTGGCGCGGCGGACGATAATCCCTTTGCCCTGGATTTTTTCGTAATCGAATGCGTGCAGCGGCTGGGCGTATTCCAGCATCACAAAATTGGTGATGTCCACAATATTGTTAATCGGGTGCATCCCGTAGGAAATCAGTCTTTTTTGCATCCATTCCGGCGACGGTCCGATTTTAATCCCCGTAATCAGGCTGGCGCAATAACGCGGGCACAAATCCGGGTCCTGGATTTCCACCGTGACTTTATCTTTTATCGAAACTTCGCTTTCCGCGTACACGGCTTCGGGTAAATGGAACGGCGAATTGGTCGTCGCCGCGATTTCCCGCGCAAGTCCGGTCATCCCCAGGCAGTCCGGCCGGTTGGGAGTTACTTCCAGGTTGAAAATCGCGTCGCCCAGCACTTCTATCAAAGGTGTGCCGACGGCGGTATCCGCCGGTAAGATGATAATTCCTTCGTGGTTCTCCGAAATCCCCAGCTCTTTTTCCGAACAGCACATGCCGTTGGAAGCGACACCGCGAATTTTCGCCGGTTTCAGCACTTCTGTTTTGCCGGTATGGCCGTCAATCATCTTCGTGCCGATGGGCGCGTAAGCGATTTTCGCCCCGACGGCGACGTTGGGTGCGCCACAGACCACGGTCTCTGTCCGGGTGGCTAAATCCAGCGTTACCAGGTGCAGGCGGTCGGCGTTCGGGTGCTGCTGCACTGCCAAAATCTGTCCGGCGATGATGCCTTCCCAGTCCGCGCCGATGATGTTGGTGCTCTTGACTTCAATGCCCGCCAGCGTCAGCCGGTTGGCAATCTCGGCCGCCGGCAGCTTGACGTCAACGTATTGTTTCAGCCAGTTCAGTGAAACTTTCACTTAAAGTTGCCTCAAAAACCGCAAATCGTTGCCGAAGAATAATCTTAAATCGTCGATGCCGTAGCGCAGCATCGGCGCCCGGTCCACCCCGAAACCGAAAGCAAACCCGGTGTATTCGTTCGGGTCGATCCCGCCGCGCTCCAGCACTTTGGGATGTACCATGCCGGCGCCGCCCAGTTCAATCCAGCCGCTGTTGCCGCACAGGCGGCAGCCGCTACCGTGACAGATGGCGCACTCTACGGCGACTTCCACGCCCGGCTCGACAAACGGGAAATAATCGGGGCGGAAGCGTACCCGCCGCCCTTCGCCGTAAAAACGGCGGCAAAAATCAAAGAAAACACCTTTTAAATCCGCCATGGTGATGCCTTTATCCACGGCCAGTCCGTCCACCTGATGGAACATCGTCAGATGAGTGGCGTCAGTGGCTTCATAGCGGTAAACCTTGCCGGGTTCGATGACCCGAATCGGCGGTTTCATCGTGGCCACGGTACGCGCCGTGACGTTGGTGGTATGGGTGCGCATCACCATCGTGCGCTGGCCGCGTTCGTTTTCGTAATCCACCCAGAACGAGTTCATATCGTCCCGCGAAGGATGTTCCGCCGGGATGTTCAATGCTTCGAAATTGTAATAATCCAGTTCGACGTCGTTGCTTTCAACAATCTGAAAACCCAGTGAAACAAAAATATCGCAGATTTCGTTGAATGTTTCGGAAATGGGGTGGATGCGCCCGGCCGGTATGGGCCGTCCGGGTAAGGTAATATCGCTGCGGGCCGCGGTGGCTTCGTTAGTGTTTAATATCTGCTGCCGGCCAGCGGTTTTCAGTGATTCGGTTTTCTGGTCGAGGACCGCCGCCAGTTCGTTTTTAATCTGATTCGCCAGGGCGCCGGCTGATTTGCGTTCTTCAATCGGCAATTCCGCCAGGCCACGCAGCATGTTGGTCAGTTCGCTTTTTCTGCCCAGATAACGGACACGCCATGACTCCAGATTGGCAGCGTCATTCACGGCTTCCAATTCACGGAGGGCTGTCAGCTTCAGTTCACTAAGACGCTGTATCATGGGTAATCCGGTTTACAGAGGAAAGTCTTATTTTAGGCCTGTTGTTTGGCTAAAGTTACGAATTGCGCAAAAGTTTCAGGTTCTTTGACGGCCATATCGGCTAACAGTTTGCGGTTAACGACTACGCCTGATTTCTTCAGGCCGTCAATCAAATCGCTATAATTCATCCCCTGCAAACGGCAGGCGGCATTGACCCGGACAATCCACAAACGCCGCATATCGCCCTTGCGTTCCCGCCGGTGCGCATATGAATAGGACAATGATTTAATCATTGATTCTTTGGCGCGTTTAATCAGTTTATGGCTGGTTGCCCGATGGCCTTTGGTCAGCGCTAAAACACTCTTGTGTTTCTGATGTGTGGTAACCCCTCGCTTTACTCGCGGCATAATATCCCTCCTGGCTATACGGGAACAGCCTCTGCTCCCGATAAATGTTTATTATTTTATCGCAAAAACAACCGCTGGAAAATCCTACTTACCCGCGTAGGGCATCAGCCGGCTGAGTTTCTGGCGGTCTACGGCTGCAATCGGCAATTTATCGTGGTATTCACGTTTCACCCGCGCCGGCTTGTTCCGTCGCAGGTGGCTGGAGCCGCCTTTCATCCGTAAAAATTTCCCCGTTCCGGTAACATGAAAACGGGCTGCGGCACCCTTATGCGTCTTTAACTTTGGCATCTTGAGCTTCCTTCGGTTTTGATTTCTGAGCAGCTGCCGGTGCGAGAATGATAAACATCCGCCGCCCTTCCATTAATGCGGGCCTTTCCAGTACTGCTACCCCTTCTAATGTCTGTATTACTTTCTGTAATAATTTCCAGCCGAGGTCGGCATGACTGATTTCCCTTCCCCGGAACATCACCGTCACCCGGACCTTATCGCCGTCAACTAGAAAATTCTTAATTGCGCGTACTTTAAATTCCAAGTCATGGTCGCCGATTTTCGGTCTTAAGCGGATTTCCCGCAGTTCGGAGACTTTCTGGCTCTTTTTCGCGACCTTTTCTTTCTTGGTTTGCTCGTAACGGAATTTACCGTAGTCAATGATTCTGCAAACCGGCGGTTCCGCGGTCGGCGCTACTTCCACCAGGTCTACCATCGCTTTTCGGGCGACTTCCAGCGCCTGAATAGTAGGCATTACACCCAGCTGCTCGCCTTTTTCCCCGACGACACGAACATTGGCAACTCTTATCTGGTTATTGATGCGTAATGGCTTAACTATGTGCTGTAACTCCCCCTTTTAAAAACTCCATACCACAACACAATATAATACATTCTTAATGCATTAATCAAGTCAGGGCTTCAACTCGTTGACTCTGTCGGTAATCATCTGCCTGATTTTTTTCTTAAAATCTTCCAGCGGCATTACCGGCAATTGTTCCCCGCTGCGGAGACGGACCGCCACGGCGTTATCCGCCGCTTCTTTGTCCCCCACGACCAGCATGTAGGGGATTTTCTGCAGCTGCGCTTCCCGGATTTTCTGGTTCATCCGCTCGTTGCGGTTGTCTACCTGGACCCGGACGTCCATCGCTTTTAATTCCGCTTCTACCTTGCGGGCATATTCCAGGTGCAAATCGGAAACCGGCACCACCATAACCTGCACCGGTGACAGCCAGACCGGGAACGCCCCGGCCCACCGCTCGATGAGGAACGCCATCGTTCTTTCAATTGCCCCGATGGACGACCGGTGAATCACAATCGGCTCTTTTTCTTTGCCGTCTTTATCGATGTAGGTCAGTTTGAAACGTTTCGGCATCACAAAATCGTACTGCACGGTAAAAGCGGTATCTTCTTTGCCGCTGACGTTTTTCATCTGGATATCGATTTTCGGGCCGTAAAAAGCGGCTTCGTTGCTTGCTTCGAAGAAATTGGCTTTCCGCTCCACTAGCACCTGCCGCAGCACGTTCTCGGCAAAATCCCAGGACTCGTCGTCCTTGTAATATTTCTTTTCGTCTTTGCGGTCGCCCATCGAAAGCCGGTAGCGGTAATTCTCGCCGGGTTTGTAGCCCAACGCCGCCGCCATGAATTCGATTAAGTCCAGCACTAATTTTATTTCATCGCTGGCCTGTTCCCGCTGACAGATGATGTGTGCGTCCGCCAGGCAGAACAGCCGCACCCGCATCAGCCCGGTGAGTTCGCCGGATTTCTCATAGCGGAACTGTTTCGCCAGTTCGGCAATCCGGAAAGGCAGTTCCCGGTAGGAACGCGGTTTGCTGGCGTAATACTGGAAATGGTGCGGGCAGGTCATCGGCCGCAGCATCAGCTCTTCTTCATCCACTTTCATCAGCGGGTACATCGTGTCTTTGTAATAAGGATAATGCCCGGAAGTCTTATACAATTCGATATTAGCCAGTTCCGGGGAATAAATATGTTTATATCCCCGCCGGATTTCTTCATCAACGACGAAGCGTTCCAGCGTACGGCGGATTACGGAGCCTTTCTCCGTGAAAATGGGCAAACCTTTGCCGATTAAGTCCGAGAAGACGAACAGGTCCAGGTCTTTCCCGATTTTGCGGTGGTCACGCTTTTTGATTTCTTCCTGGGTAAATAAATATTCGTCGAGTTCCTTCTGGTTGTTGAAAGCAACTCCATAAATTCTCTGCAGCATCGGCCGTTTTTCGCTGCCGCGCCAGTACGCGCCGGCGATGGACATCAGCTTGAACGCTTTGATGCCCGCCGAATATTTGATGTGCGGCCCGCGGCACATATCGGTAAAATTACCCTGCCGGTAAATGGTAACTTCGTCCCCCGGCAGTTCTTCCATCAGCTCCAGTTTGTAAGGCTGGTTGGCGAAAATCTTGCGCGCTTCTTCCTTGGTCGCCGTGGACTTGATGAAAGGCACATTCGCCTTAACAATTTCTTTCATTTTGGCTTCGATGACCGGCAGATCGTCAGGCGAAAGCGGTTTGGACAGGTCGAAATCATAATAAAAACCGTCTTCAATCGTCGGCCCGATGCCGAATTTGGCGTCCGGGAACATGGACTGCACCGCTTCGGCCATCACGTGCGCCGTCGAATGCCGCAACATGTCTAATTTTTGGGCAGCTTCTGATTTTTCTACGTTATTATCCATCTTTTTTCCTGCACAAACAAAGGCGACTTTCTGCTGATAGAGGGAATATTTGACCATAATATTATAGCAATCTCAGGTTGTGAGTGCAATCGTCAGAATCCGTTACTCCCGTTCCCGACCTATCGGAGATCTTGAGCCCGCAGGCAAAATACTTTCGGCCTTAGTCGAAACACACATCAAACGAACTAACGGCTAAAACAGATAGTCTGTTAAGAGGCAGACCATAGCAAACTCGTAATGCATTCCGTGCCGCACTTTTGTTATGCGCAGACCACTGTACTTTGGCAAGCCGGTTTTATGGATTCCTGTACATTTGCTTCGATGTCAGTCTACCGAAGCAAAGTATACATTACTTCGTAAGTATCGAAATGACTCTTCGGCTTCCGCGGGAACGACAGTGCGTAATTATGGCGGCTGGATTCCCGATCAGGTCGGGAATGACAAGGACGGATATTTAGCAGGTTGGGAGATACCCTAGCTTGCGGCCGAGTACCTTGCCCTTCGTCTGCAGACTCCGGGTGTTTGGGGTTTCGATTAGGATTTAGAATTTAATTGAATCTTGAATCTTGTTTATTCCCTCTTTCCTCCCATTTGACCCTTTATGTCAATAGAAGTAGAATCTAATCAGAGCTTATGATAGACGATAATAAAAGCAAAGAACAGTTACTTAAAGAACTCAACGCCCTGCGGCAGCGGGTGGCCGAGCTTGAAGCCTCTAAAAATCAGCTCACGCAATACGAGGAAATCCTCAAAGTCTTCCGCACCAATATGCCCATCGGCCTTTTTATCATTCAGGACGGCCGCTTTAAATTTGTCAACGATAACCTCCGCACCCTTTTAGCCGATGTCTCCGATGAAATCATCGAATCTTATTCCATGAAACTGGTCTACCCCGACGACCGGGAGCGGGTGCGGGAAAGCGCCATCAAAATTCTGCACGGCGAGAGCGCCAAACCCTACAAGTACCGCATCATTGATAAAGAAGGCCAGATCCGCTGGCTGCTGGAAAGTGTTTCTTCCATCCAATACCAGGGCAAACGCGCCATTCTAGGCCATGCCATGGATATCACCGAACAGGAAATGGCGGAACAAAAACTGGAAGAAGCTTACGAAAAAGAGCGCCGCCTGCGGCAGGAGCTCCAAATTGAAGTACAGCGGCGGGTGGAATTTACCCGCGCTTTAGTGCACGAACTGAAAACCCCGCTGACCCCCATAATGTCTTCCAGCGACCTGCTGGTTTCCGGCCTCACCGAAGAACCGTGGCTCAGCGTCGCCCAGAATATCCAGCGAGGCGCCATCAACCTGAACAAGCGCATCGGCGAATTACTGGATCTGGCGCGCGGTGAAATCGGGATGCTGAAGCTCAACCCCAAACGGGTGGATATCCTGAAATTGCTGCAGCACGTGGGCAGCGAAATGTCTGCCGTCGCTACCAGCAACGGCCAGAAATTAGTCGTGGAACTGCCCGAATCCCTGCCTTTGCCCTGGGCCGATGAAGACCGCCTGCGGCAAGTCACCCAGAACCTGCTGGTCAACGCCACCAAGTTCACGCCGGAAGGCGGTACCATTACGCTGCGGGCCAAAGAACAGAACGGCAGCCTCGTCGTCGAAGTCCAGGATACCGGCTACGGCATCCCGGAGGAAGAACAGCGCCGCCTCTTCCGCCCTTACCACCGGCAGGTCGGCGACCGCGAACACCTCAGCGGGTTAGGACTCGGGTTGGCATTATGCAAAAACCTCGTCCAGCTGCACGGCGGCCGGATTTGGGTTACAAGCAAGGAAGGCAAAGGTTCGACCTTCTCCTTCTCCATTCCGATAAATTCCAGGGCCTATCAGGAAGGAACGACAATCTAGGAGAAAAACGATGAAAGTGCTGGTAATTGAAGACGACAAAGAGATTGTTGACGCCATTTCGCTGGCATTCCAGATTCGCTGGCCAGAAGCCAAAGTCGTGGCCACCCGCCTCGGGCAGAAGGGCGTCGAAATGGTGGAGAGCGAATCTCCCGATATTGTCATTCTCGACCTCGGCCTCCCAGATATCTCCGGCTTTGAAGTACTCCGTCAAATCCGCCGTTTTTCCACCGTCCCGACGATTATTCTCACGGTACGCGCCGAAGAGGCTGATGTTGTCAAAGGACTGGAATGGGGCGCGGACGACTATATTACCAAGCCTTTCCGCCAGCTGGAACTGCTGGCGCGTGTCAAATCCATGATCCGCCGCCATACCCCCGCCGAAGAAAGCATTCTCACCTACGGGCATTTAAAGCTGGACCCGGAAACCGCGCAGCTGCACATGGGTGAAAAAGAAGTCGCGCTCACCGTTACCGAAAACCACATCCTCGGCCACCTGATGAAGAACGCCGGTCACGTCGTGACCCATTCCAATCTGGCCGAAGCCGTCTGGGGCGACGATTATCCCGGCGCCACCGACAGCCTCAAAGTCCACATCCGCCGCCTGCGGGAAAAAATCGAAGAAGACCCCGGCAAACCGCGCATCATCCTCACCAAAACCGGCATCGGCTATTTCCTCGCCAAACCGGAATAACGGCGACAGACCTCTCCCTCCCTCTCAGGGAGAAGAGACTTGCTCATCACGTCCTGAGTCTTTCGGCTGAAGGACGAAGGATCTCCCTGCGGTTCACTAAAGTCCTTTTTGAATATTCTGTTGTTAAGTACTTTAGGGATTTTCGCTCTGAGGTCGGCAGCCAGATTCCTGTTGTGCCCCCTTTATCCAACTTTCTCCCACATTGGGGAGAAAGGGCTGTCAATGATTCGTTTCGTAAAAAACGATATTTTAAAAATTATCCGCCCCATGGTTTGAGGCTAAAAACGGCTTCTGCTTACCATAACGTAAAAATCGACTATGGTTTTTGTATCTGATTCGCTTTGTATATTTTTTACTAATAATTATCTAATCAATCTCATTATCCGCTTTGCAGAAATAATAATTGCGGTCAGGCTCATGCGAGGCTCTTCCGTGGTGTACAACATCAAATTTCCCCCATTTATCCAGGCAATTTAACCCCAACCGTCTGGCCTAGGGGCGGCAAATTACTGCCGCGCGCGTGAAATTATTGTATACCGGGGCAAGGAAAGGGTGTCAAGCGGTTTTTGTCACCCCCCTGTAACGAAATAATCAAGAATCAAGCACCAAATATCAAGTAAATACGAAATACTAATATCAAAATACAAATAAACAACCTGCGAGCAGTTTTTTGTCGTGAGATTGCCACGTCATCCGTCTGAGACAGATTCCTCGCAATGGAAGTGGGGAGTGTCACCAATTTTATGCCCCCTCTATCTGGCTTTCTCCCATCGAGGGCGTATATATTCACTTCGTGAAGTATACATTACTGCGTAAGTACCGAAAATGGCTTTCCGCTGCGGCTACAGCATTTCGGCTTAATGCCTTTATACATCAGCTCGTTGAGCTGGGTACCTCCGGCCTGTGGCCTCCGGGTATTTCGTTGCGACTCAAAGGGAACTAACCGGGGGGATTTTGTCGCTATTGTTATGAGTGAACAGCTTTCAGTTTCTCCTCCTGGTAAGGGTTATATTCCCGGAGGCAGGAGCGGGAGAGATTAAGAGGGATTTACAATGGATTCCCGCGTTCGCTGGAACGACAAGCGGGCATTGCAATATCTCATTCGTAATATTATAATTTGAGCATTATTGATTATTTTTATTATTAATATGAATAAAGCCGAAAAATATATCGAAAAAGTGCGGCAATGGGCTTGCACAGAAGACCGAATATCCGCACTGGCGCTAGTCGGTTCTCATGCCCGGCAGCAGGCGAAGCCGGATTCGGACATCGATTTTGTGATTATTTCCGACGATGTCGCATTATTAGAGAAAGATGTTTCGTGGCTAAACCGATTCGGTACGGTACAACGTCAGGCAAAAGAAAAATGGGGCAGCGTCACTGCAATCCGGGTATTCTATGCTGACGGGCAGGAGATTGAGTTCGGGCTGGCAACAAAATGCTGGGCAGATATTCCCGCAGACGCCGGAACAAAAAGAGTGGTTAGAGACGGAATGGTGATTTTGAAAGACCCGAATCAGATTTTAGAAAAAATTAAGGCAGTTGTATTGAAATTGAATCTACATGATACGATGCAATGTGGTGGTACCGTAACTTAAGGAATGAAGGGGAAACGGAATTGGACGTACCGGGAATCGAAATTATACGAAGACCCTGTGAGGAACCGCATTATTTACATATTATTTTCACGGCAAGGAATGAAGGATTCCAAGGCCACTTAGAATTTTATTGCAAACCGAGTGATATTGAGCAAATTGGGAAAGCGCTTATTCCGTTTCCAAAGCAGATTGCAGACGAATATGTCTTTAATTACGGCTCGTCGAACCCATCTGACAGGTTTGCTTATTATTTTTCACTCGGCGCTTATATCTTCAATAACCAGGGTCACAGCGCTTTAAGAATAATTATTATTGATTTCACGAAGCGTCCGGAGAAAGAAGAGTGTCATTTTTCTATCATTGCCGAACCGTGGGCAATTCATCGTTTGGGTGTGTTATTAGTAGAATTTTCAAAATTGAAGCACAGCGTTCTTAAGTGGTCGCTTAATCCTGACGACAATGCGCTATTAGAAAATGAGCAGTATTAACGATAATGGATATAAATCTTGTTGCCCCTGCAGAAATTGATTCCGTGATGGCGTTAGTTAAAGGGGCCATCGAGAAGATGCACCGTAACGGCATCGCGCAATGGGGGGAATATTACCCCACCAGAGAAATATTCCTGGCGGATATCGCGGCCGGTTCGCTGTATGCCGCGAGGATTGACCGCGATATCGCGGGAATCATCGGACTGGACGAAAATCAATTTTCGGAATGGAAAGGCCAGGACTGGGCGGATAATAAAGGGAAACCGCTAGCGGTTCACCGGCTATGTGTTTCGATTGCTTATCAGGGACAGGGCATCGGGAACAAACTGATGTGTTTTGCCGAGGATTATGCCAGAGCAAATGGCTATACTTCAATCCGGCTGGATGCATTTTCCGGCAATCCGATTTCGCTGGGTCTATATGACTCATTGGGTTACCGGCGGTGCGGCGTTTTTAATGTCCATCATGGTGATATTTATTGCTTTGAGAAATTATTATAACAATCGCTAATAAATCAGCAAATTAACCGCGATAGATTATTCCCGGATAATTTTAGATTGCCGCGACCTTTGAGGGGATTCAGGAAAGGTCTCGCAACGACAGTGGGGGAGATGGATTCCGGCCTGCGGCCGATAGAAATTATCACGCTCCTTCCATCCCTCCCTGAGAGGGAGGGAGAATTACGAGGGGCCGAGTGTTGCTTGCTTCGATGACTTCCCTTTCGTATTGGTATTCCATCCCGTTGTAAAACGGGATCCAGCCGCCAACGGAAGGACGAAGGAATCACTAGATTCTTCGGTCCGCCTGAGGCGGATCTCAGAATGACAATGGGGGGATGTCAGTGAACCCCAAGGAGACTCCTTTTCGACTTCGCTCAAGGACCTAAGCTAAAGCTCCGGCCTTCGGCTTCGCTCAGGGTGCTAGTGTTACCCTTTATTGTTCTCTTCAGTCAATCTCTGCCCGTGTTGCTATTCCATCCCGATGAAAATCGGGATCCAGCCGCCAACGGAAGGACGAAACGGGGCGGGGGGGTTCGCAACCCTCCCCTACAGACACGAGACTCAGAATGATGAACTACCCTTTATTGCTGTCCTCAATCAACTTCTGCCCGTATTCCAGCAGCTCTTTGACCCGTTCCGGTGATGCCTTTTTCTGCTCGAAGTAGATTTTCAGCGCTTCCATCGGCGTAATATGGGAAACCGTGAACTGCCCCAGCCTCGGACGTGATTCCCTTTTAATATCCCGGGCGACGGTGCAGAAGTAAGCTTCTTTGAGGGCGTTTTTAATTTCCGCGTCCCGCAGGTAGCCCTCGATTTCGGACGGCAGATTAAGCTGCAGCCGGACGATGGCGTCTTTGACCGCATCTTTTTGCTTTTCTATTTCCGCCAGAATGATGCCGGTCGGGTCAATGTCCTGCGCGGTCAGATTAATTTCTATTTCCAGGAAACGGCGTCCATCGGTGGGGTGGAATTCAATCGCGGTGTGTTTTTTCCCCATGCCGTCCGTTTCGATGTCAATGACGTAAAAACCTTTCTCATCATCTTTATCCCCGAAATCGAGGCGTTCCAGACTACCGCAGTAAACCACGGGCGGATTGTCGTGCAGCACCTGCCGTTTGTGGATGTGCCCCAGCGCCACATAATCGAAAGCCGGATTGGCGACGTTGCTGAGTAATAATGTGTGCTCCGTGCCGATGGTCATCATTTTTTCGGTGCCTGTTTTGGCGCCGACGACCCAGATATGCGCCGACAGAATCGCCGGCAAAGCGGGGTCGAGTTTCGCGGCCAGGTTGTTGATGATGTTGGTCAGGGCGTCCTGCATGCGCTGGTTGAGCTGCTCGAAATTGAGGTTCTTGGAGTCTTCCTTGCTGAGGAGAGTGCTGCGCCGCAGCCAGGGCAGGGAAACAATCTGCACAATGCCGTGTTTAGTGGGGATTTTGTAAATCTCCGGTTTGTTGGAGACGATGACATTTTTCACGGCCAGGGTATCGAAGATTTCAGTGCTGGTGGCGCGCCCTACGGCGTTCGGCAGGTCGTGGTTGCCGATGAGCAGGAAGATGGGGATGCCGCCGGCAGAAAGGCGGTTGATACGCTTGGCAAATTCCCTTTGCTGGGTCTGGCTGGGCTCGCGGCTTTTGTAGGCGTCGCCGGAGAACAGCACCAGGTCAATATCGTTGTTGAGAGCGTAGTCAATGACCCGGTCGAGAGAGGACAAAATGTCGCTCTGGCGGGTGGAAAGGCCCGTCGCATCGATGTGGCCGTAGCTTTCGACGCCGAGGTGGAGGTCGGCAAAATGGAGGATTTTCAAATTATTGGTTTCCTTCTGTGGTTTGTTCGCCGGACATTTCACCCTTACCCTGGCCCTCTCCCGTCGAGGGGCGTGCATTTCGGCTTAATGCCTCAAGTATTTCGTTGCGACTCAAAGGGAACTAACCTGATGGAGGATTTTCAATATGCCCTCCGAGCTGTATTTTCAGGATTTATTCATAGTATAGCATTGACTCGGCGGGACATACTACAATAATTCTCCCTTAATGAGACTATCTAAAATCTCTGGATTGTCGGATCAAGCCCGACAATGACAATGAAAAGAAAACAGCTTCAAGCAAAGCTTGAAGCTGTTTTCACCGGTTTGTCATTCCCGCGCAGGCGGGAATCCATAAAAATCATTTCCAAATTATCTATTTTCCGTCCTTAAAGCAATCAAGGTTATAAACCCGACCCTACATTAGAGTCATTTTTATAGTGCGGAGGCGGATTTGAGGAAAGCCAAAATTAAAGGGTGGGGGTTTTCGGGTGTGGAATTGAGCTGGGGTAAAAAGCCGGTGGCGATGAAAAACCGCTTATTGTGCACCTCAAAAATCCGGGCATTGCCGGCATCGTCGCGGCCGCTGATAATCAGTCCGGCTTCCACCAGTCTGCCTTCATATTCCGGGTTCAATTCGTAGCTGCAGCTGTACGATTCGCTGATTTTTGTTTTGCCGTAGAGTTTAAACGCCTCTGTTGCCGGTACGAGATTAATATCGAAAATGCCCAGCATGCGCGGGGCCTTGCGGCCTTTAGTTTTGTCCACGGCGCAAGCGATTTTTATCAGCAATGGCATGTCGGTGTGCGGGGTGAGTTCGGTGTGTGCGGCATTCGTCATCCCGGCGACATTGCGGGCGAATTCCAGCAGCGCATATTGTGACCCGCCGCAGGTTCCCAGAAACGGGATATTCATCTCCCGCGCCAGGCGGATACCTTTAACCGCACCGTCCACGAAAAAATAGGGCGTGGGCGCTGCCAGTAATCCAAGATATTGCCCGATGGTATCTTTGACCGATTTCCGGCGTAAATTACCGGTGCCCAGCCATTCGGTTTTGACGTCCAGCGAGAGAAAGTCCGCGGCATGTTTCAGGGCGTCACCGGTGGCGAGATGGGAAGGTTTTTCGGGATTAAAATCACCGATAATGCCGATGGAGATTGAGTTTGTCATCTTTATAATTCTTTGCCAATCAATTGCAAAACAACCTCACCATCTGTCTCTCTCTCCATAAATGGCGAGGGAGGAGATACATTAGAGGGGCTGCGCCCCTTATACTGTTGCTCCGAACTGCTCCGCAAAGTACCTCCGACAGAGGTCTACGGACTCAATCCCTGCTTACGAAGGAAATACGGGCGGGCGGGTTCGAAACCCGCCCCTACATCACGGACGTTATGCTTCTTTGGGTTTGGCCTGGACGACTTCGCCCCCGGGCGGGAGTTTGAGGAAGTCTTCGCCGGCCATTTTAGCTTCGATGGTCTTCTTAAGTTCGGCAACCGGGATGCGGATTTGCAGCATCAGGTCACGTTCCCGCACCGTCACGCGGTTGTCTTCCAGTGACTGGAAATCGACGGTGACGCAATACGGCGTCCCGATTTCGTCCTGACGGCGGTAGCGGCGGCCGATGGATTGAGTATCATCGTACTGGGTAGTTAAGGTGGTGCGCAGATTCTTATAAATATCCCGGGCAAAATTGGAAAGATTTTCTTTCTTGCTCAGGGGCAAAATGGCCACTTTGACCGGCGCCAGCGACGGGTGGAAACGCATTACGATTCTGGTCTCTTCCTTATCCGGTTCTTCGGTGTAAGCGTCGCACATGAAGGCCAGCAGCGAACGGTCTACGCCGACGGCCGGTTCGATGACATAAGGCACATAATGCTCTTTGGTTTCATCATCATAATAGTCGAGGACTTTGCCGGAAGCGGCGGCATGCTGTTTCAGGTCGTAATCGGTGCGGGACGCCAGCCCCTCGATTTCTTCCCAGCCCATCGGATAAAGGAAAGTGATGTCGCAAACCCGTTTGGCATAATGCGCCAGCTTAGCCTTTTCGTGTTCCAGTACGGACAGGTGCTCGCGCTTAATGCCGTGCTTGACGTACCAGTTTATCCTCTCGTTGAGCCAGTATTCGAACCACTTTTCGTCGGTGCCCGGCTTCACAAAATACTCCATTTCCATTTGCTCGAATTCACGGCTGCGGAAAATGAAGTTGCCGGTGGTGATTTCGTTGCGGAAAGATTTACCCTGCTGGGCGATGCCGAAAGGCAGTTTGCGGCGGGTGGTCTGCAGGACGTTATCGAAATTGACGAACATGCCCTGCGCCGTTTCCGGCCGGAGGTAAATCGTGTTGGAGCCGTCTTCCACCGGCCCGATGAAGGTTTTGAACATCAGGTTGAACTGGCGCTCGGCGGTGAGTTCCCCGCCGCAGGCCGGGCATTTATTCTCGGCCAGATGGTCGGCGCGGAAGCGTTGATGGCAGCTTTTACATTCCACCAGGGGGTCGGTGAAGCTTTTCAAATGGCCGCTGGCCATCCAGACTTTAGGATGCATCAGGATGCTGGTCTCGATGCCGACCATGTCGTCCCGTTCCTGCACCATCGCACTCCACCAGGCCTGTTTGACATTGCGCTTCAATTCGATGCCCAACGGGCCGTAATCCCAACAGCCGGAAAGACCGCCGTAAATTTCACTGCTGGGGAAAACAAACCCGCGGCGGCGGGCTAAAGAAACGATTTTTTCCATGGTCACGGTCGGTGTCTGTTCGCTCACTGGTAGAACTCCTGTCGTATTATCGCTATTTTTTGGCCTGGCCGGCCATTTTCATCAGGGCACGAATAAAAAAGATACTTAACGCAATGATGCCGATGAGAATAATGGCGAGGGAAACCCACCAGACAAATTCAACGTTGGTTTGAAATGAATTGTAGCTGAAAATCCGCAGCATTGCAAAGGTGAGAATCAGCTGCGGGATGATGACGACGTTGCTCATTACCAGCAAAATGGATTCCAGCTGGATGCCGGAAGCGGCAGCTTCTTTGAAAAGGTCGCCGATTCTGGTGGCGCCGTAGCCGATGACGAAGGCCAGCAGGGTAAAGAGCGCCTGCGGCACAATTGCCCACAGCGCTAACTGGCTGCGGCTGATGGTCGGGGAGTTCGCAGCGTTGAGCTGCCAGTCCACCTGTGCCGGCAGTTTGCCGTAGAAATAAACCGTCAAAATGACCGAGACGGCCAGTATCAGCAGCGGTACCAGGAAATAAGTCCAGCGCAGCCGGGTTTTGGCCGTCGGTGTCTCCATTGGCGCTGGCGTTTCGCCGGGTGTAGGTTCAGCAGCGGACTTTTTCGGACTGAACAGTTTGAGAAAAACCAGTCCGGCTCCGAGGATGAAGAGGAAGGTGATAATCAGGATAACCAGCAGTACAATCATTGCTTTCATTATAATTCAGTAGGACTTGGATAACAATTAACAATGTCCCGCTAAACGTTTAGTTAGAAACGTACAAATATTTGTGGTAACAATCATCAGTACTCTTCAGCTTATTACGGGTTTTACACAAGGAAATCCGTGGTTATCAAATTGTTAATGCCACCACAGCGCCCTATCTCTTTAGTCTCTTCCCCGTACATTTTGCCTTAATGGCATACATCAGCTCGAAGAGCTGAGTACTTCCGACTGCGGCCTACAGAAAGTATTTCGGCTTCGGCCTCAAGGAAGAGAAATTATTTTTTTGGGCGGCGCGAGGGCAAACGCCCTCGCTTGCCCTCAGTTTCCGCTTTTCCCCGCCGCAAACGGCATGTTCTTCAATAATTTTCCCATCGCTGTTGCGGTTTGTCTCCAAGGATAAGAATGGTATAATTTAATCAATAATTTGTTTTCGGCGGCATAAAACACTTTTTGGAGGGCATATGACAGACTACGATACGGTTTTAATCAATTCCGATTTACCCCTGTCGGTTTTTGTTAAAGGCAAGGTACGGGATACTTACGACCTGGGAAAACAACTCCTGATTGTCGCTACCGACCGGCTGTCCGCCTTCGATGTGGTGCTGCCGTGCGGCATCCCGGATAAAGGCCGGGTGCTGAATCAGATCTCGGCCTACTGGTTCAACGAGACTAAAAAAATCATGCCCAACCATGTCGTGGAAATGGTGAACGACACGAAGGTGCTGGATAAATATCTCCCGGCAAATAAGCGGTTTGCCTACCCGGCGTATTTGAAGGGACGCTCGATGATTGTGAAGAAAGTCAACCGGCTGCCGGTGGAATGCGTGGTGCGCGGCTACCTGGCCGGTTCGGCCTGGGCGGAATATCAGAAAAGCGGGACGGCTTTCGGCATTCCCCTGCCGGTAAAAATGCTGGAAAGCCAGGAACTGCCGGCGCCGTTGTTCACCCCGACTACCAAGGCGGATTCCGGCCACGACCTGCCGATGACCGTTGAGGAAATGGGCGCTTTAATCGGCATCGAGCTGGCCAACAGCATCAAAGAGAAAAGCCTGGCAATCTATAATTTCGCCCGCAAACAGGCCATCGCCAAAGGCATCATCATCGCCGATACCAAGTTCGAATTCGGGATGGAAGACGGTAAGCTGATTGTTATTGACGAAATGCTGACGCCGGATTCTTCCCGCTTCTGGGACGCCAAACTGTACAAGCCGGGGCAGTCGCAGCCGAGTTACGATAAACAGCCCGTGCGCGACTGGCTGACCGCCTCAGGCTGGAACAAAGAGCCGCCGGCCCCGATGCTACCGGTAGAGGTTATCGAATCCACCTCCAGGATTTACCGCACCGCTTTCGAACGGTTGACAGGAAAGAAACTGGCATAAAGGGCCTGATATTATGGTTACGTTCACCCTCGACCCTCTCCCCTCGAGGGAGAGGAAACTAAGTTAAAGGTTTTTGAGAGATTGACAGGGAAGAAACTGAGCTGACATTCAGTTCGGAAATTTGTCACTCTCCCTTAATCCCTCCCTGAGAGGGAGGGAGGATACTATTTTCTCCCATTTGTGAGGGCTATAGTCCTGGAGGCACGAACGGGAGAGATACCGAGGGATTTATGCTGGTTTATAGCCTATAGAAATTATTACTCTCCCTCTATCCCTCCCTGAGAGGGAGGGAGGTGGCGAATAAAAAGAGAGGGCCGTGAAGCCCTCTCTTGGTTTGATATCCACCCGCCGTGATACATTCGTCCGCTTCAGGCGGACTCAGTACGGCGCGGCGGTGCCGGATTGAGTCGAGTACTGCGTAATCTCGCAATTACAATCGGGAGCGCCGGGGCAATTGTCACTTTTTCGGTTGTTTGATGCCGCAGCCGTTCGGCCGCACCATCAAAATCGGGATTTTGGAAGTCTTTAAGATACGCTCGGCGACA
This sequence comes from uncultured Chloroflexia bacterium, assembly GCA_963772985.1. Taxonomy (GTDB): domain Bacteria; phylum Chloroflexota; class Dehalococcoidia; order Dehalococcoidales; family Fen-1064; genus Fen-1064. The sequence continues at coordinate 22,821 of CAVYZP010000011.1, forward strand.
CTACCCCAGAACCATTCCCGGATGCCGGAGCGCCCATGCGTGGCGATGACAATCAGGTCCACGCCGTTTTGTTCGGCATATTCCGTCAACGATTCGCTGGCCAGCCCGAAGACCACTCTGGCTTCCACCGTGAGGCCGTCGGTCTTCAACCGCTTCACCTGTCCGTCGAGATAAATCTCTGCGTTGTTCCGAGCGTCATCCTCCAACCGCTGAATCTGTTCCGGACTGATGTATTCCGGCACGCCGCCAAAATCAAAACCACCGTACAATTTCAACGGGGTCACAACACGAATCAGCGTGATTTGGGGTGCGCCCCGGCATTCTTTGGAAAGCATTTCCACCTGGGGCAGAACGCATTCCGCCAGGTCCGAGCCGTCGAGGGGCACCAGAATATGTTTATACATTTTTTCTTCACCTCCGCAATCTGTGAGATTATTATAAGCAGGTCAAAATCGTTTTTACAACCACGAGTTAACGGTGCCGGTAACAACATTTGTTTTTCGCACTTAGAGGGGTTCCAATATCATCTTATTATTATTCCCCCTCACCCTGACCCTCTCCCTCAAGGGGCGTACATTTCGGCTTAATGCCTTTATACATCAGCTCGTTGAGCTGAGTACCTCCGGCCTGTGGCCTCCGGGTATTTCGTTGCGACTCAAGGGAACTAACAGAGAGGCAGTTTCTTGAGGTAATCCAGCACCCAGCGCAGGGCGGTTTGGGCGGCCTGCTGCTTGTTTTCGTCCCGCACGCCGCCGAACAGATGTTTTTGTGTGACCGTGCCGTCTTTAGTGGACAATCCGAGATAAAATAATCCCACCGGTTTCCCGGGAGTGGCCCCGCCCGGTCCGGCGATGCCGGTATCCGCGACACAAATATCCACGCCGAGCGCTGTACGGCCGCCTGCCGCCATTTCCGCAGCGACCTGCGCACTCACCGCGCCATATTTGTCCAGCGTCGTTTTTTGCACGCCGGCGAGTTTCAATTTGATTTCGTTGCTGTAGGAGACAATCGAGCCCTGAAAAACGTCGGAACTGCCCGGGACTTCCGTTATCAGGTGCGCAATCAGTCCGCCGGTGGCGGATTCCACCGTGCCCAGGGTCAGTTTCTTTGTCCGCATGATGTCAATGATTTCGGCGGCGATATCATTCATTTTTCGTACCCCACGCAGGCAGGGACGCCTACGCTGCTGTTAGAATTCTACCATCCGGCACAAAGAAAACCAACAGGGTCTCCTTGCGATTCGCGAAAATCCCCACAGTCGTTATGAAGTTACCGCAATACCGAAGAAACCGGAGAACGTCCTAAATTATTTCGCATAGTATTTTACGAGGCGAGTTAGTTCTGCAGGCGACGATTACAGTTTCTCGGAGACCATTTGTTTAACGGCGGCGGGGAGGCCTTCCAGCGGCAGGATTTTAGCTTCTTTTTCGGCACGCCATTTGACCTCGACGCTGTTCTCTTTGAGAGTACGCGGACTGACAGTAATGCGCAGGGGGATGCCCAGGAGGTCGGCGTCGTTGAACTTGATACCGGGCGATTCGGTGCGGTCGTCGAATAGCACTTCGATACCGGCGGCTTCGAGTTCCCGATATAATTTTTCGGCGGTTTCCCCGACCGCAGTGCCTTCGCGGAATAAAGGACAGAGGTAGACCTGATAGGGCGCGATGGGCATGGGCCAGATGATACCTTTATCGTCATGATGCTGTTCGATGGCGGCGGCCAGCAAGCGGCTCAGGCCGAGGCCGTAACAGCCCATGACACAGGGGTGAGAGACGCCGGCAGCGTCAATGTAATTGGCGCCGAATTTACTACTGTATAATGTGCCCAGGACGAAGATGTGGCCGACCTCGATGCCGCGCATGGAAACAAATTTCGCACCGCATTTGGCGCAGGTATCACCGGCGGCAGCCATGGCAATATCGGTGACGATATCCGCCTTAAAATCGCGCGGGTAATTGACATTTTGCAGGTGCGTATCCGGCTTGTTGCCGCCGGCCACAAAATTCGTGCCGGAGGTAACTGAATCGTCCGCCACGACCATGATATTCTTCAATCCGACCGGGGAAGCGGAGCCGGCAACAATGCCGTTTTCCTTGACTTCGGCGTCGGTGGCGAGCCGCAATTCCTGGCAGTGGAGGGTATTTTTCAGCTTAATTTCGTTAACCGGCAGGTCGCCGCGGATAACGACAAAAACAAATTTATTATCGGCAGCATAGAAAACAGCCTTTAAAGTCTGCCCGGCCGGGATTTTCAGGAAAGCGGCCAGGTCTTCGATGGTTTTCATGCCGGGAGTGGCAATTTCGGACATGGGAAGCGGCGGGTCACTCTTAACCGTGCCTTTATTGAAGACGGCTTTTTCCGCGTTGGCGGTATAGCCGCATTGGGGACAGGAAATAACGGTGTCCTCGCCGCTTTCGGTGGGCAGCATAAACTCATGGGAAAACTTGCCGCCGATAGCGCCACTGTCCGCCTCGACGATAACGGCTTTCAGCCCGCAGCGCCGGTAAATATTTTCATAGGCATGAAGCATTTTCTGATAGCTGATTTCGACGCCGGCATCGTCAACATCGAAGCTGTAAAGGTCTTTCATGACAAACTCGCGCAGACGGACCAGCCCGGCGCGGGGGCGGGGCTCATCGCGGAATTTGACCTGGATTTGATAGACCAGCAGCGGCAGGTCGCGGTAGCTCTGGACATGATGTGATGCCAATTCGGTGACCACTTCTTCGTGGGTGGGGCCCAGAACCAGGCCGTGTTCGCGGCGGTCATTGAGGTTAAATAAAGTTTTACCCATGATTTGCGCCCGGCCGGATTTTTGCCAGAGTTCCAGCGGCTGGAGAACGGGCATGGTGATTTCCTGCCCGCCGGCCAGATTCATTTCATCACGGACGATGTTCTCGATTTTTTTCAGGCTGCGCCAGGCGAGCGGCATGATGGTATAAACACCGGCGGTAACCTGGCCGACCATGCCGGTCCGGATGAGCAGCTGATGGCTTATTGTATCTGCTTCGGCGGGAATTTCCCGCTGGGTTTTGCCGAATAATTTTGTGAGACGCATAAATTTAAATCCTGACTTTCTTTTTCATTATTAAATCATATTCAGGGGGTAAGACGCCAGTTCAGGAATGGAATTAATGAAAATTTGCAGTGAAAGCAGGAGGAAAATTACTGAAAAAACAAAGATGCCAGGAGAGACACGGCATCTTTGAGAACCGGACAGGCGATGGGTCAGGCATCACCTGCGCCGCAAAGATAAAGTTTGCTCCCGGCATACTTATATTTATATAGTAAAGTATACTATATAATAATGTCAAGTATACAAGGCAGAACTTGTTTTCGAGAAAAATATAAAGATAAAATCAATTATTCGGGGTTTAGATGGAGGAGAAATGTCCGCTGAAATTACGCTCAAGTTTATCGGAATGATATATACGCCTTATTCGAAAAAAGAAAATACGCCGATACAGGGGTGTTTTGCGCCGAACAATAAAGGGTATATTGAGTTGCTGCCTGAATATACGGAAGGATTACAGGGTATCTCCGGTTTCTCACATTTAATACTGATTTACTTTTTTCACCAGGCGGAAGGGTGTGCATTGTTAACCAAGCCTTTTCTGGATAAGGATAAAAAAGGTATTTTCGCAATCCGGCATTTCAACCGGCCGAATCCGATAGGTTTATCCGTGGTCAAACTTTATGGCGTAAAAGATAATATCCTGAATATCGGCGGGGTGGACATGCTGGACGGGACGCCGTTGCTGGACATCAAGCCATACGTGCCGGAGTTTGACATTAAAGAGGACGCGAAATCCGGCTGGTTGCAGGATGCCAGCGAGCGGGCGAAATACCAAGTGGAAGAATAACCAGGGTTGGTGGATTTTATAATTTGGTGACCTCGGCCATTAGCGCAGTGAGAAAATCGGCTTCCGGAACCACCCTGATTTTTTTACCGCTGCGGAAGAGGATACCTTTACCTTTGCCGCAGGCGATGCCGACATCGGCCTCGGCGGCTTCACCGGGGCCGTTAACCACGCAACCCATGACGGCGACCTTGATAGGCTTCTTGATTTTGTGCAGTTCTTTTTCAACCTGTGACGCCAGTTTGACCAAATCAACTTCAGTGCGGCCGCAAGTGGGGCAGCTGACCAGCACAGGCCCGTGCTGCCGCAGGTTAAGGCTTTTCAGAATTTCGTAAGCCGCGGTGACTTCTTCTTTGGGATGGGCAGTCAGGGAAACGCGGATGGTATCGCCGATGCCCAAATAGAGCAAAGCGCCGATGCCGACACTGCTGCGGATGACGCCGGTGCAGGGAGTGCCACTTTCGGTGATGCCGACGTGCAGAGGATAGGGAATTTTATCGGCGATATCACGGTAAGCGGCGATGGTGGTGGGAACATCGAAGGCTTTCAAGGATACCTTGATGAGGTCGAAATCGAGGCTTTCCAGCAGGCGGACCTGCGCCAATGCAGCGTCCACCATGCGTTCTACGACCGATTTAGCAGTACCGGTTTGTTGAGGCAGGCTGCCGGCATTGAGGCCGATGCGGATGGGGACGGCCCGTGATCTAGCGGCAAGGACAACCTGCTTAATCTGGGCGCGGTCGCCGATATTTCCCGGGTTGAGGCGGAAACCGTCAACGCCCGAATCCAGCGCGGCCAGCGCCAAGCGGTAATCGAAATGAATATCGGCGATAAGCGGGATTTTAATGTTTTTTTTGATATCCCTGATTGCTGCGGCGGCCTGCAGGTCGGGGACGGCGACGCGGATAATTTCGCAGCCGGACTGCTCCAGCTGCCGGATTTGACGGACAGTCGATTTGACGTCGCGCGTGTCGGTGTTGGTCATGGACTGGACGACAACCGGGGCGCCGCCGCCGATTTTGACACCGCCGATTTGGATTTGTTTGCTGATGCGGCGGGAGGGGATTTTAATGTTTGGTGGTTTTTCCATATTTGTTTTAATGATTTCCCATTACCAAAATGATTTCAATTCTCAGAACAACCTCACCCTCTGACTCAAGCCTTGCTTTAAACAGGTTGAAGGATGGCGCGGACGGGGGAGCCTTCGGCGTCTACCAATTTGAGCGGCAGGCAGATGAGGTTATAATTGCCGGCTTTGGCAGCGGTCAGGTTGAGGCCTTCGATGAGGTATAAACCGGCGCCGAGTAAAATCTGGTGGGTGTCCGGACGCAACGCTTTTTCCGGGTCCAGGGGGCTGCCGACAGAGAGGTAATCCACGCCGACGAGGATGACGCCGGCATCGACCAGAAATTGCGCGGCATCCCGGGTGATATAAACAAAATCGTTAACAAATTCGTCGATTTGCCAGCACCGCGGCGAATTAACGGTTTTAAACAAAATCCGTTCGCCTTTTTTGATGTTATGCTGCTTGAGCTCGGCCGGTTTGATGGAAACTTTATCCTTGATTTCGATGACCCGAGCCGGTCCGACAGAGGTATAAAAAGGTAATTTATCAATGCTTTGTCCGTCTTTGATAAAGTGCTTCGGGGCATCCATGTGGGTGCCGGTGTGCACGCCGAGGGAGATGGCGGAGTTATTGGCAGCGTCGCCGCGATCCATGGAACGGCGGCGTTCGATCTGGATTTTGACATCGCCGGGCCAGATAGCCATGCCTTCTTTGAGGGGGACCGTAACATCAATCCAATTGGAAGCGTTTTTATCTGTCATGATTATTCAAACCTCACTTTTCCCACCAGGATAATATATTTATCAATGATTGTACCACGATTAGAGAAAGCTTTCAGCGGCCGGTTACGAGTAATGATGAGTTAGAAATGGTCTCCCCTCACTTGTATTCTCTCCCGCTTCGTGGGGAGAGAAGCTAAAAAACGAGATTTTGTCGTATATCAGGAGTTGGGAGTTGAAATCATTTGTATACATTTGCTGCATAAATTATGCTATGTAACCTAATTCATTCTTTGCGTCCAGAATGACAATGGGAAGGGTTGGAGGATGGATACCGGCTTTCGCCGGTAGGGACTGTAGCGTAAAGATTTAAAAGTGATGAGTTGGGAAAGTTGAAGACGGTGCTTGACTTTATCCGATATTAATGGATAGGATAGGGGTGAAATCAGGCCGATTTAAAATATATTCTGGAGGCGGCAGATGAGCAGTCAACAGGCGATGCTTCTGGTAGTAATGCTCCTGGGTGGGTTGGGAGTCATAGGCAGTTATGCGCAAGGATTGATTGCGCATCCCGGCAGCGTCAATGTGTTGTGGGGGAAAATCAGCGGGCGTTTCCGCAAAGTGTACACCGTTTCGATGCTGCTTTCGGCGCTGGGGTACTTTGCTTTCGCTTATTTTCTGTTATTCAGAATTGTGCCGGCGGAGGCAAGGGTCACCGGCACGCTGGGGTTTGAGGTTTTCTTCGCGGCAATTACCGGGATGCTGCTGTTTTCTTCACTGTGGATGCCGTTTACTTACAGTTACGTGGCAAAACCGCATCCGGGCACCTGGGCGGCAATCCGCAGCGTGCTGTTCCTGGTGGGGTTATCATCCTGCGCGCTGGCCTGGGCTATATTAAGCCTGCATACGAAAGAGCCGGCCGTACCATACTGGCTGGCCGTCGGCGGCAGTCTTTATTTCGCCTTCCACACGACGGTAATGGACGCTTTTATCTGGCCGGTGCTTTACCGGTAGAAATGAGGCAGATATTTTCAATGAGCGGCGACTAACAGGACACCGGGGCCGCCGTGGACGCCGAGGGCCGCCCCGAGTTCGCTGACGATTATTTTATGCGGATCGACATAGGCGGAAGCCAGTTGTTTCAAACGGTCGGCCTGTTCCGGGATTTCACTGTGCACAATCATCAGCTCCGAGATAGGGCTGCGCGATTCGATGAATTTGACGATGCGGTTAATCCCCTGCGGCACAGTGCGGACGAAACCGGCGCGGACGACTTCACCGTCACGAAAAGTCAACAGCGGTTTGACGTTCAGGATGCTGCCGGCGATGGCGATGGCCTTATTCACCCGGCCGCTGCGGGCCAGGTATTTGACGGTGCTGAACATCCCGAACATTTTAATTCCGGAAAGAGTTTTCGATACATCTGCAGTGATAGCATGGAGATTTTTGCCTTCTTTGGCACTGCGTGCGGCCGTCAGCACGGCTAAAGCCAACCCGGCGGAGTTAAAGCGGGAATCAATGACTTCGACGGGAAATTTGGGGGGCAGCAGGTGTTTGGCCAATAACGCCGAATTATAGGTTCCGCTGATCTTAGAGGAAAGATGAATGGAAACGATGCCGCCGGAACCGGCCGCAAGTTCGGAATAGGTTTTGGAGAAATCTTCCGGGCTGGGTTGAGAAGTGGATGGGACGGTGGCCGACGAGGTGAGCTGCCGATAAAATTGGCCGGGTGTGAGGTCAATCCGGTCGCGGTAAACGTGTTCGCCGAACCGGACGTAAATCGGCACGACGGTGATGCCGTATTCCTGCGCCAATTCAGCGGGTAAATCAGCGGTGCTGTCAGTGACTACACAAATTCGTCCGGCCATCCAATCTCCCGATAACCGATTATTGATTGTGTTTAACGAGAAGTTCGTCCTACATTATTTAATTTTATTATAGTATACTATTTTCACCGGAAATATAAATAGGAGGTGCTACAATGCCGATTGAGACTCCTGAATTTGAGACATTAAAAAAAGACGGTAAATTTGAAACCAGAGAATACAAGGAATACATCAGTGCTGCGGTGGAAATCGAAGGTGATTTCCGGCATGCGTTAATTGACGGGTTCAGGGTGCTGGCCGATTATATCTTCGGGGACAACCGGACGAGAACCGGAATCGCGATGACGGTGCCGGTGACAGAACAGGCGGTAAAAAGTCAAAAAATAGGAATGACCGCGCCGGTCACCGCGGCAAAAACAGGCGGTGGTAAAAAATACCTGATTTCGTTTACGATGCCGGCCAAATACAGCCTGGAAACTTTACCCGAACCGGTAAATAAAAACATCGCGATTTACAAAGTGGCGCCGCACAAAGCGGCGGTTTTGAGATTTTCCGGCAATGCGAACGAAAAAAACACGCTAAAGAAAACAGAGGAACTGGAAGCATGGCTGAAGCAAAACAATTTACAGCCCGGTTCGGATTTCATGTTAGCGCAATACAATCCGCCGTGGATTCCCGGCCCGTTCCGGAAGAACGAAATTATCGTGGAAACCATGTAGAGCAGCAACTTTTCGGCTGATGTGGCTAATGCCCTTTGAGATAGTCTTTGAGGTTTTTATTTTTGGCCAGGGCCCTCAGGGCGGTGGGTGTGAATTTAGCGGCAGCGATGACCGCAATGACAATATACCAGATAACAAGCAGGCCGGAATGCGGCCCGCTCAACCAGAAGAGAAAAGGCATGGCCACCAAGCTGAGGCCGAGGGATAAGGCAACGTTACGCGTCAACAGGAATAAAGTGATGACGAAGGCCATGATAATCCATAATTCCGATAGATAGCCATAAACCGGCATGATAACGAGCAGGGAACCGGCGACGACCCCCATACCTTTGCCGCCGCTGAATTTAAGCCAGGCCATCCAGTTGTGGCCGACGACGGCGGCGGCGACGGCAATTAAAACATAAGGTTCATTCAAGCGCAGCAGCCAATAGGCAATCGCGGGGACAGCAGCGCCCTTACCGATATCAATCAGTGTGACGATGAGCGCCGGGATAACGCCGACTTCCTTATAGGTATTGAGGCCGCCGACATTGCCGCCGCCCATTTTACGGATATCCCTGCCGGTTTTGAGGCGGGTGACGAGGAAAGCGGTGGGAATGGAACCGATAAGGTAACCGATGATAAAAGCGATAATAATTGTTGTAAATCTGTCGAGTATCATAGCAGCAATAATAATACTATATTGTGTCATCGAGTTGTAAGTTACCAGTTGCGGGTAGTGAGTGGCGAGTTATAAGTCAGAAGTTGTCTCCCCTCACTATATTTTCTCTCTTATCATCGGAGAGAAGCGGCGAAGGGGGGGAGTCTGGAGCCTCGAAGAGAATCGGGATATAAATCAGATATCGGGGTTTTGTATCAGGACCAAGTTGGTTTGATGTAAGTTTCGACCAAGGTCGAAAGTATTTCACCTGCGGACTCAAGATTCCCGTACATTTGCTTCGATGTAATCCTACCGAAGCAAAGTACCTTCGGCTTTCGCGGGGACGACAGGGGAAATTCTTGCAATGGGCGTGGGGCTGCGCTCCCCATACATGTAGATACCGGCTTTCGCCGGTATGGAGATGGCTTTTGCGGGCAGGTTATTAACCAGTGCCACCTGAGTTTCTCATTTTCCCGATTTTTAGCAATATTTGTTATCAAAATGTGGATTTTCGGGTCACTAATGGGGATGAAAACAGATTTATTATGGCTTAAAATAAGCCATGGCCTTCATTCGGAAAGTAAAAACTCAAAGTGGTGCAATTGCGGTTCAGATCGTTCACAAGAATTACGGACAAGTTACCCGCATAGACCATATTGGTAGCGCTCATAGTCAGG
>CAVYZP010000012.1:0-15377 GCA_963772985.1 uncultured Chloroflexia bacterium
AAGGACTGTTTTGGCCGGACGATATGGCCGTGTTTATGCCGGAAACCGCCGACAGAAGCAAGTGGCAGTGGACGTTAATGATAATGCAGCCGGATTTTATTACAGCCGCTGATTTTAACAAAATTCAAAGAAGACACCGGAGAAAAAAAAGATAACACTTTTATCAAAAAAGTGCGGTTTGAGAGTTACACCGAAGGTAAATCCGTGCAAATCATGCACATCGGGCCGTATGCGGCAGAAGGGTCGAATATCCAGAAACTGCATCATAAAATAAAAGAAATCGGCGGCAAGCTAACCGGCAGACATCATGAAATCTATCTCTCCGACCCGCGCCGGGCCGCGCCCGATAAAATGAAGACGGTAGTCCGGCAGCCGTACAGTTTATAGGCGGATTTCTTGGTTCGAGTATGGATGGTTACGCTTCCCATAAATTTCCTCTCTCTCTTAATCTCTCTGATAGGGAGAGAGGCTCGAAGTCTAAGTATTATCCGTTAACCCCTTGACTCTCCCCAGGGCGGGAAAGATATACTGCACAATGAAGCGGCCGCTTCGATGAAATAAGGGGAGTCGAAAATGCTAAAAATCGGCGACTTTTCCAGGTTCGCACGTGTTTCCGTGAAGGCGTTACGGTATTATGATGAACTCGGCTTGCTGAAACCGGTCAAGGTAGACGAGTTTACGGGCTACCGCTATTACGCTGCAACGCAACTGACACAACTGCACCGTATTGTGGCGCTCAAAGACATGGGGCTTTCTTTGGAAGAAATCGCGCGTCTGCTTAAAGACGATGTGTCGATTGCCCATATCCTGGATTTACTGCATATCAAACAGGAAGAGCAAAGACGTAAACTGGAGATTGAGGCGGAGCGTTTGAAGCGGGTGGAAGAGTGGCTGGTTAAAGTTGAAAGGGAAGGTAAAATGCCAAAATACGAAATTGTGATTAAAAAAATAGAGTCGCAAAAAGTGTTGTCCGTCCGGGAGATATTACCGGATTACAGTCATATCAGCGGGCTCTTCCGGAAAATGGATGGTTATTTAACCAAATCCGGCGGGCAGATGATCGGGCCGCCGCTGGCAATTTATTATGATGAGGGGTTCAAAGAAAAAGACGCAGACGTCGAACTAATATTTCCAATTTCAAAGGAAGTTTCCGGCAAAGGCGAAATCAAATGTAAAGAATTGCCGGGTTATGAAAAAATGACAACGACGATTCATAAAGGCGCCTATGACGCCGTGGGCAGCGCTTACACTGCCTTAGGTAAATGGATTGAGACGAACGGTTATCAGACCATCGGACCGTGCCGCGAGATTTATTACACCGACCCCCGCAGCCGTACCCCGATGAATGAATATGTCACCGAAGTCCAGTTGCCTGCTGCTAAAATCTAAAGTAGTGTTTCTAACGATTCGGTTGAATAGTCGTTTCCTCCGTCGACGGGAGTCGATATTCAGAAACAGCAGGGAACCGACTGGATCCCGATCCCGTTATCAAAGTACGGGACAAGCTTTCATCGGGATGGAATAAACCCGGGGAAGCCCCCTCTTCCGGTATTATGCTTGTAAAAAGGAAGAGGGGGGCTCCTTTTTACCATTTCGCCACGGCAGTTTTCACAATTATAGTGCCTAATTGAAATTAGTTGAAAACAAATGCTAAGATTAAAATATAGGTAGAATATATTTAGCATGGCAAGCTATTGCTGATAGGCTAAAACACCAGGGGAAACAATTATCTTAATAATTTTCTGATTTGGCTTTTACAACCGGGTTTGGCGGCGGTTCTGTCTTTGTGTGCAACTAACTCCCAACTCGACCGGATTTGATAAATCGCGAATCAGCGGTTGTGCGCCTTTAATCTGTAACAACACGGGCTATTTTAATCACCCGAATCTTTTGAGGAGAATAAATGGAAAAAGAGTACAAGTACGAAAAATTTACCCCGGAGTATTACAACATCACATCAAAATTGATTGATGCTACTGTAGAGAAAGGGTTCGGCGATAAAATAGCCGTTTACTACAAAGACAAAACATATACTTACAAAGAAATGCAAAGCCTGATTAACCGCATCGGCAATGCGCTGCATCTGTTAGGCGTACATATGGAAGAAAGGGTGATGCTGGTGATGTATGACTCACCGGAAGCGATGGCCAGTTTTTACGCCGCCATTAAGATCGGAGCAATCCCCATTCCGGTGAACTACATGTATACCAGTGATGATTTCCGGTTCCTGCTGAACAACAGCCGGGCGCGCACCCTCATTTGCCATGAAGATTTCGTGGAAGAAATTGACGCCTGGCGCCAATCATTCCGTTACCTGGAAAACACCATCGTTCTGGGAAAGAAAACCAAGTCGTTCCAGATCAGCTTCCATGACCTTGTCGACCGCTGCTCCGACCAGTTGCAGGTAGCGTTTACCACTTATGATGACGCGGCAATCTGGAATTACACTTCGGGCAGTACCGGCGTCCCCAAAGCGGCCGTCCACTTGCAGCATGATGTGTTCACCTGTCTCGAAAGTTATGCCAAGGGCGTTCTGAACATTAATCAGAACGATATCCTGATGTCAGCCTCTAAATTTTTCTTTGCATACGGTCTGGGCAACAGTTTCATTTATCCTGCCGGTGTCGGCGGATCCGTAGTTCTGGTTCCCGACAGACCGCTGCCGGATATCATTTTCTCCGCAATTAATCAGTATAAACCCACCGTGTTTTTCGGTGTGCCGACGTTGTATGCCAACATGCTGGCGATAAAAGACGCCGAAAAGAAATATGACTTATCTTCGCTGAGAATCTGCGCGTCCGCCGGCGAAGCCTTACCGAAAAATATCTATTTCGAATGGAAACAGAGGTTCGGGCTGGATATCCTGGATGGCATTGGCTCAACCGAACTGATGCATATTTTTATCTCTAACCGCCCCGGCGATGTGATGCCGGGCAGTTCTGGGAAAGTTGTCCCAGGCTACACCGCCAAGATTGTCGATGACAAGGGCGTGGAAGTACCGGACGGCGACCTGGGGAACCTGCAGGTGAAAGGCGATTCGATGGCGGCTTTCTATTACCGCCAGCATGATAAATCTAAAGCTTCGATGTTGGGCGAATGGTTCAATACCGGCGATAAATATTACCGCGATGCCGAGGGCTATTACTACTACTGCGGCAGAGGCGACGACATGCTGAAAGTCGGCGGTATCTGGGTCTCACCAATCGAAATCGAAGATACGCTGATGTCGCATCCGGCGGTGCTGGAATGCGCGGTTGTAGGCAGAAACGATGAGGCCGGTCTGACAAAGCCAAAAGCCTATATTGTGCTTAAAAGCGGTTTCCAGCCGTCTGATGAGTTGGCGAAGGAAATCCAGGCCTACGTCAAGAAAACCATCGCCTCGTATAAATACCCGCGTTGGATTGAGTTTGTGAAAGACCTGCCGAAGACCGCTACCGGTAAAATCCAGCGCTACAAACTGCGCGCATAACTTTACGGCAAAATACAAAATGAAAAGAGCCCACCCCATGTGGGCTCTTTTTGGTTACCGGTATTTATTTTCAAAATGGATCACTGGAATACTGAATTGTCAGTCTTGACAAGTGTATTCGCATACGAATATACTTATTTCCGATGCAATTTTTGTGTTTTTTAAAATGCACGGGAATTGTGAAAAGAAGAAATTAAGGAGAAAAAATGAAGTTCTGGTGGTTATACTTAGCAATCGTCCTGGTTATTATTGTTGTTGTTTTGTTTATGATGCGCGGGCGGCAGAGCAAGTCTAAATAACTTTTTGGCGAAAGCGTAATTAATACAGAGAACGGGCCGCGGACGTGACCTGTTCTCTGTTGTGTTTTCATTACCGGAATTTTCAGGGGCAGCTTATCGCTTAATACAATTTTCTTTTTTACTGAAAAAATATATTATTATCTGATATTAATATATGATTGATTGTGACTAAAGTTATTTCGGGGAGTTTACTAATCTTTTAACATAATTTCAATTAGTTATTATTTCGGCGTTGGAGAACTGCTTTGGTAAGTAATTTAAATGGTAATTCTGCAAAATCAGATTGTGCTCAGGACGCGATTATCGTTGAGGGAATCAGCAAGCATTTCGGAAAAATTAAAGCCCTGGATAATATCAGCCTGAACGTTGGCGAAGGTATTGTTTTTGCTTTGTTAGGCCCGAACGGTTCCGGTAAAACAACTCTGATACGTATCTTAACCACGCTTTTAATTCCTGACGGTGGTACTGCACGAGTGGGCGGTTTTGACATCCGCCAAAATGCGGCTTCAATCCGTCCCATTATCGGGTTAGCCGGTCAGTATCCGGCGGTGGATGAAGATTTAACCGGTAAAGAAAACCTGGAGATGATCGGGCAGCTTTATCATCTTGGTAATGCTAAATCAAGAACGCGGTCCGGTGAATTGCTGGAAACTTTTGAACTGGCGGATGCAGGGAACAGGCGGGTAAAAACTTACTCCGGGGGTATGCGGCGCCGCCTGGATTTGGCCGCTACTCTCGTGGCCGAGCCGAAAATTCTCTTTCTGGATGAACCGACGACCGGACTCGACCCGCGGAGCCGTTTCGGGTTGTGGGATGTTATCGGCAAACTGACTAAAGATTGCCACACTGTCTTTTTGACTACTCAATACCTGGAAGAAGCGGACCGGCTGGCGGATAAAATCGCCATCATGGAAAACGGTCACATTATCCGGGTCGGCACCCCTGCCGAGTTGAAGGGGTGCTGCGGCGGCGAAACGCGAGTCAAACTGAAACTGGTTGACCCGAATCAAACCAAACAGGCATTGGAATTGCTGCGGGAACTCGGCAAAGACCAGATGAATAGTATTGAGGCAACGGGCGATATCAGCTTACCGGCCGATGGCGGCACGGCAATTTTATCCGACGTGGTCCGGCGGCTGGACGCGGGCGGCATCCAACTGGCGGAACTGGCGTTAACTCAGCCGACATTGGACGATGTCTTCCTGGCAATTACCGGCCACGCGGCGGAAAACACTGCCGATACGAAAAAAACGATGTAAGTGAGAAGAAATCCGATGGAAAAAATGTCTGCAGCGATTTCCGATATCATGGTCATGACCAAACGTAATGTCACCAGATACATCCGGCTGCCGCAATTGCTGGTATTTAATGCCATGTTGAATGTGGTGCTGCTGTTGTTATTCAATTACGTTTTCGGCGGGGCTATCCAAAAAGGCGGTATACCGTATATCCAGTATTTCCTGCCCGGGTTCCTGGCACAAACTGTTGTGTTCGGTTCGACGCAAACCAGCGTCGGTATTGCCGAAGATTTGTCCAAAGGCCTGATTGATCGCTTCCGTTCCTTGCCGATGGCACGGCCGGCTTTCCTGACGGGCAGGGTGATTGCCGACGGCATCCGCTATGCGCTGTTGATACTACTGATGATTGGCGTCGGTCTGGCGGCCGGTTTCAGATTTGAAAACGGATTGGTGCCGGCCATCGTGGCAGTTTTGCTGGTGATTCTTTTCGGGGTTGCCCTGACCTGGATTGGTGTCTTTATCGGGATATCGGTCAAGAATCAGGAAACCGCACAGGTCGCCGGTTTTGTCTGGGTGTTTCCGCTGGTTTTTGCCAGTTCGCTTTACGTACCGATTGCGACGATGCCGCACTGGCTGCAATATTTTGCCAATGTTAATCCGGTTACATCAATGGCGGGCGTCATCCGGGCATTATTCCTGGGCTCTAATCCGGCAGCGGGCGGGGCCAGTTTAGCGAAATATTTATGGCAAATCCTGGTTTGGGATGCCGGCCTGATGCTGGTATTTATTCCGCTTTCGGTGCGCCGCTACGTGCAGCTCGCGAAATAAATCGCGAAATAATCGATAAAAGCAGAAATCTGACCACCTGAACAGTCCGGGGTTGGGGTTGCGATGCTCTTGTTTGTCGACAGATGCGTTGCCGTCCGTTATAGTTAAAGTAGAAAATAACGTGAAGCGGTTCCATGACAATCAACAAGAAGACTTTTCATATTGTTTCACTTGGCTGCGCCAAAAATACCGTCGACTCCGATTCGATGGCGCAACTGTTGATAAAATCCGGCTACAAAAATACCGGCAACCCGGATGACGCCGGCATTTTAATCGTAAATACCTGCGGTTTTATCGCTGCTGCCAAAGAAGAATCCCGCAATGCGCTGGCGGAAATGGCAGCGAAAAAGAAAAGCGGCCAGATATTAATTGCCGCCGGCTGCCTGACGCAGCGTTACGGCGAGGAAATACCCCGGGATATTCCCGGTATCGACGGTATCATCGGGACCCGGCGCTGGATGGACATTGCAGACGTTGTAGCGAATCTACAGCGGGTCAATCCGCCCAAACCGCGTTATCAGCTGCCCGAAGCGCTGACCGTCGGCAGTGACGAACAGGGCGCGTTGCGCGTTTCAATACAGGGGGCCAGCGCTTATTTAAAAATCGCCGACGGCTGCCGCCGCCCCTGTGCTTTCTGCGCGATTCCTATGATTAAAGGCACGACTGTCAGCCGCCAGGTGGAATCGATTCTAGCCGAAGCGCGAATCCTGGAAGCAAAGGGTATCCGTGAGATTATCCTGATCGCCCAGGATACCACTGACTACGGCTATGATTTGGGATTGAAAAACGGCCTGGCCCATTTGTTGAAAAAATTGACCGCCGCGGTGCCGCGCGTAGATTGGATACGCGTAATGTATGCTTATCCCGGCTTTGTGACCGATGAGTTGACAGAGGTCATGGCTGCCGAAAAACAGGTGGTGCACTATCTCGATATACCCCTCCAGCATGCCCATCCCGCGGTTTTACGGCGGATGCAGCGCCCGGCAAATGTCAGTTGGGTTCATAAGACGGTTGAAAAAATGCGCAAGGCAATCCCGGATTTGGCGTTGCGCACCACTTTCATTGTCGGTTATCCCGGCGAGACCGAAGCAGAGTTCCAGACTTTACTCGATTTTATTGAAGAACTGCGTTTTGATAGGGTCGGGGCTTTCGAGTTTTCTTTCGAACCGGGTACAGCCTGCGAACCGCTGGGCGATACCGTACCGGCGGCTGTTAAAAAAGAACGTTTCAACCGCCTGATGGAAAAGCAGCAAAAAATCTCGCTGGAAATTAACAAAACATTTATCGGCCGCAAACTGGATGTTCTGTTCGAGGGCTACGGTCAGGGTGTCTCGGTCGGGCGCAGTTACCGTGACGCGCCGGAAATTGACGGGCTGGTACTGGTGAAAGGCGAAATCCCCGCCGGCCAAATGTTACCGGTGCAAATCACTGAAGCGATGCCTTATGATTTAGGCGGCGTACCCATCGCGAAAAAACAACCGCAGCTGAAACCAAAAACGAAATAGCCGGAATTGAATAAGATTCACTGCGCTAGCGTTAACCGCTGATTTTCAAAGTTTTCAGGATTTCCGCCAATTCATGCTTTTGGGCGGGGGTCAGTCCGGTCAATGGCAATCTTGGTTGCCCGCCTTTCAATCCCACGATATCCATCGCGGCTTTCACCGCCGGCAGATACATCGGCGGCGGATTCGATACACCAATACCCGGCGTGGTGCAGGTCATCTTCGCAACAAAATCGACTAACGGCGACATCTTTTCAAAGGTCGCATCCATTTTGGTAAAATCACGGGTTTCCGCAGCCTGATACAGGGAATAAGTCCAGTCCGGGATGAAATTGGCGTAAGAGCTGACGACCCCGGCGCACCCGATAATCGCTGAATTGGTATACATTTCTTCGCCGAGGCCGCAGAAAAAGGTCATTTCCTTCGGATTAACCGCTTTTTTCATCTGGACGAACTGCGTCAGGTTCGGCGTGTTTTCTTTGCAGGCGATGACATTATCGATTTTTGCGATTTTAGCCATTAAGGCGGGTTTAATCCAGCAGCCGGTAGGCGCGGGGTTGTTATAGACCATCACCGCAATTTTGATGCTTTCCGCGATTTGTTTGTAATGCTGATAAGCGCCTGCTTCGGTCGGAATAAAATAATAGGGTAAAATCACCTGGACGCCGTCAACGCCGGCCGATTCGGCATATTGGCACATTTTAATGGTTTCCTGAGTGCCGGGACGTCCCACGCCGGCAAATACCGGCAATTTCCCGTTGACTTCTTCCACCGTGGTCTTAATCACAGCTTTACACTCATCGTCAGACATGGCATAAAATTCTCCGGTGCTGCCCAGCGGGTTAAAGATGAAGTCTTTACCTGCGGTCCTTTTCAACAGCCAGCGCAGATTCGTGCGTAAGCTTGCCAAATCCAAACTGCCGTCGCGGTTAAACGGCGTGGTGTTGACGATGATGACACCTTTCATTTTTTTTTCAGCTCTGACAGTTTCATTGTTTTAACTCCTGATTGGATAGCTTATGTTACATCAGACCGAATGATATACCTCTTGGGAAGTTTGTAAAGAACCGGTTGCCGGACATTTAATTTTATTGGTATAGAAAAGACGCCTGATGTTTCCGGCAGGGCACTGATTAATTTGACCGATTTGCCCTGTTAATCAATTTTAGTTAGTTCTTCTTCTGCGAACCGGTTTATTGTCGAGAAATCTTTTGATTCGAACCGCACCATATACCAGAAGCGAAAAGTATCTTTAATGGGTTCTTTGTCTACCACCCCGGTATGGTCCCGATACGGCGAACTGGAATGGGCGTTAATTTTTACTTTGGTGCCGGCTTTAAATTTAGCCACGACCGCGTGGTATCCCAGCGGCAAGTCGTATTCTTTGCGCCTTACCGGGTTGGAGAGAATTGCATAAGCCTCATTTAATTCGCGCATCATCTGATTGGATTCGGGATTTCCCATGTTCCGGTCAGGATGGAAAATAAAAGCCAATTTTCTGTAGGCTTCGTTTATCTCTTTTTCAGTAGCGTTGGGCGCGATTCCCAGAAGCTTATAGAGGTTTTGTTCAACCTGCATTCGGAATATCCTTGTTTGAAATTGGTTTGACTGTATTATTACATATTCACGGTTAAAAATAAAGGCGGCTGGATATGAAATTTAGTACTGTGACTGTTAAACACAATAAGGACCGAGCATGTGACAATTCCAATTTCGAATATTAGTTTAGTGTTTTAAAGCGGCTCGCTTGTAGCAGTTTTTCAATTTCATCCAGGTGCATTTTGCGGTGCATCGACCGGTTTAGGGCATGACGGTCTCCGAGGGTATTGATGGCTTCGATCGACTCAGTCGCAAGTTTCTCTATTTCCCTGTCGACTTGTTCGGCAATTGATACTGCCATTTCGGCAGCTTGACGCGGCGGCAGTTCCAGAAAAAAGGGGAGCAGTGAATCATTGATGATATCGACCAGCTCATCGCTTGTCGGCGAAGGAGAAACGCCCTGTTTTTGCCATTTTTGCATCAAAACCACTCGCCGCCGGTCCCAGAAAGCCAAATGCGCCAAAGCAACCGCTACTGTCCAACCTTCTTTATAGATGACGAGCTTCAGTTCTTCATCGGTCATCCCTTGAACCATTTTACGCAGCCTTTCCCGCTCTTTTTTATTTGCCGTAATATAGTTTTGTTCCATTTAGAGCTCCTTTGTTCGAGAGTAAATAAGTCAAATCAGTTGTTTCTCCATGAATACACTCAACGGGTCATCCTGATACGGAGCAAACGCCCCCCGCCGCCGGTAACCGGAACGCCGATACATCTGTAATGCTTCGGGTTGGGAAACGCCCGTTTCTAACCTGGCAGTCATGAGTCCTTCTGCTTTAGCGCGAATTTCCAGGTCTTTCAGAATGCTTCGGCCGATGCCTTTGCCGCGGTAATCGGGTGATACAAACATCCTTTTAATTTCTACATATTTCCCCTGATGGTTTACAAACGCGCCGCATCCCACCGATTTACCATTGATTCGGGCAATCAAGAAAGTCACTTCCGGCTGCTGCAATGCGGCAACCGATAACAGGTGGTTTCTTTCGGCGGGATAAAGACTATTCAGGTAAGCATCAAGCTCTGCTATTAATCGCCGGGATTCAGGAATGCCCGGGTCGCAAGGTTGGATTATCAGTTGTTCCATTCGTAATTCCGCATTAAATATCAACCTTGAGATGAAAAAAATAGTAGTTATTTCTTCTTTCTTACCAGCATTATCCCGCAGGCAAAGATGATAATTCCAACGGGAATCAGTACATAGCCCAGCCAGTTGAAAATCGGAATTTTATAACCGAGAGTAATATTCCCGGCCACGCCGCTGGAACCGTCCATGTTGGTGATAATTAAATAATTATTTCCCTGGGAACTGTCCCAAACGGGGTTGAAATCCAGGCTGAAAGTATTGCTGGAATGCGCTGAAACTAACCAGAATGTTTGTGCAGCGGGCGATACTGATGGTCCGACCAATCCCTGACCGGAAATCACCGTTGTTTGTATTGTCAGCGCAGGACTGTAGGGGCCGCTCCAATGCCAGTAAGTAGGTAATTCCGTTTCCATCGTATTAATATAATTTTGACCGGCGGTATGAGGCGCCCAGCCGGCAAAAACTGCTTTGGATGAATTGACCGAGGTGATAACCCATTCCGCCTGAACGGTATTTTCAGTCCCGAAAAGATTTTGAGCCAGTCGCCCAAAGCATGACTCCACGCGCATCGGGGACATGGCCATGGCAAAAGCGTAAGTTGAAGTATTCATCTGATAAGTGTTGCTCAGGTGATAGCCATTACTGTCTTCGCCGCGATTAAAAACCAAAATGGCCGCGCCGCCGGCAACCGGAATGATGCCTACAAGGATTAAGATGATGCCGATAATAACAAAAAAGGTAGCTGCACCTTTACCGCGGTGTTTTTTTTCTTCGTTGGTCATAAAAATGCACCTCAATTTTTGCGTAATAAAAAAACAGCGCCTTGCTAAAAACAAGCACTATCAGAATCACCCGGGATAGGGACGGGCGTCACGCAGGTAATCATGGTCGGGCCGTTCCAGAATGAAAGTGCTGGTAAAATCAACGTAAGGTTCCAGGAAAGGATATTTATCCCATTTTGCCCAGGGCGGTTTAGTGTACTTCGGGGGGGAATCAATTACCGACTTCTTCCAGCCGTGGAAATCTTCGTACCACTGCTCCGTGACCCGCACCCAGTCCACCGGGTATCTTCCCGGCATGGTACAGGCGCGGGAACTGAAATAAGCAGTGAGTCCGGGCTGCTGCAGCACTTCTTTGGTGTGGACGTTCAGGAACCAGTCCTCGCCATCTTCCAGCGAAACTCCTTTCGGGTATTTCGTGACCTGATACCAGCGGATGATGGATTTCTCATCGGTGGTAAAATCGCCGCCCTTGAAGATATCGGGCGCGGGGGTATAGCAGCTGAGCCCGACACGGAAAATTGTGCCGGCTTTTGTGTCCTTCCATTGTATCGGCTTTTTCAACCAGGGGGCCTGCCAGGTGAATTTCATCACGCGGTCGATGGTTCCAGGCGCCGGATGCAGCGGTTCGATTGATTCCAGGACCTGGGCGCTGGGAAACCAGACCTCCCATAACCTTAAATTATAATAGCCGTAAGCCAGTACTTCCGGAATGACGGGAATCGGGCGGTAAGAGATAAAACGCAGCTGTTGCCCGATGTCTTTAGCCATGACCTCGGGGGCATGATAGCGTAGCAGCCACCTTTCAAAACCCGGCAATTCGTTGGGTAAATCGGTGGAATTCAACATGAAAACGGATTTTATCACAATAATCTCCTTTTCCAGTTCAAAGCGAATAATTTAAAACGGAGCACGGATATTTGTTATCCGTCTCCGCCCAGTCTTCTTTCACGCTGGCCGTAGGCGGCCAGGGCTTTATCCAGTTCGGCAGTATCGAAATCCGGCCAGCAAACCGGGGAGAAAAAAAATTCACTGTAGGCAGTCTGCCACAGCATGAAATTGGATATTCTCAGTTCCCCGGCGGTCCTGATAACCAGGTCTACATCCGGCGCGCCGTTGGTATAAAGTTGGTGACTGAAAATGTTCTCGTCAACAGGATTTGACGGATGTTCCGCCAGCAGTTTATTCACCGCGTCGATAATTTCCGTCCTGCCGGAGTAATTGAATGCCAGATTTAGAATCAGCCGGTCGTTATTTTGGGTAAGCGAGACGGCTTTTTGAATCACTTCCCGGAGATTGGGCGGTAATTCCTGCAGCCGTCCGAGGTATCTCAACTGGATTTTATGCTCCTGCGCCCAGTCCGCGTTTTTCCGGATCCAGATGTCCACCAGTTTAAACAGGCTGGAGATTTCATCTTCCTGTCTTTTCCAGTTATCGGTGGAAAAACCCCAGACGGTGACAAAACGCACTCCCGACTTCATCAGGTGTTCAATAGATTGAAACATCCGTTCCGCGCCAACTTCGTGCCCGCGGAGGCGGGGCAGCCCGTGCTGTTTAGCCCAACGCCGGTTCCCATCCGGAATAATCGCGACATGTTGTGGAATATTGCTGTTCATAATGTAATACATAGTACAACGCTTTAGGCGGGAAATCAATACAGGCTGCGGTTGCTCGACGGCCTTTTAGTTTTAAATCATTGTGCTATAATTTTCAATAATTAATATTTGATACATTTGCATTCAAGGAGGAAAAAATAATGGCGGGCACAAAGAAAACAATGAAGGCTGTGGTTGCGCGCGGGGTTGGCGATTATAAAATCGAGAACGTCGTGCCGCGGTATAAAATCGAAGAGGTTCCCATTCCAACTGCCGGTGACGGGGAAATTGTGATTAAAGTGGAAGCTTGCGGCATCTGCATCGGAGATGTTAAGATGACGCACCTTCAAGAAGCGTGGGGCGGGAAAGGGACGCCGCCGCATCTGCGTTGGCCGTTCACCCCGGGACACGAATTTATCGGGCATGTCGTAGAAATCGGGAAAGATGTGACCGGCGGTTTCAAAATCGGGGACAGGGTGACCTCAGAACAGATTGTACCCTGCGGATATTGCCGGAACTGTCTGGAAGGCAATTACTGGATGTGCACCAACGGCGGCCTTTACGGCTTTAAATATGACGGCGGCATGGCGGAATACATGAAGTTCCAGAAAGGGGCACGAAATTATAAAGTCCCGGAAAACATTCCCATGGAGACCGCGGTTTTAATTGAACCATATGCCTGCGGCAAACATGCCGTTGACCGGGGCCAAATCAAAAATAATGATATCGTGGTGCTTTCCGGCGCCGGCGCATTGGGTCTCGGCATGCTGGAATTCATCAAAATGAAAAATCCCAAACTGGCTATCGTCCTGGATATTAAGGATAAAAGGCTCGAAGTCGCCAAACAACTTGGCGCCGACATCGTCTTAAATCCCGCTAAAGAGAGTGTCATGGCCAGGGTCAAGGAATTGACGGGCGGAACAGGCTGCGACGTCTATATTGAAGCTACCGGTTTTCCGAAGAGCGTCGAACAGGGTCTGGATATGATTAAGCGGCTGGGCACTTTTGTGGAGTTTGGGTTTTTCATGGACCCTGTGACGGTCAACTGGACACTGATCGGCGATGCCAAAGAAATCAACATCCACGGCTCGCACCTGGGGCCGTACTGTTATCCGCCGGTGCTGGAGTGGATGGCGAACGGGAGGGTTTCCGGGAAAGGGGTCGTGACTCATAAATTCGCGCTGGATGATTTTCAGAAAGGCTTTGAAACAGCCGGGAAAGGCGATGATTCGATTAAAGTGGTTTTAATACCCTGAATTTAGCTGTTTAAGCGCCGGATACTATTCGTAGAAGGAGGGTGTTATGAAATATTCACCGAAGTACTTCACGGAATTTGAAAAGCGTTATCCCAAAGTCGCCAAAAGTTTTGACCAGTTAGGGTTGGAATGCGCCAAAGCCGGGCCGATTGACGAAAAGACACAGCATCTGATTAAACTGGGTGTGGCTACGGCACTGGGCCACGAGGGTAACGTCCAGAAGCTGG
Organism: uncultured Chloroflexia bacterium; assembly: GCA_963772985.1. Classification (GTDB taxonomy): domain Bacteria; phylum Chloroflexota; class Dehalococcoidia; order Dehalococcoidales; family Fen-1064; genus Fen-1064. Next base: position 13,874 of record CAVYZP010000012.1, read on the forward strand.
CGAAACGGGCACTGGAAGACGGGGTCAGCGCGGATGAGCTGAGGCAGGCGGTACTCCTTTCCACAACGACCGCCGGTTTCCCGACAATGCTGGCGGCGATGCAGTGGGTGGAAGAGGTCATTGCGGCTAAGGGGAAGTAAGACCAAGTATCAGCCGAAGCTATTTTCCCCGGGGACGGTGAAGTGATGAAAATGCCCGTGTTATTCATCGGCCATGGTTCCCCGATGAACATTATTGCCGATAATGGATTTACGCGGAGCTTGGTTCAGTTAGGCAAAGAATTGCCCGGACCGAGGGCGATTCTGGTGGTTTCGGCGCACTGGTTAACCGACGGCACGTTAGTGACCTGCGAGGATAAACCCAAAACAATCCATGATTTTGGCGGATTTCCCGAGGAATTATACCGCATCCATTATCCCAGCCCGGGCTCCCCTGCCGACGCACGGATAATTACGGAAAAAGTAAAAACCCCGCCGGTGATATGCAGTACGGAATGGGGACTGGACCACGCTTCGTGGGCAATTTTGACACATCTTTATCCGAAAGCGGACATCCCGGTAATCGAAATGAGTCTGGACTACTCACCTTACAACGGTTGGAACCGGAAAACCCTGCAGTATTATTATGATCTGGCAAAACAACTTAGTTTTTTGCGGGAAAAGAACGTCCTGATAATCGGCAGCGGTAATATAGTGCACAACCTCCGGGTGGCGGATTTTGAGAATACGGAGGGAGAACCTTACGATTGGGCCGTTTAATTTGACGCGCAGGTGAAGCACAACTTACAGAACAGAAAATCATCAGGCACTGCTCGATTGCCGGAACCTTAGCCGGGCGACTTCGCTTTCGGTGCCGACATTGGACCATTACCTGCCGATGATTTTCGCCATCGCCCTACAGCAAAAAGACGACGATTTAACCTTTACTTACGAAGGATTCCAAAACGCTTCCGTCTCGATGCGGTGCTTTAAAATCGGGTAAATATCCGAATAATAAAGGGGGGAGCAGAAAGCTCCCCTCTTTCAAAAAACCCTGAATTAAAGTGTTACCATTGGACATACTATATTGAATTAAATCAATGTCTCCAGCCGAATTATTTTTATATTTCTCTCATATTGGTGGGCAGACCCCAGCCTGCTTTTTCACCTGGCTCCCAACTTAGCTGTTAGATACGGGTTCACCCCGATTTAATCGGGGGTCCCATCATACCTCATGCGGGTTCGGCCAGGAGGCAGGGGCCCCACGTTGTGTACGCGGGTTTGCTTATTCAAGCTCCCAAAACATCGAACGGCGTCTCCCGCCGACCTGATATTCAAAAATTCCTCCTAATTGGTCATTGGTGTTAACTGAGGTGATAGGTATAGAGTTTGGTTCTTAACCATGGCGAATGCTAAGCGCAAGAGTTTGTTCAAAGCAGCTCCGACGACCTCCCTTCCACCCAGCCGGTTGGCATGGCGGCCGCTCCCGTCTCTGCTTCGCCCATGCACGAAAATCTGTGTTAAAA
>CAVYZP010000013.1:0-19609 GCA_963772985.1 uncultured Chloroflexia bacterium
GTACCGACGGTGCCTGAGATAATAGATTATCCATTTTTGTGCTCCTGTTTTATTCCGGTAATTCTCCGCGGACAGGTTGTAGGCTTCCTGCGTCTGGTTTTTCATTTACATCGGGTTGTCCTGAAAGATTTCGGCAATGATGCGTTTTACCTGCACGTACTGCTTATCGCTCAAAATCAGCGACCCGTCGCGACTAATATCCGGCGCTTCGGTCACGCTGAATATCCGCTCTTTAAGCCGGGTTTGCGCTTTGATGCCCGCCGGGAAATCCGGCACAATCCCGATGGCTTTCTTGATATCGTCCGGGAATTTCCCCGGCTCGGCGGTTTCGTAGATTGCCGCCAGCTTGTCGTGTTTGCCGTGCAGATAAGTGTCCAGCGTCCGCCAGCCGACCGCGCCGTGGGGTTCGATGACGATGCCGGACCGTTCATATACTTCCTTAATCGCTTTGTAGTGGTCGGCATTTTTTACGCTGATGGAATATAAATCTTTGCGCATGCTCTCCAGGTCGGGAACAACATCCATCACCCCTTCCCGGGTCACGCGGCCGGTTTTGTCGCGCTCGTCATAAATGTGGCCGCCGTAAAAATCCACCAGCCGCGCAAAATTGCTGGGATTGGAGACGTTCATCGCGCTGGAAGGGGACTGTATCGTCGGCTTTTTATTGAATTTCCCCGTTTTCAGGAATTCGGGGAATTCCGCGTTTTCATTGACGCCGCACAATATTCTGGTTACGGGCAGCCCCATCTCCCGGGCGATGACGGTGCCCATCATGTCCCCGAAATTACCCGAAGGGATGGATAAGATAATCGGCTCGCCGTGTTCGGCAATGCGGGAGTAGATATAAAACGGATAGACCACCTGCGGCAGCAGCCGCCCCAGGCTGATGGAATTGGCGGATGTTAAATAATTCGGGTCGTTGAACAGTTTTTCGGCAAAAGCACGGTCCCCCAGCAGCCGTTTGGCGACGGCCTGGCAGACATCGAAGTCCCCGTTTACTTCAAAGGCATAAATGTTACCTTTGAGTGTGGTCAGTTGCTTTCTTTGCTGCGCGGAAATATTACCCCGCGGATACAGGATGATATTTGACACCTGTTTCAGGCCGTGCAGGGCCGCCGCCACCGCTCCGCCGGTATCGCCGCTGGTGGCGACAATCACGATTCTTTTCCGGCCTTCCTCTTTCAGGAAATACTCCAGCGTCCGCCCCAAAAATCTGGCCGCGAAGTCTTTGAAGGAGTAGGTGGGGCCCTTGGACAGCCAGGCGAGGTAAGTTTTCCCGGTGACTTTTTGAATTTCTACCGGGATTATTTTCTCATCGTACGCCGAGTTCAATATTTTTTTCAGGTCGGCGGAGTTGATGTCTTCCCGTAAAAACGGGGCGAGCACTTTGTCGGCAATCCCGGCATAGTTCAATTCCTTCATTGCCAGTATAGCGTCCATGTCCAATTTGGGCACGCTGTCCCGCCGGAACATGTAAAGCCCGTAATTGGAAGCCAGGCCGTTCATGAAAGCCTGCCGGAAATTCGCTTTTTCGTTTTTATTGTTGGTGCTGTAATACGTTATTCTTTCCATCTTTATTGTCGCTCCGTTAACCGGTTTTTTTCTATTTTAACTTTCCGCTGCTGCTCTTACCATTATAAGGTTTTTGTCATCTCGTAGAATATCAATTTTTGACCGTTCGCTACCGCCAAAGCAAATTCTGCGTTTGCGACAAAACCCATCGCCTCCCAGAATTGGCGCGATTTTAAAGAAGCGGATAAATCCAGTTTTGCCAGTCCGGCCGCTCCGGCTTTTCTCTCAAGTTTGTTGGCGATGATTTTCCCGATGCCGTGATGTTGATATTCCGGATTGATAAAAACCCGGCGGATGCTGGTTTCGATTATTGTCCCGGTGCCTAAAAGCAGCCCGCTGGATTCTGCCACGACAATATAGCCCCTTGCGAGGTCATTCAGGATATTTTCCCGGCTGTGGTGATTTTTGAAAAACTCGATTGCTTCCGGCGGATAAACGCCGGCGTAGGAAACTGCTATCGTGTTCTGCACCAGCGCATAAACCGCCGCTAAATCGGTTGTTTTCATCGTCCGCAGACGGATATTCTGTATCACTTTTCCCCGCCTTTTTCCGGTTTTTTCCCCACATACAACATGTGCCTTGACGAGGCAATCATACTGGGCTCCGCGCTCAATTTGAAGAGCAAGTCCAGCCAAAGTTGCCTTCGTTCCCCTTCCAGGCAATTGTAGCTGGCATCGTCTGCCGAAATCGCCGGTTCGGTGCCTGCCAGTGCCAGCGTCCCGAAACCGGTCTTTTCATGGATTGGGGCGATTTCATCCGCCGTGGCAAAATAGCCGCGGAAGTTGCTTTTAGGATGAAACAGGTCCAGGTCGCAGCCGCATTCCAGTATGGATTCTACTGCTTCTTTCTTAAAAATCAGGCCGGGCATTTTTTTCAAATTGTCCCCGAAAATCCCGAACCGGCTAATCCAGGCTGAGAAAACAACTCCACCCGGCTTTAAAAATTTAAAAACCCTTTCTAAAACCAGTTCACGGTCTTCCTGCAAAACCAGGTGGTACAGCGGCCCCATCACCAGCGCGGCATCGAAAGATGATTCCGGAATATCGCTGCACGTCCGGACGTCCCCCACCCGGAATTCAACGCGGCTGCCCAATCCGAGGTCGTCAATGCGCGTTTTAGCGCGGGCCACCAAGTCCGATGCGATATCGACTGCCAGGACACTGTAACCACGGCGAGCCAGTTCCATCGTATATCTCCCCGTGGCTGCCCCGATTTCCAGTACTTTCATGCCAGGCGGCGGCAGGTATTTCTCCAGATAGCGCCAGGTGATATCGCGCTCCAACTGATGACGCAACAGCCGGTCGTCTTCTTTCTCCCAGTTCGCGTTGTACATCTCCCGGATATCGGTGATATCGTCCACCTTCAGCCTCCTTTTCTCCGTTATTTCTCCCGAAAATGAAAGAGCCCTCTTTTTATGGAGAGGGCTCTTGTGTCTATTGATACTATATTTTTCAGAATTGGTAACTAGACGCGCCAGCCCTCCCCGGCAGTAAACTTAGTTGCTGCAGTTGCAGTTGCGGAAAATTTATGGTTGTGTCTAACGGTCTGAATTAACATTGTAATCACCAATTTACCATAACATTGTTGATGTTGTCAACTGTGAATTATTTGTCTAGCGGCTTCTATTATTGCCGGGCTTGACATCGTCCTCTGAAAGCATAATAATGTTCACAAAGAAAATAATCATATTACATGATATATCGGGGAGTGAAACATGGCTTTATCTCCCGGCATCCACGGCGTGGTCATTGTCCACGGCATCGGCAACCCGGCCGCCGGCGATACCATCGCGACATTTACCAAGGCTGTTTGTGACACCCTGATTAATTCCCCGGAAGGGAGTCTGAAACCGCAGGTGCAGCTCAAATCGGACGTTTCCGCAAAAATTCCCACCGTCACCCTGCATATTACTTCCCCATCCGGCGAACATGCAGTCTGGCTGTGCCGCGAAGCCCATTGGGGCGACGCTTTTCCGCCGCCAACCCCGACCCAAGTGCTGTGGTGGGGGGTCAATCAGAACCTGCGAGCCCAAATCGCGTCCTTATTCAAAATGTTTCGCGACCCCGGCAACGAGGATTTAAACCCTGATGATAAATGGAAGAACGCGGAAAAAAGCGTCGCAACGGATGCTACAGCCGGGATACAGGTCAGGACTAAATCCGGCGTTTCCGGCTTCGCTTTAATTCCAGCTACCATTTTTACTTATTTCGTTTTGGGATTAATCTGGCTGCTGCATTTTGTGCCCAGTATCGAGCCGTTGGATAAAATGGTGACCTGGGTGCGCAAACTGGATCCATTTATCAGCATCAGCCTCGGCGATATCGAAAGGTACATCGACCAGGAAATCTGGTCCGCCAATGCCCGGGCGCGGGTGGAAGAAATTGTCATCGGCATGCTGCAGGACAATGAGATTAAGGACATTACCATCGTGGCGCATTCCCTGGGCACCATCCTGGTCTACGACGCGCTGACCGAAGGGAATAATATCGCCGAATTCCTCGCGCGTTCCGGCGAAGGTAAATCCGGTAAAAAAATCACTTTCGTCAGCGTCGGCGCAGCGGTCAACCGTGTCTTCGAAATACTGGATCGAGATGCGGCCAAATCACAGCGTCAGCCCAACCGGGAAATCGGATACAACAACTTGGAAATCACCAAACCGCTGGCCAAAATCATCACCGGTTTTCAGGACAAGTCATATTCTGGGCCGCCGGAAGATAAATTTTACTGGCTGGATATTTACGCCCGGCGGGACCCCGTGCCGGCCGGGCCGGTTGGCAGGAAAATCGTCGAGAAGGCTAAAATCGACCCTGACCGGCAGTGGAAAGAGCGTAAGGTCATCAATAAGGACAGCGTGTTGACCGACCATTTTTCCTACTGGGATAACAAAGAACTCGTCATGCCGCGTATCCTCCGCGCGATTAACGGCGGTACCGAATATCCCTGGCCGGCCGCCGGCATCACCAAAGAGAAAGTGGCCGCGCGTATCCGTAAAGCGTTCAATTACGTCAGTTTGAGTGAAATCATCTGGTGCCTGGTGATGCTCGCGGTGGTCGTCATGCTGGTCTTGATTCTGACCGGGACAATCAGCATTTAGATGTAATTACAGGCGAATTATTCTTGCAATTTAGTGCACCTTCCCTTAATCTGCTTGTTTGACGAAAAGTCCTTCTTTTTTCTTTCACTTTCCTTTATCGCCAAAAAATGAGAGAATAAGATACGCTGAGGTTTAAAAATATGCCGCACGGCACTGTAATAAAAGGGCAATTTCAGACAGGAGATTACGATGGCTGAATTTCAGAAAAAAATCGAGCAACTGGTCAAAAAGACCGAAAAGAACAACATCTGGCGGCAGCGGGAATGCATCAATCTGATTCCTTCCGAATCCACGCCGAGCTTGTTAGTGAAAATGTGCTCCATTGCCGATGCCTCCGGCCGCTACGCCGAGCACCGCGTGATGAAAGGCAAAGAGGTCTATTTTTACCAGGGTATTGATTTCATCCGGGATGTCGAAGAAGACGTCCGCAAAGAGATGCAGGCTTATTTTAACTGCACCAATGTCGAACTGCGCCCCATCAGCGGCCAGATGGCTAATGATATCGTTTTCAAGGCGATGGTCAAATTCATCAACCGCGGTAAAGGCACGAAGCTGTCCCGCCGCATGCGCTCCGTCATCAATAATGACCTGAAAACCGGCGGGCACCTCAGCGACCAGCCGATGGGCGCCCTGTTCAATCTCGTCGAAGAAAATCCGGCCACCGGCAAGGAATTCGTTTATCATTTCCCCGGGCTGCCGGATAATCCTTATAAAACCGATGTTTCCCAACTCGCCGGACTGATTGCCGAGGCCAAACCCGAACTGATTATTTTCGGGAAAAGCATGTTCCTCTATCAGGAACCGGTCAAAGAGGTCTATGAACTGACGAAAAATCTGAATCCCCGCCCCATTTTGATGTACGACATGGCCCATACGCTCGGCCTCTACGGCGCATTCCAGGACCCGCTGGCGGAAGGCGCCGACGTGGTCACGGGCAGCACCCATAAGACCTTCTTCGGCCCGCAGCGCGGCGTCATCGTCAGCAACATGGATGAAAACAGCGGCCTGGAGAAACTCTGGAGTGAAATCAAGAGCCGCGCCTTGCCCGGCGCCACCAGCAACCATCACCTCGGCACGCTGCTCGGCCTGCTCGTGGCTTCTTACGAAATGAATTATTTCAAGGCAAAATTCCAGAAACAGGTTCTTGCCAATGCCCGCGCTTTTGCCAAAGCCCTGAACGAGAGAGGGGTTATTGTCGAAGGCGACCCCGCCGACGGTTTCACCGAAACGCATCAGGTGCTCATCCGCGTGCGCCAATACGGCATCAGCGAAGAAATCGCTCTCCGCCTGGAAAAGAACAACATCATCACCAATTACCAGGCCCTGCCGGACGACGGAAGCTTTGTGGGCTCCAGCGGCATCCGCATGGGGGTCCAGGAAATGACCCGCTTCGGCATGAAAGAAAAAGACTTCGCGGAACTGGCCGACTACATGGCCGATTGCATCATGAAGAACCGAAAAGTCGGGGAAAAGGTCAAAGCGTTCCGCCAGCAGTTCCAGACCATGCAGTACTGCCTGCCGATTGAAAAGGCGGCCCCGTTAGCCGCCCGCGTCCTCGAAACCAGCCTGCCCAACAGCCGCGACGTGGAATTATTGGCCGACTCGCTCAACACCTGGGGTCAATAAAAAAGGTTTGTTTCCGAAAATACTAAAAGAGGCGGGGGAATAAAATCCCTCGCCTCCTCTTTTTTATCTATCCCGATGAAAGCTGAACCCTGAGTGCTGATAGCTATTTCACCCGCATCGTATAACTTTGTGAAAAAACCGCCGCCGTCCCGCCGCTGTCATCTGCTATCAAGGTAAAGGCGAAGTCACCCTTTGCGGTTGGAGTACCGGTAATAATACCGGTGGCGCTCAGCGTCAGCCCCGGCGGTAACTGTCCCGCGGAAATGCCCCATAGATATGGCGCATAGCCTCCCTGGGCAACAATTTGATACGAATAGGTCCTGCCTTTACTGCCGGCCGGTAAATCAGTGCTGCAGACCTCGAAATTTCCCTGCGGCACAACCACGATATCGCAGTTTTCGGTCACCATTGTGTCCTTTTTCGCACCGTCCTGAACCTGCAGCGTAAACTGGTAGTTCCCAGCCGTGGTGGGGCTCCCTGAAATCACATTGTTGGTCGTATCCAGGGTCAATCCGGGCGGCAAAGCATTGGTAACAACCGATAATGTATATGGTTTTTTCCCGCCTTTCACGGTTAAGTTTGCGGTGTAGGTAGACCCCACCGCGGTATTTACCGGACTGGCATTGGCGAACTGCAGCGGCGGCGGTCCGTTAAATACGCCCACCCGCCAAAGAATAAACAGCACAATCAGCACCAGCACCCCTGCGAGGGTGGCAAACCGGCGCACGCGGTTTCTGAAGAATGCCTGCAGCGGCGGAAAGACCTTCCCAGCAACGAACTTGATGCCTTTACCCAGACCGGGAATAATATTGAACCGCACCACGGCCAGGATTACTGCGCCCCAGATTATGCCGTTGATAATCCCGAACCACAGCGCCAGCGGACTGATGCCGATAAACCGCCGGAAAATCACCGGCTGGCCGAGATGCCGCCAGAGGGCAGCCGCCGGAAATAATGACGGTATAAAAAATCCGGTCAGGATAAATAATATTAACAGCGGAATTGAGAAAGCAGTTTCCTTTTTCAGGAAGCGGTAGACGGCCCGGATGCCTTTCCCCGTTGGGTACATCACTGCCCAGATGTGCTTGTGCGGTTTAAAAGTGTACTCCATCTCGTCCTGGATGTCTTTGAAAACCTGCCGCTGGGCCTCATCCGTGGCCATCGTGACTTTGGTATTCTTCATTTCATTGGTGACCGTATCTACGTCCCCCTCCACTTCCATCGCCACCGCGGCGATGGTGACGTTGCCCACCAGTGGCAGGCCAGTATTGATACGCACCGGGAAATTAGTCCTGGTTTTCATGTGATACTGGTTGCCGCCCTGGGCGGACACGGTGGTGCCGTACCAGTTCAATTGCGGCACTTTCTGCGCAATATAATTGGCAATAATCGTTTGCAGCACTTTCCGGCCTTTGGCCATGGCGGAAGCCCTGAACCGAGTGGTCTCATTTTTCTGGATATATTTCACGATGAAATTTGTGGCTTCGATGGCGATGAAGCCGCTGGGGTTGCTGACCGTCTGCCGCAGTATTTCCTGGGCTTTGGCCGAACCGGTCGTATCCACCATTGTCTGCGATTGCTTCATCAACTGTTCTGTGGAAGCCTGGTTTTTATCGAGTTTATCGTTCAGCGAGTCAATTTTTTTATTCAGCGCCGTAATCTGGTCGCTGAGCTGCGCATTATCCGGCGGATTGGTGGGGCCGTTGTTTTGCGCCGCGTCCGTCGCATTAACCTGTGCATCGTTTCCATCCGGTAAAGGGGCGTCCGTCATATGAAAACCTCCTGTTATTGAATCAGGCAAATAAAAAACAGCATTATAGTACTTTAGTACCGCATTTTTGTCAATCCTGCCGCAATGCCAGGTCCGGCGGTAATAATTAGATTAATAGGCGTAAATTTTACCAAAACGTAACCTGGACTTGGTAACATTAAGGTTGACAACTGAAAAGCAACTGAGTAAGATAGTTAATGGAGTTAACTATTATCTTAGTTAACATATTGTTTTAAAAATAGGATAAAGCGGACTGGAAAGAATGGAAGAAGTCAATATTGACCGTGTTCTGGAAAACATGTTTCATGTGATGCTGGTCTCCCATAAAAAAGTCCTGAAAATGGACGCCAGCGGATTCCCGGAGAATATGACCCGTCTCCATCTGTCTGTAATGGGCGAAATCGGCCAGAATAACCTGACGATGTCGGAGCTGGCCAAGGCGCTGATGATGACCAAACCCCAGTTGACGCACCTGGTGGAGGCGCTGGTGACACTGGGTCTGGTCGAACGCCGCTCCGATGCCAAGGACCGACGAGTCATCATCCTGAGTCTCACGGAAAAAGGCCGGGTGCTCGGTGAAAACATGAAACGGCGGGTGCGGGAAAATATTAAAAAAAGATTGGCAAATCTCACGCCGGCCGAACTCAGGCAGATGGCAGATGCTTTTGAGACGTTAAGAAATACCATCGGCAAATTATAAATTAAATAAATCGCGCCGGTGTTCGATTTCTTGCTTCGTAAATCACGTTCATTTTGTATTCTAACAGCGTAAATTGCGGCATCATGGTCACGGAGGTACTTTGATAAATGACAAAACTGTTTAAACATCTCAGGCCCTTCCTGTGGGCGATTATTTTAATCTTTGCGTTATTGTTTGCCCAGGCAATGCTGGACCTTTCATTGCCCGGTTACATGGCCAATATCGTCAACATCGGTATCCAGCAGGATGGCATTGCCAATGCAGTGCCGCAGGCTCTGAGTGCTACCGAATTCGATAGAATCAGCTTTTTCCTGACCGCCGACCAGATAAACCAGGTTAAAAGCGATTATATCCTGCTATCCGCACCCGGTAATGCCAAAGACGTAAAAACTTATCCGCAATTGGCGAATGAAGACATTTATAAAATCAATACCACCAATAAAAAAGAAATTGCCTCACTCAATAGTATTTTTTCCCATGCTTTGCCGGTGGTAGCCAACCTGGAGCAAAACGCCGCCGCGACTTTTGCACAATTCGGAATACCATATACTGCCGGGCAGGATCCCTTCGCGGTACTCGCGCAGCTGCCGGCTGCCCAGCAGGCCGCCTTGCAAAGTGCTGCTGAAACGCAAATCAATGCCATCGAACCGGACCTCCTGACCGAGTATTCGGTGGCTTACCTTACGATAGAATATAAAGGCCTCGGCATGAACACCGGTACCATCCAGCATCATTATCTCTTCGATATCGGAGAATTGATGGTGCTTATTACCCTGGCCAGCGCTGCCTGTTCGGTGACAGTCGGTTACATCTCGGCGCGCATCGCAGCCGGCGTCGGGCGGAACATGCGCAAGCAGTTATTCGAACGCGTCGAAAGTTTTTCCAGCACTGAATTCGATAAGTTCTCTACCGCTTCATTAATTACCCGGTCCACGAATGACATCACCCAGATACAAATGCTGCTGGTAATGCTCTTCCGGATTGTTTTTTACGCTCCTATCATCGGCGTCGGCGGCATCCTTAAAGTGTTGGGTTCCGCCAATTCCATGCTCTGGATTATCGGCGCGGCCGTCGGTTTATTAATCACCATTATGGTGGCGATGTTTATCGTCGTACTGCCGAAGTTCCGTTCGATGCAGGCACTGATTGATAAGCTGAGCCTGGTGATGCGTGAACACCTCACCGGTTTGATGGTTATCCGCGCCTTTAATGCGCAGAAACATGAAGAAGCCAGGTTTGACAAGGCAAACCAGGACCTGACCAAAACGAGTCTGTTTGTCAACCGGGCCGTCCTGGTGTTTTTAATGCCGGCGATGATGTTCCTGATGAACGCTGTGATGATTGTCATCATCTGGGTCGGCGCCCACGAGGTGAATAACGGGACCATGCAGGTCGGTAACCTGATGGCGTTTATGCAGTACGCCGTCCTGATTATTTTTGCCTTCCTGATGATATCAATCGTGTTCATTATGATTCCGCGTGCCAGTATTTCTGCCGTCAGAATCAGTGAAGTGCTGGAAACCGAGCCGGTCATTGTGGACCCGGAGAAACCGGAAAAATTCCGCACCGACCGGAAAGGTATTATCGAATTCAAGGATGTGGCTTTCCGTTATCCCGGCGCGGAAGATGACGTGCTGAAACACATCACGTTTACCGCCAAACCCGGGCAGACCACGGCTTTGATTGGCAGTACCGGCAGCGGTAAAACCACCCTGGTCAACCTGATTCCGCGCTTCTACGATGTTACCGGCGGCGCCATCCTCGTCGACGGGGTTGACGTCCGGAACGTCACCCAGCACGACCTGCGGGACAAAATCGGGTATGTGGCCCAAAAAGCGGTCCTCTTCTCCGGCACCATTGAAAGTAATATTAAATACGGCAACGAAAATGCGACTGATGCGGAAGTGGCGAAATATGCCGAAATTGCCCAGGCGACGGATATCATCAAAGAAAGCGAACAGGGTTATCAGACACCGGTCTCCCAGGGCGGTACAAACCTCTCGGGCGGTCAGAAACAAAGACTGGCTATTGCCCGGGCGCTCGCCAAGAAACCGGAAATTTACATTTTCGATGACAGTTTGTCAGCCCTTGATTTTAAGACCGATATGGCGCTGCGCAAGGCCTTGAAAAAAGAGACGGCCGATGCCACGGTGCTCATTGTTACCCAGCGGGTCAGCACGATTATGGGCGCCGAACTTGTTGTGGTGCTGGATAACGGCGAAATTGCCGGCATCGGCACGCACCGCGACCTGATGCAAAACTGCAAGGTCTACCAGGAAATTGCGCTGTCTCAACTGTCAAAGGAGGAACTCGCCCAATGACACAATCAAATGATACACCAAGAAGAGATAATAAACCGGCTTTCGGTCCGGGTAGAGGCGGCCCGATGGGTGGTCCGATGGGCCGGGCCGGGATGGGCGTAGAAAAACCAAAAAGTTTCCGCAAAGCGATGGGGACGTTCCTGAAATATCTCAAACCGTACCGCGTTTCCCTGGCTTTGGTATTTATTTTTGCCGTCGCCAGCACTGTTTTCATGATTGTCGGCCCCAAAATGCTGGGTAACGCCACCACCAAACTCTTTGAGGGCATTGTAAACAAGGTCATGCATGTCCCCGGTGCGACCGTCGATTTCTCCTATATCGGCCGTATTGCCATCATCCTGTTATGTTTGTATGTGGCCAGTGCCATCTTCAGTTTCCTGCAGGGTTATATAATGTCCGGCATCGCCATGAAAGTTACCTACAACTTCCGGAAAAATATCGCGGAAAAAATCAAAAGGATGCCGCTCAAATACTTCGATACCAAGACCCACGGCGAAGCGTTGAGCCTGGTTACTAACGATATTGATACCATCAGCAATACATTGGCCCAGAACCTGTCCCAGATTGTTACCTCGGTGACGATGATTATCGGTATCCTGGTAATGATGTTTACCATCAACTGGATAATGACGCTGGTGGCGATAGTCATTCTGCCTGTTTCTTTCGGACTCATTACTCTCGTCATCCGGGCTTCGCAGAAATATTTCAAACAGCAGCAGGTTTACCTCGGGCATGTTGATGGACACGTGGAGGAAATGTACGGCGGCCATACTGTCATCAAGGCCTTTAACGGTGAAGAAAAATCTATTCAGAAGTTTGACGGCCTGAATACCGAGCTGTACGGCGCCGGCTGGAAGTCTCAATTCCTCTCCGGTCTATTGATGCCCATCATGACCTTCGTCAGTAACCTTTCTTATGTTGCCATTTGTATCCTCGGCGGTTACCTGGCGGTTCAAGGCACCATCAGCGTCGGCGATATCCTGGCCTTCATCCAGTATGTGCGGTCGTTTACCCAGCCCATCATGCAGGTCGCCAATATTGCCAACGTGCTGCAGTCCACCGCGGCCGCCGCTGAGCGTGTTTTCGATTTCCTGGATGCCGAAGAAGAATCGCCGGACCCGGTTGATGCTGTCAAGCCGGCAGCCGTCAAAGGTACCGTCTCTTTCAAGAACGTCAGCTTTGGCTATACCCCCGAAAGGATTATCATTCACAATTTCTCGACTGAAATTAAACCCGGTCAAAAAATCGCCCTGGTCGGGCCGACCGGCGCCGGTAAAACCACTATCGTCAAACTGCTGATGCGTTTTTACGATATCAACAGCGGTTCAATTGAAATTGACGGTGTGGACATCCGGAAATTCAAACGGGAAGACCTCCGCAGCATGTTCGGCATGGTGCTGCAGGATACCTGGCTGTTCAACGGCACAATCCGCGAAAATATCCGCTACGGCGATTTCAATGCCAGCGATGACGCCGTGGTCACGGCCGCCAAGATGGCCAATGTCGACCATTTTGTGCGCACCTTACCGCACGGCTATGACCTGGAGTTGAACGAAGAGTCCAGCAATATCTCGCAGGGGCAGAAACAGCTTTTGACCATCGCCCGGGCGTTCCTGGCCGACCCCAAAATCCTGATTTTGGACGAAGCTACCAGCTCAGTGGACACCAGGACGGAAATTCTTATCCAGAACGCTATGTTCGACCTGATGAAAGGCAGAACCAGCTTCGTTATCGCCCACCGCCTGTCCACCATCCGCGATGCGGACATTATCCTGGTCATCAAGGACGGCGACATTGTCGAGCAAGGCAAACACGAAGAACTGCTGGCCGCCAACGGTTTCTATGCGTCTCTCTACAAGAGCCAGTTCGAAATTGCCCCCGCCGATTCGCTTTAATCCCCGGCAAACGTTTCGGAAGAATCAAAAGGAGTCCGCCTGAGCGGACTCCTTTTTTATCGATGCCCATTGCCAGAGCTGCAAGGACGCGGCAATCTCAGAGCGGTAATCTCCATCCCGACGCAAATCGAGGCCGGTTCAGTAAAGAATTTCCCGTCCTTAGTTCGTTCCTGGATGATATTGACATCGGCGCACCGGTATTTTAGAATGCTTAAGTCATGTCTGAAATAGATGAAATACTGCAGTTGAAAATTAAACCCCGCGAAATGCAGGCGAAACTGGTGGAAGCCGTCCTACAAAAAACGATACCGGTGCAGGACCTAATTCAATATTTCGAAAACGCCAGGAAAACCGGTAAAGGCATTTGCGCCGATGTCATGGAAGAGATTTCGAAGCATCAGCCGGAAATGCTGGCGCCGTATCTCGACACGCTGATACCTTATATCAATTACGACTTGCCGAAGGTAAAATGAGGCACCCAGGAAGTAGTGGCCAATCTGGCTAAAAGCTATCCGGAAAAGGTGGCGGCGGCAATCCCTTACCTGCTGAAAAATACCACCGGCGATGCGGCCAATACCACGGTCATCAAATGGTGCGCCGCTTTTGCGCTCACCGAAATTGCCAAATACAATCTGCAGGCCCGAAAACAACTGCTGCCCGTTTTCGATAACATCATCAAGAACGAATCGAACAACGGCGTGAAAAACGTCTACGTCAAAGCGCTCAAGAAAATCGAGAAATCCTAATTACGGGTAGCCCGCTATTACCCCACAAGCAATTTCTTCAACGGCACGGTTCGAACAAGATGTCCTTTTTATAGCCAACTCTGTAAAATATTTTTTCCCTGAGATTAAAATAACTCTTGACATGCAGCAAGTGAATATCATATAATCGTAACATTCACAAAGGGGAGAATATTACTTTGTATACGCCGAATTGTTACACTACCGTCAGCCACGTTTTTAGAACTGGTATGGGTCAGGCAATTAAGTACCAGCGGGCTCGGCGTATTTTCAGTTCGGAGAACAGTTAAGGCCAATGTACACAAAACTGCAGAACAGAAAAACCGAGCCCGGGAAACAAAAACCCCGGGCTTTTTTGTTGACCGGAAACAACAGGATGGAGTGAGATATGACAATTATCAAGGTGGAAAACCTCTGTAAAGACTACCGACAACGCAAAGGGAGAGAGGGTCTGACCGGGGCAATAAAAGATGTTTTCAACCGGGAAGATAAAATAGTTAAGGCCGTGGACAACGTGTCATTTTCCGTGGAAAAAGGCGAAATTGTCGGGTATATTGGCCCGAACGGCGCCGGGAAATCAACTACTATCAAGATGCTGATCGGCATCCTGGTTCCCAGCAGCGGCGCTATTGACGTAAACGGTGTGATTCCTTTTAAACACCGTGAATTGAATGCCAGAAGAATCGGGGTAGTGTTCGGACAGCGTACACAGCTATGGTGGGATATTCCTCTCTCGGAAACATTAAGCCTGATGCGCTATGTGTATGACGTTCCTGAGCAGCAGTACCAGGAAAACCTAAAGATATTTGCCGATATCTTGGCCATTGACAAGTTTATCCACACGCCGGTGCGACAGCTCAGTTTGGGACAGAGGATGCGCGCCGATATCAGTGTTGCCCTGCTGCATAACCCGGATATTTTGTACCTGGATGAACCTACTATCGGACTCGATGTGGTGGTGAAAGAGCGCATCAGAGAGTTTATTTTGGAAGTCAATAAAAAGCGTAACACTACGGTCATTCTTGCCACCCATGATATGTCAGACATTGAGCGATTGAGTTCACGGGTAATGGTCATCAATACCGGCAAACTGGTATATGACGGTAATCTGGACACCCTGAAAAAACGTTATGGCTCAGAGGAAATGATTGTCGCCGAATTGGCGAATAAAATCGAGGATACCAGTGAACTTACCGGAATGGGGGTAGATGAAATCAAATATCAGGATAATAAGATAACGATTAAATACGACAGTCTTAAAATTAATTCTTCCACCGTACTCAAATGGCTGATAGACAAAGCGGAGACCAAGGACATCAGCATAAAAGTCACTCCGATCGAGGATGTCATCCGCAAAATGTATGCGGTTAGAAACTAAATGGTCTTTTGATTAAATAAAATGAAAAAATACTTAAAATTTATCCAAATCTCTTTTTATAATGGCCTGGCTTACCGCGTGGAATATTTCGTTGGTACGTTCCGCAACCTCGTAATTCTACTGGTGCAACTTTGCGTCTGGCGCGCGCTACTAACCGCCGGCTCCGTAACGACCAGTACCGGGGTTGTGACGCTGCGGGAAATGAATACCTACGTCCTGATTAGTTCTATGATTGGGACATTACTTACGGTCAATGTGGTTTGGAATATGACCGACCGCATTCGCAACGGCCAAATAGCAATGGACTTGTTAAAGCCGATGAATTTCCAGGCTTACACATTCGCCAATATGCTTGGGCAAAACATGTTCGCCTTTCTTTTTCAGCTTTTACCGATACTGGCAGTCGGGATTATATTTGTCGGTATGAATTTTCCCTCAATCCCGAATTTACTGCTATTCCTGTTTACGATGATTAATGCCATTGTAATTTCGTTTCAGATTAACTACATTATTGGTTTGGTGGTTTTTTGGTATCTGCGGGGCTGGCAGGCAAATATTGTTTGGATGTTGAACCGGTTATTCTCCGGAGCATATATCCCGTTGTGGTTTTTCCCCACATTTCTCGTTACCATTTCGAATTTCCTGCCGTTCAGGCTATATTATTTCGTGCCGATATCTATATACCTGGGAACACTTACACCGCGGGATTGCCTATACGCGATTCTGCAGCAGTTTGCCTGGATGATAATTCTTTATGGGTTGACAATGTTGGAATGGCGGGCAGCGATGAAAAAACTGGTAATTCAGGGTGGCTAGATGAGAACTTTCAAATTGAGTTTAAGATTTTTCGCAGCTGCTGTTAAAAGTATGCTGGAATACCGCTTGACTACCTTAATCGACATATTTACTTACATATTAAATTTTGGGGTAGGTTATATCTCGACGTGGGTACTCCTCAGCAAATTCCAATCTATACACGGGTGGACGCTTTACGAGGTCTTTTTCCTTTTTAATATCAACATGGTAGCGAGCGGCATTAGCGGGCTTTTCATTAGTTCCCCGATGCGCGGTATGGAACAAATGTTGCAGAACGGGGACTTCGACATGGTATTAATCAGGCCGATGGATTCCCTGTTTTATACCATAATCGGCCGTCCCAATTTTACCTCGACTTCCGCCCTGATACTAGGAACCGGCGTATTTATATTGTGTTTTACACATTTGGCAATCCACATCACGATACTAAAAATCGTCTTTCTGTTGGCGGCAATTCTCGGCGCTGCATTAATACAAACCGCCATTCTCGTGGTCATCGGCACAATGAGTTTCTGGCTTGTAAAAAATACCGCTACATATTCTTTGCTTAATTGTTTTAATAATTTCCTGGATTATCCGATTACGATTTACGCCAGGTCCATTCAAGCTTTTTTAACCTTTGTGATACCGGTAGCCTTTGTGAACTTTTACCCGGCGCATTATTTTCTAAATAAGACGGGTGATAATCTTTTCTTTCCAGCATTGCAGTATGGAACGCCAATAGTAGGGTTGGTGATGTTTTTCATGGCCTACCAGTTCTGGAAAATAGGGGTGAATAAATACGAAAGCACCGGGTCTTAGGACCGGGAATCTCGCGAAATGAGCAGTTTATGATAAATAAAACCTACACCGCCACCATGAATAATGTCCAGGATGGAAAACCTAAAATCACCTGGGGATTACTGAAACGTGTCTGGGGTTATGCCCATCCCTACCGCGGGTGGATACTCGGTATGCTGCTGATGACGTTAGCCAGTACCGGATTAGGACTGCTGACGCCGCTCATCCTGCGGCAGCTGATTGATAAAACCTTACCCGATAAAGATTTACACAGTCTATTGTGGTTGACGATTGCACTGGTGATGATACCGCTCCTCACCGGGGTACTGAGCGTATTTCTACGGCAGTTCAATTCCCGTGTGGGAGAAGGTATTACCTATGATTTAAGAGCGGATTTATTTTCCTATTTACAGCGCATGTCGCTGAGTTTCTTTACCCACACTAAAATCGGCGAGCTGATGAGCCGGTTAAATAATGACGTCCAAGGGGCGCAGAGCGCTATTGTCAACACTATTGTTAATATCATCACCAATCTGATTCAAGCGGTCGTTATGCTCACCATCATGTTCGTGCTGGAATGGCGTCTGACTCTGCTCAGTATCGCTATTCTTCCTTTTCTGTTGTTAATCGCGGATAGGTTGGGAAAGCGTTTGCGTATCCTCACCCGCCAGCAACTCGACATCATGGCCAAGATGAATGCGGTCATGCAGGAACTGCTCAATATCAGCGGTGTGCTGCTGGTAAAACTCTTCGGCCGTACCGAAGAAGAAGACAACCGCTTTAAGAAGCGCGCCGCGGATGTCCGTGATATTAATGTCCGGCGCGCAATTATCAGCGCCTCATTCTTCGTGAGCATCGGACTGATGGGTTCGATCGGGGTGGCACTGGTCTATGGTTTTGGCGGTTATCTGGTGATTAAGCAGACCCTGACCATCGGCACTATCGTCGCATTAACGATTTATTTGGGAACATTGTACAACGCTTTACAGGTTTTAACGAATGCACCGGTGGATTTTGCCACTTCCCTGGTTAGTTTCGAACGGGTATTCGAGGTGCTGGACCTGCCTCAGGAAATCACAGAGAAAGCCGATGCTCAGGTACTAAGCAATGTGAAAGGCGTGATCCAGTTCGATGATGTCAGTTTCCATTACATGAAAGAAGGAAAAGGATTATTGAAAGACGTCCGGCGATTCGGTTTATTGCAGGAGACCCAATCGGCGGCTTCCCGGAATGGCACGAATGCAACAGGAAATAGTAAAAATAATCAGAACAATGAAAAAGTCGCCCCAGGTCAAGCCCGGGAAGAAGTATTAGACCATATTAATTTCCGGGCCGAACCCGGACAACTGGTAGCGCTGGTCGGACCCAGCGGTGCAGGTAAAACGACGTTGACTTATCTCATCCCGCGTCTCTACGACCCGACCGAAGGGCGTATATTGCTTGACGGGCACGATTTAAAAGATGTCACGCTCTCATCATTGACATCACAGATAGGCATGGTCACCCAGGAGACTTACCTGTTTAATGACACCATCCGAACCAACCTGCTGTACGGTAAACTCGATGCCACTCAGGCGGAGATAGAAGAGGCAGCGAAAGCGGCTAATATTCACGATTTTATCATGGGATTACCTTTACAATATGACACTATTGTCGGAGAGCGGGGTTACCGGCTCAGCGGCGGGGAAAAACAACGCATCGCATTAGGACGAGTCATCTTGAAGAACCCGAGGATTCTGGTACTGGATGAGGCTACCAGTTCACTGGACAGTCAATCGGAAGCCCTGATTCAGGAAGCGCTGAGTCGGGTAATGGTCGGCCGGACGAATATCGTCATCGCACATCGGCTGAGCACCATTCTTTCGGCGGATTTAATCCTGGTTTTGGACTCCGGCCGTATCGTCGAACGGGGAACACACATTGAGCTGCTGGCCAAAGGAGGGCTCTATACTCAATTGTACGAAACCCAGTTCCGGCAAAAAGCTAAATAACAGAGCCATTTTTTTATTTCCATGAATGCTTAAAAATATTTTATCTCTATCCCCTTGACAAACGCCGATAAATGTAATATATTTATCACATTATATAATATTATTATCACATTTTCGCCGCGTAAGAGGGTAGACGGAATGAACAGGGATTTTTTAGTATTCGCGCCGAATATCATTCTTTTAGTGCTGTTTATCATTTATCTCTGGCTCTGGCGCCGCCGCTCGCTGAAAGAGTTCGACTGGGTGACGTTCGGCTGCATGATTCTGGGGATATCGCTGCTGACAATCGTGATTTTGTTGATTCTGAAAAATCACCCCTCAGCCGGCCCTGTTCAAATTTTGTTAATCGCCGTGCCGACACTGGTTTTTGTGCTTTTCCTGCTCTTCCTGACGCGCATCGTGAGCGTGGAAAAAGTACAATCCAAATTTCACCTTGACGAGCGAATCAACGAAATCAATGCTAAGAGCGCCCGAAACGCGCTGATTGCGGTTTACCTCGGCGTGCTGATTAATATCCTGATTTATTCCTCTATCAGCACCGAGCTGCTGCTGGAAATAATCGGCGTGAGCCTGGCGGTTTACCTGGCTTCGCTGGCCATTTATTATTACCGGACTTTTTAACCAAAAATCCCGAAAGGCTTCATGATGAAAATGAAAACCAGAATTAAAGAACTCCGGGCCCGCTACGATTTAACGCAGGACGAACTGGCGGATATCGTGGATGTCAGCCGCCGCACGATGCTGTACCTGGAAAAAGGCAAGTACAACCCCTCGCTGTTCCTAGCTTATAAAGTGGCAAAGACACTGCGCTCGACCATCGAAGAAGTATTTATCATCGAGGAAGACGAATAGACGATTTCTTTTGTATTTCACCGGATTTTTAGATATCAGTAAATAAAAATAAAAACAGGAGAGTTAAATC
>CAVYZP010000014.1:0-33214 GCA_963772985.1 uncultured Chloroflexia bacterium
ATAGTAGTGGCAACTATACTCACGACTATAAGATAAAAGCCATTCAGAAAAAATTGAATCTGTTCACCTCAGAAAAAAAGAGGAGACTTTTTTAGGTCTCCTCTCCGGTTTTTATCAGGTTCAATCTAATGGTTTACGATATCATTTTCTTTAGTCCCAGGCTGGCGAGCACCAGGAATAAAATGGTGGTGGCGACGATTACTGCAAAATCCAGCGGCAGAGAGTGCAGGTTGCCCGTCGCCAGCATGTCCCGCATCGCATCTACCGAGTAGGTCAGCGGATTGACGTAGGCAAGCGGCCTTATCCATGACGGCATGATTGATATCGGGTAAATGGCGCTGCTGGCGAAGAACAGCGGCATGGTCATGACCTGGCCGAAGCCCATCATGCGCTCCCGGGTTTTCACCAGCGAGGCGATGGCCATACTGACGCAGGAGAAACACATGCTGACCAGGATAATGACGACGAAAACCCCCAGAATCCCCAGAGGATTCATGATGAGATGGACCTGTAAAATCAATGCCAGGACGAGCACCGCCACTGCCTGGAAAATGCCGCGGACGCCGGCGGAAAGTGCTTTACCCAGGATAATCGAGGAACGTGAAGCCGGGGTGGAAAGCAATTTGTTCAACAGGCCGAGGTCGCGTTCCCAGACCACGTTAATGCCGAAAAAGATAGCGACAAAGAGGGCGGATTGGGCGAGCACCCCCGGGGTCATGAACTGGAGATAGGTGAGGCCGGCCGGGATATTGGCGCTCATGGCGTTAAGTTTGCTCATCGCCAGACCGTAAATCGCCAGCCACAGCGCGGGCTGCACCATTCTCACCCAGATTTGGGTCTGGTCGTGGCGGATTTTACGTATTTCCAGCTCGGCGATGATAAAAGCATTGGCAAAATATTTTTTAACGGCATTCAAAGCGTTCATTAACTTCTCCTCGTAAAGGCGCGGCGGGCGCGGCGGGTTTCGGCAAAAGTATCGCCTTCTTCGATGCGGGCGCCGGTATATTTCAGGAAAACGTCATCCAGCGTCGGTTTTTTCAGTGAGACCGATTCGACCAGTACGCCTTTAGACTTCAGTCCTTCCAGCAGCTGCGGAATGAGCGTCTCGCCGTTATTGACAATTAAATCGCAATGGCCGTCTGTTGAATCGGTGATAGTGGAATACCCGAGTGCTTTTACCTGCCGGATGCAATCCGGGTTGCTGGAATTGAGGGTGATGATATCGCCGCCGACGGCGGCTTTCAACTCGGCCGGTTTACCCAGCGTGGCCAGGTGCCCCCGGTTCATGATGCCGATACGGTCGCAGAGCTCATCCGCTTCGCCCATATCGTGGGTGGTCATCATAATAGTGGTGTTATATTCATCGCGCAGTTTCTTAATCAGGCCCCAGATGATACGCCGGGCATTGGGGTCGAGCCCGATGCTCGGTTCATCCAGGAAGAGCACTTTCGGACGGTTGACCAGTGCCTGGGCGATTTCCAGACGCCGCATCATCCCGCCCGAAAAAGTATTGACCATGTCATTTTCCCGGTCGGTCAGCTCCAGGAAATTCAACACGTCATGTATCCGCTGCTTCCTTTCGTTGGGGGGCATGCCGTACAGTTTGGCGGATATCAGCACGTTTTCGTAAGATGTCAGGTCGCCGTCTGCAGAGACATCCTGCGGCACGTAGCCGCACATCCGGCGCACTTCTTCGCTGTTTTTGGCGGTGTCAACGTTGTATATCAGCGTTTCCCCCGATGTTGGCGGAATAAGAGTTAAAAGGGTGCGGATGGTGGTGGTTTTACCAGCGCCGTTGGGCCCGAGCAGACCGAAAATTTCCCCCTTATCCACCGAGAATGAGACGTCGTTTACGGCCCTGACTTTGGGGTATTGCTTGACCAGGTTCCGGACAACGATGGCTTTTTCTTCCATGAATTGCCTCCATTGCACAAATATGGTATTTTCTGCTAAGATGTGGTACTTGTATTATATCTAATATAAGTCTATTGAATATAGAATAAATTGTCAATGTTACATTCACTAATAAGGCGGTGCTGATATGGTGAAAAAAGAAACAGTTGAAGAACTGGTAGAACTGCAAAGACGGATTGACCGCGACCGCCGCCAATACGAATTGGATGCCTGGATGCGGTTGCACCTGGGCATCGGGCAGCTTAAAACGCTTTTTTTCATCAGTAACCGTGGCGCCACCACGACCGGCAAGCTGGCCACCGCGCTGAAAGTAACGCCAACAAACGTAACCGGTATTATTGACAGATTATTAGAAAAAAATCTGATTACCCGGACCGGCGACCCCGACGACCGGCGGGTGCTGCTGCTGCGCACTACCCCGCAAGGTGATGAGCTGGTGGCGGAATTACGGCAGAAGCGCCGGGAACGGATGTCCGAATTATTTAGCCGCCTCAGCGAGGAAGAAGCTGCCGTTGTGGCGCAGGGACTGAAAATCATGGTCAAGGCAATCGATACCAAACCGGATGAAGCGGTAAAGTAGGCCATCCAATCATCAGTTTATTTTAATCAGGAATTCGCCGGAAGTAATTATTAAGCTGGAATAAACGTTGAAAAATTTAGAGCCCACGCGTAAGCCGGCGGGTGTCATTTTTGATTTTGGCGATACGGTGATGGGCGGACCATTTGATCCTCTGGCGGGCGATATCAAATTACTTGAGTTTACCACCAGCGTTCCGCATCCCACTGCCCGGGAAGTCCAACTTGTTGCCGATGAGATAAACCGCGAGATAGACCGTATCCGTATTGAGTCCATGGTGGAATTCAACTGCCAGAGTTTTCATCGGTTATTATATGACAAACTGGGTATATTATTCAGTATCAGCTATGAAGAAATGGAAAAGGAATTCTGGCGTGCAGCTACGTGTTACAAACCTTTGGAAGGGATACGCGAAGTCCTGGATTTATTAGCCGCCAATCATATCAAAGCGGGCATCCTCAGCAATACTTCTTTTTCGGGGGCGTTGCTGGCAGAAGACCTGGCCAAACACGACCTGGCGCACCGGTTTTCATTCGTAATTTCAAGCGCCGATTACGGTTTTCGGAAGCCCAGCCGGCGTATTTTTGATGTCGCTGTGAAAAAAATGGCGCTGCCGCCGGAAGATATCTGGTTCGCCGGCGATATGCTGGATTATGATATCGCGGGGGCAATCCGTGCCGGTCTGTTTCCGGTGTGGTATAACGCGAAAAACGCGCCCGGTCGCGACGGGCTTGACTGTTTTGAAGTCAGAGACTGGCTTGAATTACGCCATAAAATTGAAATGTTATGCAGGAATCAATAACAGCGTCTTAGTTTGCACTTTCCGGACCAAACGGGGCCTGATTTACGAAGACCTGAACCTGTCGAGGGGAAGGTTTTCATTTTTCTACAATCACGGACACCCCGTCCGGAATGACTGTAATCTCCGCTTGCTGCCCCATCGTTCCCCGTGCCATTTTTAAGGCTGTGACGATGTCCGGCGCCTGCCACATGTGCATCGCACGAACGACTTCCGGATTACAGAAGTTGGAGACTAAAATGACGGTGCATTTGGTTAGCACCCGGGCCAGGATTTGTGCTTCCCACTGGTCGGGCAAAGTGTCTTTTTGGGGGATGCGGGCAATTTTGGCCGTAACTTCCTGGGGCGATTTTGCTTCGGCGAACCAGCGGTAGAAAGCTTCGCCGCCATGGCCGTCTTCGCAGGCGGCCACCATGATGATGACGCCGCCTTCACGCACGCAGGTTTCAGCCGAGGTCATCCCCTTGACCGCCTGATAGATATTCTGGTCTAATGGATAGCCGCCGTTGGAAGTAATCACAATATCCGCCAGTTGCCGCCTGACGATTGCCCGGCGGCTGACAAAATCACAGCCGAGACGGTGTGCTTTATCGGGATGGCCGGCCCAAGCGCGGATAATTTTTTTATCGGCATCGAGGGCCACGTTGAGAATGAAAGCCAGCCCGACCGTTTCCGAAGCATAAAGCATATCCCGGTGTATCGGGTTCTCCTCCAGGTTGCCGGTGCGGGCATTCTCGCTGGCGATAAACGCGGCACAGTGATTAGCCAGTACGGTGGCGGTGCCGGCAATGCCGGGCAGTATGCTCTTGCGCCCGCCGGAAAAACCGGCAAAAAAGTGCGGTTCGATGAACCCTTCAGCGACGATTAAATCCGCCCAGTCCACCAGGTCGTTCAGCCACAACTCGCCGCCGGAAGGCAAAATGCCTTTGAAAACCAGGTGCTTTTGATCGCGGGAATCATGCACGATAATGTCTTCTTTGTCATATAGTTTCTTACCGAATCTGGCGATTAATTCCTCCGGCCGGGTCAGGCGGTGAAAACCGGTGGCCACCAGGATTTTCACCTGCACCTCCGGATTTTTACTTCTTAATTCTGCCAGTAAAAGGGGCAAAGTAATCTTGCTCGGCAGCGGCCGGGTGTGGTCGCTGGTAATCACCAGCACGCGTTTCACTTTCGCGGCTAAATCCGCCAGACGGGCAGATTCAACCGGTTCCGCCAGCGCCTGCCGCACGATTTCTTCTTCCGCGTTTTTCGCGGCGGCTTGGGATTCCGGTTCCAGGACGGCCTTCAGATGCTCCGGTTCGATTTCCAGTTTGATTATTTCCCGCCCGTAAGGGATTTTGATTACTGCCATTTGCTGCCTCTTACTCAATTAAAACATAAATACCGGCACAATAGTAAATCCGGTGCAAAGTTTTTCCGCCATTTTCGTATAAATAGTAGGTAAGTTGTGTAAGAAGAGGGAAAGATGAACACAGAAAGCAAACGGATGGTTATCACAATAATCCGCAGAATAATTTTTTCCGGAATCACCCTATTTGTGGTATGGCTGCTCTTGTTACGACTACGAACAATCGTAAATAAAAATTATATTTTATATCCATGGCGTGTTGTTGAATCCCCTTATAGCTGGATGATGGCTGGTCCGATTCCGTCCAAATTTATAGTGAATGGGGCATCTTTGTATTGGCCATACTCTGTTTATAATGGAGCGCCGGTATCCGCGATAATCCGGCAGAATCTGGGTAGCACCATGGTGATGATGGTTTTACTCGGAATGACAAGCCTGGTGTCTGCGGGGATATTGCTGACAGCCGGGGTGTTTATCCGCCGGAAAACTAAAAATACTCCGTGGCTTACAAAATTTGGGGGGATTTTAAGGATATTACTGGTAAACGCAGGCGCCGGTGTCCCGGTATTCGTCATCAGCGCCTGCTTGCTCTTTTTCGTCCTCCGGTATCAAACGCCGCCGTTTACCCCGGCACTGATTTTCCAGACAATTTTTTTCTGTGCGCTGCCGTTAACCTGGCTGCTGGTGCAAACCGGCTATAAGACATTGAACGGCCGGATGGAGAATATCTCCGGCCTAAAAGCAGTGCGGGATGTCGGCATTAATTTATTCATCAGGCTGCTTAAAATGGCCGGTTTCATCATCGTAATTATGATTTTTGTGACGCGATTGACCGCGCAGCCGGGATTAGGCAGGGAATTTTACGATAGCTTCATCGAACGGGACTACCCGGTAATTTTCGGCATCGCCTGGTTTTTTGTCATTATTGTTACGGTGATGAACCTCGCGGCTGATTTAATCAGAATTGCCTGCCGCCGCTTTATTACAAAAACCGGAACGCCTGTGACAACGGAGAAAACAATAGAAACAAATGGGATACATTCGGGCTGGCAGGTATTTTGTCTGGGACTTTGTGCTTTTCTCCTGCTGATTGCTGTATTCGGGCCTTTATTGGCGCACAACGGGAATCCGATTCGCCTGCTCGATATCCTGCAGCCGCCATCACTCAATCATTGGCTCGGTACCGACCTGTTGGGACGCGATATCCTGAGCCAATTGATTTATGGCATCCGGACTGATGTGTTAATCGGGTTGGCTGTCGGCGCTGTTGTTTGTTCGGTCGCTTGGTTATGGTCGCTGCTGGCATCTTATGGTAAAAGGCAGGACAGTTGGCGGGGCGATACGCTTACAGATATCGTGAAGTTGCCCCACGATATTATTGGCGCCTTTCCCTGGCTGGTCGGGTTGTTGCTCCTGATGTTCATCACCACCAATCATAGCCTCATCTATGTTGGTTTGATGACGGGTTTGTTAGTACTGCCCCACGCAGCCGGCATGATGTCGCAAACAGGCCAATCGCTGCCGCACGGTAAAACCGGTCAGCGCGGTTTCTTCCAGTCTATTACGCCGGTATTTTTCTTTACGGCGGCCGGAATAATCACCGGCGTCGCGACGCTCGGCTACCTGGGCACCGGTCTGAATCCGTGTGTGTTTGAGCTTGGCAGCATAATTAACAACTCCGGTTTATTTATGCCGCAATCATCATGGGTAACACTGGCTCCCATGATAATTTTGTCTATTGTTGTCATTATTTTTTTAATGACAGGCGATGCTCTTGCGGCCGGGTTTAATGCTTACTCCTTAGCAGTTCGGCCGCAGACAATAAAATAGACCTTGATCCTGCCCGCAGCAAAAACTGATATTAGAATAAAACGGAATATCGGATGCAGTAAATGTTCACAAGTTTAATTTTTATCGGGATTGCCATCGTGATACTTGTTATCGCCCACCGGAGAAAAATATTGTGGCGCGGGGCTTTTTTCTGTGGTCTCTGCTGTCTGGCGGCGGTGCTGGTACCGGGACTGACTGGAGTTTATTTACCTAAGGTTACCAGCGATACGCCGGGACCCCAACCGGCAGAAAGCAGCGGTTTACTGCCTATTCCGGGTGTCGGCACATTCCGCAACCCTGATTTCGTTGACGCAGGATATTATTGCAGCTCTCCGGTTTATTACTTTATGGAAAAAACGGCTGAGGGCAAATATGAACCGGGTTATATTTATGCTGACGAAACCACAATTGATGAGGATGCGCCCGAACACACGGCATATATCGAAGATATCCATATTTCACTCGCACCGTCGGATGTAACATTTATTAATTGGGTGTTTCACTCTACGCGGGAAGAGTATGTGTTACATTTACCGCCGGGGACGCCTTTGCCGCAATTAGATAATGATAACAATGTGGATGATTTACTACGATAAATGAGCAGCGCAGGATAATTGATGGCCGGATTTGATGCCGGATAGTTTTAAATCTTTTTCAGTGCCGCCGTTTTTGCCGCGGATTCAATGACGATGGCAGCCAGTGCCGCCCCGTAATCCAGGTCAATATTCTGCATCGTGTCTTTGGTATCGTGGTAGCCGCTGCGTTTGATATCGTAGTTTTCCATGAAAAGCACCACCGGCACGCCGCAGTCGGAGAAGATTTGCCCGTCCGTATTGAAGAGCGTGCTGCGCGGGTCGGCCGGGAGACGCACTTCACCTTTCAGTTTCAGAAATTCCGCCGTCTGCGGGATTTTATCGCTCGCGGAGCGTCGTCCTCGGCCCCGGCCGCGCCGGCCCGGGCGTTTGTTCCATTTCACCGAACTTTCGTTCCACAATTCATTGGCGGAATGTGCCTGAAATGCCAGCTGCAGCGCAGCCGGGCCTTTGCCAGGGGAAATCTGGAAGACATCCGGTTCGCTTTCGCGGTTGTGTCCGATCATATCCATTAAAAAAATGCCCCTGATGCGGACGTTGGATAATTCCAGAGTCTCTCCGCCGGTCAATTTCATCTGCAGCGATTTTTCGATTAAGGCCTGAGCCAGATGGCGGGCGCCCATGCAGTCGGAGGGAAATTCTTCGCCGGTCAGGTGCACCAGCCAGACATCATGTTCCAGCTTGCCTTCTTTAGCCAGTTTTAAAAATATCGGGGCGGCTTGCAAGAGAGTCGCGGTCGCCGAGCAGTTGTCGTCCGCGCCGTGGGCCGCCAGCCGCGCGCCCATGCCGCCCAAAGATTTATCGTACATGTCTTCCATGTAGGCGGTATCGTAGTGGTCGGACATGATTACCGCTTCTCGACGGTTTCGTCCGGGGATAATCACCACCAGGTCGCGTTCGTGGGTATGGCCTTCCTGGTTGTTTTTCCAGCCGCCGAAATCCGAGAAATCGAAATCCGTGTCCCAGTGAAACGGCAATTCGCCGCAGACAGCTTTGCCCTCCATGCCGGCGTCAAGAATTGCCTGCTGGTGGCGTCCGAGCAGATAATTGCCCAGTTTTTCCAGGTCGCGGCGATGGTGCGTCAGGTGGCTTTGCGTCACCGGGTCGTGGACGCAATCGGCATTGTCTTTATTCAAATAGGCGCCGCTGGACAATATCTGAATATCACGCCACCATGCTTTTTCAAAGGCCCGCGCGGCAGTCCGGCCGAAAGTCAGCGGTTTTTCTTTTTGCATTCCCGGCCCGGCGCTATCCGCGATGCAGCTCTCCAGTTTAGCGCAAAGGTTTTTCACTTCTGCCGTATTTTGCGCTTTTTCCGGCAGGACGGCCAGCCATGATTTGAGTGTTTCGTGCTCCTGCAAATGCAGCATCTGCCGCGCAAAGCTTTCCGGCAGGCATTGTTGCGGCCAGATTTTGGCGGTATCCAGCACGCGTAAAACGTTCAGTGTCGTTTGATGGGTGTAATGTTCTTCAAGGTGGGCGAAGTTTTGCAGCGCTGCCAGATAGGCCTCCCGCCTTAGCAGGCGCGGCCACAATTCCACGGGCTGCGCGATATCGGAATTATTCACCGCATAGCCGGTCAGATAGCCGAGCGGTCCACCGGTCAGTGTTTTGGCTTC
Organism: uncultured Chloroflexia bacterium; assembly: GCA_963772985.1. Taxonomy (GTDB): domain Bacteria; phylum Chloroflexota; class Dehalococcoidia; order Dehalococcoidales; family Fen-1064; genus Fen-1064. The sequence continues at coordinate 8,684 of CAVYZP010000014.1, forward strand.
ACCGGTTACCGCGTCCCAATAAGCGGTCAGTGGGCGCTGCCAGTAAATTTCGTGCAGTCCGACACGCATCGGCGGGAACTGGAAGCGGTAATGGAATGTCCCGCCCTCCGATACAATCGCGGCGGCGCGCTCCAGTTCTGCCCGATTGGCCTGCGGGCCGTCCAGCAGCAAATGAAAATCACCAGTCCACAGCTGGCAGTTTTTGGCCATCGGCTTACCGTAAAGGCCCATCGCGTCGAGTTTGGTACTGAAAAGTACATTGGCCACTTTATCGTCGATGGCGCTCATAATTATTTCATTTTCGTAGCGGTGGGTGCGGTCCCAGCGGCTTGTGCGTTTGTAGGTGTTGAGCAACTGCTTTTCCTCGATTTCGGGCAGTTTTAAATTCCGGCCGGGTTCGTGGAAACTGCCGGACTGCGGCACGCGGATGCCGTGCGGCCCGCCGTGACGCGCTGCCAAACGCTGCAGCGGCAGCTGCATGGCCAGCGGCATTTCTTTTTGCAGGCTGATAAAACCCGGCATACCCCAGAAAACCAGACTGCCGGGGAAAGGTAAGATGTTTAATTTTCCGGTCAGGTATCTTTCTTTAATTGCCAGCAGGCAGTCGGGCGAACGGCCGGAAGGTCAATAAATAGCGAATGTCTTCCGCAGGGGTATTTTCATCGTAAACAAACGGTTTGAAATACGACGGCAACGGCAAGTCCACGCGGTCCTGGGATGAGGCTGCGGCCGGTAAAAAACGGAAGCCGGTGCCCGGCAAATCAGCAATATTCCGGCAATTTTCCTGATAAACCGAGGAGAGTAAATTACAGAGAAAAGCCAGCACTTCCTTCTCCGGGATTTCCTGGGCCGGGGAAGAAAAGAAGCTTTTCCGGAAAGCCTGTTCCGGCCCCTGTTCGCTGCTGCCGAAAAAAGTCCAGCGCACGAGGCCTTTATCGTCCTGGGTTTTAGAGAGCGCCAAAGGGAGAAAAACAATGTAGCGTTCGTGCGGCAGCTTCCCGGCCTGCGCAGCCAGTTCCGGCGGCCAGTACGGATTATCGAGCAGGTTACGCCCCATTTGTCCGGAGATGTTGTAAGCCGGTTTTCCCTCGCCGAGTTCCACGATTTGCTTTAGTATTTCATTCGCCAGCAGCGTTAAACCGGGTTTTAATTGCAGTTCTTCTTCGATTTCGGAGACGTACCAGCCGAACGGGTCGTTTTGCACGCTGTGTTCGGTATCAAATTCACCATAAGGACTGCGCCCGAAGCGCGGCGGCGGCATGAACTCGGAATAAGCCGGCAGGGTAAACCGGTTTTTCCCGTTGAACCAGGGATAGCCCTGCAGCATTTTTTCCCAGCCGGTCGAATTTACACCGCTCACGTCAGCAAATCTCCTCAATGATAAAACTTACTAGATTCTACCAAGAGAACGGAGCGGCGTCAAAGGTTTGACATGTTATCCCCGCGGGAAGGCTTGCGGCCGGATTTTAAACTGAGGTCTCCGGCGGTTCCGGATTCCAGCAGGCGACAATTCGTTTGTCGGCAGTATTTTGCAACAACGGTTCGTCGGTTTTACAGATGTCCAGCGCCCGGTCGCAGCGGGGATGGAACCGGCAGCCCGGCGGTGGATTGGACGGGCTCGGCACTTCGCCGCGTAAGACAATTCTCCCTCTCACCCGGGTAGGGTCCGGAATCGGAGTAGACCGCACCAGCGCCAGGGTATATGGGTGCTTGGGATAATGGAAAATTTCTTCCGGGCTCCCGATTTCCACGATTTTCCCCAGGTACATTACCACGATGCGGCTGCAGACACTCTCCGCCACCGCAAGGTCGTGGGTGATGTAAAGATAAGTCAGGTTCTGTTCTTTAATCAGTTTTTTCAAGAGTAATAATATTTGCGCCTGCACCGAGACATCCAGCGATGAGGTTGGTTCATCGAAGACGATAAACTCCGGATTCAGGGTCAGCGCCCGGGCGATGGCGATGCGCTGTCTTTGTCCGCCGCTGAACTGGTGGGGGTAGCGGTATAGTTGTTTTTCTGTCAGCCCAACCAGTTCCATGATTTCAATCACTCTTTTTAAGGCATGTTTACCATCCATCATTTTGTTCACGATGATAGGTTCCAGCAGCGTATCTTTGATTCGCATCCGGGGGTCGAGGGAAGTAAATGGGTCCTGGTAAACCAGCTGCATTTTACTCCGCAGCGTCTTGAGCCTGTTTCCGGAATAAGTTGTCAGGTCGTAACGGTTGTTTAACGCCGTCAGCTCTTTGTCGCTGCTATTCTTCGCTTCCAGCGCGGTGATTTGTGCCACTACTTCCGGTGGTGTTTCCAGAAAGATGTGGCCGGATGTCGAATGGACCAAACGCAGGATGGTTTTTCCCAGCGTGGTTTTGCCGCAGCCGGATTCGCCCACCAGCCCCAGCCACTGGCCCTTCGCAATTTGCAGGTTGACGCCGTCAACCGCTCTCACTGCCCCGACAACTTTGTGGAATAACCCCTTGGTAATAGGGAATAATGTTTTCAAGTCCCTGGTTTCAATGAGCAGTTCCACTTTGTTCTCCTTGGAATAGATGGCAGGCGACATAATGACCGGGGGCGATTTCCGCCAGTTTGGGACAAATTTGCGAACAGATATCCATGGCCTGGCTGCAGCGGGGATGGAAACGGCAGCCGGATGGTAGTGCCAGCGCGTCCGGCACCGAGCCCCCAATGGCGCGTGGTTCTTCCCCGGGTTTGGGCACGGCGGCCATTAGCACTTGAGTGTATGGATGCAGCGGGTTTTTAAAAATATCCACCACGCCGGCAACCTCATAAATGTTGCCGGCATACATTACGGCCACCCGGTCGCATATTTCCGCGGCCACGCCCAAATTATGGGTGATGTAAAGTAAAGAGGATTTGAATTCCAGCTTCAGTTTCTTAAGTAATTCGACAATCTGGACCTGAATTGTCACGTCCAGGGAAGTCGTCGGTTCGTCGGCGATAATTAACTTTGAATTGTTGCACAATGCCATGGCGATGACGACCCGCTGCTTCATGCCGCCGCTCAATTCATGAGGATAATGCTTCATGATTCTGGCCGCATCCGGGATTTCCACTTCGCGCATCATGGCGATGGCGATTTTATCGGCTTCGGCCCGCAATCCGTTCAGTGTTCTTCGCGCCAGCGGGGTCCGTTGGATAAATCTAACCAGGCGGCTCTTCGGGTTGGCTTTTACGATCCGGAGCACCTGTCGAGTGGTGACGAGCCCCGGTTTAAAAAAGCCGGCTGTTTTTTCATCCGCCAACCGGCGGTCGAGCGTGTCAATGGCCAGTCCGGCAATTTCGCGGCGCCGGTGCAGCATGATCCCTTCCGTCAGCTGGTCGCCAATGGTGAAAACGGGGTTCAGGGCAGACCCCGGTTCCTGGAAGACCATCGCAATTTGGCTGCCGCGCACGTCCCGCATTTCCGGTTCGCTGATTTTTAACAGGTCTACCAGCCCGTTCCCGTGTACGTCAAAAAAGATTTCGCCGCCTTCGATTTTACCCGGCGGCATAATCAGGCGTAATATTGAAAGTCCGGTCACGGTTTTACCACTGCCGGTTTCACCGACCAGCCCCAGCGTTTCTTCCTGGAAAATAGTCAAATTGACACCGTCCAGCGCCTGTACCACGCCTTCGTAGGTGTGGAACCGGACGTTCAAATTATTGATTCTGACTAATTCTGCCAAATTTATCTCCTCGACAGTCTCGGGTCAAGGATATCCCTGAAGGCATCGCCAATCAGGTTCCAGCCGAGGACGAAAAAGAAAATGAAAACACCTGGGATGGCGACCGTATACCAGTAAGCAAACGGATTGTGGACCGTACCCACGATCCAGTTGCGTGAGAAGCTGATCATTTGTCCCCAGTCTGCATAGCCGGTGGGAACCCCTAAACCCAGGAAACTGAGGGCGGCGGCAGACAGCACCACCGCGCCGATATCCAGCGATGCCATAATCAGCACCGGATATATCGAATTGGGTAAGACATGCCGCATGATTATCCGCAGATGTGAACTGCCAACACCCCGGGCCGCCTTCACAAAATCTTCTTCCCTGACCGATAAAATATCTCCCCGTACCAACCTGGCATAGGGCGGCCAGGACACGGCAATCAGCGCGATCATTATCGTTTTAATACTCGGACCGAGCGCGATGGTGACAGCCATGGCCAGAATCAGAGACGGGAAAGCCATAAAGATGTCCGTAACCCGCATGATGATTTCATCAATAGCTCCGCCAAAATAACCGGAAATACTGCCCAGCGTTAAACCGATGATTAATATTGAGAAGATGACCGTAAGCCCGATAATAAAGGCTGTGCGGGTACCCCAGATGACGCCGTAGAAAATATCATATTGTCCTTCAGTCGTGCCGAACGGATGCGCGGCATCGGGCGGCTTCGGGACGGTGGTATAGCCGGCCCGGGGAATCATGTAGGCGTTAAACTGCCCCTTGGGAGTCGGGGCAATCAGCGGCGCAAAAATGGCGATAATCACAAAGATGAAGATAACGGTGAATCCGACGAAAGACAGCGGATTCTTTTTCAGATTATGCAGGAAAAATTTTAAACCCGTCATTGTTCGCTCGCTCCCAGTCTTACCCGCGGATCCAGGCGGACATAAAGGAGGTCAACCACCAGATTCGTGATGACGAAAAGTACGGCGCTGAATAAAGCAAAGGCCAAAAGGGATGGGATATCAAGGTTGACTGCGGCTTCCCATGCCCACCAGCCCAGACCTTTAAAATCAAATATACTTTCGGTAATAACCACTCCATTAACAATAGAAGCAAACAGATAACCGGAGATGGTTAAAATCGGAATCATCGCATTTCGGCGGGCATGTTTGTTGATGACATCGCTTTCCGGCAGCCCTTTGGCCCGGGCGGTTAAAACATACCCTTTACCCAGCGTCTCCAGCATGCTGGAACGCATCAGGCGCATAATGAAAGCCGTGTTAATTACCGTAAGTGTGATTACGGGCAAGACAAGATGTCTTAAAGCATCGAGGGTGACGTCCCATTTCCAGTTCAGGATGCCGTCAATGGTGTTCATCCCTGTATATCTGATAAATGATGACGAATGGATGACGGCGTCCATGGCGTTGCCTAAACGTTCCGGCGGCAAAAATCCGGAAAAGAACCCGTAAAACACCATTAGCAGCAGCAAACCTAACCAGAACGTCGGTAAAGACCAGCCGACAATAGCTGCGATTCTGGTGATGTGGTCTATCAACTTATCTTTATTCGCGGCGGCTTTAGTACCTAAAAAGATACCGGTGAAAATAATCAACGGGGTGGCGAATATCGCCAGTTCCAGTGTTGCCGGGAGAAAAGAGGCGAACGCTTTGGTTACCGGCATACCCACCACTGTTGACCACCCCAGATTGCCGTGAAATATCTGTAACAGCCAGGTCCAGTACTGTTTCCAGATAGGTTGATTGAGACCGTATTTGGCAATGATTAAATCCAGGTTCCGCATTTGCTGAGGGCTGTGGATATAAAGCATCGCGCGCTGTGCCGGCGAAAAAAATTGCAGCAGCAGAAAAATAAGGAATGTTACCCCGATTAACACCGGGATCAGCAGCAATAAACGCCGAATCAGGTAAGTGCGAAATTCCATCGGACTCTTTCCGGTTCTCCTTAAAAAAGTATCCTGCGGCGGGATAAATTATATTGGTAGCCGGAGCCCTTCACCGCGAAGGACTCCGGCTTTTTTTACTCGCATTCGATTTGCGAACTTAACAATGGCAGAGAACGTTAATTGCCCTTGCTGAGGTAATAAAGGTCACAGCCGATATCGGTCACCTCCGCCGGATTATAGAAGAAACCCTTTACCCAGCTTCTCATGTAACGGTTTACCGTGGGTTGTTCAATCATCACGCCGGGGCAATCGTTGTAGTATTGAGTACTCAACTGGTCGTAATCGGCCTGTCTTTTCGCCGTGTTGGTTTCGACCGCAGCCGCGTTAATCAATGCGTCGGTGGTCGCATTGCCGTAACCTTGAGCCTGGGAGTAGGCGCCGGTTGTGGACATAAAAGGTTCGATAAAATCACTGGCATCGAGGTAGTCCGCCAGCCAGCCAACCACGAAAACGGGCAAAAGTTGGGCATCCCACTGGGACGCGTAGCTGCTCCACTGCTGGGCGGCCGAAGTGACGTGGAATTTAGGATTAAGCGCGTTGATATCGGCGGCCAGGATATCGCAGGCGGTCTGGCGTGTTGTATTGCCGCTGTTGTAAGCCAAAGTCATCGTAAATCCATTGGTCCAGACCTGCCCGCCCCAGGCAGCCTGGAAATACTGAATGGCTTTTGCAGTGTCATAGGTATACTTGGGAATATTGGGATTATAGTCCGTTAGTCCGGAAATAATCGGACCGTCAGGCTGAACAGCATTCCCAGAAACTACCTGGTTGATGAAGGTGTTGTAATCGAAGCTGTAAGCAAAAGCCTTACGGATATTGATATCGGTGAAGAAGTTAGTCGGTATTCCACCGCCGTCCAGTTTGCCATCGCCGATAAAGGAGCTGTTAGGGGAAATATCATACGTAAAGAAAAATCCTTCGGTCTCTTCGGTTGGTAAACCCTTAACGACCGTTATGTCGGGAACTCCATCCAATTCGCTATATTGCTGGACGCCGACATCGACGTAATCCGCATCCCCGGCTTCAAGCGCGAGCTTTCGGTCGGTCCATTCTTGAACATCTTTGGCAACGATGCTGGTGAAATTGGCTTTCGGGCCCCAATAGTTAGTGTTTTTAGTGAACGCAATTTCGGAACCCTGGGTCCAGTAATTCAGGGTAAACGGCCCGGTCCCCATCATTTTTTCGTGCAGAGGCCAGGCATCTGCGGCGGGATTATTTAATTTTTCGTAGGAAGCTTCAGTCCCGTCCCAGTCGCCCTGCGCGATGCACCAGGCTTTATCTACGATAGAGCTATACCCGCCGGCCAGAATTTGCAGGAATGGCGGGAATGGCGCATCCAGTTTGAACTGCACGTAATCGCCGTCAACGGTGATGGCGCTGGTAAGTTGCGACAGAGGCATCAAATTCCCGTTGGCATCGCGCGAGCTGTTAACGCCGAACAAGGGGAAGAATATCAGCCATTGCGGACCGCCGGAATAGTCCTGCACCATCCCGCGTTCAAATGAGTACTTGACATCATCAGGAGTCAGCAGGTCGCCGTTAGAGAATTTCACCCCCGTACGAATGTGGAAACGGTAGGTCATACCGTCTGCGGATACGGTCCAGCTGTCGGCCAGACTGGGGTCAAACTGGGTGGTACTGTCTTTGTGGTAGACGACCAGCGTATTGTAGACTAATTCAATATAGGAATCGCTGGTGGTATCGTAAGCTGCTGCCGGGTCAAGTGTTTGCGGGTCACCGATAACTTCCTCGATAAAAGTGTCGGGGTTTTTAACCGTTTCGGTAGTGGTGGATGTTGCCGTCGTCGTGGTGGACGTACTCTTGCAGGCGCTGGCCATGAGCAGCGAGCCGACCATCAACGCGGTCAGAAGATAGGTAAAAACTGTTTTTCCTTTCATAAACCCTCCTTATTTTTGTTCGCTGTATTTGAATTTCAAGCTGAAATTACAAATTTGAGTGGAGGTATTGCTGAGACTATGTAAGTGAAAACAGATACTGATTGGCAGCCGAAGCTGCAAGTCCTCCATGGAGATAATATTTGTTTTTAACAATATTCCAATGTTAAAAACTTGTCAAGTCCCAATTTGAAAATAAACTTAAAATATTTGCTGTGAAATATCATAAGGATTCTTGTGAGAATTTTCTGGCGTTTCCCGACGGCAAGTGATAAACTGGCTGTAAGATATTGGAGATTTTAAATGTCACTTTTTATTACTTTTGAGGGCGGTGAGGGCAGCGGGAAGAGCCTGCAAACCCGGGCGCTCTACCGGCAACTGAACCGGCTTGCTATCCCCGCCATATTAATCCACGAACCGGGGAGCACAGTTCTCGGCGAAAAACTGACCCGCCTTTTGAAATGGGCACGCTCCACCAGCATTTCCCCGATGACCGAATTGATGCTTTTCAATGCTTCCCGTGCCCAGCTGCTGGATGAAGTGGTCCGCCCCGCGCTACAAACCGGCAAGATTGTGATTTGCGACCGGTATACCGATTCCACGATTGCCTATCAGGGATACGGCCGCCGCGTTGATATTGAAACAATCCGCAAAGTTAACAGCCTGGCTACCGGCACTTTGAAACCGGATTTAACGGTACTGCTGGACATCTCGCCGGAAGCCGGGTTTGCCCGCAAAACAGGGCAGGAACCGGACCGCTTCGAGAAAGAGGACCGGGTCTTTCACCGCCGGGTGCGGGCCGGTTACCTGAAATTAGCCGAAGAAGAACCCCGAAGGTGGCAGGTCATTGATGCCGCTTTGCCTAAAGAAAAGATAAAGCAGATGATATGGCAAAAAGTAAGCAGTCTGATAGAAAAATAAAAGCACCGAAAGCGGAAGTTTTCGGTCCACCCACTTTTGACGAAGAAAATGCCGCCCGGCAAATGGGTTATTTGCGCATCGCCGGCACTGATGAAGTGGGGCGCGGCCCGCTGGCCGGTCCGGTCGTGGCGGCTGCCGTCATCCTGCCGTTAGATTTCGAAGCTGATTGGAAACCGCTGGTCAACGATAGCAAGCAGGTGACCCCGGCGCGGCGGGAAGAGTTATTTTTGTATATCACCGAAATCGCCGTCGGCTTCGGTATCGGTGAAAGCGACGTGAGAACCATTGACAGCAAAGGAATTGCCAAAGCCTCCCGCCTGGCAATGAAAAAAGCAGTGGACAAAATCACGCCGCCGCCGGATTTTCTGCTGGTGGATTTTTTCAATATCCCGGAAATAAAATTGCCGCAAAAGGGCATCACTCACGGCGACTGTTTGTCTTTTTCAATTGCCTGCGCCTCGATTATTGCCAAGGTCACCCGCGACCATATGATGGAAGAATTGGATAAAATTTATCCGGAATATAAATTCGCCGTACACAAAGGCTACAGCACTCCGGAGCATCTGGCGTGCCTGCAGCGGTTCGGACCGTCCCCCATTCACCGCTGTTCTTTTCAACCGGTCAGAGACGTGATGGCAATGTTATGAAACGACAAACCACCGGCATCATCGGCGAAAAACTGGCGGCGGAATATTTAATCCGGCAGGGATATCGGATTATCGAGAAAAACTATCGCTGTAAAGAAGGGGAAGTTGACATAATCGCTAACGACGGCCCCTTTCTGGTTTTTGTGGAAGTGCGGGCGAAACACAACCGCAACTACGGCACGCCGGAGGAATCCGTCACCGCCAGAAAAAAACAGCATCTGCGCAACGCCGCGGCGCGTTATTTGGAGAGCCATCAGAATCTGCCCGCCGAATGGCGCATCGATTTTGTGGCCGTGGAACTGGATGGGCAGGGCCACCCGCAGCGGCTGGAAGTGATTAAGAACGCCGTCGAAGGCGAATAGTCCGAAACACGCGATAAGGAAACACCATGGAAAAGAAAACCGGACACTGGTGGGATAAACTCGGAGCGCCGCAGTACGGCGGGAAAATTACCATCCGGGCGAGCCGGAATATCGTCAACTTCGACCCTTATCATACCGAGGGGCTGACTAACATCTACGGCGCCTGGCTGGAAAGGCTGGTGACCGATGACTGGACCACCGACCCCGATGTCTGGAACTATCAGATTGCCTGGCACCCTTCCAAATTCCAGAAAGGCAACCTGGCGGAAAGCTGGGAATTCCCGGACCCGACGACCCATGTCATCCATCTGCGTAAAGGGATTCACTGGCAGAACCTGCCGCCGGCTAACGGCCGCGAATTCACCTCGGAAGACGTGCTGTTTCATTACCACCGGTTTTACGGCCTGGGCAGCGGCTTCACCAAACCCAGTCCCTACCGCGACGCTGACGTACGCATGCAGGACATGATATCCGTGAGCGCCCCGGATAAATACACCGTAGTCTTCAAGTTCAAAACGCCCAATCCGGAATTCATCATGGAGACGCTGCACAACGTCGGGCTGGCGCAATGCCTGGAATGCCCCGATGTCGTTAAAAAGTGGGGAGATGCGGGCGACTGGCGTCATGCCGTAGGCAGCGGCCCCTTTATATTAAAAGATTTCGTTTCCGGTAAGTATCTGACCCTGGATAAGAATCCGGATTACTGGGCAAACGACGAACGTTATCCACAGAACAAACTCCCTTATGCCGACAAACTGCAGTACCTGATTGTTCCCGACGAAGCAGAAGCGGTGGACGCCATGCGCGCCGGTAAAGTAGACGTAATGAATAATATTTCCTATCAGGACGCGCAATCCCTCGCCAGAACAAACCCGGAAATCATCCAAATTCCGTCTGCGGCTGGGCCCACAATTACTTTACAGCCGCGGGTGGATATGAAACCCTATAATGAAATCCGGGTGCGCAAAGCGCTGCAGCTGGCCGTGGACCTGCCGGCCATCGCCAAATCTCATTACCACGGAGCTGTCGAACCGTATCCTTCGACGTTAACCAACCGCATGGTTAAAGACTGGGGTTTTCCTTACGAAATCTGGCCGCAGGAATTAAAAGACGAATATGCCTATAATCCGGCGCTGGCGAAAAAACTGCTGGCGGAGGCCGGGTATCCCCACGGATTCAAGACCAATGTCATCGCGGATACCGTCAGCGATATGCCGCTGCTGAAAATCGTGCAGGCGTATTTCGCCGATATCGGCATCGAAATGGAAATCCGCACTATGGACCCGGCGGCCTGGATTAAATATGTGGAAATCGAGCACAAACACGACCAGCTGGTATACCGGCCGTACGGACCGCTCGGACAGACCTACGCCCCGCTGCGGGCGATTACCCGTTTCCATACCGGTTATTCAGCCAATTTCTGTATGGTCAGCGACCCTGTTTTCGATGCTTATTATCCCGAAGCGCTGGCGGCAAAAAACGATGATGAATTGAAGCAGGTCCTGAAAGACGCCAACGAGCGCGTGGCGCGGCAGCATTGGGCGTTATCGCTGCTCTTGCCGACGCAGTATTCTTTATGCCAGCCGTGGCTCAAAGGGTTCAACGCACAGTCCCATGCCATCTGGATGGGCGCCGGCGGACCCAGTATGCTCAGTTTCTACGCTGCCCGGTTCTGGATTGACGGCAAACTAAAAAAATCCCTGGGACATTAGTCGAATATTTTTTTACTTAACGGCCTGTTAAAAACACAGCCGGAGACGCTTGGCGGAGTAGGTGAGGTTTTGTGAAATTCAAGCTCGATTATAAATGGCTCGCCTTATCGGTGACTAACGTCGGTTTGTTCATGGCCTGCCTGGATTCCAGCATTGTCATCATCGGATTACCGACGATTTTAGACCAACTGCATGCCAGTATCTTTCACGGCATCTGGATTATCACCGGCTACTCGCTGATGATGACAATACTGCCGGTGATGCTGGGACGGTTGGCGGATTTATACGGCCGGGTCCGGCTTTTTAACCTGGGGTTTGTCATTTTCACTATCGGTTCACTACTGTGCGCTTTATCGCAGAACGGCGAGCAGCTGGTTATTTTCCGGCTGTTACAGGGCTCCGGCTCGGCATTGCTGATTGTCAATTGCATTCCTATCATCACCGATGCTTTTCCCAAAGAAGAGCTCGGCATGGGCCTCGGCACCAACATCATGGCCGCGAATTTAGGGAACATTGCCGGGTATACGCTCAGCGGCGTGATGATCGGGCTTTTCGGTTGGCGTTCGATATTCCTGCTGAACGTCCCCATCGGCATCGCCGGTTCGATTTTCGGCTATTTCAGTCTGCGCGAAATCAGCATCAAGCCGGTGGGGGAAAAGTTCGATTATTCCGGCGCCATCCTGTACTGCGTCGGCCTGCTGACAATTCTCATCGGGCTGACCATCGGCAATCCGGCCTCGGTGCGCAACATTATCGTCATGGGCGGTGGGATAATAATATTCGCCATCGCGATATTTATCGCTTTCCGCCAGGAGCACCCCACACTGGATGTGAAGCTGTTTAAAATCCGGGCTTTCGCTGCCGGGACGATGGCCAGTTTCCTGAACTCGATTGCGTTCGCCTGCGGCCCGTTCCTGCGGTCGTTGTATCTGCAGCTGGTACTGGGTTATTCTCCGATGAAAACCGGCCTGCTCTTAATCCCGATGGAAATCTTAATCTTTTTCCTCAGTCCCATCAGCGGGCGGCTATCGGACCGCATCGGCAGCCGGGTTTTAACCTGTTTAGGCCTGGCAGTGAACGCATCCGCGCTGTTCTGGTTCTCCACTCTCAATCAGCATTCTTCCTACGGAGCCATCCTGGTCAGCCTGGTGCTGTTCGGCATCGGGATATCGCTGTTCGCTTCGCCCAACGTCAGTTCCATAATGGGTTCGGTGCCGCCGGAGCGAAGGGGTATCGCCAACGGCATCAGCATGACCCTCAGCCAGACCGGCAGCGTGCTCAGCGTGCCCTTCTCCCTGCTGTTAATGACGCTGGTGATGCCGTATGCCCGGCTTTCACAGATTGTCGGCAGCACCCAGCTCATCAGCTCTACGGAACTGCCGCAATTCATGGCCGCCATCAATCACGCCTGTTTTGTCCTCGGCATCATCGTGCTGTGCGCCATCATCCCATCCGCGCTGCGCGGCCCGCAGACCAAAATTACCGGGAAAAACCCGACCAGCCAGCTGTGAAGTCAGGGATATTTATGAGTTTGTCACCGTGAAATGCAGAATCACCAGATTTCCCCACTCGTCCCCGGCGACAATGGTGTAAACACCGGGTTCAAAATTATGTTTAGTCACTTTTGGTGTAGACCCTGACCAATAACCCGTTTCGGCAAGCGTCGTAGTAATTGCAAAGGTGGAGGTTGGAAACTGTGCGGAACTGCCTGACACTTGGGCAATATCGCTCAGTGGTTGAAAATCATAGGAAGCTGCTGGAATCGGAGCCGGACAAGGGACTAATAAACTGAAATCATAAAGAGCAAGAGGTGTAGCGGCGGCAAAGTCGGAAAGGGAATAACTTCCCTGAAAAATAGCTATCCCGTAAGGATAAACGAAGCCCCATGGACCCATATCGCATTGGTCTATTTCCAGATTATCATACGGCCAATCGTTAGCTGCTATTATATGATTCGTCTCCTGCCACACATTTTTTATATCAACGGTTATTGAAACGTCCTGACCGGGACGGTATGTGGTTGAGTTGGTTGAAAGAGAAAGACTCAGATCGTTGGTCGCAGGTGAAACCGAATTATTAGTTGGCGTGGTTAAAGTATTGGTTAGATTCCCGCAGCCGGCAGCCAGCATGCTCAGCAACAATGGAATTGTGATTAAAGCATTCCCAATCTTATATTTCATTCCATTCTTCCTGTGTTAATTACTTACCGGTTCCCAGATAAAACTAAATGTCTGTTCGTTCTGGTAGGCGCCGCTGATTTTCAGCGAATACGCAACGCTGTTGCCAAAAGCTCCCTGTAACAAATAACTGAACCCGATTACATTGGTCCCGGGGAGTAAAGAATTTTCGGGTGTCACATTCAAGCCGAAACTGTAGTCCTGCGGCGCAAATTCAATCAAAACGGCGCTCAAAGATACAATTGGCTCAGTAGATACATTTTCCAGAGTTAATTCTACTGTCGGGTAGTCTGTGGTCCCGTTGACGTCGTTCGTGTTAATAGCTATGACTTTGACCGGCGCGTTTGCGGGATTAACATTTGCTGTGTCGGTGGTAACGGAATCCGAAACGGTGAAATGCACCAGTGCTACATTCCCCCACTCGTCCCCGCCTATGATGGTATAAACCCCGGGGTCAAAGTAGGTGAATTCCGGGTAGGAGTTGTCAGTCCAATAGCCTTTTAGTGTCATTGCCCCGCTGATTTGCTGCCGGCTGATAATTGAACTGGCATCTTCAATGGGTATGTTTTTACCCGGGATGATATCGGCAATATCACTCAATGGGTGAAAAGAGAACGAGGTGGGGGCAAAATAAGGAGGACCCAAATAAATAGCTGTCGGGTTATCAAGATTAAGTGGCGTTGCGGCCGAAAAGTTTGCCGATGTGTAATCTCCCTGGTAGACGGCGATGCCGTAAGGAATATTAGGATTGGGGTTGCCAAAACCCATTCTTGTTAATCCGCTTACCGGCCAATTATCGGCGATAGGGATGTTGTTGGTTTTGGCGAGTGTATTCTTTTCGTCGGTCACTATTTGGACTTCTTGCCCGGGTCCATAGGCAGTCTGGTCTGTGGAAAGAGAAAAACTCAGCCCGTTGGCAGATTTTGTTGATGCTGAGTTAATCCCGATGGTGTTGTATAGTGTGGCCGGTTCGGTTTGAATGGTATTTTGAGTAGTATTAGTTTTGCCGCATCCTGCCGCCAGTGTCGTGAACAATAACGATGCCGTCATCATAATCCCAATACGTTTCAGATTAATTCCTCGTAAAAATATGTTCATAAGATAATTATCCTTATAGTTATAACGAAAAATATAATATTAGGTTAGGTGCCGACCTGTATTATCGTGAATTCCCGGCTAATTGCTGAGATTCACCGGAATAAAAGTAACCCGGCGATTAACGAGGAAGCGTTCATCACGGCGCTTAGTGCCAGCATTTTATTTGCTTTTTGTTCCAGCGCCCAGACCAGCAGCCGCCACTCGACGATGACGATGCCGGCTTCCAGAAAGAGCATCAATACTTTCGTTTGCGAAATCAGGCGGAAGTGGCCGTTAACCATCAGCAGATAGTTGAGCAGCGGGTTGGTAATGACGTTGACGAGCACAATGGTTAATAATTCCTTCTTGCTCCGCAGCCCGAAAAGCCAGGCGACGATGAGTTCAACGGCCATTGTTAAGGCTAAAGCTTCCGCGCTCGACTTTAAGAAATCAATCATCTTTTGTTTTCTTGTTCCGCAAAAGTTTCAGGAGCTTTACCGCGCCTACAATTAACCCGACGATTAGTGCTCCGATGACGAGAATAAATCCAATCCCGACGATAATCAGTCCGGGGCCGCCGGCGTCATACTGAATGCCGACTCTGTAAGATTCCAGAATTGGAAACAAAACGGACAGCACCATATTCATAGGCTTTTCTTTTCCTCCTGAAATTTTTGTTCCGGTGATATTTTTAATCGTATTTCTGTTTTTAATTTGTTCGCAGGTTGTATTTTATTGTAAAAATGCAGACTGAAATACAGGACGACGGCTGCAATCAGAACCATGATATCGATAACGAGGATGTTACCGATTTTGGGTTGCAGCGCGGTGAATGAAGGCAGCGTCCCCAATACCAGCGCCAGACAGGTCAGTCCAAAAGCCGTGCCGGGCTTACCCGGAATTACATTGGATATCATGGCCAGCGTCACCGGCATATTGATGTTGAACAGGAACATCCCGGTTATCCCGCACACCGGGACGCCCGCCCCCAGTGTCAGCAGGGGAATTGATACGGCCAGCGACCCTGCGGCGGTCAGCTGCCAGCCGAATTTATCCGCGAGCAAGCCGCCCAGACCTTTCCCCAGTACGACCGCGGCCGTCAATAAAATCAGCAGGTTAACGTCCGATCTCCATGGGAAAACGGCTGCGAATCCTACCAGCGACCTGACTGCGATTACGAATAATATCAGATATATGATGTGCTCTGCCTTGAATTCCTGTTGCTGCGGCGGCTGGGTTTTTCCCTGATATGCAGCGGGCTCGGGCACCAGGAAAATTATCACGGCCGAAGCGGCCATCGCCGCGAAAAACGGCCAGGTGATAAATTTTCCGCTTTTCCCCAATAATGTACCCACCAGGACGCCCAGTGCCCCGGGGGCGACAAATATTCCCGGTGCCGCGGCTTTACGCGGTGTGAGGTTGAGGCTGATGATTCCGCCGCCGACATGAAATAGTGCGTTCCCGAAGCCTGCGATGATAATCGCGGCTACCGGCCGGGACGGAAAAAATAAAGTTGAGAGTCCGGTAACAATAAGCCCCAGAACCGCAGCTAACCTCGGGGCTTTCAGATTATCGATGACAAAGCCGATAATCACCTGCAATCCGAATGCCAGCAGATTATACACGATAAACAGATAGGCGGTTGCCATGAGGCTAAAAACGTGTCTGGTTAAAACGCTGAAAAGCATGCCGATACAAACGGCATCCACCAAGAAGTGGGCAGTGCCGTAAACCGATAAATTAGCGAAAATAGTTTTTACTTTGATAGTATAACCGCCGGTGATTTTATTTTTAAAGAGGGTTTACCGGATTTAAAAATGATTATATTCCCTCCTATCTGATATATCAATATTGACGTTTAGTAAACCTATGATTATTTATACGCAAGTAACGGGAAACCTTTTGCAAATATTCCAGTCTGAAATATCAAATTATCGACTTTTTATGATACTATCTAATTTAACGGTATTTTCCATTTAATTTGTGCTATTGAGGTTTGAACATATGGATACGGAACTGGACAATCTCTCGCAATATGAAACCAGTGTTTCGCTGGACGACGGCTCGCAGATATTACTGAGGGCGCTGCATCCTGAAGACGCCGAAGCATGTGTTAGTTTTATTCACAGTATCAACGGCCAGACGAAATTTTTACGTTTCGGCCATCCCAAAGAAGCCCCCACGCTGGAGAGCCTGCGCAATTTCTGCAAAGTAGATTATTCTACTGCCTTTGCCGTGACGGCGGAAGTAGTGCACGACGGCCGGGAAATGACGGCCATCGCCCGCTACTTCAAACTCCCCGGCAAGAATTCCGCCGAACTTTTCCTGCTGGTGGATGAAAAATATCAGGCCAAAGGCCTCGGCCTGGTACTGCTGGAGAATCTTTTCAAAGTCGCCCGCGCCCAGGGTTTTTCTGCCTTCGAGACGGATATTCCGCTGGAGCACGAGCCCATCCATGCCGTGATTACCAATTTCAATTTTCACGTGACCAAGGTTTCGGAGAAAAATATTTCTCATGTGTTCCTGCCCATCGTCGCCACCAAGAAATCGATCCATCGCGAAGAAGAGGTGGAACGCCTCGCCACTATCGAATCTTTGAAAGGCATCCTGTACCCCAATTCGATCGCCGTGGTCGGCGCGTCCCGCTATCCCGGCACCATCGGCTACAACCTGGTCCGGGCGCTGGTGGAAAGCCGTTACGCCGGGGCGGTTTACCCGGTAAACCCGAACATTGACGTGGTGTCTTCGATTAAAACCTACCCGTCGGTCACGGCTATTCCGGGGCAGGTGGATATGGCGATTGTGGCCGTGCCGGCGCCCGTGGTGCTGAAGGTCGCCGAAGAGTGCGGCCAGAAGGGCGTGAAAGGCCTGATTGTGATTTCCGACGGCTTCAAGGAGGCCGGTCCGGAAGGCGCGGCCCGGGAACGGGAACTGCGCGAAATCGCCCTGGGCCACGGCATGCGTGTCGTCGGCCCGAACTGTATGGGCGTCCTCAATACCGACCCGGCCATCAGCATGAACGCCACTTTCTCGCCGGCCAATAATTTACCCGGCAACGTCTCATTCCTTTCCCAGAGCGGCGCCATGGGTGAAGTCATCCTGGGTTATGCCCGTTCCCTGAATATCGGTTTGAGTACTTTTGTCAGCGCCGGCAACCGTGCCGACGTTTCCCCCAACGACCTGTTGCAGTACTGGGAGCATGACCCGGCGACCAAAGTAATTCTGCTTTACCTCGAATCGTTCGGCAACCCCCATAACTTCATGCGCATTACCCGCCGTGTTTCCGCTAAAAAACCGATTGTGGTGGTGAAATCCGGTTCGACCTCCGCCGGTTCGCGGGCGGCTTCATCCCATACCGGCGCTTTAGCCACTTCCGAAACCGTCACCGAAGCTTTATTCCGCCAGACCGGACTGCTTCGCGTCAACGGCGTCGAAGAACTTTTTGATGTTGCATCACTGCTTTCGAATCAGCCGGTGCCCAAAGGCCGCAGGCTGGTGATCGTGACCAACGGCGGCGGCCCGGGTATCCTGGCGGCTGACGGTGCTTCCAATCACGGTTTACTGCTGCCGGAGATTTCAGACGAAACTAAAGCGGCGATTCAGCCGCATCTGAAACGGAACATTCATATCAATAATCCTCTCGATACTACCGCCCAGGCCTCGCCGTCCGAATTTGAGGGCATTTTGCAGGAACTGGCCGCGGATAAAGGCAGCGACGCCGTTTTGTTTATTTTTGTGCCGCCCTCGATGGTTAATGTCAAGGAAGTGGAGGACGGACTGCGGCGTGTCGCCCCGCTTTACCGCAGCAACAAAAAGACGCTGCTGGTCTGTTTCATGGGACACAAAGGTTTTTCCGCCGAAGTCGGCACGCCCGGCAAATATGTGCCCAGCTATACTTTCCCGGAAAGCGCTATTTCCGCTTTAGCCAAGGCGGTCGAATATTCCGAACGGCTGGCCCGGCCGGAAAGCGCACCGGTGAAATTCCACGATGTCAACCGCGAGAAAGCGCAGCAGATTATCAGCGCCGCCCGCAAGCAAAGCCCGCAGCCGCGCAGTTGGCTGGCCGGGGACCGGATTGGCGCCTTGCTGGGATGCTACGGCATCCGCTACGCGGAGACAAAATTTGCCAAAACACCGCAGGAAGCGGCCGCGGTTGCGGCTAAAATCGGGTTCCCGGTGGTGATTAAACTGGCCTCGGCGACGATTACGCATAAAACCGACGTCGGGGGTGTGCTGCTCAACATCAATTCGGAGAAGGATGTTATCCAGGCCTTCGAGACAATCAAGACTAAGCTGACGCAGCTCGGCAAGGAAAAAGAGATGGACGGCGTGATGATTCAGAAGATGGTCACCGAAGGCGTCGAGGCGATTATCGGCGTGTCCAACGACCCGTCTTTCGGGCACCTCATCATGTTCGGCACCGGCGGCGTCAACGCCGAACTGATGCACGATGTCGCTTTCCGGCTGAACCCGCTCACCGAACTGGACGCCCGGGAGTTAATCGGATCCATCAAGATGACTAAACTGTTCGACGGCTACCGCGGTATGCCACCGGCGGATAAACCGGCGCTGCAGGAATTGCTGCTACGCCTCTCGGCGATGGTCGAAGACAACCCTCAGATTTCGGAACTGGACTTCAACCCGGTAAAGGTCTTGCCCGCCGGGCAGGGCTACTGGGTAGTGGATGCCAGAATAGCGATCGGATGAAGAAATTCGAAATCCGAATAGCGAAATCCTGATTCCCCCTCTATCTAGCTTTCCCCCATACATTCACTTCGTGAAGCATACATTACTGCGTAAGTACCGAAAATGGCTTTCCGCTGCGGCTACGGCAAATGGGAGTACATTTCGACTTAATGTCGAAAGTATTTCGTTGCGACTCAAAAAGGACTGACCGTGGAACTTCCTCCCTCTCAGGGAGGAAGGGAAGGAGAGTGACAATTTCTATAAGCCGAAGGTTGCTCGACTCTTTCCCCCTTGTCATTCCTGCGAAGGCAGGAATCCATCCCACTTCCGGTGTCACACTCGATTCGTTTCGTAAAAAACGATATTTTAAAAATTATCCGCCCCAGGGTTTGAGGCTAATATCGGCCTTTATTTACCATAACGTTAAAATCAATTATGGTTTTTGTATCTGATTCGCTTCGTACATTTTTACTAAGGTTAAAAGTATCTCTCGTTGCGACCTGCGACAGTATTTTCATTAAATAATCGTGCGTAATCAATCTCATTATCCGCCTTGCAGAAATAATAATTGCGGTCAGGCGCATTCGAGGCTGTTCCGTCGTGTAAAACATCAGATCGCTCCCGCTAAAGTTTCAAACTAAACCAAATTGCTGCCGCACCAAATGGTGGGATTATTATACGAGGATTATTCGTGAGCGGTCAAGGGGATTTTGTCACTATTTTTAACGAGCTAACAGCTATCAGCGTTGAGCTTTCAGCTTATAGAAGTTGTCACTCTCCTATAAAGAGGCTGTCCGAAATCTCTGGATTGTCGGGTCAAGCCCGACAATGACAATGAAAATAAAACAGCCACAAGCTCGCTTGAAGCTGTTTTCCCCGGTTTGTCATTCCCGACCTGATCGGGAATCCATAAATATAATTTTCAACCTCTATTTTGGGACAACCTAAGTTTCTTTTTTCAGTCTGCGCAGAATAATTTTTGTTGACAAACCGTTTCCATCCCTTAAAATGAAAGTATAGAGGTGAACATTTGTACCAGAAAAAAGTCCTGGACAACGGATTAAGAATAATCACTTGTCCAATGCCTCACACGCGCTCCGTTTCAATATGCATTTACCTGGGCGCCGGTTCCCGTTATGAGTCGGAAGCTCAGGCCGGGGTGTCGCATTTTATCGAACACCTCTGTTTCCGCGGCACGGAAAAAAGACTGAGCGCCAAAGATATTTCCGGCGCGATTGAAGGTGTCGGCGGGGTGCTCAACGGCGGCACCGACAAAGAACTGACGGTCTACTGGTGCAAAGTTGCCCAGCCACATTTCCGTCTGGCGCTGGATGTCCTGGCGGACATGGTGCTGTATTCACGGTTCGAGAAAAGGGACATCGAAAAAGAGCGCAAAATCATCATCGAAGAAATCAGTATGAGCAAGGATGCCCCGAACCAGCTGGTGGGGATGATTCTCGATGAGCTGCTATGGCCGGACCATCCGCTGGGGCGCGATGTCGCCGGTACCAACAAATCTGTTGAGGATATGAGCCGCGAACTGATGCTGGATTACATGGCCAGCGAATATTCACCGGCGAACACGGTCATTGCCATTGCCGGCAACATCGAGCATGAAGAAGCGGTCAACGAAGTAAACAAGATTTTAGGCGGCTGGGAAAATAAAAAACCGCGCCTGAATTTTCTGCCCTATATTGAAGATAAAAACCCGCGTTTCAAAGTCGAAAAACGGGATACGGAACAGACCCATCTCTGCCTGGCGCTGCCGGGCGTCTCGTTGAGCGACTCCAGACGTTTCACCATCGACCTGCTGAACGTCATTCTCGGCGAGGGCATGAGCAGCCGGCTTTTCATCGAAATCCGCGATAAACTCGGGCTGGCTTACAATATACACAGCTACCTCGACCATTTTCAGGATTCCGGCGCGCTGACGATTTATGCCGGTGTGCATCCCAAGAGCCTGGAAATCGGCATCACCGCGATTCTGGAACAGCTGGCGCTGCTGAAAGAAAAAATCTCCGATGAAGAAATCACCAAAGCCAAGGAACTTTCCAAAGGACGGCTTTTGTTACGTATGGAAGACAGCCGCAGCGTGGCCGGCTGGGTCGGCGGGCAGGAAATCCTTAGCGGTAAAATCATGGACGTGGAAGAAGTCGTCGCGATTATTGAAAAAGTGACGGCAGAAGAAATGCGCGCCGTAGCCAAAGAACTGCTGGTGGGGGATAAACTTCGTCTCTCCGTGGTCGGGCCGGTCAAATCCACAGACCACCTCGAAAAGCTGCTTAAGATTTAGTCAGAATTGACATTGTTTTAGAAGTATCATAAAATACTTACAACAAATCAGGAGTGATTTCAGCAAAGTGTTAAAGTTTCAAATTAACCGGTCGAACCGCCTGCTACTTAACCTTACGCTTTCCGGGCTTTTGTCCTGCGGGCCCGGGGTTTATTTTAGTATGAAGTGAAAAATCACCTGACTTAATTCCAGATAGATGACCTTACAAGCCCGAGAGACAAGAACTCCGCGGGCTTTTTTATTGCCACGAAAAGGGAAAAAATATGGAGGAGAGTTAAATGCCACACGAATTTAACGGAGAACAATACAAAAAGGCCTCAACACATCAGAAGGAATGGGGCAATAAAATAATCGCCGAGTTTAAATTAAAGGGAAATGAGCGAATTCTCGACATGGGATGCGGCGACGGCGCACTGACCGCCCAACTGGCACGCCTGGTTCCGGACGGATTGGTGCTGGGAATCGATGGGTCACACGGTATGATTGAAACAGCCCGGAAACTGGAAACGAGCAACCTGGCGTTCAAGGTGCAGGATATCAACAGTCTGGACTATAAAAATGAATGTGACTTAATATTTTCCAACGCGACGCTGCACTGGATAAAAGACCACAACCGGATGCTGAAAAATATATTTAAGGCGTTGAGGCAAAACGGTATTTACCGGTGTAATTTCGCGGCTGAGGGTAATTGCAGTAAGTTTCTCCAGGATTACAAAAGAGGCAATCCAACTCCCGGAATACGCCGGCTATTTTACCGGTTTTGAATGGCCGTGGTATATGCCGGATGTTGATGTTTATGAATCCCTGGTGCAGAAATTTCCTTTTCACGAAGTGAAAGTATGGGGAGAAAATGCCGACCGTTATTTCCCGGACGCAGATGCGATAACTAAATGGATTGACCAACCGAGCCTGGTGCCTTTTCTGGAGGTTGTGCCGCAAAAAGCAAAACAAAGTTTCAGAAATCATGTGGTGGAGAAAATGCTGGCGGCCACTTTGCAGATAGACGGGAAGTGTTTCGAAACTTTCAGAAGGATTAACGTGCGGGCAAGGAAATAATGATATTGGTTAATTAATTCCCGGTGGTTGTGACCGGAGTTGTCGAACCGGGATTGGTCGCAGCCATGTAAACCGGTATTTCCGTGGTCTGGTTGGGGTTGACGAAGACAGACGTTTGCATCTGGTTATAATCGAACCGGTCAAGATAAAAATCATATTGACCGGCCTTAATATTCTGGAACAGGACCGTGCCATTCTGGTCGGTCAGACCGGTGACTTTGAGCTGACCGTCAGGCTGGCTGTCGGAGACGACTTTGGCGCCGTTCAAAGGCTGGCGGTCGAGGCCATAAACGACGACTTTCAACGTGCCGAAACCGGTCACGGTTGTGGGTGAAGTTTTCGCGCAGCCGGTGAACAGGATACCGATTATTGCTGCCGCTAAAAAGAGCGAAAATATTTTTCTGGCCAATTGATTACTCCGGGATGATGTTTTCGGTTGTTTACTATGTTATAACGGATTTCAGGACAAAAAGATAGGCGGGAATCAGGGGCGCGAATGGATATCAACGTGAGCTGCCAGGGCGACTTGAGTGAGTCGCACTGTTCCGCAGAAGGTCAATTCTCCTTTAATCCCTTCCTCTTGAGGCGGACGGTGAGCCTTAAAAGGGATGGAGAAACGGGCAGGTACCTAAAAAAATGGATGAAGGCTTCTGATAGTATGGAGAACGGGGTGGGAGGGTTACGTCTGCGACTAAACCCTCCCCTGCAGACAAGAAACATATTTTTTAGGGAATAATCATCAACACGGTTTTATTTTACCAAGCTGTAGACACCGACTTCCGCCGGTATGGAGTACCGGGGGGATACACCCAGCGTACAACGATTCTCCGAAGCATAGGCAGGGACGCCTGTGCCACTAATGACGGGCGGTCGTACATTTCAACTGCTGTTGAAAGTATTTCGTTGAAATACTCAAGGTTCGAAAACCGACCCTACAGAAAACACATTCAGTGGATAGCAGCGCTATATTCTGTATGGTTTAATTTCTTGCATGAGCTGGGCGAATTGATCGAGGTAAAGGGATTGGGCGCCGTCGGAGAGGGCATGGGCGGGGTCGTTATGGACTTCAACGATGAGGCCGTCCGCGCCGACCGCGACGGCGGCTTTGGACAGGGGAATAACAAATTCGCGGCGTCCGGCAGCGTGGCTGGGGTCGACAATAATAGGGAGGTGGCTGAGTTCTTTGATGGACGGGATGGCGCTTAAATCCAGCGTATTGCGGGTGGTGTTAGTAAATGTGCGGATGCCGCGTTCGCATAAGATAATCCGGGGATTGCCCTCGGACATGATGTATTCAGCGGACATCAGTAACTCGTCAATAGTGGCAGCCAGACCGCGCTTAAGCAAAATGGGTTTCGATGCCTGGCCGGCACGGCGCAAAAGGGAGTAGTTCTGCATATTTCGGGCGCCGATCTGGATAATATCGGCATATTGTTCGACAAGGTCGATACTGGCGTTATCGGTGGCCTCGGTGACGATTAACAGGCCGGTTTCCTCGCGGACTTTAGCCAGGATTTTCAAGCCGTCTTCGCCGAGTCCCTGAAAACTGTAGGGGGATGTCCGGGGTTTGAAGGCGCCGCCGCGAAATATTTTTGCGCCGCTTTTTTTAACGGATTGGGCGATGGTCAGGCATTGTTTCTCGCTTTCGACGGCACACGGCCCAGCCATGATGACGACTTCACCAGCACCGATTCTAATGTTCCCGATGCTGATGACGGTGGGTTCGGGTTTTGTTTCTTTACTGACCAGTTTGAACGGTTTGGTGACGGGGATGGCTTCTTTGACGCCTTCCAACATCAGCAGGCGATAATCATCGACGGGGCCTTTGTTGCCGACAATGCAGACCGCGGTCCTTTCGGCACCGGGCATGGGAATGCCGCGGAAGCCCATTTTCTCGATTTCCTCGATTACTGCCTGAACCTGCTCTTTAGTGGCGTCATTTTTCATTACAACTAACATATGGCTGTGTCCTTTCAATAATTTTGGTCGATTCAGTGTTGCCAGGTTGGGTATTTACACGACCTATCCCTCACCCTCTGGCTCCCTCTCCACAAATGGCGA
>CAVYZP010000015.1:0-61209 GCA_963772985.1 uncultured Chloroflexia bacterium
TAAACCGGTTACACCCGGATATCGATGGAACGCACAAACAAGTTAATAATTTGGAATACCTTATCTTACTTAAATTTAATCTGAAGTCATTTGCCCGTTCATGTCTCAAAAGACGTGCAAAAAGTCTAGCGAAAAAGTCAGTGCAGATGATGGATGCACAATCGCAATGGTTTGATGTGTGGTTACCAATTTTTTTTAATCGACCAGGAAGCCCTGGGTATATGGGAATCTCTGTCGGCAAATTTTTCGCTTTCGTGATCCTCTCTTGCAAGTTCGATTTGAGCAGGAAGCACCACCAGCCCCTTGTCTCCAGCCACTCCAAGCTATTGCAAAACAGTACCAACCACAGGCTAAGAAAATAATTTGTGTTGTCCGATCTCGCACGACTTGTTGATGACCAGGCAAACATAGTTCACGGTAATATTTCTCATGCATTAATCCTACTTTCAAAGTAGTCCCGAGCCATATTCAAGTCTTCTTGTTTGGTCTCATCAAAATTGCCACTTTCAAGCAATTCCCGTAATTCCACCGGCATATTCTGATCTTCATCCCCTTCCCTAAAATATGGACTGGTTAATGTTTCATACACAGAACCCCACGCCAGAAGCTGAACTTCTGGATTTGTGTCCATAAAAGCGGCATTAAACGTATCTAAGACGTCGGATAACTGTTCCCCGGATATTACTTCGGATATCAAATATTTATCAATTTGACCGAGTAGCCAATCAATTTCGTTTCTTTTATCTTTTTCATATTTTCCCAAATACGAGTCTGCAACCGCCGGATATGGTCGTTGATAGGTTTGAGTGTCTACATCCAATATCGCAGAAATTTTTGCAAATCTCAAATATCCGAGGAAATCTTGCGGAGACTCAAAATACCCGGTGATTTCAATTTCCGACATATTTGACATCGAAGTCCCTCCGCAATCTGTGATGTGCACGCAGAACTTGCCTGGCGTAAGTTTCTTGGAATCAAAGCAGCCTTCCGCTTTTCCCAACTTCAATCTTGTTTGCCATTTTTTCCTCATTTGCTCATAATTTGTCATTTCCGCTCTCCTGAATAAAATTTTCCCACTTTGAGGACGCAGAATCAATGGCTGTTTCTAAGAATATCGAAATTAACTCCAGATTATTACAGTTTACTATGTAGGGTCTGATTAAACATCCTAAAAACTGCGCCGGCAATGTCGAAAACCGCGTTATTTGACCGATCACTAACCACAGTCTTTGACCCCGGGGATTATTAAAGTTGTACTACTTCTACTTTACTGATGTCAATACCCCTTCAGCTTGTGCGGGGATAGTTTTTCCTTGTAATTGGAGCCCTCGAAACAATTTGCTAGCTGGCATTTGCCAGCTTGGCCAAGGCGCTGTTACCGAGGATAGTGTTATCAAACAAGCCCTACCACTCCTCCACCGACCGTTAACGGTAAAAGCCAAGGATTGGTATGGTCGATGCCATAATCGCCGCTTCGTCTCTGTGTCTTGGCGTTCCGTTGCTCACCAATAACGTGGAGCATTATTCGTTTCCAGACTTGAAGGTCATCAGCGGCCTGGAGATTAGTTTATAACAACCACTGGCGACCACAAGGTTTATCGTGATTTACGCTGCGGACAAAGACAAGTCCGTCGACACGATTGAACAGCGTATCATCGGCCGAGAGACAAGTCATCCGCTTTGCCCTGTTAACACCCCCAGCACCGCCAGAATGTGCCTCAAGGTCATTTATCTCCTGATATGCATTGCTAGACGTTTAGCTGCTCAAGCTGTAATCTGTAATAGGATAGTTGGAACGTTAGATTAGCGGAGAAAATTATGTAAAAACTAATTCAGCTCCGTAAGAAAGCTCAGGTGACGTTACTCTATTCGGTAAGGCAAGAACTTGGGATAGAAGAGGTGACCTGCCCTACAAAGTCAAGTACCCATCAAATCTCCTTTTAATCGATCGATTTTCCCCAATATAAGGCATTGCGCTATACGAGAGCCAGCATTCCTCCGACCTCTGTTAGGCAGTCTTAGACGGCATCATCTGCTCCAAGCGAGCTCCGAAAGGTTCGCTTTCTTTATAGCCTGGCCGAAATCAAAACGAGTGACAGACAGCGATTTAACCGGAGTAACAAAGTAATCCCAGTTGGTTGTATCAGCGTCCGATTGCGCACTATTTTGAATCCCACTCTATTTTTTGCTTGTCTGCCCTCGTTTATTTTATTCGGCTTCGGGTTTTGCTAACAGAGCGACGTTACAAGCCAAATTATTGACGCCAGACCTGAAATCATGCACAATGTATAAATACCATGGAAATAGTATATATCATTATTTTCGGCATTCTGGGAGCGGCCATCGGCAGCTTTTTGAATGTTATCATCGACCGATTACCGGCGGATAAATCGATTGTGTATCCACCATCCAGCTGTGATGCGTGTCAGCACCAACTTTCCTGGCCGGACCTGTTCCCGGTTTTCAGCTACCTCTTTCTGCGCGGGCGGTGCCGTTACTGCAAGGTAAAAATCCCGCAGCGTATTTTCTGGGTGGAGCTGGGCACGGGGCTGTTGACCGCGTTATTGTTCTGGAAGTTCGGCTGGAAACCGATTTTAGGGGTGACGATCGTTTACAGCGCAGTGCTGATTGCGATTGCCGTCATCGACCTGAACCATCAATTAATTCTGAATAAATTAACATATCCTTTTCTGCTGATTGCGCTGGTGGTCAATTTCTTTGTGCCGAATTTATACAGCTGGCACAATGTGCTTTTCGGGCTGTTAGGTGGGGCGGTGGGATTCCTGATTCTGTTTGTACCGGCTTTGATATACCGGAAAGGAATGGGGCTGGGCGATGTGAAAATGGCCGCGCTGATAGGATTGATGACCGGTTTCCCCAATGTGATCGTGGCGGTTTTCGGAGGGATAATCCTGGGCGGAATAGTGGCGATAATACTGCTGCTTTTTAAAAAGAAATCACGGAAAGAAGGCATCCCTTTCGGGCCATATCTGTCACTGGCAACAATTATCACGTTCTTCTACGGCAGCAACATCATCCACTGGTACCTGCATTTAGCGCATTTCGAATAGTTTCCGCTTTAAACCCGACGCTGTTCAACTCAAGTATTCTTGTGTTTTAATCAATTTGTTGGAATAATTTTTAATTTTCTGATAGGATAATACCAAGCAATTATTATTAACATGCGCTGATATATTAAAGTAATACGGCGTTTGTACAGATACAGGAGATGCGTATGGCACAGGTATTGCATAATAAGAATCTGGCAACCAGGTTCCAGATAATGGTGGAAATCGCCGCCAATCAACCGAGCATCCAGCAAAAAGACATCGCCAGGAACATCGGAGTTACTTCACAGGCCGTTTCCGATTACATCAACAAACTGGAAAAAGACGGCTGGATTACATCCGAAGGACGCTCCCGGTACCGCATCACCAAAGAAGGCATAAACTGGATGCTGAAATCACTGCGGCAGCTGCAGCAATACTCCTTTGCCGCGGAAAGAGTGCTGACCAATATCACGACCTGGGCAGCAATCGCAGAAGTTGACCTGGAGAAAAGTCAAACGGTCAGCCTGGAGATGAAAAACGGTCTGCTTTATGCTTCTAACAATAGCAATAACGGCGCCAGCGGCATCACGGCCGAGAAAGCGAAAAAGGGTGAAGATATCGGGGTGATGGACATTCAAGGCATCGTAAAACTGGAAGCCGGACAGGTTACGATACTGGAAATTCCGACGATTCAAAACGGCGGTTCTAAAAAAGTGGACATGACCAAGTTGAAAAAAGGTCTCGCTAAGAGTAAATTAACCGGCGCCATCGGAATAGAAGCAATTGTCACGCTGCGGCGTACCGGTATCGAACCAAATTATTTATACGGGGTGGCACAAGCGGCAATTGAGGCCGCCCGTTCCGGACTGCCATTTTATGTTATATGCACCGGGAGCGAGGTCCCGGCGGTGCAGCAAAAACTGATATCCGAAAATATCAAATATACACGAATCGACGCGCGGAAGAGATAATAATATCCATTATGTCAACAATCAAACAGGGCTCAATCGGAAAAGGGTATCTTCAGGTCTACACCGGCAACGGCAAAGGTAAAACAACAGCCGCACTTGGCCTGGCGTTCCGGGCAATGGGCTGCGGACTGAAAACATACATCGGCCAATTCATGAAAGGGCAACAGTGCAGTGAACTCGAGGCCGTAAAAATCGTGGCAGACTACATTACCCTCGAGCAATATGGTAAAACAGGATTTACCCGGGATAAAGAACACCCCGATGCCGAAAGTTTAAAAAACGCGAAAAAGGGGCTGCTAAAAGCCAGGACAGCGATGTTATCCGGGAAATATGATATCGTCGTGCTGGATGAAATCAACACAGCACATTTTTTCAAACTGATTACAGTGGAAGAGATGCTGGAACTGGTAAAAACGAAACCGGATGGAGTAGAGTTAATATTTACCGGCAGATATGCGCCACAAGAATTGATTGCTGCGGCCGACCTGGTGACGGAGATGGTCGAAGTCAAACATTATTACGATAAAGGTCTAATATCCCGCAAGGGAATTGAAGATTAGATTTCTGCGACTTAGAACAAAAGGCCGGAATCACCTGAAATTGAAAGGGATTGAAGAGAAGGCAGAAGCATGTTAAAAGATTTAGTGATAAAAAACCGGAGCACCCGCCGCTATCATCAGGAGATACCGGTAGACCGTGAAACACTGCTGGAGCTGATTGAACTGGCAAGGTTTTCTCCATCCGGCGGCAACCGGCAGCTTCTAAAGTATTATCTTGCATGCGAAACGGCGAAAAACGAGATTATCTACAGTCATATCAGCCTCGGGGGCGACCCGCCGAAAGGCGAGAGGCCGGCGGCTTACATTATTATCATGAACGATACACAACTGGGAACTTACGGTCCGACAGAAGTAGACCACGGCATCGCAGCGCAGAGCATCCTACTGGGCGCAACCGAAAAGGGTCTGGGCGGCTGTATGGTGGGGATGATCAACCGGAAAGAATTACGGAAAGCACTCAATATCCCCGAACGCTACGAAATTCTGCTGGTCCTGACCATCGGCAAGCCGAAAGAAAGCTATGTTTTTGAGCCGGTAGACCCGGCAACAGGCAACGTGCGCGGCTGGTGGGACGAGCAGGGTGTAAGACACATTCCCAAACGCAGCCTGGAAGACCTGATTATCGGATAAGAGCCTACCGGGCAGTCATCAAACCGTGAACGGTATTGAGAATCAGCGGGTATTCGCGCTGGTAGACACCGGGAACCATAGTTTTCACGTTTTCAGAATGATTTTCACTTTCCAGAATTACACGGAGAATTTCTTCGGGTGTTCGATTTTCTTTCACTCCGTCTTGAGCAATTGCGTACCAGCGCAGGGTCTGGGCACGAATAGACGTTAACCGATACAGAGCACCGTCATAACAGCCAAAATGGGCATAACCGATTTTTTGAGGCTGGAGAGCAATCATTTTATCCAGCGAATCCAGATAATTCTGTAAACGGAACGGCGGCGCGGTACCGGGGCGCAGGAAACCATTCATATCAATACCCGCCATATCACCGGCCAATAAAATCCGATACTTCTTTACGAAGACCGCAATGTGATGCGGGGCATGACCGGGCGTATGGTAAATTTCAAGGTTTAAACCTTTTCCAAGGTCAAGGTTCATGCCATCTTCGACAGATATAATGCGGTCTGCGCGGCACCGGTTCGATGTGGCCATATTTCAAGGCCAAACTGCCGAGCGCAGCCAGACTGGCTTGCCAGAGCGCGGACGGGTCAACCAGGTGGGCGGTTGCCCGGGGATGCACCAGCACCTGCGCGTTTTTCATTTCTTTGGCAGCAAGACCTATTCCACCGGCATGGTCCATGTGAATATGGGTGAGAATGATATAGTCAATTTCGTCCGGGCTGACACCGGCAGCGGCTAAAGCGGCGAGCAAGCCGGGAATAGTAACTTGCGGTCCGACATCCACCAGCGCCTTTTTCTGACCGATAAGCAGGTAAGATGAAAGAAAATTTTCGAACCCGCTGCCGGCCGGGCAAAAATTGAGGAGTTTTAAATCGGGAGTAACATCCTGAATTAAATCGGTCAATCGTATGCTGACTCCTAAAATAATTTTATCCAGGTCTTAATTCACGACAAACCTTTTCCATGCGGTCTAAAGCCGAATCAATATCCGCCGTATCCACCATGCGATGGGTGACGGCGCGGAACCGATAATTGCCGAAGCGGCTGATTTTAACCCCGGATGAATTGAGTTTAGAGATAAACTGGTTCACCGGAAAGGATGGAGACAAATCAAATATCACGATATTGGTGTCAACTTTTGCCTGAGCCAGCGCAATACCGCGGATTTGGGCCAACCCTGCGGCTAAT
The DNA here is from genome assembly GCA_963772985.1 of uncultured Chloroflexia bacterium. Lineage (GTDB taxonomy): Bacteria > Chloroflexota > Dehalococcoidia > Dehalococcoidales > Fen-1064 > Fen-1064. Next base: position 6,404 of record CAVYZP010000015.1, read on the forward strand.
TTGCGGGCATTGGCATGGTCTTCGGCTAAACGGTCAACCATTGTTTCCAGCGCTACGATACCGGCGGCCGCAATGACGCCGGCCTGCCGCATACCGCCGCCCAGCATTTTGCGTTTTTTCCGCGCCCGTTCGATAAATTCCCGGCTGCCGCAGAGCACGGAACCGACGGGAGCGCTTAACCCTTTGGAAAGACAAAACCCAACTGAGTCCACTTCTTTAGTAAGCTCAACTGCGGGGATACCCAGGGCAACAGCAGCGTTGAAAACACGCGCGCCGTCCAGGTGGACTTTGAGGCCATGACGATGAGCCAGCGCCGCTGCCTGTTGCGTATAATCCGGTGCAAGGACCACGCCGCCACAGCGATTCTGTGTATTTTCCAGACAAAGGAGGGTTGTTTCGGGATAATGGATATTTTTATCGCGGACGGCCATTTTCAATATCAGCGAGGGGTAATCGGCCTGCGGCGTCATTGGCAACCGTATGTACCATCACGCCCCCCAGCGCCGCCGCCCCACCGACTTCATTCAAGAAAATATGCGCCTCGGTACCGAGAATGATTTCATTGCCGTGCTGCGTATGGGTCAACACCGCAACCAGGTTGCTCATGGTGCCGCTGACGGTGAAGAGCGCCGCTTCTTTACCCATTTTTTGTGCCGCCATAGTCTCAAGACGATTAACGGTCGGGTCTTCACCGAAGACATCATCGCCTACTTCGGCCGCAGACATCGCCTGCCGCATGGCATCGGTCGGATGGGTGACGGTATCGCTGCGCAGGTCAATTATTTTCATTTTAGTACTCCTACATCGAACTAAATGACAGATTACTCTGAATTTTAGCGCAGATCCCCGAAGAATTCATTGCCGATTCCCTGTACTAATGCATCGAAAGACGCAGGTACTTCCCGATGGTCTACTTCAAAACGCAACAGGCTGACAGAAACATAACCGGAATGAATGGCCCAGATATCGGTGCCAGGAACGACACTGCTATTGAATAATTTATCCAATTCCAAAGTGTAATTGACCACATTATCGCCGGCGACCGAGGAAAGCCGCACATAACCGGTATCCGCGGTGCGGGTGGTCATAATGCCTTTAATCAGACTGTCCGGGAGATTGGGAACGTTGATATTAAGGATTGCGTCAGTCTGAAGTTCCCCGTTTTTAATGCGTAAAGCAAATTTTTGGGCGATTTCAGCAGCCAAATCATATTTCAATTCTTCCTGGCGGGTTTTCGGGTATAAAGATACCGCGATTGAGGGTATTTTCCGAAAATAGCCCTGCAGGGTCGCCATCACCGTGCCGGAATAATGAATATCCCGCCCGATATTGGGACCGGGATTGATGCCGGAGACAACTAAATCCAATTTGTCCGGAAACAGCCGGTTGATACCGTACATGACACAATCGCCGGGAGTGCCGCTAAGGGCATAAGCCTTGATTTCCGGAATAAGAGACGCGATAATTTTGACATCAATGCCATTATGTAAAGTTAGGCCGGAACCGACACCGCTGCGTTCTTTATCCGGAGCGACGATTGTCACCTGCCCAATCCGGTTCATTGCCCCGGCTAACGCCCACAGACCCCTGGAATCAATGCCGTCATCATTGGTCACGAGAATATTCATTTTATTTTCCTATTGGGTATTGTTGTAACCATCTTAAGGCGATTGACAGAAACTGTCAATTTTAGCAGCCAGACTATATCCGGGATATTTTTGTACAATGTATGAAGAATAGCGGTTAAAAAAGAAAGGCAGCTTGAAAACGGCCGCGATTTGGTTAAAATAGTTGACTAATTGCTCTTATTACGTTAAATTTAATAAGTGGCCGGGGAAATTCTCCGGTCTAGTGGTGCCAAGTGCCGAAGTGGCGGAATGGCAGACGCGCTACGTTCAGGGCGTAGTGTCCTCACGGGCATGAGAGTTCAAATCTCTCCTTCGGCACCACTTATTTTTTGCGCTTGTAGCTCAGTTTGGATAGAGCGCGGCCCTGCGAAGGCTGAGGTCGTGGGTTCGAACCCCACCAAGCGTACCATCGATACTGTTTTCCCGGCTGTAAAAGCTCTAACAGGGGAACCAGATAACAATTATACCGGGGCTAAAACCTGAGTAATTTTCCCGAGCAAATCTTCCGACGAAAACGGTTTGGTAACATAGCCGCTGGCACCCATCTGTTGACTGAGCTTGACATTAAGTTCAAATCCGATAGCGGTGACCATGATTACAGGAATTGATTTTGTCGCCGGGTCATTTTTAATCATATGGCAGGCCGTGAGTCCGTCCATTTTGGGCATCATCATATCCATCAGAACAACATCCGGTTTTTGAGAGTTGGTTATTTCTATTGCCTGTCTCCCGTCTTCGGCTTCTAAAACATCAAATGTTTTGCCTAAAATAGTATGCAGAAGACGCCGGACATTAGGTTCATCGTCAACAATCAGTACTTTCTTTTTATTTTCAACCTGTTCCATATTTGCTCAATTCTCCTTTTGTTAATACAGACGGACGGATATAGCTATATCCTAACACTATCTTTCTCGGGCATGGAGTGAGATATCGGTGTTTTCAGGAAAGCGGCAGCAGCAAGCGGGTCAAACTGGGTACCGGAACACCGTTCTATCTCCTGACGGGCCTCCTCCACAGGCAAGGCAGGCCGGTAGGGACGATTGGAGGTCATGGCATCGTAGGCATCGGCGAGGGCCAAAATTCTGGAACCTAACGGTATATCTTCGCCAACTGCCACCTGATGAAGCCCGGTGCCGTCATAATGGTCATGATGGTGTTCAACAATATCCACGACCTTTTGATTGACTACAGGTTTCACGATGCCGGCGCCGATATGGGCATGAATCATAATATGTTCATATTCAGCCGGAGTAAGTTTACCCGGTTTGTTCTGAACGAACTGGTCAACGGCAATTTTGCCAACATCATGCAACAAGCTGCCCCAACGCAGATTCTCCAGATTTTCCTCGGACAAATGAAGCTCCCGGCCGATGGCCAATGCAATGTCAGTAACCCGCCGCGAATGTCCGGCAGTATATTTATCCTTCGCTTCCAGGGCAAAAACAAGCGATTCAATAGAGCCGAGAAAAAGCGCCCGGATTTCAGCAGTCTGATGCTCAACTTTCTGCTGCAACTGCTGCTGGTATTCACTGATTTGGAGCTCCAATTCCCGTTTTTCTAAAACTTTTTCCACGCACATGACTACTTCGTCCAGATTAAACGGCTTGGTAATATAATCATCAGCTCCCAACCGCATACAGCGGATAGCGAGATTGGATTCGGCGACTGCGGTAGCCATGATGACAGCGATGCCGGGGTATCCGGTTTTTAATTCCGGCAGTAAATCCATACCGGATTTTCCCGGCATTTTCATATCCAGCATTACGAGGTCTGCCGGATAAGAACTCAATTTGAGCAACGCTTCTTCTGAAGAACTGACTTCTTCACAGTGATACCCATGCTGTGTCATTTTCTGGTGGAGAAGCAGCCGGATGGTGATTTCATCATCCACAATCAAAATATTCTGTTCACGCTTGATCTTATTCTGTTCCTGCGCTGTGCCCATTTTCTCTTCTCCGGAGATTAACCTTAGGATAGAACGATTTGAGATCATCCGGTAAGCGGTAACTCTACGACGAAAGTTGCCCCCTGACCTTTAACACTTCTGACATAGATTTTACCACCATGTTCGGTGATAATCCCGTGGCAAATACTCAAGCCGAGCCCGGTCCCTTTACCCACTTCTTTGGTAGTGAAAAATGGATTAAAGATACGTTTCAGGTTAGCCTCCGTAATTCCCGGGCCGTCATCGGTAAATGTAATTTTGACCATGCCATTCGCCTTTTCGGAAGTGATGATTAATTTCCCCCGCTGGTGCTCTTCCAGCATAGCAAATTCGGCGTTTACGACGATATTAAGAAAAACTTGCTGTATCTGGAAGGGATCCATCATTATTTCGGGGATATCCGGGGCCAAATGTTTGTCGACTTCAATATTATTGACCCTTTCCTCATAGGCACGCAACCTTAATACGTCTTCAATAACGATATTGACCTGGCCCAACTGCGTCACAGGTGCATGTTTTCGGGCAAAAGTGAGGAGATTTTTAACAATTACAGCCGCGCGCTGCGCTTCGCTATAAATAATTCCTAAATCTTCTTTAATATTATCCGGAATGTTGCCCTGTATCAACAATTGAGAGAAACCGATAACACTGGTCAAGGGGTTATTCAATTCATGGGCAATGCCGGAAGATAATTCACCAATTGATGCCAGACGGTCGGTCAAAATAAGTTGCTCTTCCATTCGTTTCTGCTGGGTCACATCTCTGGCAACGATAACAGAACCAGATACTTGCCCTTTTTCGTCAAACAACAGTGAAGTGGATTCGTGAACGTAAATCTCAAAATTAGGGTTATAGATTTCAGCCGCGGCAGGTTTACCGCTGTTCATCGTCTTCAGATGCGGGCAGTTGGCAGGCGGTTCTTGCTTTCCGTGCATCAATTCGTGGCAAAATTTACCGACAAGTTCCTGGGGCGTCTTTTTCAATAAATCGGCATAAGCTTTGTTCATGCGGATAATCCGGTTATCCCTGTCGTGAATAGAAATCACGTCGGTAATCGAATCGAAAGTTGTTCTCCATTCCTGAGCAGCCTGTTCCAGTTTTTCCTCGGCCTGTTTTCTTTCGGTGATATCAATGAAGTTACCCAGCATGGCCCGTTTGCCGCCGTAGATGATGGAGGTCATAGTTTCCAAACCCCATCTGATTTCACCGGTTTTAGTGATTACCCGGAAAATATAAGGTTGAGCGCGTTTGCCTTTCAGCATCTGCACTGCATTCTGTCTGACAGCCGCCCGGTCTTCCGGGTGAACCAGCGTGGTGGGCCCAATTTCCTTCAATTCTTCCGCGGTATAGCCGATATTTTTCTGGAAAACAGCGTTGGTGAAAACGAATTTCTTATTTTGGGCGATGTAAACACCACCGGGCGAACTTTCGGCAAGAGTATTATAAAGCTGCTCCGCCTGTTTGCGTTCAGTGATATCGTTAAAAATGGTAAGGGATTGCTGCTTGCCGTCCCAAAATATTTCAGCGGTAGAGAGCCGTAAATGCCGAATGGCACCATCTTTACGAATAATGCTTACTTCGATGGTGTCCTGGTGGGGAGCGCCGTTCAACCTTCGTTCGCGGCGCCGCAGATATTCGGCGTAAGACTCCGGAGTGTAGTGGCTAATCAACGAAATACCTCTTGTTTCTTCGATATTCTGATAGCCGTAAATATTGAGAAAGGCCCGGTTTAGATACAGGCTGTTGTTGTCATTGTCAGCGATACGAATGCCCATGGGCAAATTTTCCAGGGCATTACGCAGGTTTTGTTCGCTATTAATTAAGGCTCTTTCGATCTTGTTTTGTTCGGTAATATCCACATAAAGCGTCTGGACCTGTTTTTTACCGTTCCAGATTACATCTCCGGTAAAAAGCTGTAAATGGCGTAGAGCGCCGTCTTTCCGGATAATATCGACTTTTACACTTTTCTCGCGCGATTCATCACGTAGAATTTTCTCCCGGCGCAAGAGATAATCCGCAAAAGAATCGTGGGTATAAAAATTTTTAACGGGAGGTTTTGTCTTAACTTCATCGGCATTCTCATAGCCGAAAATATCTAAAAATGCCTGATTCAGATACAGAGTATTATCTTCGTAATCGGTAATTCGAAAACCCATCGGCAACTGATCCAGAGCATGGCTGAGATTTTGCTCCGAAGTTTTTAAAACATTTTCTGCCTGTGTGATTGCAGTGATGTCATTATAAAAAGTTTGTCCCTGCTGTTTGCCATTCCTGAACACGCTTCTGCCAAAAACCTGCACATGCCGTATTGCCCCATCTTTACGGATGATGTCAACTTCGATTCTGTTGGAAACGGTTTCCCCACGTGACACTTTTTCCGCCCGCGTGAGATATTCAGCAAAAGATTCAGGGGTATAGCGTTCGACCGGAGGAACAGATTTAGCTTCCTCGATACTTTCGAAACCAAAGATATCCAGATACGCCTGGTTTAAATATAAAATATTACCATCTTCATTCCGGACACGGATACCCATGGATGAGTTATCTAAAAAATCGCGGTAATTTTTTTCGGAATCCCTTAAGGCTTCTTCTATCTTTTTACGCCCGGTAACATCCCGCAGAATAACCAGATCGCCGATTAGTCTGCCGGCCTTTGTTAAAGGCTGAGCGTTTATTTCGTAGACTAACTCCTCTCCATTTTTTTTCAACAGTTCAACTTCGTAGGGCGGGATTTTGGCGCCGGCAATCCGTTTTTTAAAGTTCTTCAGTACTTTTGTCTTGCTTTGTGCGGTCATCATTCCTGCCAGGGTGCTGATATTTTTGCCAATAAACTCTTCCCGCTGATAACCGCCAATCTCAACCAGCTTGTTATTGGCATCGGTGATAATACCCTTGTCATCGACAAGCAAAATGACATCGCCGGCAAATTGAAAAACTGCCTGATATTTTTCGCCATCTTCAAGCACATTAAGGGCGTTGTCCGGCTGCTTCGGCGGTTCGCGTGTACCAGAAGATTGATTCCGGGCGTAATCTTTTTTAACCATTTCCTCATCCATACAGGGAGAATTCATTACCGATTCGGGTTCACTTCCGGGCAATTTTTCTCAATTTCAAACGCCGTAAAAATAAACACACTATAATCATCTTCGAACTTTGCTGAATACTAACCTAAGGCAATCAGAAGAGAATCGCCCGCACTAACAACGGTGTTGCAACAAATTTTTCCAGCGATAACAATGAGCGGGATATTTGATTTCCTGCGGCACGGGTTCAATCTCCTAACGAACTAATTATCTTGATTGTATTGACACATGTCGTGATGATTTGAGACTATTAAACCATTTATCATGAAGTGAGCATATAGCCCTTTAGGGCTATTTCCGCAATTCTTTAGTACATTCCCGTTTTTCAGAAACTGCCGCCTTGAATTGCCGTTAAGACGACAGGTTTGAGCTCAACTCAGCCATTTGCGGCAGATTACAGAATTAGTACTTTTTGGTACCGAATACGGGGCAATATTAACCGGGTCAAGGCACATTTTGCGCCGGAGAGCGCATGGCGCTGACGCCGAGGAACCCTTTCAGATGCTGCGGATTGCTGCTTTTTACCAGCGCCTGCTCCAATGTGATTTTGTGTTCTTTCACCAGGCTAGCCAGTGCTTCATCAAGCGTCCGCATACCTTCTCCGCCGCACAACTGCATTACATTGTGCAGCTCAAATGTTCTTTCATCACGAATCAGATTTCTGACCGCGGCATTAGCAATCATAATTTCAAAGGCGGCAACCCGGCCTTTACCCCCGGCAAGGGGCAAGAGGGTTTGGGACAATATCGCTTCCAGCGCCTGCGACAATTGCAATCTGATTTGCTGCTGCTGCCCGTGGGGGAATACATCAATAATCCGGTCGACGGTCTGGGCGGCATCGGTGGTGTGCAAGGTGCTCAGGACAAGGTGACCGGTCTCAGCTGCCCTGATTGCGGTACTAATAGTATCCAGGTCACGCATTTCGCCGACGACAATCACATTGGGGTCGTGGCGCAGCGAATGGGTTAACGCCGTGGCAAAACTCTGCGTATCGTCCCCCAGGTCACGCTGAACAATGATACATTTCTCATCTTTGTGTAAAAACTCAATGGGGTCCTCGATGGTAATGACGCTGCGCGCAGCATTTTGGTTGAGATAATCAATCATGGCGGCCAGCGTGGTCGATTTGCCGCTGCCAGTGGGCCCCGTAACCAGAATCAATCCTCGCGGTTTCACAACAAGTTCTTTTAAAATTTGCGGTAAATCCAATTCATCAATGGTAGCAATGCGGAAAGGCACCAGCCGGAAAACAAAACCCATGGTCCCCCGCTGCTGCAGGATATTGACACGGAACCGGGCCAGACCGGGAACGCTATAAGCAAAATCAAGTTCATGGTCTACCATGAAGGTGGCCCTTTGCTCAGGAGTAGTGACCTGCTGAAATACCTCTTCAATGTCTTTGAGGTCAAGCGGCGGGAAAAGACCCTGTCTAATCAGCGCGCCATCGATACGAAAGGCCGGCATACAAGCGATCTTTAAATGTAAATCCGAGGCTTTTTTATCGACCATCAGCCGAAGCAATTCATCTATTTGCATATCATTACTCCTTGTTAATACAATGCTTTCAAGATTTGATTAATCTAGATTCTATCAATCCAGAGTAAACCCCTGCTCACTAAAAATTTTCAAACAAGCATCCACGACAGCCGCATCATAAATAATTCCTTTTTGCTGTGAAATTTCTGCCAGGGCTTTTTCTTTCCCCAAAGACGGACGATAAGGGCGGTGAGAAGCCATGGCTTCGACGACATCAGCCACCGCAATTATCCTGGCTTCCAGAATAATATTATCACCGGAAAGTCCGGCGGGATAGCCGGAACCATTCATTCTTTCATGATGCTGAAGCACGGACTGCGCGACAGGCCAGGGGAAATCGATACCTTTCAGGATATCATATCCGGTTTGAGGATGTTCTTTGATGATGCTGAATTCAGCTTGCGTAATCCGGCCGGGTTTGCTGAGGATTTCCGCCGGGACACAGATTTTCCCGATATCGTGGATGGCGCCGACGACCCCGATTCCTTTGATTTTATCCGGGGGAAGACCCATCTCTGCAGCGATGGCACAAGCGAGCAGGGAGACACGCTGCTGGTGTCCGGCGGTATAAGGGTCCCGCATCTCGACGGTCAGCGCCACGGTGCGGATAACAGCATCCAGCGTTTTATCCAGTTTATTATAGCTTGCCTGCAGCGCTTTTTCGGTCTGTTTCCTTTCCGTAATGTCCTGGTACAACATCTGGTACCGGCGTTCACCGTTCCAGAGGACTTCGCCGCGGCTTACCAGAAGCTGCCGTATTTCACCGGTCTTGCGGATAATATCCAACTCATAATTTGACGGCACCGGCTCACCTGCCTGACCCTGCCTGACCCTTTCCAGATGCTCGGCATAACTCGCGGGCGTATAAAGCTGATCATACGGCACAGAATCAATCTCTTTGATATCGGAATATCCGTAAATATTCAAAAGCGCCCGGTTGGCATAGGTGGTTTGACCGTCGGTGGAAACAATGCGAATGCCCACGGGAGAATTATCCAAAGAGTTACGGAAATTTTCCTCTGAGGCACGAATTTTCCCGGCCTGCTCTCCTACTTTCTCTTCAAGACGCTGGCGGTAGGCGATGTTATCGAGGATAAGTTTCCTTTTAGCCAGGGCATATTCAATGCGCAGTAATACTTCCTTAGTATTGAAAGGTTTCAGAATATAGTCATAGGCGCCCTGTCTCATGCAGGTAATGGCGATATCACTATTTGAGACGGCGGAAATCATGATGGGAGCAATATCGGGATGTGCCGCCATGACATCGCGGAGCAATTCTACCCCGGATTCACCCGGCATCATGATATCCAGCAGTATGACGCTTACCTGATGATTACGGAGATGGACCAGCGCTTCTGCGGCATTACCGGCTTCCAGACAGGTATAGCCTTCACTCGAGAGAGTGGAGACAAGCAGCCGCCGGACAAGCTTTTCGTCGTCAACAATCAGGACTATTTCACTGTGCGTAGTCATGGAACACTCCCAATTCAGCCGTTGTTTCCGCCGGGTGCCGCCGTCATCATCGTGCAGATTTTGTTTTTTAAAGCTTCAATATCGAACGGCTTCGCAAAATAACTCAGGTTATTTTGCATCAGGAAATCTTTAATATCGGCACCCATCACGTCACCGGTAATGAAAATAATTTTGTTCCGCATGGCCGGCATTTTTTTCAAAATAAATGCATGCAGTTCAATACCACTCATGCCGGGCATTCTGACATCGCTCAGAACGATATCGTAAACAGACCCATCATCAAGTTTAGCAATAGCAGATTCGGCATCAGCTACAGTATCCACCTTGTGTCCCATCTGAATGAACACCCTTTCCAGCAAAATCCGGACACCTGGTTCGTCATCTATTACCAGGATACGGCCAGGTTTCGCTGCCACGGCCGGCGGTTTAGCCGCGTGTTCCAGGGAATCAGCCCCGGACGGCAAGGATTCAACCACCGGCAGTTCGATAACGAAATTAGCGCCGTGACCGAATTGGCTCTCAACACTCATGTGGCCGTTATGTTCGAGGATAATAGAGCGGGATAAACTCAACCCCAGGCCGGTACCTTCACCTGGCGCTTTAGTGGTGAAGAACGGCTCAAATAAACGTTTCATATTCTCCGGTTTGATACCGGGGCCGTCGTCCTGAAATGAGAGGAAAATATTATTCCCTTTCGTTTCGGTGGTAACGGTCAAGGTACCGCGACCGTGGGCCGTTTTCATGGCCTGCTCGGCATTAACGATGATATTGAGAAATACCTGCTGCATTTGACCGGGATCAACAACAGACCAGGGTAATTCCGGGTCAAAACAGGTAACCACATTGATGTTAGCCGTTTTAAAAACATACTCCCTTAACTTCAGCGTATTATCAATCAGACTGTTAATATCAGTTACACTTTTGACCGGTTTCGTCTGGCGGGCGAAAGTGAGCAGCCGTTTCACGATGTCGGCCACACGCTGACTGCCATCCACAATCAGTCTGAGTTCAGCCTTAACATCTTCCGGTACATTCGGTTTTTCCAGCAGCATTTGAGAAAAACCCAGGACACCGGTGAGCGGATTGTTGATTTCGTGGGCAACGCCGGCAGCCATTTCCCCGACCACCGCCAACCGGCTGGCAACCTGAGCTTTGTCTTCCATTCTTTGACGCTCTTCTTGCGCCTGTTTCAGTGCAGTGACATCGTTATAGAGGATTTGGGAACGCAATTGGCCATCCCAGAGCACTTCCTTCCGATAAGCCTGCAAATGACGTTTAGAACCATCTTTACGCACAATATCAATTTCAAAATTGTCCAGGTCCAGGTCGCCGCGTTTCTGCCGTCCTTTATGGGCGAGATATTGGGCGTATGATTCCGGACTATAAAATTCAACCGGCCGCGTGGCTCTGACTTCATCAACATTTTTATATCCAAACATCTCCAGAAACGCCTGATTCACGTACAAAACAGTACCGCTGTGACCGATGAAAATACCCATCAACGAACTATCCAGGGTATTGCGGAAATTCTCTTCCGACGCTTTCAAGGCAGCTTCAGCCTGAACACGTTCGGTGATATCATTGTAAAAAATCTGGTATTGGGGCTTGCCATCCCATAATATTTCTCTGCGGGTAGTCTGGATACGCCGGACAACCCCGTCTTTACGGCGAGTATCGATCTCCATCGTATCCGGTAATGACTCACCGCGCATACGTTTTTCCTCGCGTTCCAGAAAGTGCCGATATTCTTCCGGCGTGTATATTTTTTCAGGGGTACTGGCATCAGCTTCGGCCGAATTTGCATATCCAAACATATTCAGAAACGCTTGGTTGGCATACAGAGTGTGCCAGGCGGAATCAACGATGCGGATGCCAATTAACGAATGTTCCAGAGAATTGCGGAAATTCTGTTCAGAAGTTTTCAAGGCGGCCTCAGCCTGTTTGCGCTCCGTGATATCGTTGTAGAGAGTTTGGTACTGCTGTTTGCCGTCCCAGAAGACATCCATCATGGAAATCTGCAGATTGCGGACCGTCCCGTCTTTGCGGACGATATCCGCTTCGATTTGTTTCGGCATCGGTTCCCCGCGCAGAAATTTCTGATGTCGCATGAGAAAATCCGGCATAATATTCCGGCGTATAAAAATTATACGGAGGGTTAGCTTGAATTTCGGCCAGATCCTTATAGCCAAAGATATCGAGCATCGCCTGGTTGGCATATAAATTATAATCCTGCTTATCCGAAATACGAATGCCGATGGACGATTTATCCATGGAATTGCGGAAATTCTGTTCCGAAGCTTTAAGCCAATTTCTGCCTGCACGCGTTCGGTAATATCATTGTATAGAATTTGAAATTCGTTTTGCCGTTCCACAAAACTTGCCGGCGGAAAAGCTGCAAATGCCGGACGGCGCCGTCTTTGCGGATGATATCTATTTCATATTCGTCAGGGATCGGCTCGCCATGGGCGATACGCTCCCCGCGTCGGAGGTATTCGGTATAACATTCCGGGGTATAGTGCTGCTGCGGCGGGCTGGCATCCACTTCCGCCCCATCGGCGTAACCGAAGAAATTCAAAAAAGTCTGATTCAGATAGATGTTATGGCCGGAATCATCGACGATGCGAATGCCGATTAACGAACTGTCCAGCGAATTGCGGAAATTCTGCTCGGATATTTTGAGGGCTTCCTCCGCTTTCTCACGCTCGGTAACATCATAATAGATGAGCTGCGTTTGCTTCTGGCCGTTCCACAAAACAGCGTTGGAATAAACAACGATACTGCGCACCGTGCCGTCTTTATCAATAATATCAACCTTCGGATTATCCGGAACCGTTTCCCCGCGCTGTTTTCTTGCCATCCGTTCCCGGTAGCGTGCTTTTTCTTCCGGAGTGTAATGGTCCTGTAAAGACGTACGACCGATTTCAGCGATATTTTTATATCCGAACATGTCCAGGTATACATGATTCGCGTACAGCGTATGCCATGCGGTGTCGACGATGCGGATACCCATAATAGAACTGTCCAGCGAGTTGCGGAAGTTCTGTTCGGATAATTTCAACTCTTCTTCCAGCTTGCGCTGTTCTTCACGGCGCCGGATTTTTTCGATGCCGAGAGATAAATCCCCCGCCAATTCCTCCAGCAAATTCACTTCGTCTTTATTGAAGGCTTCAACAGCTGCCGAATAAACGTTCAAAACACCAATCACATTATCCTGAATAATTAACGGGAAAGCCGCCGCCGCTTTAAAACCATATTTAAGCGCTACTTCTTTCCACGGCTCATAGCGCGGGTCGTGAACCATATCTTGAATAACGTCAGGTTTGCCAGTTTTAATCGCAATACCGGTGGGGCCGTTACCCAACGGGGAGTTATCCCAGGTAATGTTTATTGCCGCCAAATAGTCAACCTTTTCTCCACACTGGGCAACAGGCAGGATGCTATAAGACCCTGCCTGTTTAAAACCAATCCAGGCTAAGGCGTATTGCCGGCTCCTGACAAATTCGTTGCATGCCCGGCACAGCAGTTCCTTTTCATTGTCAATCTGGACGATAAGTTCATTAATATCCGTCACCAACTGCATGGTCTTGTGCAAATCATCAAGTTTTAAAGATATCAGTTTACGCTCGGTGATGTCCCGGGAGATACCGACGAAATTGACAAACCGGCCGCCGGCATCAAACACCGCATTGCCCGAAGCATTGTGCCAACGCCATTCACCGGAAGCGTGACGAATGCGATATTCGTTACCGCCGGGCGTTTGTATACCATCCTTGATATTGCGCTGTACCACCTGCTGGAGACGCTGCACATCGTCAGGGTGCACCAGTGAACTAAAAGTTTGACCGACAAGTTCAGAAGAGTTGTAACCAAGCGCATTCTGAATGGAAGGAGAAATATAAGTTAACTCTTCCACGCTATTAAAGGTGAAGATAACATCATTACTTTTCTCGACAATGAGACGGTATTTTTCTTCGCTGGTATACAGGGCGTCTTCCTCCTTTTTACGTTCGGTGATATCGCGGATGTTGCACTGAATAACCCGGCGATGGTCGACATCGTAGACATTACTGACAAATTCCACGGATATTTGCCGCCCGTCGGCAGTTTTCAGCGGTAAATCTTCATAACGCGTATAGCCTTTGTGGCGGAGTTCTTCGAACCTTTCTTTACTGGAGACAATATCGGCAAACGTGCCGATTTGCCACAATTCTTTACCTTTAATTTCTTGAAGCGATAAACCCAGCAGATTATACAAGAAGGGGTTAGCATCGGTGATTAATCCACTCACCGCATCAATAATTAAGATGCCGTCTTTGGCTGATTCGAACAGGCGGCGGTAGCTGACTTCCGAGGCAATCAAAGCCTGCTGCGCCTGTTTCCCGGCAGTAATATCATCGTAAAAAAGCTGGTATTGCTCCGCACCGTTCCAGATAACTGCTTTGCGGAAAATATGCAGATACCGGATAGTGGCGTCTTTACGCTGGATGGAAACATCCAATTCTGCCGGCGTGGACGCGCCATGTTTCTGGGCCTCCCGGCGTTTTTCTAAAAGGGCATTCGATTCAGGAGTGTAAAAGGTATAAGGGGGATTTTTTGTAATATCTCCGATATTTTTATAACCAAATATATCCAGGAAAGCCTGATTGGCGTACAACGTCTGCCATGCGGGGCTTGTAATATAAATACCCATGGGGGAGCTGTCTATGGAGTTGCGGAAATTCTGTTCCGATAATTTCAGCGCTTCCTCCATTTGTTTCCGCTCGGTGATATCTTCCAGTTCCGCAATATACAGCCGGACTTGACCGGCATCGTCACGCAAGCCGTTGACGACCACTTTTCCATTGATGACACTGCCATTTTTTTTAAGATAGCGTTTTTCCAGTTGAAACAAAGGCACTTTACCGCTATCAAGGGCCTGCATCATGGTTACACTCTCATCAATGTCTTCCGGATGGGTGATATCTTTGAAAGTTAATTGCTGTAATTCTTTTTCGGTATACCCCAGGATGCGGCAAAACGTCTCATTGGCCGTGATAAAGCGTCTTTCGGGATTAACGGTCGCGATACCGACGGGGGCGTGACCGACGGTGGTTTTCCAACGCTCCTCACTGAGTTTAAGCGCCTCTTCCACCTGTTTTTGTTCGGTGACATCCCGGTAAATTGTTTGATATTGCAGTTTACCGGACCACATAATTTCCTTGCGCAGCACCTGAAGATGGCGGACGGTGCCGTTTTTACGCACAATACTGACCTCGTAATTATCCGGCAGGGGTTCCTTACGACGGCGTTTGTCGCGCCGCGCCCGGAATTCAATATAGCTCTCCGGAGTATAGCGGTCTTTTACCGGCGTGGCATTAAATTCCTTAAGACTTCTGAAGCCGTAAATTTTAAGAAAAACGTGGTTGACGTAGAGCGTTTCGCCGTTTTCACTGACAATCCTGATACCCAGCGGGGAGTTTGACAAAAATGCCTTAAAGTTGGCCTCCGATGATTGCATTTGAGTTTTTCCGCCAATGTGCGATTTACCGGGAGCCCGCTTCGGTTTCGAGATTGCCTTTTGCTTTACCACAATGGAAACCTCCCGCAATCCTGATTTCAGATTCAGACGCCGCAATTCCGTCTTAACAAAATAAAAAAAGCATCGGAAACTACTATCACCCAACCTTACGTTAACAGTAATCCCAATGCCCTTCGTTCATGCTCTCACCTGTCTGCAGAATCCCGAATGGCTGGTTTCGGCCCGTTAGTTTATATATTCATGTTTCGTATGCTCAGTTTATTCCGCACCCCTACATTTGTCAAGCTGACCGGTTGACCTATCGCAGGCCGAGAAGGTATAATTCACAAGAAGAGCAAAGCACAAGGGCGGTTAGCTCAGTTGGTTAGAGCGTCTGCTTTACACGCAGAAGGTCAGAGGTTCGAGCCCTCTACTGCCCACCATAAAATGAGGCTAAACTTGAGGGTTATGTCAATTAAGACATAACCCTCTTTTGTTAAATGGCACTAATTTGGCACTAATTGATTTTGACTTTTGGCAAGACGATTTCAGAAAGCATAGCCCAGAGTTCAAAGCCCGGGTTGCCATGGAAGCCATAAAGGGCGAGGAGACCATCGCGGAATTAGCTATTGTCAGTGTCATTTCCTACTTTATAATGACATTTTCCCTGAATAGTTAACTACTGGCAATATCCTAGAACATTAACACAAACTAATGGTTCGTTCCGTTTTTGGTTGAAAGCTGTGTCTTTTGCATTTGAGACATTGGGAATAGAAAACAAGATACTCATTTCGGACGGTAGTGGATTGCAACAAAAAAGCACCCATCGTGTGAGGATAGGTGCTTGTAAATATCAATGTGCCAATAGACTCCGCACAAACTCAGCTAACTGTATTAACAAACTAAGTATGGCAATTAGCCGAGCCGTGTTGTCTGTAGGACTTGCCTTACGGGGTCTCGGATGTGTCTTACGCACAGCCGTCTCCAATCAGGCAAATCGCCTTTCATCAATAAAAGAGAGTGCGTCCGCTACCCTCCGAAATAAGTATTTTGTAACATATTACCCAATTAAATTATATCGTGAGTCCCAGATAGGACAACTAAAAAACACCCCCCAAAGGAGTGTTGTGGTGGGTTGCCTCAGGTTGACTATTCCGTCCGTCCGTTCTTTAGGTCATTACAAGTGTGCCAGTTGTAGAATCAGCCAGATAACTACAACCAACACTACGAATACACTAAACAGACGTATCATCGTAGTGCCTCCTTATAGAGAATTTATCCCTACTAAGAGGCAACCCACCACCCTATTTTATGACAAATCAACCAAAAGCGAAACTAACCAAACTAATAAACCTATTGACAAATTCACTTATAAGTGGTAGCATCTTGCTAAATTGATACAATATCCATATGGATATCCAAAAGAAATAATCGAAGAAAATATTTGATGATTCACATTATAAAACTAGCCAAGCCAAGGGAAGCATAGGGTGCTGATAGTTTGTGATTTGACTTCCTGTTAGGTGTAGTTGACGTTCCCCCGCGTGATGGAGCCTTGAGAGAAATCGGGCTGTGGTCTATGTAACTTTACCACTTAAGGTATATATATTAAGAATGTTACAAAAAACTTTAATCAATCTCCAATAAATATAGAGTAAGATAGGGGGAAATATGAAAAAAGGATTATTCTGGATAGTACTCAGTTGTCTCATGGTGTTCTCGATGGTTTTAGCGTCCTGCACCTCCTCAAGCACAAGCACAACAACCACAACTATTTTAACTTCCCCGACCACCGTTTCGACAACCGCTTCTATAACTCCAACGGTAACTTCCCCAACTTCCTCCGCGACAGCTGTTTCTGTAACCACTTCGACAACTACAACCTCGACTGGGAATTGGTGGGATAGTCTTGGTACACCTCAATATGGTGGTACTATAACCTTTTCATTAAATACCGACATTGTGAATTTTGATCCATGCGTTATAACGGGGATGGGCATAAATCCCGCTTATATGGAGAGATTAGTCACGGATAATTGGCTCGAGGACCCGTCAGTGTTCAACTATCAAATAGGGTTCCGTCCTATTAATTACGATGAGGGTTACCTAGAATCATCTTGGGAAACTCCAGATAGCAGTACCTATATTGCACACCTACGTCAAAATGTCTATTGGCAGAATATCTCGCCCGCAAACGGACGCCAATTTGTGGCCTCTGATGTAGTATATGATTTTGATCGGTATTTGGGATTGGGAGACGGTTTCACCAAACCACCGGCCACTGCTAACGCTAGTTTGTATAGCTCTTTGGTATCAGTGACTGCTACAGATAACTATACAGTTGTTTTTAAATGGTCTTCGACTAGCTTAGAATCGATGTATGAAAACATGGGTTCGATGGGTCCTTCGATTGATTTCGAATGTCCCGATGCAGTGCAGGAATGGGGAAATCTAATTGATTGGCATCATGCAATAGGTACAGGACCGTTCATTCTGACGGATTTTGTTGATAACAGTTCAGCAACACTGGTTAAGAATTCAGATTACTGGGGATATGACGAACGTTATCCGCAAAACAAGCTACCCTATGTAAATTCCTTGAATGTGCTCATCATAGCCAACATGCCCACGGCACTTGCGGCAATGCGTGCCGGTAAGATTGATGAAATAAGCGGTGTATCAACTACCCTGGCTCAA
Organism: uncultured Chloroflexia bacterium; assembly: GCA_963772985.1. Taxonomy (GTDB): domain Bacteria; phylum Chloroflexota; class Dehalococcoidia; order Dehalococcoidales; family Fen-1064; genus Fen-1064. The sequence continues at coordinate 24,263 of CAVYZP010000015.1, forward strand.
AATATGCAAGTAACAAACCCTTCAATCCAGCAAATTTCAATTCCCGGACCAGCTGGTACCATAGATCCTAGAAATGATGTAGCACCTTTTACTGATATTAGAGTCAGAGAAGCGATGCAAATGGCTGTAAATGTGCCAGAAATAGCTCAATCATATTACGGCGGGACTGCCGACCCCTACCCGGTCTCGTTAACATCGCGGTATATGACAGGATGGGGAGACCCATATCCTGATTGGCCTGCAGATTTGCAGGCCCAGTATGCCTATAATCCGACCCAGGCCAAGCAGCTTTTAGCTCAAGCAGGCTTTCCAAATGGTTTTAATACAGATATCGTGGCTGACAATAGCGGTGATATAAATGAGCTATTAATAGTCCAGTCTGAATTTGCTGCGGTCGGTATTAACATGTCAATTCGATTGATGGACCCTGCTTCATGGACATCTTATGTGAACGCACATTTGGATGATCAAATTACCATGCGTTCATCCCCATCACTTGGGTTTAGTTTTGAGCCACTCATCCAACTTAAACATTTCATGACAGGATTCTCAAATACAGCCATGGTTTCAGGGACTGGTTTTGACGCATTTTACCCCGAGGCTTTGGCCGCAACCAACGTAGGTCAGATACAGCAAGTACTTCAGCAAGCGAACTTGTACGTGGCAGAACAACATTTCGTTGTAGCCCTGTGCCAAACGACTGTTGTGTCCTTATATCAACCGTGGCTGAAAGGTTACGATGGTCAAGATCACTCCCTTTATGGTGGTAGTAATGGTCCGCTTCTCCTCTGTTTCTATGGTGCAAGATTCTGGATTGACCAAAGCCAGAAATAATAAATTGAATTATTGTCTCAGAAAATTTAAAACTACAATAGGGAGATATTCGGTGAAACGTGTCTACGTAGATACTCCTGAAGGGCAGATATATTGCCGGACCAATGGCAGTGGGGAACCGGTGCTGTTACTCCACAAGGCAAGTTTATCATCAGAGGAGTTTACCGAGGTGCTACCGCTACTCGGCAAAAAATACAGGGCTATTGCCATGGACGTTCTTGGATGCGGAAATTCGGACCAGCCTCAGTTTAAACCTCAAGTCGAGGATTATGTCTTGAATATCTTTCATTTTCTTGATGTTTTAAACATCGACAAAACAAATGTTGTCGGCCGTCTTTTTGGAGCATCCTTAGCGATAGAAATGGCAGTGAGCCATCCCGAACGCGTAAATAAACTCGTTCTCTGCGATTGCCTTCATGTGCCGCCGGAAGAATTGAAGAAAGCACGGGATGACTTTCAGAATGAAGGCGTCGTCTTTCAAGAAGACGGATCACATCTTATAACTGTGTGGAAAGGGCGTGGGGGAAGAACGGGCGCTAATCTTGAAATGGTTCAGAGAGCAACAATCGAATACTTGAAATCAGGTTTGGGCACAAGGGCCGGGGATTCCCACCGAGCCAAATTTGCTTACGATGTCACACCAAAGCTCCCGAAAATAAAGTGTCCGGTACTACTGTTATATAGTCAAAAGAGTCACTTTTACCCCCGTATGGAAGTTACTAAAAAGCTGATTCCGAATTGTTCGGCAAAATTAATTGACAGCACTCCCTCATTCCCGACCTGGGAAAACCCAAAGGAATATGCACAAGCGATAATTGAATTTTTGCAGAATTCAACATTATAAAAGTTTAGTAAAGAAATAAAACCGAAATAATGGCTTCTTTACCATTATTTGGTAAGGAGAGAAATAATGAAAGTCGCGGGAATAGATGTTGGAAGTAAGTACGTCCATGTTTATCTCATGGAGATTGCCAAGTCAAAGGTTGACTATGTCATCGAGCAAATCCATGATCCCGATACACCGACTCCGAAAGGATTATTAAAATATGCAATGCCAGCCGCAACAAATATATCTGCAACTGTTGAAAGAACATTTGAGGAAGCTCTCAAACAAGCTAAACTACAGCGGAATGATTTTGAAAGGATTTGGGCTACAGGAATAAATCGAAAAGAAGTATTATTTGCAAATCATTTCATCCCAGATGCCATCGCTAACACTCACGGAGTATTGTTAAAAGTACGCAACGCTAAAACGATTTTAGATGTTGGAGAGATTGGTTGTAGGGTTATAAGAATCAGCCGGGAAGGCAAAGTTCTCGACATTGCTATTAGCGATAATGGAACAGTTGGTATGGGAAGTTTTAATGAATTCGCTGCCAAGGCACTGGGGTTGACTCTTCCCGAAATGTCGGAGAGTTCGCTAAAATCTGCAAGTGCTATATTCTCAAATGGCCGCTATAAAACATTTGGCGAATCTGAAGTGGTTTCTTTAATCAAGCAGAAATTATCAAATAATGATATTGCCCGTGCCGTGTATGATGCCATCGCCGCCAGAATTGCCAAAGTGGCGCAAATTACAGGTTTGGAAGATGACGTAGCTATCGTCGGTGGCATGGCTAAAAATAGCGGTTTTGTAGCGGCATTAAAACACACAATCGGGAAAGATATTAAAGAACCACACAATCCTGACTTTGTTTGCTCTTTTGGCGCCGCGGTCGCAGCTGCTGCAGGCGAGGTTGACGAGGAAGTCAGGAGGAAGAATCACAAATATTGATAATCGACTTAACCATGAACTTATGATTTAAGGATTAACAGTGATAATCTCGATAGAAGTCGGATGACTACCATACATTTATCCAATTTGGTCAAAACCTCCACTCATTTCTGGGTAACCTTTTGAACGGTTGCATTGAAAGGCTCGCAAATTATGATGTTTGGGTTCTCGACATAATAGAAAAATGGTATGCTTGCATTTGAATATAGTATCGGCTTATAGCATTTAAAGGAACATTACCAGAATGAAAAAGAACAAGGGTATATCCACATCCAATTTTCAATTGTGGTTATTAATTGGTGAAGTAAACCATTTAATAGTCTCTCTCAGACAGACTGAGCTCCTAAAATTTAAGGTCCCGGTCCGCCAACTTCTTGTTTTGCGTACAATCCAATCTTTGGGTCCAAATGTAACATTGTCTGAAATCGCGAGGCAGACTGATAGAAAAGTCATGTAATTTAAAGACAACTTGTAAATATGGAAAAAGATGGGTTGATCAAGAGAATAAAAGATACCCCAAATCAAATGTTTTAAGACTGGAGATAACGGAAAGAGGGATAGAAATCCTGAAAATAAGTAGAAAAAGTAAGTCTATTGATGCTATATTTTCTGAGTTATCAGGAGATGATCGAGAAAAAGTACAATCAATTTGGAGTGGGGTCTTAATTCGGGCAAAAAAACAATATAGCCCCGAAAATTAATACAAAATGCTTTGTGCTTTGGTCATTCTCATTTCACATATTTATTTGATGATACTTAGTGTTTATGATGCCATTTGAAGGTGGCGGTAGATAGTAGAAAGCCATATAAACCTCCCATATTTTGTAATAAAGAAGTTCCCAGACTAGGGTTTGAAAGACCTTGACGGCATTAGTAGAGTGGTCCAGTCTGATGCTCAACTTGTAGCGATGCCGCAAATCAGGTTAATAAAAGCGTTACGACTGTTGACAAAAGATAAGACTTATAATAAGCTGTATTGAATTAATATTAGATATCAAATGTCATGACTTATATTACATATTGCGATGGAGCTGCCATTCGATTGTATTGAGGTAGCGGAATTGTATTTATGATAATAGGTAAAAGATGATAACATAATAAACTATCGTAAGGTTGGCCATGTCAGGGGAGTTCCAGGGTACTGAGAGTTTGTGGTTGGATTCTCAGCTAAGTGCTGCAGGATGCCCCTCCCGTGATGGAGCCCTGGGAGTAATCGGGGTAAGTGGCATGGCCTAACCTTACCTATATTCTTAAAGGCGTCAATTTACTATGAAGTAGATTAATAAGAAGCATCGCAAGATAATTCTTAGGGAATATAGAGAATGAGGAGGTACGACAGAACGAGATAGAACTAAGTTTTTCTCAGTTAATTTTTGCCTCTAATGATATAGCAATATGTTGGATTATTAATCAAAATGGAGATAGTAAATGAAAAATAAGCTTATCGTGGGAGCTTTGGGTTCCCTGATCGTTGTTTCATTATTGCTGGCGTCTTGTGCAAATACAACCTCTAGTACCACCGCAACGACTGCATCAGTGACGACTGTCACCAACACTACAACTACAACTTCAACGACAATCCCGCCGTCAACGACTTCAACGTCATCCACAACCACCGCGGCCACAGTTGCGGCAACAACCACTTCCACCGGGAATTGGTGGGACAGTCTTGGCACACCTCAGTACGGCGGTACTCTTACTCTTCAGTCGCAGGATATATTGTTAATTTTGACCCCTATGAGCCAGGCAATTTAAATGGAATATATTCCGCCTGGCTCGAGCCGTTAAATACTGATGATTGGACAGTAAGCCCATCAGTGTTTTCTTTCAATATTGGCTATCATCCCGCCCAATTCCAAGTAGGAGACCTGGCATCAAGTTGGGAATTCTATGGATACCAACACCTTTGTGGTGCACTTGCGTCAGGGTATTTACTGGCAAAATTTGCCGCCGGCAAATGGTCGGGAATTCATCGCGTCTGATGTGGTAGATCATTACCAGCGGTTAGGGGGGTATGGGAACTTCATTCCTGCCGACCCTCTATCTGATACCACCCAAAACGTAGACCTGGTATCCGTCACGGCGACCGATAATTTTACCGTTGTTTTCAAAACTAAAACACCAAACCCTGAGGCTACAATGGAAAACCTGCTGAGAATGACCTGCACCCAGAGGATCCAGTACCTGGATGCAGTAGCAGCATATACAAACGCCAGCAATCCAGCCATCATTAACTGGCATAATTGCATCGGTACAGGCCCGTTTATTTTGACTGATTTTGTTGATAATACTGCCGCAACGCTAACTAAAAATCCCAATTATGGGGATACGATGAGCGGTACCCGCAGAACCAACTCCCTTATGTAAATTCGGTCATTTATCTGATAATACCTAACCAGAACACCGCTCTAGCGGCATTACGGACTGGGAAAATTGACTGCGTACAGAGCCTCTCAATGACAGCAGCGCAAGGGATAATACAGACAAACCCTGAATTGGTTGAGTTTAGTACTATATTAGGGGCCTGCCAAACATTGGAGCCGAGAAACGATCTCGCTCCTTATAACGACATTAGGGTCCGGGAAGCATTGCAAATGGCCTTGAACCTACCGGAAATAGCCAACTCTTTCTACCAGGGGACTGCCCAGCCATATCCCCAATCATTGGCTTCAAGTTATATGGTAGGGTGGTCATGGCCATATCAACAGTGGCCGGCAGCTTTACAAGCCCAATATGCCTATAATCCGACTGCGGCCAAGCAGTTGCTGGCCCAGGCAGGTTTCCCCAATGGGTTTAATACCGATGTTGTAGCAGACGATAGCGGGAATATGGACTTATTGCAGATCATCCAATCCGAATTTGCTGCCATTGGTGTTAATATGACCATTCAACCAATGGATCCGGCATCATGGACTTCGTATGTAGTCGTTGGGAAAAAACAGGATGCTTTGGCCTATCGTTCAGGTGCAGGAACTCTCGGGAATATCAATACACCGATTAAAATGCTACAGCGGGATATGAACGGATTCGCGGGTCTCTTCTCCCATGTGAACGTCGAGTTTTTGATGCATTCTACCCTGCAGCCATGGCCTCCAACACTATCGACCAGGTAAATCAAATTGTAATGCAAGCCAATCAATATGTTGCCGAGCAGCATTTTGCAATCTCGATTGTTCAACCGAACACTTTTGGATTCACCCAACCGTGGTTCAAAGGTTATACGGGACAATTTGGTGCCGAGGTGGCAGGCGGTAATTACTTGTGCTTCTATTTGGCACGATTCTGGGTAAACGCCCACTAGGGTTTTATTAACAGCTAAATGCTTCTTCACGGAAGGCGGGCATTGCCCGCCTTCCGCTACTATTTTCAGAAGATCGGTGGCGCCATTGATGGAGCGCCTGGCGGATTTGGAACAATGCATATTCATATCGTTGCCAAGGTGATAGAGGACTTCAAAGCGCGCCTTGACGAACGCGGAACACTTCAAGCCTATTCTTCAGTCGTCGATTTAATTGAGTTAATAGAATACCCAATCCAAGAGCTCGTGACATACTTCGACGATGTTATCCATAGTACTCTCAATGCGAAGGGTGCCCATATTTTCACATTCTTTCTTTATAAACATATTGAGGAACTAAAGTTGATTGCAAAAGAGATTGACCTAGAATATAAAAGCGAACCATGAGATCTAGTTAATCTGCCTATTTTTGCTGGCTGTTTACTGCCTAACATAAAGCTGAGATTTTTGCCTGAATTTTGCCTAAATGTTTTTCTATTTAAATGGCAAAAGCGAGTTTTTGAAGCTAATATACGGTAAGGCACAATCTTATATTATAGCTTCATAAATACATACGGTACGAGCGTGGCCTGCAATTCACACGCAAGTGGTCACTGGCGTTCAAATCCTTTACTGCCCAGTAAAACAAGTTATAATTATCTGAAAGAATTCGCAGAAGGTGTTTTTATGACGCGCGCAGCAGCTAAAACCGGGATAAACCCAATGGCCCTAATTGCAATTGAGCAACATTTTCCCCCAAAGCAGAGAATTGTCGAGGATGGTCTGGCATACCGCATGTTACCGGCCGGATCGCGAATCTTCGTTAAACTCATGCGGCCGAATTGGGCAAGAAATTGGATGATCCGTCTATCGGAGAAAAGCCTGCCTGGAATATGGGGCGGGATGCTGTGCCGAAAGCGTTACGTAGATGATAAACTCATTGAGTCAGTTGACAGTATTGACGTGGTAATAAATCTGGGTGCTGGATTTGATACTCGGGCCTACCGGTTGGCCGCTCTGGCTAGTATACCCATTTGGGAAGTGGATCAACTTGAAATCATTGCTTCCAAACGGGCTCGGCTTCTCAAGACATTTCGCACAATTACTTCAAATATTAATCTTGTGCCCATTGATTTTGACAACGAAGATTTAGGTTCAGTGTTGGCATCGAACGGTTATCCGGAAGGCAAGAGAACATTTTTTATCTGGGAAGCTGTCACGCAGTATCTGACAGAAGCTGGAATCAGGTCAACATTTAATTTTCTGGCAAAGGCCCCAACCGGAAGTCGGCTTATTTTCACCTACGTGCGCAAAGACTTTCTTGATGGGCGAAATTTTTACGGAAGTAAGAAATTTTACAAAGATTTCGTATTAAAAAAGATTTTTATTTTCGGAATGGAGCCGGAACTTTTACCCGCTTTTATTCAGGAATATGGCTGGAAACTTATCGAGGATATCGGTTATGATGAACTCGCACCCAGATACATTAAACCAACTGGCAGGCCGCTCACCTCAACACCGATTGAACGTATCGTTTTCGCCGAGAAGTTGTAGGTAAACTTCTCGCAAAACTGAGACGTCAAGTTGACATTATCTTGTACCAGAAATATTTTCTTGTTTTCCAAAAATTCCTCCGGTTTCCTAATTCAATGTGAAATAAAATGTCGCACCCTCTCCAAGCTTGGCTTCAGCCCAAACTTCTCCACCGTGGCGCCGGATGATGCGTTGAACCGTTGCCAGACCAATCCCGGTGCCGGAAAATTCTGTTGCTTTGTGCGAACGCTGGAAAGGCTTGAATAGTTTGTCCGCATAAGTCATATCGAATCCCACTCCGTTGTCACGAACGAAATAAGCCTGTTTTCCGTTATGCTCCAGAGTACCCATTTCAATTCGTGGTTCTGAAGTCTTACTGCTGTATTTCCAGGCATTTCCTAATAAATTCTGCAGTACAAGGCCTTATCAAATTATTATCGCCGTTGGCGGTCATATTGGGAGCGATCATGACTTTCATTTTCCGTTTCGGTTCATCCTCAGTAAGTCCATTAACGATTTTCTGAGCCATCTGTTTGAAAGATCTAACTTTTCCATATTAAGATCGCTTCGCGTGACCCGGGACAACTTGAGCAGGTCATCCATAAGCTGCCCCATTAGTTCGCCGGAATCGGATATTTTCTTTAGATACGATTTACCTTCGTTATCCAGTTCATCGTTATAATCCTCGAGGAGAACGGTGCTGAAACCAGTAATGCTCCTCAACGGCGCTCTCAAGTCATGTGAAACGGAATAAGAAAATGCTTCCAGCTCTTTGTTTGAAGCTTCCAAATCCATAGTTCGTTGTTTCAATTCATCTTCAGCTGCTTTACGTTCTGTGATATCTTGTCCTTGCGCTATCGTAGCCAATGGAGTCTTGCTATCCTGATCAAACAACGTAGCCGAGTTCCAAAGGACTGTCCGAATAGAACCATCTTTGTGCTGGATGGATATTTCTTCCACTTCCATCCTTTCCCCCGAAACAGCCCGGCGGATATGTTCCATAGCATGAGCCCTCTGCTCTTCCGGGAAAAGGATATCTAATTGCTTGCCAATCACATCCTCAGCAGCTCTGCCAGTAAGGCGTTCAAAGGCATGATTAAATTGAGTAATATGGAATAGTGGATCCCAGACGATGATCGGGGCATTGGCATAATTCAATAGATTATTAAGATAGTCCCTGGTTTCTTGAAGAGCCACTTCAGCATTCTTACGTTCGGTTACGTCCCTGGCATAAGCATATAGTTTTTCGTGGATAATACGAAAGCTAACGTCTCCTCATACCAGGAATCTCCGATTTTTATATCTTTTGTAATTGAGTCGGTTCCTATTTTTTTCATTGAATTGATAAAATCCGTCAGGAACTGATGTTTTTTGCCTTGTATCATCAGTGGGAAATGTATTATAGCTGCAGGATTCGCGTACACTATTTTGCCATTAGGCTCTATTTCCAAAACCGGACTGGGATTAAGTTCAGGGAATGAAGCTAAATGAGAGATTTCAGCTTCTGCTCGTTGACGTCTCATCTTTTCCCTTAATGCAATGACACCAAATGAAATATTGGCGGCCAACTTTCCAGCAGTCGAATTTCAGCTGTATTGAAGCTATCGGGTTCTGGAGAGTATAAAGAAAACAACCCGAAAACGGTACCTTCGCTAGTAAAGAGTGGAACAGCGATACTCGAACGATAACCTCGGGATAGCGCAGCTTCCCTCCATGGGATCGCTACTGGATCTGTGGCGAAATCCTGGAAAAAGTGAGTACGCCCGGTACGCGCAGCTACTCCGGCAGGACCTTGACCTCTTTCTGTGTTGGCCCAAGTGATGTTTGCATTATCTATATACCCTTCGTCACCGTACCAAGCTAATGGAATTACAGACTTAGCTTCATCATGCTCGACCGAAGCAATCCATGCCATCCGGTATCCCGCGCTTGTACAGAGGATTCGACATACATCGAATAGAAACGGCTTTTCGTCCGAAGCATGAACAATAACCTGGTTACATTCATTGATGGCTCGCAATTCACGGTTAAGCTGATTAATTTCGGTTTCGGCTTGTTTGCGTTGGGTGATATCGATATTTGTTGACAAGGAATACTCTTGCCCTTGAACGTTAATTGTGTCAATTGACGACAGCATTTCGATGATCCGGCCTGTTTTAGTCCGGAAACTCATTTCGATATTGGTCACTTTGCCTTGCTCGCCCAGGAGCCGGAATACCTCAGCTCTCTTTTGGGGGTCAATGTGCATATTTAAATCACGGGAATCGCGCCCGACAACATCCTCCCGTGAATACTCCAGCATTGTCAGATAGGCTTCATTGACATCTACGCACCGTCCCTCGGGCAGATGAGTCATCACCATCCCCACGGGGCTGGAATGAAAAATTTTAGAGAATTTCTCTTCACTTTCCAGCAACGCTTTTTCGGCCTTTTTACGATCAGTAATATCAATGGTGGTCCAGATGATGTGTGCTTGGCCATGTATCTCGATTTTTTCTGCGGAAGTGAGTGCATTTATTTCAGTTCCGGACTTGGTCCGGGCCGTAACCTCGTAATTAAGTAGTTTACCTTGCTTCTCCAATTGACGTACTATTTCTTTCCGCTCAATCGGATCATCGTAAATATTAAGTTCGGTCGCTTTTCGCCCGATTAACTCCTCCCGCTTGTATCCGTACATATTCAAGAAACTCTGATTTACGTCTAGAAACGTTCCATCATTAATTCTCGAAATGGACAATGCACCCGGGCTGGAGTGAAAGGCTTTAGAAAATCGGTCTTCGCTTTCTTTTAACTTTTCCTGTTCCAGTGTTCGGTCTGTAATGTCCAGGAAAGCGGCTACCACGCCGCGAACTTGTCCATCGTCATTTCTTAAGGGACTGGCTGAACCCCAAAGGGTGCGTGATTTACCGCTTGGCAATAAAACACTAAATTCCGAACCCTGAATATCAACATTTCGGGCAGCTGCTTCTTGCATCGGAAGCTCTTCAGCTGTCAGTTCCTTGCCATTGCGGAAAAAGCGTCGTTCGGGAAGAACTTCCCCGGGGGCAGGTCCTGCTGAGACGTTCTCTCCCTCTTCAGCTTCGTAAAATCTATTGGCGGTTTCGTTACCCGTAATATTGTGACAGGAGGGGTCATGGGCTACCCAGATCGCAACAGGAACAACGTTCATAACCGTTTCCAGTTCCTCTGCGCGCTGGCGTAATTGCCTTTCAATTACTTTGAGTTCGGTAATATCATTACCGATTGCCAATATCTCTTTAACTTGTCCCTGAGAATCATAAATGGCTTTATTAGTCCACATGACTTGAACGATACTTCCATCCTTGCGAATATTTTCATTCGATGAAGAGGGATGGTTTTGAGTATTTGTAATGATATCCTTCACAAATATATCCATATCTCGTCCGTGGGTATCAACATGAGGGACAAGAATCATTATATCGTTCCCTATCAGCTCATCTGCTGAATAGCCAAAGAAGCGCAGCCCAAAATCATTGATAAACTTGATTTTCCGGTTAGAATCCCAACGTATGATTATACTATTCGCTGTTTCAAGTAATTCACGGTTTTCGATTTCACTCAGTTTAAGTGCCTCTTCCGTTTTCTTTTTCTCGGTAATATCTGAAATTATGGTTGTGAACGTGCCCAGTTTTGTCGAGAATACAAAAACTTGAGCATAAATAGCCATCGCCGGGAAATAGGTCTCAAACGACTGGGATTTCCCGGAAGAAGCTACCTCTGCATAAATATCTAGATTAGGAGCTTTGGCTACACGGAATATTTGGGTTGGACACTTGCCGACAGCCTGTTTTTTTGAAATTCCGGTAACAGTTTCGTACATAGGGTTGACATCTATGATTTTATAATCGATTGCTTTTCCGGAGGAATCGTAGACAATTTCATGTAAAGCCACGCTCAGATTTATCAAAAAGAACAGTTTCCTGAATTCAGTTTCTCTTTTGTTTGTTTTCGGTTTGGAAGTTTTTGTACTAGAGGGCAATTTTCGGTGAACTGGCATAGTCTTTTTAGTTTCTGTATTTTCTGGTTTATTTGGCATTATCGCTGCCTCCTAGTACATATGCAACCTAATTTTCTATGTTCATACAGTTTTAGAATGTTTTTCATGGTTTCTGTTACTTCTTGTGCCGGTGTGCGAGATTTCGGCGCACAAAATACCCAACGGCCATAATAAATTATCGTGGGTATGACTATTATGAGAATATGTTTTGTAGTCATTTCCTGCCTGTTAAGGTGGCTTCGCCGAACTTTTTAGTCAGGTTTTCAATAGTTATCATAATTTTTCACTGAAACTATTATTGATACCGATTATTTGAATTTAATTCCGTTAATATTGTCTCTAGTATACTCCTAAACAAAGCAAATTAAACCACTAGCGAGCGGGTTAATATTATAAAATTCAATAAAAACAATTGACATTTTTCACTTTTGCAAGTGTGTGAATAGACTGATATCCTTCTCTTTGACGTCGTAATTCTTAAATGGCGTCTGCGAAATCAGGCCCATAAATTCATCTTTGCTGTAGGCTCCCTTTTTAAGAAAATATTTAAAAGTCACTTGCATAAAGAATGCTTCAAGTCCTTTCTCCCCCATTTCGCGGGTAGATGCCTCGAGTTGCTCTTTTGAGGCGTTTTTATTCATATCGATAATCAGAGCAGTTCCGCCTGGTTTTAACACGCGGTGCATTTCATTTAAGGCTTTGAGCGGTTCTTTAAAGTTTTTGAAAGCGGCAGTACAGATAATGAAATCAAATCTGCTATCCGGAGAGATGATATCTGCAGCATTACCTTCGCGAAAATCCACTTCAACACCAGCAGCTTTTGCATTTTTCCTGGCTATTTCAACGAAGTCTTTGCTGATATCCCAGCCAACTATGTAGTATTTTCCTAACTTTGCTAGTTCGATTGAAAGGTAGCCGGGACCAGGGGCAATTTCAAGTACACTTGCTCCATTTTTAATATGGCTAGCGACCTCTACCGCATACATCTTCATCTCTTTCAATCTGTGATTCTTGGTGTTATTATCATACCAATGGGCCATCCAGCCTCCGATTCCGAGATCTTTCTTACGTCTCATTGATTTCATCATTTCTATATCCTTTAAGTTACTTGGACTCAATACTTAACCTAGAATGTCGAAGAAAACCGAAGCAGTAGATCAGAACACCTAGGTTGGCCCATTACGTTTTGTTAAAATACAATACAAGAAAATACGATGCATAAGCTCCGATGAAACTTCCAGCCATTTGCATTGAATTGCCATTATCTTTGAAACTGGAAAACACGAATGCAATGCCGCTATAGGCTGCTGACATTATCGCTATTAATCCAATAATCGCGCAGATTCGGGCACTTTTGCGAGTCGCACTCCTGAATGACACAACTAAAATTGCGATAGCGAAAAATAATAACAGTGCCCCCAAAACGGCGTGAGCGATTTCCATATTGCCTGTGGCTTTTATTGCCCTGAAAAAACTATCAAGCGTATGTCCGACTTGGCCGTTTGGAAAAACTGCGAACAAATTGACAAAATCACCAAGCCAGGCTTGGGCAGTTAGTCCAATTAAGATGTGGATGACCAGGATTAATAATGGGCGTGAAGTCGATTTCATGATTGGATTCTATACTCGGGAAAGGCGACTGTCAACGACACCATGCAGGAGGTCAATCTTAAAAATGGAGAATTAAAGAGAACCCCTTTCCTTATCGTATTTTGTATTAATTAAACTTGATCAATAATTTGTCATTAAATTGCAGGAAAATTAAAAGAACAGTCAACGGTGATTCTATTCGTTTAAATCCCTTTTTTGTCGGTTCTTCTGAACAACCAACCTCAATGCAAGAGTAGCTATTAACGAAAGGAAAGAGTCCAACTCAGCTTCTTCAGCCGTTAGTGCGTGGTAGCCTTCAACCAATTTAGCTTTTCCCTGTATTTCTGGATCACTCATTTTATCAGATGCCTTTTCACTGAAGTTGTGAGTTTGATCCTTGAATCCTCGCAGTTCTTCAAAAGACTTAACAATTTGGATGTCTCTGTATAGCTCTTTTCTACTGAACAGCATATCTTTGTTTATATTTTTATGTGCTTTCTTAGGACTTGCTAAAAATATATTTATCGGCGCTGTGGAAGTTTGTATTTGAGGTTTATCCTTTTCCGATACTGTGGCCAAGAATATCATATCAGCGTATGCTCGAGCCAATTTATCCATCGTTTTATCCAACCTCCTTTTTTGTTTGGGCATAATACCATTTTAAGACTTCTTCCGAAGCAGTTGCCGCAGTAGCCCACGCTCTACTCAGCATGGCCTTAAAACATGGATATTGGCACTAAAAATGGCGCTAATCATTTTCTGGGTAAAATCCAAAAATTATACTTTTGTAGCTAAACAGGGTATTATATGGGTTAATGTGATTTCATGGGATTGTATCTGGTACTAAGATAAATCATAATTTACACGCAGAAGGTCAGAGGTTCGAGCCCTCTACTGCCCACCGGCGGGCCCCACACCACACAATCCCACCCAAATTCCAAGTTCCAATAAACAAGTATCAAGTAAATTCCAATTTCTAATATCGAATTCCTAAACAAATTTAAAAACTACCGGTTTGCCGTGTGAAGCCCGACAATGGCATATGCTTTACAAGCGGACAGTCTTGCTTTATTATCAGAGACAGACATAGCAGAGGAGTATTGCGATGGCAAAAATTGTTTTAATCGGCGCGGGGAGCCATTTCTTCGCGAGGAATATCATCACCGACGTTCTTTCATATCCGGCGCTGCAGGACAGCACGATAACGCTGGTGGGACATGTCCACAAAGAGCCGGTGGATTTAGTGGCTGCCTTTGCGCAGAAAATGGTACGCGAGCAAGGCTTTAAAACGAAAATCGAAGCGACGATGGACCGCCGGGAAGCATTACAAGGCGCGGATTATGTGTTGACGGCGATAAAAGCAGGCGGGGCGGCGGCAACGCAGGCCGACCGGGAGATTACGAACAAGTACGGCGTGAACGAAAGCGCCGGCGATACGCTAGGTCCGCTGGGTGTATTTTTCGGGCTGCGCAATGTGCCGGTAATCCTGGACATCTGCCGTGACATGGCGGAGCTCTGTCCGGAGGCAATGTTGATTAACTATACCAACCCGCTAGCAATTATCGGCTGGGCGGTCAGCGATTACACTCAAATCAAGAATGTCGGGATATGCAACGGCGTGCTGGGCACGGCCGGCGACCTGGCGAAATATCTTGGAATACCGAAAGAAGAACTGGATTACTGGATCGGGGGCATCAACCACATGGCGTGGTTCCTGGAATTAAAACATCACGGGAAGGACATGTACCCGCTGCTGAAGGAGAAATTCAACGACCCGGCGGTATATTCCGGGCCCAACGCGCATGTTTTCGGGGCGGACATCGTGCGGGCGGAAGTTTTTAAAGCCTTCGGCTATTACTGCACGGAAACTAGCCCGCACCTTTCAGAATACCTGCCCTATTTCAGAAAGACCCAGGCGCACATCGAACAATTCAAGCTGCTGATGATTGAACGGAACATGGGCGAAAGGGAAAAAATGCGCGCCGCCAACGAAGAAAGCCTGCGGCAGCTGGTGACAGCAAAAGAAGCGCTGCCGACGGGACGCAAGAACGATTACGGCGTAGCAATCATGCACGCCGTGGAATCCGGTTTGCCGGCGCGGGTAACCGGCAACCTGAAAAATACCGGTCTGATTACGAATCTGCCGGAAGGCTGCTGCGTGGAAGTGCCGTGTCTGGCGGACAAGGAAGGGCTGCACCCCTGTTATGTGGGGGATTTGCCGGCGCAACTGGCCGGTTTGAACCGGACAAACATCAATGTGCAGGAACTGGCGGTCCGGGGAATCACAGAAAAGGATAAAACTAAAATCTTTCAATCTATTCTGCTGGACCCATTAACCGCGGCAGTGCTGACAATAGATGAAACACGCAACATGGTGGACGAGATGTTCCGGGTAAACAAGGAATTTGTGAAGGGCTGGAAATAAGCAGGAACAAATTGCGTTGGCGACTTCTATCACAGACACCGCAGCATGGAAGTCTTATAGTTCAATTAATGATTTCATAAGGGGTGATGGGGATGTGGTATGTACATGCCGTTAACGGCTGGTGGATGGTGGTCGGCTGGATTGTGATGCTGTTAATCTGGGTGGGGATTGCGGTGTTAGCAATTTTAGCCTTCCGGTGGTTCCTGCGGCGCAGCGGGGCCAATGAAAAGCAAACACCGCTGGAAATTGCCCGGGAACGATATGCAAAGGGCGAAATCACCAAAGAACAGTTCGAGCAGATTAAAAAAGATTTAGGATCGTAAAAAGGAAAAGTTATCCCCACCCTGAGATTGCCGCGTCCTTACAGTCCCCGCAATGACAGTTCTTTACAAACTAAAATAGTTGGTATATTATCAGAATCAAACCAAACAGGAGGATGAAAATGGCATTTACATTAGAAATCGGGGCGAAAGCGCCGGACTTTGCATTACCGGCAACAGACGGGAAAACCTACAAACTTTCAGACTTTAAGGATGCGAAAACGCTGGTGATTTTCTTCACCTGCAACCACTGTCCTTACGTCAAGGGTTCGGACGAAGTGACACGGCAGACCGCCGAAAAATACATGAAGCAAGGCGTCAGGTTTGTCGGAATTAATTCGAACAGTGAAAATACGCACCCGGAAGATAGTTTCGAGCAGATGGTAGAACGGATGAAAGTCAACAAATTCCCGTGGGTGTATCTGCGGGATAAAACCCAGAAAGTGGCGCTGGCATACGGTGCGCTGAAGACGCCGCATTTCTTTGTTTTCGACAACAACCGCAAACTGGTTTACACCGGCAGAGGCGTGGATAATCCGAAAGATACCGCAAAGATGACAGTGAACGACCTGGATAAAGCGCTGGCAGAACACCTGGCCGGCAAACCGGTAACGGTGAAACTCACCAATCCTATCGGGTGCAACGTAAAATGGGAAGGAAAAGACCAGCACTGGATGCCGCCGGAAGCCTGTGATTTGGTCAGATAAATTGGGGGCCGGAATGCCCGGTGTTCAGCCGGGAAGTCTGGTTATCATATCTGGCACGAAGATTGACTAAAATCGTGTCCGCTTCTCTTTCATTCGCTTTGACGATAGTATTTTCCGCCAGGCGGTTGGATAAGATGGATGGTATTTGATAATCGATAGTGACGGTTACCCTAGTTTGCGAACCCTTAGAGCGGAATGTCCAGGTGTTTAAACTTTCCACAGCGCCGTAAGTACGGGCAGACAGCCAGAGGTTAGGAGCGATATCTACATATTCGCCTTTACCGGCTAGTTTGATACCAAACAAAAGACATACCCATTGAAACCGATAACCGCCATTGGGCAGCAATTTTTCGTTTTTTATCTCGACCAAATTCGGCCAAATCTGCGGTAAATTACCTGGTTTGCTGACATAGCCAAAGATTTCCTCGACGGGAGCGTCGATGATGATTTCTTTATCAACTACCGGCATAGTTTGTTCTCCGGTGTAATTTATTTTAATATTTGTTTTATGTGATTGGTTTACTTTAGATTATCATTTACGGCATGATATTTCAATACTTATTTTGCGCAACTTAAAAACGGATAAGCCGGATATAGTTCTGCCCGGTACTAATTTACTATTGGAAGTACTATACACAAATATGGCAGCAAATTCAAGAGTCCATTCAGGGGATACACTGATATTAAAAGAACAATCTATTTTACGGTGACAGATTTGGCCAGGTTCCTGGGCTTATCCGGGTCAAAACCGCGAACAATCGCAGAATGATAGGCAAGCAATTGCAGTGGTATTACCGTAACCAGCGGATAAAAAACCATGTCCACCTCGGGGATTTTTATCCATTCGTTAAATGCCGAATGATTTGTATTTGAAATACCGATGACCGTCGCACCGCGGACCACCGCTTCGGAGATGTTGGAAACAATATCGGCGTAGGTGTAATCCGTCGGGCAAATGGCGACAACAGGAGTCCCCTCTTCAATTAATGCCAGCGTGCCGTGTTTCATTTCGCCGGCGGCCATACCTTCAGCATGAACATAGCAGACTTCTTTCAGTTTCAGGGCGCCTTCACCGGCCATGGCAAAATTGATACCGCGCGCCAAAAAGTAAAAGTCCTTCTTATCCTTGAATTTTTCAGCGATGGCCGCGATTTCAGAGGTATTGGTCTGCAGGTCTTCTTCGATCAGCGAGGATATCTCCAGCAATTTTTCCTTGCCTTCGGTTAACCGGCCGTCCATGGCATAGGCGAGTAAATACAGCAAACAAAGCTGTGCGGTGAATGATTTCGTGGCCGCAACGCCTATTTCCGGGCCGCAATTGAGATATAGGGTCTTATCGCTCATCCTCGCCAGTGACGAGCCTTCTACGTTGACGACAGAGTAAACCGTCGCGCCTTTAGCTTTGGCCTGCTTGACGCCATTCATAACATCGGCGGTTTCACCGCTTTGCGAGATGGCAATAACCAGTGTATTTTTGTCTACTGAATCTGAAAAGTAGCCGAATTCGGAAGCCATAATAACATCGCTGAAAGTGTGCCCTATCCGGGAGAACGCATAACGTCCGATGAGGGCAGCAAAACGGGAGGAGCCGCAGGCGACGAAAATCACCTGTCGCGACCGGAGGATATCAATGGCCATGCGGTTCAGCAGCCGGTCATCCTGCATCAGGGCCTGACGGATAACCGCGGGCTGTTCCCTGATTTCCTTAATCATGAAATGGGGGTATTGGCCTTTCCCTGCTTCCGATAAATCCCACGTGATGTTAACTGACGCCCGCTGTTTCGGGTGATGGTCTAAATCGTATATCTGATAAGAAGTTTTAGTCATGACGACACATTCGTTATCTTCAATGTAAACGGCTTCCCGGGTGTACGGCAAAAAGGAGAGCACGTCGCTGCCGACAAAATTCACGCCTTTTCCAAGACCGAGAACCATCGGGCTGTCTTTCCGGGCGGCATATAGTTTACCCTCCGCCAGCGTGGAGATGACGATGATGGCAAAAGAACCCTGCAACTGCCGGACGGCGGCAAAAAAAGCGTCTTCAAAATTTAACCCGGCATCCAGCTGTTCCCTGATAAGGTGCGGGATGACTTCGGTATCAGTATCCGATTGGAACCGATATTTCCGGACGAGGCGTTCTTTCAGTTCTTCGTAATTTTCAATGATGCCGTTATGAATCACGGCGATTTGAGAAGACGCGTCGCAATGGGGGTGGGCGTTTGCCTTCGTAACCGTGCCGTGAGTAGCCCAGCGGACATGGCCGATACCGGTATTGCCCGGCAGATTTTTAATATCGCAGCCGGCGATGACATCAGCAACCTTGCCCTTGTTTTTACAGAGGTAAATGCGGCCGTTATCCGTGGTCGCAATACCGGCAGAATCGTAACCGCGGTATTCCAGCCGGGTGAGGGCATCTTTAAGGATTTCCACCGCCGACTGATTACCGACATAGCCGATGATACCGCACATACTTGAACTCCCGATAGAGACCCTTTGCTGAGGATAATCAGGCCGCGAATGTCTGCAATCTTTAGCGAGAGGGCGATTGACTACGAACTATTGTATCTGCACCTACATCGTTCGTCAAGTTGACATGCGGGTAAATAAGTGTGTTATTGCCGATGCGGACGCCCGGCATAATCCCGACCTGGATACCGGTGCGGCAATTATCGCCGATGAATGCCCCCAGTTTATCCCGGCCGGTATCCACGGGCGAGTCACCGACTTTGACTTTGACGTTCTTCGTATCGAAGCGCCAGTTGGCCGTAACCGTGCCGGCGCCGAAGGAACAACCAGTCCCGATGACCGAATCACCGGCATAGCTCATGTGAAATTGGGTGGCGTCCCCGATATAGGATTCTTTAATCTCCGTGCTGAAACCCACCACGCATTCCGCGCCGATGTGACTGTATGTCCTGACCAGCGCGTTATTGCCGATAACGGCGTTACGCCCAAGATAGACCGGACCGCGGATAACCGCATTTTCCAGAATACGAACGCCCTCTGCAATGATAACCTTGCCGTCAAGGACGGCGTGCGGAGAAATACGGAGGTCAGGTGAAACCCGCGGTTCTGCCCGGTCCAGATAAAACCGGACGGCGTCTAAAACGTGCCAGGGATATTTTATCGGGGTCCAGGCGCCGGTATACGGCACGACCTGAATCGCACGGCGGTCTTTGCACATGGCGTCAAGGGCCTGTTCATAAACATCATCTTTGGTCGTTTTAACATGTGAAATATAGTGTAAAAGTGTTTCCGGGTCGGAATGGAGATGCACCAGGATATTGACCATATCCGAAGGTTCGTTGCCCGGTCCGGGTTTTTCCAGGATGCAGGTGAGCTGCCCCTGTGCGTTGACTACCAGATAGCCGCCAGGGAAATAACTTTTCACTTTATAACCGGTAATCAGGGCAAAATTTTTTTCTTTACTATAAGCGGCCAGAAGATTAGCATAGGCAGTATTTTCGAAGAGGTCATTCGGGTTGACGAGCAGCACTTCTTCTTTAAGCAGCCGACGCGCGTTTTCCACCGCGTTGGCGATACCCAGCGGTTGTTCCTGCACGACAAATTCGAATGCGGCGTTTTGGTATTGCGCGGTAATATTTTCGATGCGTTTAAGGTTAACGGGATTGGCGACGATGATAAATTTCCGCAGTCCCGAATTAATGGCGGCGTCCAACTGGTGTTCGATGACGGTTTTTCCTAAAAATTTGAGAAGAAATTTATCCTCGGTCAATGGAAACATTCTTTTTCCAATACCGCCGCAGAGAAATAAGACTTTCATAACTTATACTCCCGCTAATCTGCGCAGCGTCGTCTCGGCGTCAGACAGCAGTCTTTCGGTTTCAGTTTCGGAAGGAGTCTCTGCAATGATGCGGAAAATAGGTTCGGTGCCGCTGGGGCGCACCAGAATCCAGGAATTCCCAAAGTCCATCCTCAAGCCGTCCAGAGTATTGGCCTGGCCGGAACCGAAAGCCGCCGGATTAGAAATTATCAACTGTTTGAGCGCTTCTTTCTTTTCATTGGGACAGGGGATTTTACGCTGACCCAGATAGAGCTGTGGCACTTTACGGAAAAATTCACGGATTTCCGAAACATCCTGAACCGAAGACAGTAAACTCAAAGCCGCAGCAATCGAATTCGGGTACAGCCCTAATTCCGGCATAATATAAACCCCGATAGACTCAATGCCGATGGCGGCGTCAATTTCACGCGCGAGATGGGCTACCGGCACATCGCCAACCTTTCCCCGGACCACGGTTACACCAAGGTCAGCCAGGGCATTATCCAGCAACTTGCCGGTTTCCACCGTGGCGGCGACTTTCTTTTTACCGCTGTGTTTCACAGCCAGGGCACTGATAAAAGCCACCGATTCGGTAAATCCGATAAACCCCTGTCTATCCACGAAGACGACGCGGTCGGCATCACCGTCAAAACAGACGGCAATGTCCAACCCGTTATCCTTCAAGAACTGATACGTATTTTCCAGCGTGTCTTTCTTTGGCTCCGGGCTGCGGCCGGGAAAAGTGCCGTCGGGGGTATCATTGATAGGCATAACCGTATAGCCGAAAGCAGAAAATATTTTTGAGGCGATGCCGGATGCGGCACCATTGCCGGGATCAACCGCGATACGGAAATGCGGTGATTTTTTTCCCGGCGGGAACTGCTTTAAAAGATATTGCGTATAACGGGCCGTGATGCCGTGTTCGTGCCTGAAATTGGCCGTATTGCCATCACGGAACTTCTTTTCCGCATAAATCCTTTCAACTTCGTTTTCCTGCCGGGTGCTGTAGCCGATTCCTTCAGACGTAAACAGCTTCACCCCGTTGTACTGGGGCGGATTATGCGAGGCGGTGCACATCAGTCCCACATCCATCCCCATATCTACCGTGGCAAAAGCCAGAATCGGCGTCGGCAGGATACCGCCATCGGTAACGTTGATACCGCCGGCCAGCAGGCCCATCGTGACTGCCGCTTGCACAAAATCACGGCTTTCACGGGAATCCGTGGAAATTACAGCGTTCGCGCCCGCAGGCAAGCCGGCAGCAACCGCCCTGCCCACATTCCAGAGTTTGTCGAATGTGAGCTCGGTTCCAACCACGCCGCGGACACCACTGGTGCCGAATAATTTTGGTATTTCCATTTTATCAGAGGACATTCGAGCCTCCAGCTTTGAAAAAATATTGTATCATACCAATGCAACTTTTATTAACTCATTTTAGCATAAGCCCAAAGCAGATTTTGCAAGGGGGTGAAACACCCAGGATAACTTGTCGCAGTTGGATACTATTTTGGTTGATTGTTACGGGCCAGGCGGGCTTTCATACGGTTTGATACCTGCCGGATGGAAAAAACCACCAGATAAAAGACGGTTAACACAGCAAGCGAAAACAGCACCATTTCATAGGGTTTGACCATGGTGTTTGCACCCACTACAATCCCGACAGTGAGGAATATTCCATCGAAAATGATACTGGAAATAATGACTCCCAGAAACAAAACCCGGTATTGTTTTCTCACGCCGAGGAGGACAGTCAACGGGGTTCCTAAACCTAACAAGCGACCGGCCGCAATCGTAAACGGGGAAATAGAGGCTTCCAGTTTTTGCAGTATTTTAGAAAACCAGCTATCGTTCCCCGAGAATTTCTTGACCCTGGCGCCGATATATTTCTGGTAGAGTCTGGTCAGCGGGAGACTGCCGAGCCTGGTAACACTGAAGAGCAGCAGCACGCCCGCCTCCCTGCCCGCCAGGGCAACAAGCCACAACAATATCAGATGGAACACCGATAACGTACCGGCGGCGACGCTGTAGCCGGCCATCAGCCAGACTGTCTCCAGCAGATAGGGAACAGAAGCCAGCAGGATTTCGCCGCAAAGACAGAGGAGAAAAAGCAGGACCATCAGCTGCAGGTTAAAGGTCCCCATAAAATTCAGGATGTGTTTAAAAAAGTCAGCCATAATCAGACCGAATTAGAGATTACGGTGAATAACATCGGAAAACAACCCCCGGCCGCCCTGCTGAACCACGGCCAGAGAAGAATTTTGATTCTTATCCAATGCGTAAACTTTGCGAAAAAATGAAGCGGTCGGAAGGAAATAACCGCCGGCAATAACAAAAAGGATGAGGGCCAGAATTGCGGAGACAAGCACCGTAGCCATTTTATTTTTACGAAATACACTGGAGATAAACCGGCCGATGGCAGATAACGGTTTCGCTACCAGATATTTACCCCAGCGGCCCCAGTTGATCAGGCCTTCTTTGAAAATACGGAACAGCGGCTTTTTTACTGACCGGGGAGATGTAATCACGCGTAATTTATTATCGAACGAGACTTTACCGGCCCGGGTTAACCGGCTGGCAATCCCCCACTGGTCGGGAGCATAAAGAATGCCGTGATAACCATCCAGTTTTACGAAGGCTTCACGGCGGAAGGCAAAAGTGGCGCCGGAAACAACCCACGGACGCCCCAGGACGGGTACAGTCCAGAGATTCGTCGCGGTCCGGATGACATATTCGACGACGGACCACCATGGCGGTTCGGTGTAGACATACCGGCCGGTGACAGCGACGATTTCGGGATGTTTTGCAAAACGGTCGGCGATGCGGCTGAGCCAGTTGCGGGGATAAAGCGTGTCTGCATCGGCCTGGGCAATGATATCGCCGTGTGCGGCATCGGCGCCGATCTGCCGGGCATAAAAAACACTTTTCTTTTCAGGGCAGGGCACGACACGGGCTTGAAAATCCCCGGCAATGCGTACGGTATTATCGGTACTGCCGTTATCGGCAATGATAATTTCGTAAGGTCCGGTGTAGTCCTGATTTCTGAGCGATTTCAGGCAATCAGGCAGGTATTTTTCTTCATTCAGGGCCGGGATAACGATGCTAATCATACCCCTGAATTCTAGCACACCGCTTATATATGAGCAAATTTATAAACCGGCTTCGCAGCCGGGATGTGTTATTGAATAAGAGCCGGAAGCAATTTAGCCGGCACAAAAACTGTCCGCAAGAAGCACAGGCAAGGACGCCTGTGCAACTGGTGATAGTTCAGAGGCCTCTATTTTCTGGCTTTCAGCAGTTTAGCGACATTATCCAGGATTTTTTCGGCGACTTCACGCTTGCTCATCAGCGGCAGGTCTTCCATCTTGCCGTCTTTTTTCAGAATCGTGACTTTATTGGTCTCGGCACCGAAGCCGCTGTCTTTAACCGTAACGTCATTCGCTACTATTATGTCAAGTGATTTATTGACTAACTTCTTTTTAGCATTGGCAATCAGATCCTGAGTTTCAGCGGCAAAGCCGACTTTTGCAAAATTCCCTTTCACTGCCGACAGAATGTCCGGGGTTTTCACCAGTTCCAATGTCATTCCGCCGGTGCCTTTTTTAATTTTCTGGGCGGCAACAGTTTTAGGCGCGTAGTCGGCGACGGCGGCTGCCATGATCAGCGCATCGGTTTTGGCGACGGCTTTGACAACGGCGTCTTTCATCTCTCTGGCACTGCGGACATTGACCATTTCAACTCCGGCAACCGGATTGAGACCGGTCGGGGTGGTAATTAACGTGACCGCGGCGCCCCGGTCCCGGGCAGCTTCGGCCAAAGCGTAACCCATTTTACCGGAAGAATTATTCGTGATATAACGTACGGGGTCAATCGCTTCCTGCGTGCCGCCGGCAGTGACGACCACCCGTTTCCCGGCTAAATCACTGTTTTTACCGAGGGTCTGCTGAATCACACCCATAATCTCCGGAATTTCCGGCAGGCGGCCGTAACCAATAGAGCCGGAAGCCAGACGTCCGTGTACTGCAGGAATAACCGTAAATCCTCTGGCCTTAAGTTTGCCGATATTCTCCTGGGTAACGGGATTGACATACATGTTATGGTGCATCGCCGGTGAAATTACGACCGGTGCTTTGGTGGCCAGCACGGTGCAGGTCAAAATATCGTCGGCGATACCCGCAGCCATTTTCGCGATAACATTGGCAGTAGCAGGCACAATAACAACAATATCCGCTTCATCGGCGAGGGAGACATGAGTAATAGCTGAAAGTGGCGCCGGTTCGAACATATCGGTAACCACAGGGTTGCCGGTCAAAGCCTGAAAAGTTAACGGCTGGACAAGCTGTGTGGCTTCCCAGGTCATCACCAATTTAACGGTAGCGCCGGCCTGGGCTAATTTACTGGCAAGGTCGGCGGCTTTATAGGCGGCGATACCGCCGGAAATACCCAGGACAATCACTTTATTTTTCAGCATTGGCAGGCCTCCTTTTACCTTGATTGAAAAATCCGGGTTAAATTCTGGATTCCCGCCTCTGCGGGAATGACAATTACGTTTTGTTCATTTCATAAATCATTTTTAAACCGACGAGGGTTATATCCGGATTAACGTATTTAAAGATGGTGGTTTCCTGAGCGAAGATCGCGCCGAAGCCGCCGGTGGCCACCACGGTAGTCTTTTCGCCAAGCTCTTTTTCGATGTGGGAAACGATGCCCTCAACGAGGCCGGTGTAGCCGAACATGATACCCGAAAGCATGGCGGTGATAGTATTGGTGCCAATAGCCTTTTGCGGATGTGAAAACTGGATGCGCGGCAGCGCGGCAGTATGGGCAAACAAAGCTTCGGCAGCAGTCATCGGGCCGGGCGCAATGACCCCGCCGATAAAATCACCGTCCCGCGAAATGATATCAAAGGTTGTGGCCGTGCCGAGGTCGACCACAATCGTCGGGCCACCGTACAATTTAAAACCGGCCACGGTGTTGACCACGCGGTCGGCGCCGACCTCACGGGGATTATCGCCGCGAATCCGGACACCGGTTTTAACACCGGCGGTCACAACCAGCGGTTTGATGCCGAAATAATCGTCGAGCAACTTCACAAAAATAGGAATAAGCGGCGCGACGGTACTGCATAAAGCCACTTCTTTGATATCGGATACGGCCAGTTTCCGGAACTGCAGCAGGGCCATGATTTCCATGGCATATTCGTCCGGCATTTTGTGAATATCCGTGGCCAACCGCCAGTTATACCGGATTTTTTCGCCTTCAAATACACCCATGGTGACATTAGTGTTGCCGATATCAATTGCCAGAAACATCGTTTTTCCCTCCTCACCGCCCTGATTTCCCCGCTATTGCCTTTGTAACAAGTGTAGCAAGGGTTACGATTATGGTCAACTATTCAGTCAGTTCTGCCAGTTTTTTCAGCATCGCCTGCCAGTGCGTGCCCTGCCAGTAAACGCGGCGGCAATGCGGGCATTCAACAAATTGTTCCCGGGTCTGATAGACGTATGGAGGGACTCTAGCTTTGACTTCTTCTTTGCTGACCGACGCCAATTTTTGGTTACACTCCAGGCAAATTTTAAACGGGTTGTGAGATGGGTCCAAATGAAATTCACGAATAACCTGCTGAATCTGCCGGAGCGGATTATCGCTGGAAATGAGCAATGCTTTGATTTTGCCGACGGTAACAACACGGCGCTGCAGGATTTGAGTATCGCGGGTCAGGATGATGCGGTTTTCCGTCAGCGCCAGGTTTATCAGGTATTTATCGTCGCGCCGGTCGAAAAGCGAAGTATCATAACCGATAAGCCGTAACCATTTAGCGAGTTTACCGGCGTTCAAATCGACGATAAAACGGGGAATATTTTCGGCACACATATTTTCTCCCGCCGCTGCTGAAATTACAGAGTAATTTGCATGCCTTCATAACCGGGAACGATATCCGCGTTTAAATCCGCGGCAACATGCTTCAATTGGTCTGTAATAAGTTCCCGGTCAGGACTTTGCGGGGACATATGCACGGTAATTACTCTGGGCAGGTAACCTTTGATTTTCCGGAAAGATATCAGTTCCTCCTGCAGCAAACCGGGGGTAAGGTGATAGGGTTCTTTGGCCGATTTCAGCGAACCGTCCGCGAGGGTGGTTTCGATGATAAGCAAATCAGGGGATATATGCGGCCAGACATCTTCGAGGCCGTGCCCGGTATCCCCGGAATAGAAAAGTTTCTTACCCTGAGGCGTCGTAATCTGGTAACCCACCGACGGCACGGAGTGTTTCATCGGCACCGGCAGGATTTGATATTGTTTGATGGCGAACGGCTGCAGCGGTGCAATTGCAGTGAAATTGATAGTGGGATTTTCGGCCGGATTGGTTAAGAAATTGGAATATAACTTGCCCGGATATTCGAAAAGATAGGCGAGAGCTTCCCGAACCGGAGGAATGGCATATATATTGATTTTCGCTTTTTTCACGAAGAAATCCATGCCCAGCATCGGGATATCTTTGATATGGTCGTAATGATGGTGGGTAATTAATAAAGCTTCGATCGCCAGTTGTTCGGAAAAAGTAAGGCTTGAAGCCAGACCGCCAGCATCAATAGCAAGAAAATTATCAATCAATACACACGCAGGCTTTGCGTCCTGCGATTCACTATTGTGCGCGCCGAGCATCCTGATATTCATTGGTCTGCAGTTTTCCTTTCCTTGAGGCGGAGGGGATTAAAATCGGTTTTGAAATCATAGGTATCGATAGATTCGCTTTTCTTCAAATAATTGACGATAAGATAGGTGAAGGGTGTAAACGCCACTTCGATGACGACTTTGGCGGCCCAGGCCCAAAAAATCATCCACGGCGAAAAGAAAACCGCGCCGATGTAAGCGCCGAAGATAAAGATGCCGGTATCAAAAGCCTGACCGACCACCGTCGAACCGATGGTGCGGGACCAGAGCCAGCGTCCTTTGGTAAATATTTTCATTTTGGCGATGACAAAGGAATTGGCGAACTCACCGACCAGATAGCCGAGGAAGGACGCACCGAGCAACCGCGGGGTATAACCGAGAATGGTAACAAAGGCGCTCTGCCCGGTCCAGCCGGAGACCGGGGGGAGCAATTGGGCAAACCAGGCAAAGATGACAAAAAGCAGATTACAGAGAAAGCCCAGCCAGATAATTTTCCGCGCTTCTTTATAGCCGTAGACCTCGGTCAAAATATCGCCAAAAATATAACTGAACGGGAAAATAATCACCGCGGCCGAAAGTGAAACAGGCCCCAAAGCCCAAACTTTTACAGCGATAATATTAGCCGTCAGCAGACAGGTCACAAAAAGGGCGGCAATGATGACAAACCGGTAAGAATATTTCATAAATCAACTCGGCGAACGATTTCATTTTAGCATATTCTTTGCCCCTGAAGACAAAAAGTGTGTATGATAGAATCTATGGATAAAGAACCGCAGTTCCATAAATTCCAGGTAAAACTGAAGAAATCTTTAGGGATGAAAGTCATCCTCTGCGATACGTGTAAGTGGGATTGGCGCAGCGCCTGCCACAATTCTGCCCGTCCCAACGCCACCTGGTGCACGGAATACAAGGATAAAAGAAAATAAGCCGGGGATGTCTCCGGTTTCCGTTAATCAGTTGATTTTTATGGGTTCCAGTTGCAAAACAGCCGGGATTCAGATAATATTTGGGCATAATCGAAGTGCCGATAAAAAGGGAAACGGGTAATACGTGAAACTGCAGGATATTAAATGTATCGGGGTTTTAGGGGCCGGAGTGATGGGCGCCGGAATCAGCCAGACAGCAATTTTGGCCGGGTATAAGGTGATCACCCGCGACCTGACCGATGAAATAATCGCCCGTGCCAGAGAGACCATCATTAACGGCCGTTTCGGCCTGAAAGAAGCTGTGGAGCGCGGTAAGATTACGCCCGCACAGATGGACAGCGCCCTGGCGAATCTGACACTCACGACCAAAGTGGAAGACCTGAAGAATTGCGACCTGGTGATTGAGACCATTGGCGGCGGGCCATCCGGACAGGTGGAAAATAAAGACATCAAACTGAAAGTCTTTGCCGAGCTGGATAAAACGGTTAAAAAGAACTCTATTTTTGCCAGCAACACTTCTAAATTCACGATTGCCGACCTGGCCGCGGTAACGAACAGGAAACCGTTATTTATCGGGATGCACTGGTTCGTTCCGGCTAACATTATGAAAATCGTTGAGGTGGTCTGGACTCAAGATACCTCGGAAGAAACCATCCAGCTGATTGAGGCCTTGAGTGAGAAATTCGGGAAGATGCATGTCCGGGTCAAGGATGTGCCGGGCGACCTGTCACATGTCGGCTACCGCGTGCTATCCGCCGCGCAGGAAGAAGCCCGCAAAATAGTCGAGCAGGGTATCTGTACGGCTGAAGGGGTGGATATTATTATGATGGGCGGTTTTAACTGGCCGGCCGGTCCCATCGGCATGAGTATGACCAACCGGGCGAACTGGAGCCAGAAAAAGTAGTTCATTTGATTGAATTTTTTGGATAATAAAAACGGGGTGCTGCATCAGCGCCCCGTATTTGTTTATTCTTTACGGAAATATCCTGTATTTTATCGGTTCACCCAGAACAGTATCCCTCCGATACCGGCGGTGACGACAGCGACGGCGATGGCAATCCATCCTCCGGTAATCAAAGCGCCGGCTTCCGGACGCGGCGGCCAGCGTGAAAAAAATTCCCTTAAATCAAACCCGTTGATTAAGGAATCGTAATAATTATTCCCTTCTTTAACCCCCCAGATAATCAGCCCGATGCCCAGGAGGAGAAAGAACAAACCGATTGCGACAGGAATAACCCAATAAGCGCTCATACCTTACCTCCACTCTAGAGGCTTAGCATTATGTTACTCGCTTTTGAGGTAATTCTCAATACTTTAAGGGGGAATATTTTCCCCCTTAAAGCACGAATCAATATTATTGAGTTGACTATTATTTTACTTCGACAGTAGCGCCGGCAGCTTCCAGTTTCTCTTTGATACTGGCGGCTTCCTGCTTATTGACGTTCTCTTTGACCGTCTTGGGCGCGCCTTCAACCAGATCCTTGGATTCTTTCAAACCCAGGTTGGTGACTTCGCGGATGGCCTTAATCACGTTAATCTTGTTGGCGCCGATGGTCTTCAGAATAACGGTGAATTCGGATTTTTCTTCAACTTCGGCAGCGGGTGCAGCAGCGCCGGCGGCGGGAGCAGCAGCCACGGCCATGGGAGCGGCGGCGGTAACGCCGAATTCGGTTTCCAGAGCTTTGACTAATTGTGAAAGCTCTAAAACATTCAATTCCTTGATAGTGTTGATAATACCCTGTACTTTTTCACTTTCTGCCATTTTAGTTACTAGCCTCCATTTGTTTTATTCTTGCAGTTAATACGTTTTGCAGTCCTCTCATCGGACCGGACAGGACACCAGCCAGCATATAAAGCGGGCTCTTGATACTGCCAACAACCTTGCCAATCAAAACTTCTTTGGGCGGCAGGGCGGCAATTGCGGTGACATCGGCGGGCGTTAACAATTGGTTGTGCATGAAAGCGCCCTTGACACTGAGGTTCATCTTCGATGTACGCACCTGGTCAGAGAAAGTCTTCGCCGTCAGCGAAATATCGCCGTACCCGAAAGCAATGGCGGTGGGACCTTCAAAGGAACCGGTTATTGCGGTCTGGTTGAGTTTCTCAGCGGCTTTCCGTACGAGAGTGTTTTTAACGACTTTGTAATCGCCATTAACATCCTGCAATTTACGGCGCAAGCTGTTGATTTCAGGGGTCTTCAATCCCCGGTAGTCAGTCAGAATACCGATATTGGCTTTAGCTAATTCCTGCTCCAGCCGGTCAATACTCTGTGCCTTTTTCTCCGTCGGCATTTTTCACCTCCTTTTTAATACTGATACAAATAAAAAAGTCCCGGAGCTCTGCTCAAGGACTTCCAAACCAAACTTTCCGGCCCGCTGATGTGGGCGTGAGATTGGTACTTTTTCCTCGGCAGGCATCAATTAATCCCGATAAAACGGGAACCCGCTGTCTCCGGATATTTAATTGTAAGTTGATTATAACACGTCCTGTGAAAGGTTTTCAATTTTTATCGTCAACCGTGAATTATGGTTGACGACTGAAGCCTGAACACGCTATAATTCAATTCGGTATGTTGAAATCTTACACCGAAAAATAAGATTTGTCCATCCGCGCATGGGAGCGTAGCTCAGTTGGTAGAGCATCAGACTTTTAATCTGTTGGTCGAGGGTTCGATTCCCTCCGCTCTCAGTACCATCAATATGACAATCCGCTGAACAAATGTTTCAAAGAACCAGGGTGTCACTTCACCAGGCCTTCCGACACCTATTCACCGAGCCTTTATTTTGCAACTCCGCCCATTATGGCATGAAAATCACTGTAATTAAATAATTTTGGCTTGAATTGGAATCGTCAACTTTCAAAATAGACCTTTATTTCGAAGTATATAAATGATGTTGATTATCTTTTCGAACACTAAAGCTTCCCGGATATAGCACAAGTCAGAACAACCTTCCCCTCATAATATCTTGTCACAAACTATTACTGGAGCACGATGGAAATTCAAACGTGAGAAAAATGCCTCCATTCGTGGATCACTGGTACTCAATATAACGCGAATATTTTTCATGCCCAGTGATTTTACGCGTTCGGTCAAAGCATTGACTAAAAGAGCTTCAATGTCTTGCCCCTGATACAGCGGGTGCACACTAAGAGCTTGAATCAGGCAGACTTCGACAACCGGTCTACCAATATATGCGTGCCGGGCCAAAATAAACCCGACAAGCTGGGCATTCACATCGGCGACGACGCTTAAATCAAAGGATTCTTTAATGTCTTCGGTGACCAGGTTTATCAAAGCTATCGCCATACTTCCGCCCGAAAGAATCCGGTCAATATCGAAAATAGCTCCTGAGTCTTTGGATTCCATGGGCCTGATTTTTATTTCACCCTTTGCGGTCAATTGCGTAGTCACTATATTTACCCCCTTTTTCAATGAGCCTTGAACTAACACAATTATTTTTACACTGATTTTCTGTTTTAACCATAATACCTGGTCTGTTATGGTTTCAGTTTATCCAACAGCGTGGAAAGGCCAACTGTTGCTACGGCAATCACTTTGTCGGCGCCACCATAATAAAAAAAGAGTTTGTTTTTAATAACCACCGCCCCGCAGGAAAAAACCGCATTATTTACAATACCTTTTTTTTCATAGTCAGTTTCCGGTTCTAAGATGGGAACATAGGTGCGCCCTATTACCTGTAACGGATCATCCAATTTCAAAAGCGCAGCGCGTATATTATAATAAGAGTCTTTCACGGTGATACCGTGATATAGTAATAACCAGCCATATGGGGTTTCAATGGGCGGCCCCGCAATGCCAATCTTCCAGCTTTCAGTCGGCATCTGCGCCGGTGTCATCAGCACCTCTCCATAAATCCAACGGCTATCTTTAAAATCAAGTTCATTTATAAAATCAATCCAGATACTTTCGCCCAGGCGGTGCAAAATAACGTATTTGCCGTTAATCTTTCTGGGGAATAGGGCTGCGTCTTTGTCCGGAGTTTCGGGAGGAGAAATCAGCGCCGGCTCAGTCCATTTCCAATTCTTATTCAGAAAATCCGCCAATTTAATGGACGTAAGAGCCACCCGCGGCTGGTCCCGGCCGTTAAAGGCGGTATAACACATGTAAATATCTTCACCAATTCTTGTAAGCCTGGGGTCTTCACAACCGGAATTACCGCCCGGAACCAATTTTTTCTCAAAGTCTTTGCGGGGTGTATATATTGGCTCGGGCAGTCTCTCGGTAATATAAGTGCCGTTGGTGCTGGAAGCATAGCCAAAAACGGAGGTATTGTCTTGAGACATGGCCCTATAAACCAGATGGACTTTTCCACCTTCATAAATTGCTCCGGGATTAAAGGTGGATTGGGATTCCCATGAGTGTTTAGGATCGGGAGATAGGATTGGATTACCGACAAAACGCTCCAACTTGACAACGTTTGTCTCTGTCCCGAGGGTTTCTCGCAGCAATCCATCGAAATCAATCGTAGCGACAGCACAGGTAGTATCAGCCGCTCCATAATAAAGAGATAACGCATTCTCTTTGACAAGCGCCCCGGATGGGAAAACGACATTGGGTACCCGTCCGTATTTCTCATATTCGTCACGGGGTACCATCAACGGCTGCTTGGTGCGTGACAGCAGTTCGCGGGGATTATTCATATTTAGTATCGCCGCTTCCACTCCAAAGATAGGCGGCGGCGAAAAATAGTTCTCGATGTGACTGTAAAGCAAAAGCCAGCCAAATTTAGTCTTTATCGGTGGCGCCCCCACTTCCATATGGTCTTGAGGCGACCGCTCCAGTGGTATCACATGTTTATCCAGCGCGGCATACCATTCTGCCCAGAATTTATCGGACCAGATTTGGCTTACTTCATCAAACATTGCGATGGCAATTTTTACCGGTGGCCTGTCTGTGTTTACAGCGAGGATTGCGGCAATTTTGCCGTTGATTCTCTCGGGGAAAAGTGCCATTGCTTTAGCATTGAAAGTGGTGACCGGGTGTTTCTCCTCAATTTGCTTGAAATCTTTAGTAATCGCCAGGCCCACCTTTATGCCTTCCGCCCGGAAAGGATATTGGGACAAAGCAGTATAAAAAATATAATATTTGCCTTCAAATTTTGTCACGCGCGGGTCTTCGCAGCCATATTGCTCCCAATCATATTCAGGCCGGATCAACTGGTGACGATTGGTAAAGTGCAACCCGTCAACGCTTGACGCATAACCGATAGTTGAAACCTGCCTGCCAGTATCCCCAACGGTAAGAGGCAAAGATACCGCCCGATATAAGACAACGATTTTACCACTTACGAGTGTAGGACAGCCATTAAAAGTAGCTTCCGCCTCCCAATCATTATCAGGATTTGGCCTCAATACAGGATTTTCTTCCCAACGCTTAAATTCAATCATTTTAGTCTCCTCTGATTTTGTAGTCCATTGGAATTAACAAAAAAGGATATTTATTCTGCTCTTCCATAATCATCTTGCAGTCTCACGACATCCGTAAGCTGCGGTGTGGAAACTTCGAGGATTGTCGCGTCTTCCAGAGCCTGGATGCGGTGAATTGTCATCGGGGGAAGATGGAGACAAAACCCGGCCTCCTGGATTGATTCTGTCGCTTTACCGTTTTGAGATTGGACGGTAAACAACACTTTTCCACTTAAAAGATACTGGCTTTCGTCTTTTTCTTTGTGGTATTGCAGACTGAGTCGGGAGCCTTTTTTCACAAAGAGCACCTTGCCGGCGTATTGGGGGGTAAGCGCATATAGCAATTCGTAACCCCATGGTTTTTCCGTTTTCCGGGGAAATTTATCATCCATCTTTTTCTCTCCAAATAATATTTTTTAGTTTTATCTCGTTGCCAGGTTAAAGTCCATTCTCGTCTAAACCCCCGCCAGTTCCCTCCCGAATTGCAGCAATCTCTTCACGCGCCCGGTGGTATTTGTTTCAGCGTAAATCCGCAGGATGGGCTCGGTTCCCGAGAACCTGATGAGCAACCAGGAATTGTCTACCAGGATAAAACGGAAGCCATCCTGAGTATCCAACTTGGTAACTTTAACGTTTTCGATGCTCTTTGGGGCATGATCGCGAACACGGTTGTTGATAATTTGCTTCTGTCCGTCGGGGAAGTGCAGGTCAATACGGTCGTAATAATGTTCACCTACTTTACTGTAAAGATAAGCTAATAGTTCTGATGGCGTTTTGCCGGTTTTGATCATAAAATCGAGAAAATAAAGCCCGGCCGGGACCGCGTCTCTTTCGGGGATATGCCCGCGAAAACCATAGCCGCCGCTTTCCTCACCGCCGATCAGCGCATTTTGCGCTACCATTACCGGCGCCACGTATTTAAAGCCCACCGGCGTTTCGAAAACGGGTACTTTGAAAAGTTCCCCCAAACGATTAATCATGCTGGTGCTGGTAATGGTCCTGACCAGAGCGCCGCGCTCACCTTTAACCTCAAGTAAATATAAACAAAGCAACGCAAACACCTGCAGCTGGGTAAGAAAAACGCCATTTTCATCCACAATACCGATACGGTCGGCATCACCATCGGTAGCTAATCCGACATCAGCTTTTTGTTCTACTACCAGAGACGAAAGATTTTTCAGATTCACGGCGATTGGTTCGGGGTTGATACCCGGAAACTCCGGGTTTCTTTCGCTGTTTATCTCTGTAACCGCTGTCGTGCCACCGCTAAGGAACATCTTGAAACGCCCCGAGCCGACGCCGTACATGGAATCGACCGCTATTTTCAGACCGGCATTACGTAAGCTATCCAGTTCAATGAGTTTGCTGATAGCGGCATTATAGGACGGAGTTAAATCAAAATATTCTACCGTCTTTTCTTTCAAAGCCCGGGCCAGCGGGGTAGAAGTTACTTTATCCGCATCGACAGCAACGGCAATGAACTTTTCAATTCCGGCAGCGGTTTCTGATGCGGCGCTTTCACCGGTTGCTTCCCGGAATTTGAAACCGTTCCATTTTTCGGGGTTGTGGCTGGCAGTGATGGCAATGCCGCCGCCAGTCTTTTTACTGATAACACCAAAAGAAACCCACGGTGTGGGAATAGCTTGAGGGGAGAGTAATACCTTGATACCGTTGCCTGCGATTACTTCTGCGGCGGCAGCGGCAAAATCTTCCGAAGCAAAACGCCGGTCATAGCCGATATATACGCCCTGACCTGCTAATCCTTTTTGTTTCAGGTAGTCAGCCACACCTTGAGCGCAGAAACGCACGTTTGCAAACGTGAAATCGTCGGCAATGACGCCCCGCCAACCGTCGGTGCCGAATTTGATAGGTTTATTCATTACGACCATCCTTAGCTGTTTATTTTCAAAGTCCCGCTATTTTAACTATTTTGCTGCTCTCGAATTTAAGTCTTTTTCTTCCCGCCGCGCTACATATTTGTACTTCAATTTCTATTGATATTATAAAAAGCTTTCAACCCCGGATAGCCGGCGCTTGCAGCCAATTCCTGCTCGATGGTCAGGAGTCGATTGTATTTAGCCGTGCGTTCCGAACGGCATGGGGCGCCCGTTTTTATCAAACCGCTGTTAAGCCCGACTGCGAGATCAGCAATTGTGGTATCTTCAGTCTCTCCGGACCGGTGGCTGACAATAGCTGTCCAGCCTGCCTTTTGTGCCATTTGAGCTGCGGCAATGGTCTCAGTCAAAGTACCGATCTGATTTACTTTTATCAAGATAGAATTGGAGGCTCCCATTTTAATACCTTTGGTGAGGCGTTCGATATTAGTGACGTATAAATCGTCGCCAACCAATTGGATTTTCGCGCCCAATTTCTTATTTAACATTTGCCAGCCGTCCCAATCATCCTCATCGAGCGCATCTTCAAGACTGATTATCGGATATTTGGAAACTAAATCGGCACAATACGCAACCATTTCCTCGGTATTTAAAGAAATGCCTTCCCGACTAAGGACATATTTTCCTTTGCTGTAGAATTCGCTGGCTGCGAGGTCCAGGGCGATAAAGCAGTCTTTGCCCGGCCGGTAACCTGCTTTCTCAATTGCGGAGAGCACGACATCAACCCCATCCCTGTTGGTTTTCAAACCGGGCGCAAATCCACCCTCGTCACCGACATTGGTATTTAGCCCTTTATCCTTAAGTATCGTCTTCAAATTGTGATAGATTTCGCTGCCCATTTGTATCGCTTTTCTAAAGTTGCCCGCCCCTACCGGAACGATCATAAATTCCTGGAAATCAGTGGAATCAGCGGCGTGTTTGCCGCCATTTAAAATATTCATCATGGGTACCGGCAGCGCATGCGGCGTTACCCCGCCAAGATACCGGTAAAGCGGTATCTCCAGATAATCCGCGGCGGCGCGGGCAACAGCCAAAGAAACCCCAAGGATAGTATTAGCGCCAAGGCTTGATTTATTGGCGGTGCCGTCGAGTTCAATCATCTTCTGGTCAATTGCGACCTGGTCCAGTGCAGACATGCCGGTTAAAACCGGGCTAATTTTATCGTTTACGTAAGCTGCCGCTTTAAGAACACCCATTCCTTCGAATCTGGAACTATCTCCATCCCGTATTTCTACTGCCTCGTATTTGCCTGTGCTTGCTCCGGAAGGCACGGCGGCCACACCGTAACAACCCCCCTCGAGTTCTACCCTTACCTGAAGGGTGGGGTTACCTCGGGAGTCCAGTATTTCCAGCGCTCTGATAGCTTTAATTGTTCCCATAAAATCTCCTTGTGATGCCAGTGTCTTTATAGCCGAATTGAGGCAATTCGAGATTGGTCAAGCACTGCAATCAATTACTTCCAAATGCTTTACTTAGCGGAATAGACCGGGAAATACGCTGTTGACAGTTCCGGGCGTTCTAAAGGCTTGCCCCGATGTGGGCGCCCAATTGCTCTTCCCGCAGTTGGGACATTTCTTCGGTTGTTCTTTCCTTGGCACCCAGGAATGGTTACAATGCTTGCAGGTGTATTGGGTTTTCTTCATGTCGCTGCTCCTAGATCCAAATTAAAGAATGTCTTCATTAAATTTAACTCACCGTTTCCACTTTCAACAGATTGGTGGTCCCCTTTATCCCAAATGGGGTGCCGCCGGTGATTATTATCAAAT
>CAVYZP010000016.1:0-26136 GCA_963772985.1 uncultured Chloroflexia bacterium
TACGATATATCAAAACGCCTGGCCGAAGAAATGTGTCGTTTCTGGTCGGCGGCAGAACGGATTCCAACGATTTGTTTACGCCCGCCCGGAGTTTGGACGCCGGATACTTACCTTGAAATTCAAGCCGCCAGGAATGTGAAACCGGAATACGAATGGAGTCATTACTGGGAATACGGCGCTTTTATCGATATCAGAGACCTGTCTTCAGCTTGTATCTGTGCTTTAACCTGTCCGTTTGAAGGATTTGTTTGCTTCCTTGTTGCTGCTTCGGACGTGACAACTTCAGGGAAAAAACAGTAAAGAGTTAGCCCAATCTATCCGTCCAGACGTTGAGTGGCGCGGCGGCAGTGAATACCAGAGAGACCCGTTTCTTTCGCTCATCGTACCTGATATCGCGCGCCGTATCCTTAATCGGGAGCCGAAATATACCTGGTAATCCTTTGTTCAGAACGGCAGGGCAGACTAGGAAAATTTCATTTCCAAATGATAGATTGGCAATTTATAACATTCTATAGATTTGTTTTGATGTAATTATACCGAAGCAACATACCTTCTAGCTTCTCCTGGAACGGTAGTCTGATTTTGGAAACTGATCCTGTTTTTCAACGGGATGGAGATTATGGATTTCGTCCGCCTCAGGCGGACTTAAGAATGACAAGCTGTTATTATTTTTATTGTCATTGTCGGGCTTGACCCGACAATCCAGAGATTTCGGACCATCTCAGAAAATCAAGAATAGAAGTTTTACATTTTGTATTTTGATATTGCCGTAGATCCTTTAGCTTGTTCTAAAGGATAAGTTTTTCGGATTTTATATTTCTGATTTTTTTGATTATTGATGCTCGATTATTGACTATTTCGTTCTGTTGCATCTCCGATTCTTAATCTAGTATAATATGCCGAAAGATGCTTGTTTTTTAACAGGGTGTTAACATCTTTTTAACATCTCGACCGTAATATTTATCAAAATTAGTTTAAGAATTCGTTTTCTGGAACAGGATTATCCGGGGTCATGGTTACTAAATATTCAGCAGCCAAAATATGAAAAAATCGGACGCAAAATCCCGGTTGTTCTTTCGCTTTTCATCGATTTTCTACCTGTTTCTTTCTCTTTTTTCAATAACCTTCCTCACCGGCTGCGGCCGCAACGCTAACACTGTCGTTGTCGCCGGTTCGACTTCCGTGCAGCCTTTCGCCGAAGTCCTGGCGCAGGAATACATGACGCTGCACCCCGGCGTTTCCATTGACGTCCAGGGCGGCGGTTCGGCGGCCGGCATCATGGCCACTCAGTCCGGCACCACCGATATCGGCATGTCCTCCCGCAATTTGCAGGGCAGCGAAACCAGTCTGTGGAGCATCGAAATCGCGCGGGACGGCATCGCTATCATCGTCAACCCCAAAAATCCCCTTACCGGCCTGACCTTGCAGCAGGTCGCGGATATTTATGACGGCAAAACCACCAATTGGGACCAAATCGGCGGTAAAAAAGGGGAGATTGACGTCTTCACCCGTGAAGACGGGTCCGGCACGCGGTCTTCATTCGAAAGTCTGGTGATGGGCACCAGTCAGATTATGGCCCGGGCGATGGTGGAAAATTCCAATGGCGCTATCCGGCAGCTGGTGTCGGACGACCCCGGCGCCATCGGTTATATCTCGCTCGGCCTGGTGGACGACACGGTGAAGGCCCTGGACCTGGGCGGCATCGTCCCCTCCCGCGCCAACGTGGTCAACGGCACTTACAACCTTTCCCGGCCGTTTTTATTTCTTACCCTTAAGCCGCCGGTCGGGCTGGTGAAGGATTTCATTGATTTTACGATGTCGGCGCAGGGTCAGCAAATATTATACGCACAAGGGTTGATTACCCCAGGGTACAGTCCATGAAACTGAAAAATTTCGGCGAAAGGATACCGCAGGGTCTGTTTTTTATCATCGCGCTTTCGGCGCTGACGGTGCTGGCGCTGATTACTATTTTTATCTTCGTCCAGGGCGTGCCGCTGATTGCCAAAGTCGGTTTCTTTCATTTCATATTCGGGATGAAATGGGCGCCCAGCCAGGGTTATTATGGTATTTTCCCGATGATTGTCGGCACCATCTCGGTGACGCTAGGCGCGATAATATTAGGCGTGCCGGTGGCGCTATGCTGCGCCATTTTCCTGGCGGAATTCGCCCCGCGCCAGTTGAGCGACGTGGTGCGGCCGGCGATTCAATTACTGGCCGGCATCCCTTCCGTGGTCTACGGTTTCTGGGGCCTGATTTTCATCGTGCCCTTAATCCGGGAATATCTGGGCGGGCCGGGTTTGAGCATACTGGCCGGTTCGATTATCCTGGCCATCATGATTTTACCCACGGTCATCAGCATCTCCGAAGTTTCTTTGCTGGCACTTTCACCGCTGCTCAAAGAAGGCGCGTTTGCGCTGGGCGCCACACACTGGCAGACCATCCGTTCAGTGCTCGTCCCGGCGGCGAAATCCGGCATCGTCGCCAGCATCATCCTCGGCATCGGCCGGGCAGTCGGGGAAACAATGGCGGTTATCATGGTGCTGGGGAACGCGGTCGCTCTGCCTAATTCTATCCTCTCGCCGGTGCGCACCCTCACCACTAACATCGGCATCGAGATGGGGTATGCTTCCGGCGAACACCAGCAGGCGCTTTTTGCCACCGGCATCGTTTTACTGGTGATTATCATGATTTTGAATTCCGTGGCGCAATATTCAATCAGAAGGAAATAAATGCATATCCGAGTTAATCCGAAGACAACGCAAACCATCGCCAAAGTTGTCATCTGGGCGGCGGCGCTGCTGGTTTTGCTGCTGCTGTTTACGATTATGATTTATTTCCTGTCCAAAGGTATCCCGCACATCACCTGGCAATTTTTGACGCAGATTCCCAGCGATATGGGCAAGTCCGGCGGTATCTCTTCCGCCATTGTCGGCACGCTGGCCGTGACCTTGGTGGCCATCGTCGTCGCTACGCCGCTGGGCGTGGGAACGGCGTTCTATCTCACGGAATACACGCGGGAAAGCGGTGTCACCAAAGTCATCCGTTTCAGCGCCGAATCGCTGGCCGGGATTCCCTCGATTGTCTACGGCCTGTTTGGCTTTATTTTCTTTGTGACTTACCTTAAATTGGGCTGGTCCATCCTTTCCGGCGGCTTGACGCTGGCGGTGATGATTTTACCCACGATTATCCGCACTTCTGAAGAAGCCATCCGCACCGTGCCGCCGATGTACCGCGAAGTCAGTTTTTCCCTAGGCGGTACGAAATGGCAGACGATGACCAAGGTGTTGATTCCCTCAGCGCTGCCCGGCATCGCCACCGGCATTATTTTAGGCATCGGGCGCTCTGTAGCGGAGACCGCGGCCATCATCCTGACGGCCGGTTCGGCGCTACAAATGCCCACCTCGTTATTCTCACCGGCCCGCACGCTGGCAGTGCATTTCTATATCCTGGCCAGCGAGGGCATTTCGCTGGATAATGCTTTTGCCACCGCCGCCATCCTGATTATCCTGATTTTACTGATAAACATCGGAGCCAATCTATTGGTCAACCGTTTCGTGGCGAAAAGGCGCTGAAGAAGACGATGAGCGAACAAATCAAAATCTCCATCAAAAATCTGAACTGCTTCTACCAGAAAAAAGAAGTCATTAAGGCTTTGAATTTAGATGTCCGCGAGAACGAAATATTGTCAGTTTTCGGGCCGGCGAACAGCGGCACCACTACGTTATTACGCGCTTTGAACCGGATGACGGATTTAACCCCCGGGGCACGCATGGAAGGGGAGATTTTTCTAGATGGCAAAAATATCCGGGCGCCGGGCGTCAGCATCACCGAACTGCGCCGTAAGGTCAGCATGGTCTTTGAAGTCCCGACCCCTCTGCCGATGTCCATCTTCGATAATGTGGCCTACGGGCCGCGGTTAAGCGGCGTCAAGAACCGGGTGCTGCTGGAAGAGCTGGTGGAAGATTCCCTGCAGATGGCCGTGCTCTGGGATGAGGTCAAAGACCGGCTGCATACCTCCGGCATGCGTCTCTCCGGCGGGCAGCAGCAGCGGTTATGCCTGGCCCGGATTCTGGCTTTGCACCCGGAAGTGATTTTACTGGATCGGCCGTGTTCCGGCCTGGACCCGGTATCCACCTCGAAAATTGAAGAATCACTGCGGCATTTGAAGGAAAAATTCACCATCGTGATCGTCCCGCACAACGTCCAGCAGGCCGGCCGCGTTTCCGACCGGGCCGCCTTTTTACTGATGGGCGACCTGATTGAAGTGGGTCCGACTGCCGAGGTTTTTGCCAATCCCAGAGACAAACGTACCAGCGATTATATCACCGGGAGATTCGGTTAAATGAAAACGGGATTTACGGTTAACGAAAATATCCGTGCCGGGGTTGCTC
Organism: uncultured Chloroflexia bacterium; assembly: GCA_963772985.1. GTDB lineage: Bacteria > Chloroflexota > Dehalococcoidia > Dehalococcoidales > Fen-1064 > Fen-1064. The sequence goes on from CAVYZP010000016.1 coordinate 4,392, forward strand.
TGGAAAATGTCAAATTACGGGCGGAAAATATCAGCCTGTACTATGGCAAATTCCGGGCGTTACGCAATGTTACTTTAAATATTCAGGAACGCTCCATCACGGCCATCATCGGGCCTTCCGGCTGCGGGAAATCTTCCTTTCTCCGCATTTTCAACCGTATGAACGATCTGATTCCCGGCGCCAGGCTGGAAGGCAAAGTGGAACTGGATAATAACCCGATTTACGGCCCGGCTGTTGACGTCGTTGAATTGCGTAAAAAAATCGGGATGGTTTTCCAGAAACCGAACCCTTTCCCGATGACGATTTACGATAACATCGCCTTCGGCCCCCGGCAGCATGGCGTATTCAATAAAACCGACCTCGACCGTATCATTGAGACCAGCCTGCAGCAGGCGGCTCTGTGGGAAGAGATTAAAGACAAACTCGGGCAGCCGGCGCAGGGTCTCTCCAGCGGGCAGCAGCAGCGGCTTTGCATCGCCCGGGTGCTGGCGGTGGAACCGGAAGTAATTCTGATGGACGAACCCTGCAGCGCGCTGGACCCGGCGGCCACGTTGCGGGTTGAAGATTTGATGCGCACGCTGGCGGAACAGTATACAATAGTTATCGTTACCCACAACATGCAGCAGGCGGCGCGCGTCTCCGATATGGCGGCCTTTTTCATGATGGCCGGCGACCGCGCCGGGGAACTGGTGGAATCCGGCCCCACTTCGCAGATATTTACCAATCCACGGGATAAACGTACGGAAGATTATATTACCGGTTGTTTCGGCTAGTAAAAAACGGAGGGACACAGAAATGGAAATCAGGTCGGCTTTTCACAAGAAATTGCGGGAAATCCAGGACGACATCCTGATTATGGGCAGCATGGTCAGTAAAGCCACACTGCTGGCAATTGAGGCGCTGCAAAAACGGGACCTGGAACTGGCCAAGCAAATTATCGCCGACGATAAAAAAATCAACCGCAAGCGCTTTGATATCGAAGAAAAGTGTATTCAGTTGATTGCCACCCAGCAGCCGATGGCCAGCGACCTGCGCACCATTGTTGCTGTACTTAACATAATAACGGAACTGGAGCGTATCGGCGATTACGCCGAAGGCAACGCCAAAATCACCATCATGATCGGCAACGAGCCGCCGCTGAAGCCGTTAATTGATATCCCGCGCATGGCCGATAAAACCGCCGACATGCTGAACCGGGCGTTGACCGCTTTCATTAACCATGACGCCGATGCCGCCATCAAAATCAGCGCCGAAGACGATTTTATTGATAATCTTTACGACCAGGTTTTTCGCGAACTTTTAACTTTCATGGCCGAAGATCCCAAAACCATCACACGCGCCACCCGCCTTATCTGGGTGACGCACAACCTGGAACGCAGCGCCGACCGCGTCACCAATATCTGCGAACGGATTGTTTTTATGGTCACCGGAAAAATGGAGGAAAATAACACCTCGTCGTCTTATTGATGGGGAAGTCAGTCCGCCTTCAGCCTGTAGCCCACGCCGGATCCGGTGAGGATGAATTTGGGGGCGGGCCGGGTCTGTTTCCAGCTTGCGCTGTAGGTTGCTGATGTTGACCCGCAGCATGTGAAATTCGTTGCGGTATTGCTGGCCCCATACTTCGACCGGTAAATGTTTATGCGTCAGCACTTTCAGCAGCTCGTTTTCGTCGGGCGTCCTGCGTCGGCGGTATTTCCTTAATCCCGGCAGATTCGTCCGGCTCGTCCACGGTGATAAAATCACCAGTCAGGACGGCATTTTGACCCCGTGTGTTTTTCTATCAGGAAATTATCAAGAAAAACCTGATTACCCGGCAACGATAGACCCTTTTGCGGATGATTTAAGGCTGGTACAATTGCCTCAAAAAGTGCTAGGATTAAGCTGTTCCGGTTTTTACGAAGTCCTTAGTGAGGAGAAACATAATGGCTGTTGATTATAAAGTTGAAGGCAGGATTGCGACGATTACCCTGAACCGTCCCGAAGCCTACAATTCCGTGGATGTTAAAACACTGCGGGAACTGCGCGATGCCATGGTGGCTTTTCGCGATAATAACGACGCCTGGGTCGGTATCCTGACCGGCGCCGGAGAAAAAGCCTTTTGCAGCGGCGCGGATGTTGCCGGAATGCTGCCTTTTCTCCGCGATAATGCCCATACCCCCTGGGAAATCCCGGAGACGCCGCTCCGCGCCATGGAAATGTACAAACCGCTCATCGGGGCGATTAATGGCTATGCCCTGGGCGGCGGGTTGGAAATCGCACTGATTTGCGATATCCGCATCGCCGCGGAACATGCCCGTTTTGGCTGCCCCGAAGTGAATTTGGGTATCATGCCGGGCTGGGGCGCGACACAGCGTTTGACCCGGATTATCCCGCGCGCCAAAGCCGCGGAGCTCATTTTTACCGGTAAACCGATTAACGCTCAGGAAGCCTGGCGCATCGGCCTGGTGAATGAAGTCGTCCCGAAAACCGAGTTGATGGCGCGGGCGCAAAAATGGGCCGAAGACCTCACCCAGGTCAGTCCGCTGGCATTGCGCGCGGCCAAAGAAGCCATGATTCGCGGCTACAGCATGCCGCTGGACGAGGGGATTAAACTGGAGAGCGCGCTTTTCAGTTATCTGCTCGGCACGGAAGATTTTGTGGAAGGGCGCGACGCGTTTCTTAACAAGCGGAAGCCGCAATTCAAGGCTAAATAAACAAAAAATCAGGAGTTTGAATGATGGAAATCAAAAATGTGGGTGTTATCGGCTGCGGACAAATGGGCGGCGGTATCGTGCAGACCTGTGCCCAGGCCGGCTATGACGTCCGGGTCAGTGAAGTTAACGATGCGTTTCTCACCAAAGGCTTGAATGCCATCAAATCGAACTTGAGCCGCAATGTCGAAAAAGGCCGCATGACCAAGGAAGAAATGGACGCGGTGCTCGGCCGGATTCACGGCACGACTAATACCGCGGATTTCTCCGACCGCGACCTGGTGGTCGAAGCGGTAATCGAGAACATGGAGATGAAGAAAAAACTCTTCGCCGAGCTGGATAAAATCTGTCCCGCCGGAGCGATTTTAGCCACCAATACATCCTGTTTATCCATCATCGACATGGCGATGGTGACCAAAAGGGCCGATAAAGTGCTCGGCATTCACTTTTTCAATCCGGTACCCGTGATGAAGCTGGTCGAAGTGGTGAAAACCATCGCCACCGGCGCGGAGACTGTCTCAATCGGCAAGCAGTTCGGGGAGAAGTGCGGCAAGAAAGTGGTCATTGCGCAGGACAGCCCGGGCTTTATCGTCAACCGCCTGATGATACCGTTTATTCTCAACGCGATCCGCATGATGGACGGCGGCATTGCCACAAAGGAAGATATCGATGCCGGCTGCAATCTCGGTTTGAACCACCCCATGGGCCCGCTCGCTCTCGCCGACCTCATCGGTCTGGACACGGTTTATTTTATCGCCAACGCGATGTATGCCGAACTCAAAGACCCGCAGTTTGTCTCGCCGCCGCTTTTAGGCAAGATGGTCACCGCCGGCTGGCTGGGCCGCAAAACCGGCAAAGGTTTCTACGACTACAAGTAGATCGGCCCCATACGAAGATAATAAACGAGGGGACTCAAATCGAGTCCCCTCGTCGTTGTTTCCGTGTTTTTCTTCCAGATGTTAATTGTTTTGCGAGAACAGAATTGGGTCGTTACTAAGTACAAACTCTAGAAGAAGCTATAGTCCCGAGTCCACCGAGGGAGAGTGCGATAGCACTCCTTCTCGTCCACCTTTCCTTGCCCTTATAGGGCGAGGATTAAGGAGTGGGTCGTAGTGTAATTATATATCAGGTTTTTAAGTAAGCGACTTTTATTACCAAAGTAAAAATTTGTCCTGCTATTTTTCGGCAATCGAGATAGTGTTGATGTGCACATCGGCGGTAGGGGCGGAATTTTCTCCGCCGGCGGACATTCTGGTCGGCACATTCCCGATTTTATCCACGATATCCTGTCCGGCCGTCACTTTCCCGAAGATGGAATAATTCTTGGGCAGGCGGCGGCTGTAATCGGCCAGCATGATAAAGAACTGGCTGCCGTTGGTATTCGGGCCGGCGTTCGCCATCGCAATCGTCCCTTTGGTGTAATCCAGCGCTTTCGGCAGCTCGTCCGTAAACCTGTATCCCGGGCCGCCGGCGCCGGTGCCGGTCGGGTCGCCGCCCTGAATCATGAAGCCTTTGACCACGCGGTGAAAGACCACGCCGTCGTAGAACCCGTCTTTCGCCAGGAACACGAAGTTATTCACGGTCTGCGGCGCCTGTATTGACGCCAGCTCGATAACGATATCGCCCAGGTTGGTCTTCATTGTGGCCGTATAAGTCTTATTTTTGTCGATGGTCATGGGTGGTGCTGCCGGATAAGTTTTTTTCACATTTCCTCCGCAAAATATTTTATTACTATAATGGAAACGATACTATTGTAAAAAATACAATACTATGGAATCAACAATACCGGAAAAATCAGTAATTATTTACACCAGGATATTGAGCGCGGACGGCAATACCGTGAAACGTGCCGGTGCTTCCCCGACCAGGTCGCCGTCAGCCTGGATGACCATTTTCTGATCTGAGACGATTGTAATGTCGTTGGTCCTTTTCGCGCTGACTTTGGGATGTGTCAAATGCGTGCCTTTGTAGATGCGCGGCAGCGACCAGAGCAGGTCCGGTTTGCTGACATCCCCGATGATTATCACGTCAAACAGGCCGTCGCTGGGGTCGGCCTGGGGTGCGAGCAGCATACTGCCGCCGCCGTATTTCCCGTTGCTCATGACGATGGTGCAGACTTTGTAGCTTTCAGTCCGGCCGTTCATCGTGACCTGAATCCGGCGGTTTTTATAAGTCGTGAAAGTGCTGAGCAGCCCCATCAAATAAGCCGGTTTTCCCCCGAAATTCTTGAATTTCTTGGTCGTGGCTTTCACCACTTCCGCGTCAAAGCCCAGCCCGGCGAAATTGGCAAAAATCCTTTTTGCCGGTCGGCCGTTTTCCGTGAACTCGACCAGGCCGAGGTCAACGGATTTTTTCATCGGATTCATCAGGTGATGGCAGGATTCCTGATAGTATTTGGAGACGCCGATAGTGCGGATATAATCGCTGCCGGTACCCGTGCCGATAATTCCCAGCTGGATGTCCTTGATATCGCCGGTGGCATAGATTCCGTTAACAATTTCGTTAATCGTACCGTCGCCGCCCACCGAAACTACGAGTTTGTAGCCTTTTTTTACCGCCGCTTTGGCCAGTTCCACGGCGTGCCCGGGGGCTTCGGTGATATCATGTTCGAAGCGCAGGCCGGTATTTTTCAATAAAGCTTTAATGTGCGGCCATTTTTTAGCGGTCCGGCCGGCGCCGGCAGTAGGGTTAACAATCAATCTGGCGTAAGTCAAATTTATACCCCCCGGGGAATTAATTTCCAGCCTCTGGCACGTATTATAACACATTGTTCAAAAAGGAAATAAAAATTTTGCTTGTAACTTTTAAAAATATGTTGTACAATAGCGCCAATGGTTTCGTAAAGAGCACGCTCAAACGAGGCCACCGAGAAAAATATGGAGGACTATATCCAGTGACCTATTCTGACAAACAAATCACATGCGTAGACTGCGGGAGCCCCTTCACGTTCACGGCGAGAGAACAGGAATTTTTCGCTTCCAAGGGCTATACCAACGAGCCCAAACGGTGCCTTTCCTGCCGCCAGAACAGAAAATCACAGCGCGGCGGAACCGATGGGCGGAGCGCCGGCCCGAGACAGATGTTTACCGCAACCTGTGCTCGCTGCGGCAAGGACTGCGAAGTCCCGTTCCAGCCCCGGCAGGGTAAACCGGTCTATTGCAGCGAATGTTTCAACGCAATGAAAGCCACCAATTAATATTGGTCTAAAGCAATAATTTAATTATTTTAACGGCTCCTCTGAAAAACACGGCACGGAACTTCTCGGAGTGGAATGTGTTGTGTCTGTTACGGAAGTAACACAGAGGCGCCGTTAATGTTTTTTACCGGGGATAAATTTAGCGGGAGGAGAATTTAGAGTTTCCTGATGACGCCGATGACTTTGCCCTGAATTTCCACGTTATCCGGGTTTTGCAGAATCGGTTGCATCGTCTGGTTGGCAGGCTGCAGTCTGACTCTATCTTTTTCGGCGTAAAATCTTTTCAAAGTGACTTCTTCACGGTCTTTAAGCCAGACGGCCACCATTTCGCCGTTTTCGGCTGAATCCGCGGATTCCATCAATACGATATCACCGTCGTCAATTAAAGCGTCAATCATGGATTGGCCTTTAACCTTGAGCGCAAAAACCGGTTTTTTCCCGACCATATCCTGCGGTAATTCCAGCGTTTCGACGGCCTGGCTGGTCCAGCTGTCGCTGTTGGGGACCGGAATGGGGGCGCCGGCAGCGATGGTGCCGAGCACCGGAATCATCACCGAACCTTTTTTAGCCGAAAGGCGGATACTGCGGAATATCTCCGGGTCGCGGTGAATGCGGCCTTCTTTTTCCAGCACGTCCAGGTGATACTGGACGACGGCGGTTGAGCTGATACTGCAGCCTTTGAGAATATCGCGGACGGTGGGCGAATAGCCGCGTTCGTCAATAAAACCATGGATGAATTGCAGGATATTTTCGCGGGTAGAGTTTATCCCTGTTTTTCTCACTTTGCTATCGTCCTATGTATTATAGAACGAATGTACCACATTATCCGGGACTTGTCAAGAGGATGGTTTAAGACTGGTTGAAGATGAAAGCATGGTCAATAAGCGCATCATTTAGCTGCTGCGGGAATGCTGTTTCTGATGCCGGTTGGATTTATGCCGGATTAACAGAAAGAGGATCGTCCAGACAATCGCAATCAATAAACAGAAACTGACCACCAGATACGTTTTAGGCTGGGTATCCATGCGGGGCAGCAGGAACCGGGCGGAGAATCCGAGCGAGATGACAATCAGGTCGTTAATCAGCGAGGAAATCGCCACGCCTTCGATAAAACTTAACGGCCGCAGCCGGACAACCCCGGCGGTGACCGAAGGCACCTGCAGCAGGCCTGGCGTAATCCGCACCATCGCGACCATCATCACCGGTTTTTCGTTCAACCTGGATTTAAACCGTTCCACGGCCCGCATCGTGCGGGCGGAACGTTTTTCCAGCCAGTCCAGGAAACGGCTGCCCAGTCCGCGCGCCGTGAGATAAAGCCCATTCGCACCCAGCTCGCGGCCGGACAAAAGAATCGCCAACAGCAGTAAAGACTGTGATGATAACGGCCCGTATTGAAAACTGATAAAAAACAGCAGGATTTCCAGCGCGAAACATAAAGGGAACCCGATTTCGTTGACGATGGTCAGCAGCAGGATGGTCAGCAGGATTTCCGGGTGGCTGACGTTCACGCCGGAAGTAATACAGGTTAAAAGTGATTTAATCCATTCCATAATAAAAACCCGCGATAAGCACAGACAATTATCCCGAACGCCTGCGGATTTACCGGAGGCTGAATGTTTTGCTTCAGGATTGCACTGCGAACACGATGATCACCGGTTATCGAATATCTTTAGTGTTTTAAAATTTACAAAAAAAACAAACTGCGAATCGACACTGTCGATTCTTCTATACTTATTGTACTTCGGGTTGATGCGATGTCAAGATGCAAAAGCCGTTCAGATAAGCCGTGCCGTTTGACAACGGCATGCGGCAGGCTTATCATTCGTGGCGTAACCTTCAGGGAACCGTCGAAAAATATACCAAGGAGGTATTGCCGATGGCAGCGGGTAAAGTCAAATACGGCTATAAGGTAACCGGGACAATAAAGTCGGTAAAAGGACATTGTAGCGCCGGACACAAAGCAGGGGACAAATTTGAAATCAGCGGCCGCGAGACGGCGGGTCTCTGCGGCTGGTTTTATTACGCTGTCTTCCCCAACGTCGTCATCTTGCAAAGCGGCGGGGACCCCTGGGGCGACAGGGTCACCGTGGAAAAGGGCATTTTAATGCGCTGTCCGGATATCGACAACGAAGTGACGATTGAACTGAAACGCAAAAGATTTATCAAAAAATGAAGAACCCGGAATATCAGGATAAAAGCAGCGAATCAGGCACAAATATTAATACCATATGGTATAATTACACTCAATGGTTTACTACTGCTTAAAGTTCTTATTTATGTTTATTTCCAAACTGTTGCTGCGCCGTAAAATTGACGGCAATAACAACATGCCGCGGCGCGGCCCCTGCATCGTCGTGGCGAACCATGTCAACCTGTTGGATTCGCCATTAATCGGCATAAGTTTAGGACGCCGGGCCTATTTTATGGCCAAGGCAGATTTGTTCCGGTCCCGGATTATCGGCTGGCTGGCGGAACAGTTCGGAGCATTCCCCGTGGCTAAGGGCCGACTAAACCGGCGCGCCGGCAGGACGGCCACCGAGTTGTTGGCGAACGGGCAGGTTTTGATTATTTATCCCGAAGGGCAGCGCAGCCTGGACGGTAAACTCGGACAGGCTTATTCCGGGGCGGCGCTGCTGGCCATTAGAAGCAACGTCCCCATCGTGCCGGTCGGCATTATCGGCACCGCGCAGCTCAAGGGAAAATGGTGGTTCCTGCACAGGCCGAAAATTACCTTTAACATCGGGCAGCCGTTTACATTAGCGGCCTGTCCTGAGAAACCCACCAAAGAGATGGTCAACGGCATGACCCGCGAAATCATGCTGCGCATCGCTGCGCTGCTGCCGGAAGACTACCGCGGCCAATATACTAACTAAGGTCCGGCCCGCACGTTATAATAAATAGATATCGCGCTAATACTGCCTAAACCGTTTAATCATCCAGATTGAAACGTATCATATACAATAAATTTGGCAAACCTTCGGTTCAAGGTTTAGAATGAGAGGATAATGAAGTTCAGCAGTTTCGTGAAATCCAAACCGATGCAATGGAGCATCATCATCTTTATCCTGGCGCAGCTGTTGACGCTGCTGGTGATTTCCCACGAGAACGTATTTTTAAAGAAAGAGAATATCTACATCCCTCCCCAGCCGACTCAGGCCATTACCATCTGGCCGACGCAGACTACCGACGTTGCTACGGGGCAGGTTACTCAAACCCCGGCGCAATCGGCGCTGGGCCCAATCCTGATTTATTTCCTCTCGGTGGTGATTGTGTTGGGAGCAGTGTTATTTTTCATTCCGCTTTCCGCGCTGAAAACGGTATTTAAAGTGATTTTCACGTTCCTCTATTTTTGGAGTATCTTCGTCATCACGATAATCTGGCTGCCGCTCATTGCAAGCCTTGGAATCGCGTTATTTTTCGGCCTGCTGTGGTTTTTTTATCCCCGGGTATGGCTGCAAAGCCTGGTGATGCTGCTGGCGATGGTGGCGCTGGGGGAAGTCTTCGGACGTTTTATTTCACCTTGGACGGCCATGGCCCTGTTGCTGGCGCTGGCGGTTTATGATTTCCTGGCGGTCCGTTTCGGCTACATGATGTGGATGGTAAAGAAGATGTCCGGTTCCAGTTCGCTGCCGGCTTTCGTCATTCCCTACAAAGCCGCCGATTGGAAAGACAGTATGAAAAAGTCCGAAGTCAGCGATTTAGTCGAACAAAAAGCGGAAGAGAGAAAGTACTCGATATTGGGCGGCGGGGACATCGGGTTCCCGGTCTTGCTGGTTTCATCCATCTATTTTGCCCACGGGTTGAATGACGGCCTGATTGTGGCCGGTTTTGCGCTGGTAGGGTTAATCGGCGCCTATTTTATTCAGGCCAGATTCCTCAAGGGCAAAGCCATGCCGGCGCTGCCGCCCATCGCCGTAATGTCGGTCGTTGGGCTGGTGCTCATCGGGTTGATTCACTAGGGTAAACTAGTCCGGTCGCCGTCCCGATGTCGGTTTGGTGACCAGCCATTTCCCGGTCAGCTCCAGTACTGGTAGTTTAAATTCCAGGTTTTGCCGGTTCACCGGAATCATATCCACGACGTCGAAACCGCATTCGGGCAGCATTCTTTCCAGCATCACGCAGCACCACAGCGCGCCGCGACCACCGCCGCCGGCTAAACACACCCCAATCGCCGGAGCGGCACCGGGGGGCGGCATCATCGGGGAGACACCGGGTAAAGTCTGGCCCCGGCGGGCAGCTGCGCCCGGACCGGGCCGGGGCGTAATCCGGCGCAGCCGGTCCAGAAAAGCCCGCAAACTTTCCGTCAGGTCGAAGAAATAGACGGGACTGGCAAAAACCGCGACATCGGCCGCTTTCAATTTAGTCACCACAGCTGCAAAGTCGTCCTGAATGATACAGCGGTTCTCCGTCCGGCAAATGCCCCAGCCGTCTTTTTCACACTGGCGGCATCTTTCGAGATTCAATTCCGGCAGAAAGACAATTTCCGAAGTACCGCCGGCCGCGGTGATGCCCGTGGCGATGGCTGCAAGAGCCTGCGCGGTCCGTCCTTCACGGTTACGGCTGCCGGATATCATCATGATTTTCATGAGTTCTCCTTTAGATATAAATATTTGTACGATTAACGCAGCGGGTCCAGAATATACATCTGCGTCGGCGGCGGTAAAGTTCCTTTAGTAACTGTTATTTCGCTGATGCCAATCATTCGGGCGTTAGGGATAAGGCGCAGCAAATCTGCGGCCTGATATTTCTGAGACAGACAATGCACCGTCGAGAAATGCATCGGGATAACGATATGCGGTTTCAATTGCTGCCACAGAGCGATGCCGTCCTGAAATTTCATGTCATCCCCGCCGCCGGCCGGGGTAAAGAGGATATCGGTGCCTTGCAGTTCGGCGATTTGCGCCGATGAAAGAGGATGACCGAGGTCACCCAGATGCGCCAGCCGGATGCCGTCCATCTCAAACGTAAAAACAATATTGGCGCCTACCCCGACACTTTTTTCCGTATCGTGAAAGGCCATAATACCTTTAATTTCGAGCCCTTTCACGGCGGTGAGGCCGGCATCCCGGACAACCACGGGATTTCCCGCGACAGCGGCGGCGTTATCATGGTCGCCGTGGTTGTGACTGATGGTGACGATATCGGCGGAGGAGTTGACCGGAGCATAGAGGAAGCGGGGGCTCAAGCCGGTCTGATAGGGGTCGGTGATGAGCTTCAAACCGGACTGTGAGGTAATACCGAAACAGGACTGACCGAACCACTGGATTTTCACTTTGTTTCCTCCGGTTTCAGGTTTTTGTGATAATAAATGACTTCAAACGGCGGCAGCTGCCCCCGGCCGGTTGCGGTGAAACCGTTTTTCTCGTACATTTTTTGGGCGGCAATTTGCAGCGTGGTGGTATCCAGGCACAGTTCCGTATAACCGCGCTGGATTGCTTTTGCTTCCAACTGATTAAAAATCGCTTGACCGAAGCCTTTGCTCTGGTATTCAGGCAGGACTCTCATTCTTTTGATTTCGGCCAGGGTTGTTGACTTTTTCCGGAACGCTCCCATGGCGACGATTTTACCGTCCAGCGTCCCGACCAGAAATTCGCCGCCGTTTTGGAGATAATGATTCGGGATATCATCCAAGTCGGCATCCCAGATTCCGTCACGGAAGTAAGCGACGGTAGGCCCCAGCGCCCGGTGGTGCAATTCCCAGACGGCGGGATTATCGGCGGGCTGATAACACCTGATTTCTAACATTAATAGTTCCTCTGAATATTCACCGAATGTTATCAATTTTAGCACAAAAGAACGATTGGTTTTGTGGAAAGAGATAAGTTTTTGTCGGGTTGAAATTTAAAACAGGATGTTAAGTAAACGCGGTCGAATATTCCCCCAGCGACCCACCCCTTTGTCCCCGCCCAGTACATTTTGCTTAAGAGCAAAAGTATTTCGGCTCCGAGCCTCAAGGCGGGGAACATTCACGAGAACGGAGGACTTTCGTCCTCCTTCTTCTGGATTTTCTACCTTTAGACGAAAAAGTTAATCTCCACAATTAAAACAACGAAAACTGCATCGGACCAGATAGAGGTTTGACTGTAACTGGCAGTTGTTGTATTGTCATGATTGAAGAACGTCCCGGCCTTTGCGGGGCAACGCAGCGAATAAAAAATAAAGGTAGATTTAATGGCGCAAAAAATAACCAGGGAAGAACTTTTAGCCAAGGCGAAGAAACCGGCCGCGGATGCGATGATTATGCATGCCTATTACCGCGGCAAAATGCAGACCATGCCGCGTGCCGTAATCCGGGATATCAATGATTTTGCGATCTGGTATACCCCCGGTGTGGCCGCGCCTTGTAAAGCGATTGAAGCCGACCGGGATAAAGCCTACGAATATACCAGCAAGTGGAATACCGTCGCCGTCGTTTCGGACGGCACCAGGGTACTCGGCCTGGGCAATATCGGGCCGGAAGCCGCGATGCCGGTGATGGAAGGCAAAGCGATGCTGTTCAAATATCTGGGCGGTGTGGACGCGGTGGCGGTCTGCCTGGATACCAGGGACCCGGAAGAAATCATCAGGACGGTGAAGATTATTCAGCCGTCGTTCGGCGGCATCAACCTGGAAGATATCGAGAATCCCAAGTGTTTTCATATCCTGGATACTTTACGCAAAGAATGCCGCATCCCGGTATGGCATGACGACCAACAGGGCACCGCTGCCGTCACCCTGGCGGGGATTGTCAACGCCTTAAAAGTTGTCGGTAAAGACATGAAAAAAGTAAAAGTCACGATGATTGGCGTGGGCGCGGCCAACGTGGCCATTATCCGGTTGATGCTGGCGGCCGGTTTTAAACAGGGAAACATGATTATCGTGGACAGCAAAGCCACACTGCACCGCGGCCGGAAAGACCTGGAAGAAAAACAGGTTGAAAACCCGTACAAATGGGATCTGGCGCAGCGGACCAATCCGGATAAAGTACAGGGCGGTATTGCCGAAGCGTTAGTCGGCTGCGACGTGGTGATTTCACTTTCGACGCCGGACCCGGATACCATCAAACCGGCATGGCTGCAGAAGATGAACAAAAACGGCATCGGCTTTTTCTGTGCGAACCCGCTGCCGGAAATCTGGCCGTGGGACGCCAAAGAAGCCGGGCTCCGCGTAGTGGCTACCGGGCGTTCCGATTTCCCGAACCAGGTTAATAACTCCATCGGTTTCCCGGCGATTTTCCGCGGCACTCTCGATGTCAAAGCCCGGACGATTACCGATGAAATGTGCATCGCCGCCGCCTACGAACTGGCAAAATTCGCCGAAGAACAGGGCCTGACCGACGAGCACATCGTGCCGTCCATGGCGGATACCGAAGTGTTTGTCCGTGAGGCCGTCGCGGTCGGGATGAAAGCAATCGAACAGGGTGTAGCCCGGGAAAACCTAACCCGCGAAGAATTGACCAAACGGTCCGGCAAGATGATTCGTGATGCCCGGCAGACGGTGGAAACGCTGATGCAAACCGGCATGATTCCACCCGCGCCAAAAGGTATTTAAACAAGGAGTTTGTTTTGCGAGATATCGAAGCCCGAGCGGTGACGGAAACCGTCGCCCGTCTTTTTCTCGAAGCTAATTACCATTTAACCGGCGATGTTTTAACGGCGCTGAAAAACGCCGAAAAAACCGAAGTATCGCCGGCGGGGAAAGAGGTTTTGCGGCAGATCATCAGGAACGCGGATATCGCGGCTGAGGGGCAAATCCCGCTGTGCCAGGACTGCGGAGCGGCGGTGGTTTTTCTGGAAATGGGACAGGATGCGCACGTCGTCGGGGGGGATTTGACCGCGGCCGTAAATGAAGGCGTCCGTCAGGCCTATGACAAGGGCTATCTCCGCAAATCAATGGTAACGCAGCCGTTTTCCAATAGGATAAATACCAATGATAATACCCCGGCAATTATTTATGAGGAAATTGTGGCCGGGGATAAATTGAAGATTACGGTGGTGCCGAAAGGCGGCGGCGCGGAAAACATGAGCCGGCTGATTATGTTGACGCCGTCGGCAGGACGGCAGGGAATTATTGATAACGTATTGAAAACAGTGGATGAAGCCGGCAGCAACCCTTGTCCGCCGGTCATTGTCGGGGTGGGCATCGGCGGCACGGCGGAAAAGGCAATGCTGCTGGCCAAAAAAGCCTTGCTCCGCAAAGTGGGGGAACACAATGCCGACCCCAAGGTGGCGGAACTGGAAAAAGAGCTGCTGCAAAAAATTAACGCATTGGGAATCGGGCCGATGGGCTACGGCGGACGGACTACCGCGCTGGCGGTGAATGTCGAGGTATTTCCGGCGCACATCGCGGGGATGCCGCTGGCGGTTAACCTGAATTGCCACAGCTCCCGGCACAAGGAGGCAATACTCTGACACTGTGTCAGAGTATTAAAACGATGCCGAAAGTAATCAATCTTCCCTTAACGGATAAAGATATCGCAGAATTAAGAACCGGCGACAATGTGCTGCTGAACGGCGTGATTTACGCGATGCGGGATGCCACCCACAAAAAAATGGCCGAAGCGCTGGACCAAGGACAGCCGCTGCCTTTTGCGCTGCAAGGCCAGACGGTTTATTACATGGGGCCCACACCGGCCAGACCCGGTCATGCCATCGGCGCGGCCGGCCCGACGTCCAGCTACCGCATGGATATTTACGCGCCGCGGCTGATAGCAGCCGGTTTGAAAGGGATGGTCGGCAAAGGGCAGCGTACCCCGCCGGTGCTCGAAGCCATCAAAAAATACCAGGCGGTCTATTTCGGCGCTATCGGCGGCGCAGGGGCGCTGATTTCCCGAAGCATTATTAAAGCGGAAATTATCGCTTACCCGGAACTGGGCGCCGAAGCAGTGCGAAAACTGACGGTGGAAAATTTTCCGGTGACGGTGATCAACGACATTTACGGCGGCGACCTTTATCAACAGGGCAAAGCAAAATACAGGATCGAGGTTTGATATTACCCGGTGGTGCTAGGGGGTTGTAGTCGTGGTGGTAGGTGCGGTTAACAGGTTGATTTGCTGTTCGGCATTTTGAATCAGCGTATTGTCTTTACTCAGCGTGATGAACTCTTCATAATCAGCGATTGCCTGGTCGTTTTTACCCAGGGCCTGATAGGCCAGTGCTCGGTGATAATAGCCGTCCGGTAAAGTCGGGTCAATTTCCAGGGCTTCGCCGCAGTCGGCAATCGAGTCGCCCATATTCCCTTCGTAATAGTACGCGTCTGCCCGGTTAATATATGCCTGGGGCAGGTCGTAATCCAGGGCAATCGCTTTATTACAATCCTGAATTGCCAGGTCGTAATTTTTCAGACCGTTATCCGCCGAGGCGCGGTTGATATAGGCCACCGGTAAATTCGGGTCCAGCGACAGGGCTTTGTCGCAGTCCGCAATCGCCAGGTCATAGCTGCCCACGATATCATAAACTTCGGCCCGGTTGACATAAGCCTTGGCCAGCAGCGGCTCGACTTTAATGGCATCCGTATAATTGGTGATGGCGTTAGTGTAATCGTTGTGCAGGGCGTACTGATAAGCGCGGGCAAAATACCACTCGGCACTGCCTGCCGGTGCGTTTTCGCAGGCAGTTAATGTCATGATAGACAAAAGAGAGATAATTCCCAGGAAAATCAGTATCAGGCGCCGAATCATTAATTTCCTTCTTTTCAGCGGAGTGCCAAGTCTATAAAAACGATACCATTAGTTCTGCGCAGTGTCAATTCAACCGGCGTGTGACCTGGCCGGAATATCCGTTAAAAAACAACTTAATCAATTTGGATAATCGGACAATGCGGCGAAAGGCTAGGTATTACCGTGTGTGTCTGAGGGGGCGGATTTATCTTCGTTGTAAGCATAGCTCATAGTATAAAGGTGATAATAGATGCCTTTCTTTTCGATGAGCTCTTTATGACTGCCCTTTTCCACGATTTTGCCGTTTTCCATCACGACGACGCAATTGGCGTCATGAATCGTGGAAAGACGGTGGGCGATGACCAGCGATGTCCGCCCTTCCAGCAGCCGTTTCAATGCCTGCTGGATGATGACCTCGGTCTGCGTATCGATATTGGCGGTGGCTTCATCGAGAATCAGGATTTTCGGGTCGGAGAGCACTGCCCGGGCGAAGCTGATAAGCTGCCGCTGCCCCTGGCTCAGGTTGCTGCCCCTTTCCTGCAGGACGGTGTCGTAGCCTTTTTCCAGGCGCATGATAAAATCGTGGGCGCCGACGGCTTTAGCCGCCTCAATCATTTTTACTTCGGTGGCATCCTCGCGGCCGTAAATGATATTTTCCCTGATGGTATCCGAGAACAGGAAGGGTTCCTGTAAGACCACGCCGATCTGTTTCCGGAGGGATTCCTGGGTGACTGTTTTGATATCGTGGCCGTCAATAGTCAACTTGCCTTTGGTGACATCGTAAAAACGGTCCACCAGCGCCACCATCGTGCTTTTCCCGGCGCCCGTCGTGCCGACGAAAGCGATTGTTTCGCCGGGATTGATGTGCAGGTTTACATCGTGGATGACTTCCCGCCCTTCAACATACTGGAAGGAAACATGGTCGTAATTAATTTCACCTTTAATCGGGGGTAATTCGGTCGCGTCCGGGGCGTCCACCACTTCGACTTTTGCGTCAATCACTTCAAAAATGCGCTGCCCGCCGGCCATCGCGCGCTGCAGTTCCGTGTACCAGACGCTTAAATCGCGGATGGGGTCGAAAAACCGCTGGGTGTACAGGGCAAAACCGACCAGCGAGCCCAGCAGCAATTTCCCCGCAATGGCCTGGGAACCGCCGTAAATGATGACGATGGCGACCGCCGTGCCCATTAACAGTTCTACAATGGGCTGCAGTCCGCCGGCCAGACGGGTCGCGGCCACATTGGCGTCAAAATTGGCGCCGTTCATACTGTCGAACCGGCGGAAGTTAAGGTCTTCGCGGGACAGGCTCTGGATGACCCGCGCGCCGGAGATATTTTCTTGCAGGTTGGCGTTAACGATGGAAATGGCCGTGCGTACTTTCAGGAAAGCAGTGCGGGAATATTTTTGCCAGATAATCATCACCGCCGCCAGCAGGGGAATCACGGTCATCGTAATCAATGCCAGATCCAGGTTCATGTACATTAAAATAATGACGATGCCGACGAGGGTGATTAAATCGGCGAACACCAGCATCAAACCGTTGCTCAGCAGGTTTTCCAGCGAACCCACGTCGTTGAGAATGCGTGACATCATCCGTCCCACCTCGTTACGGTCGTAGAAAGCCAGCGATACCTTCTGGAGGTGGTTGAACATCTGCCGGCGGATAGTGCGGATTATGCCGTAGCCGATATTCGCCATGGTGTACTGCTGGATGTACTGGCTGCCCCAGCAGATGATGGCATCCGCGATAAAAACGATGAAAATCGTGGTGAGAATCGGGATGTTACCTTGCACGCCGAAGACCCGTAAAAAATACCGGATGATGAAGTCCGTGGTGGAAGCATCCGAGGTCTGCACGATATTGATGGCGTCGGCGAACAACAGCGGCATGAAAAGGGTAGTTAAAGTCGAGATAATCATAGCAACCAGCGCCAGGATCGAGCTGATTTTATATTTTTTCACATAAACGGCGAAACGCGTTACCACTTTCTGATCGTACACATGGCCGAAAACGATGTCGTCGGACAAGTCCGCGCTGTGGGTTAAACCGCTGCTCGTGGGGCTGGGGGGACGCCCGAATAAACCCCCGCCGCCGACCATGCCCGGACCGCCGCCTCCATACATTATCCTTTTACCTCGCTTCCCAGTGCTTCTTCCTGAGCCCGCAACTGGAGCTCATAAATTTGCCGGTAGATTTTACTGTCCTGCAGCAATTGCACGTGCGTCCCGCGCTCCACGATTTTGCCTTTGTCCAGTACAAAAATCTGCTGCGCGTCCTTGACGGTTTGCAGCCGCTGCGCGATGACGAAAGTGGTGCGGCCTTTCATCAATTCCCGCAGCGCCTGTTGAATCAAAAATTCCGTCTCGGTATCCACGCTCGAGGTGGAATCATCCAGTATCAGGATGCGCGGGTCAATCAGCAAAGTCCGGGCGATGGAAAGCCGTTGTTTCTGCCCGCCGGAAAGCGTCACGCCGCGTTCTCCCACCCAGGTATCGTAGCCCTGCGGCAGCGTCACGATGAAATCATGCAAATGCGCCGTCTGCGAAGCGCGCATGATGTCGTCTTCGGTGGCATTCACGGCCCCATATGAAATGTTGTCGCGGATGGTGCCCGTAAACAGGAAAGCGTCCTGCTGCACGATGCCGATTTGCTTGCGCAGCGAAGCCAGCGTCACATTCCGGATGTCAATATCGTCAATCGTGATACTACCGGAAGTAACGTCATAAAAACGCGGGATGAGGTTGACCAGCGTCGTTTTGCCGCTGCCGGTGGCGCCCAGCAAGGCCACCATTTCGCCGGATTTCGCTTCCAGGTTAATCTCTTCCAGAATATTTCCCACCAATTTTTTTGAAACGGCGCTTTCGTAACAAAAACTGACGTCACTGAATTTGATATCGCCCCGGACGTTCGAAAGCACTGAAGCGTTTGGCTTTTCCTGCACCGCCGACTCGGTATCGAGGATTTCAAAAATACGTTTGCCGGAGGCGATGGCACGGGAAGTCATGTTAATTTGCGGGCCGATCATCCGGATTGGCGGTATCAGCAATCCAAGGTAGAGATAGAACTCGGTTAATTGTCCCACGTTCAGTTTACCGTCCACCACCAGTATACCGCCGTAAAACAGGACCAGCGCGCTGGCCAGCGCCGTCAAGGCGTTAAACAGCGGCCCGCGGAAGGCCTGAATCCGCGCCGCCCGGATTTGCGGTTCGTAAAGCAGATCAGTCTGTTCGTCGAATTTTTGCGATTCGAGTTTCTGCCGGGAAAAAGCCTTGACCACCCGCACGCCGGAGAGGTTTTCCTGGAGGCTGGTATTGAGCGAAGCCATCCGCTGCTGCACGTTGGTCCAGATTGGCAGCATCATCATCCCGAACCGGACGGCGAAATAGGCAATCAAAGGCAAACAGGCAAAACTGACCAGGGTCAGCGACCAGTTCATCCGCAGCAGTATCACCGTAATCACCACGAACGTCAGCACCAGGTTGACCAGCCGGACGACAATCATCGAAAGGAAGAACCGCACGCCCTCCACGTCCTGGGTGGCGCGGGACATCAGCTGTCCGGTCTGGGATTTATCGTGGAAAGCGAAACTGAGGCGCTGGATTCGGTCGTAGAGGCCGTTGCGCAGGTCGTAAGCCACTTTCTGCCCGGCATATTCGGCGAAATAGGTCTGCCCGAAGGAAAACAGGCCGCGCAGCAGGCTGAGGATAATGATACCCACGCCGTAGAAAACCAGCAACTTCATGTCACCGGTCACTTTCAAGGTGGTGGCGTCAATGTGCAGGGCATTGTTAATCGCGTCGCCGATGAAGAGCGGGACAATCATCGTGGCAGCGGTCAGCGCGATGAGACAGATGTAGGTTAGAACCAGCCATTTCCAGTACTTTTTCAGCAGTACGAGAATGCGCACTAAAATCCGCATAACAAAATCTCAATCCTGATATTATTCCGCAAAAATCCGCTTGGTTTTTAATTCTCAGCTTGAAAATCAGACTATGTTTCGTCACCCAGCAGCAGCATGATAATCTGCCGCGACCGGCGCAGCCTGTCCATCGCATATTTCAGATATTCCAGGCCCTCTTCGGTGATGTGGTAAATCCGGCGGGCGGGGCCGCTCTCCTGAATATCCCAGTTGGAGACCAGCAACCCTTCCCCCTCCATTTTGCGCAGGATGGTATAAATGATGCCGCGGGGCGTATCAATCTGGAATTGTTCTTTGAGGGACTGATATATTTCGCCGCCGTGAATGGGCTTCACCTTGACCAGCTCGATGATGGCGATGCTCAAGATACCCTTGAGGAGCGGCTCGGTGGGGAAATTGATGCTTTGCGGGGAGAAGTCTGTCGTCATTTCATCACTCCTGAAGGATATTAACTGTGTCCAATATAACATACTATAGTATTTTCGTCAATACAAACAACGAGTAAATCCGAAATCCCCGAAGGTATCGAAACTCTAAACAATATCAAAAATTCAAAAAGCCAATACGGGGATGTTTATTTTTTCTCCTTTGCCAGAGACTAAGAGAGAATTATTGACGGCACCATTCCCGGCTTTTCAATAGAGTGGGAGATTCTTCGGGTACTGCTTATCCTCAGGATGATGAGGCTCTTTTGTTAAGGTGCGATTCGTTTTGTAAAAAAATGCATTTTCTATAGCAGCGGAAACGAATATTTTTGGATTTTCGGGTATGCGGAAGCACTCTGCGTTTCTGAAATGAGGTGAGGCGATTCGGCGTTTGCAGCCGCTTTGATTAGAACCTTTCCCATTTTGTCATTATCGGGCTCCGACCCGATAATCCAGAAAGATAACGGGAGAGTATTCCGTCCCTTAAAGGGACTCAACGGGTCCTCAATATTTGCCCTTTACCGGGCGCTCAGGAGCTGGATTCTGACGAGCCTGGTCCTTTGCGTCCACCTACCCGGGAGGACTGTGAATAAGGAGTGTCTGTGGCCTGTGTTGCCGCCTTAGTCGTATAGTTCGCGCCGGTTGAACAGCACCGGAACGTTTTCTGTATTCCGATACTTTTCCCCCGGGAACCCCTAAAGCCGTTGTACACGGGCATTGCGGATTAATTTTCGTGACTTTACAATTCTTACCTGACGGTTTACAATCCAGCATAGAAGTTTCACCGTAAGGCAGGGCGGGGGATGAGTAAACAAAAGCGCTTTATCTTAATCGCGGCGGCGATTCTGGCCGTTATCATCATCGGCACTGCCGGTTACATGATAATCGAACGCTGGTCCTTTTCCGATGCCGCCTTTATGGCAGTAATCACGCTCAGCACCGTGGGTTTTGCGGAAGTGCATCCTTTATCAACTGCCGGCCGCTATTTCACGATTTTTCTGATTCTCGGCGGTACCGGGACGATGTTATACGCGGCGACGGCGATTGTGCAATACCTGCTGGAAGGCAACCTGGAAAATATCCTGGGGAGGCGACGGATGAAAACAGAAATCGCGAAACTGAAAGGCCACACCATTTTGTGCGGCTATGGCAAGGTGGGCAAAGAAGTGGCCCATGTTTTTAAGAACGAAAAAACGCCGTTTGTGATAATCGAAAGCGATGAAAAAGCCTGCGAAAGAGCTGTCGCCAACGGATTTCTGTGCCTGAATATGAACGCGGCCACCGACGAGGCACTGAAAGAGGCGGGGATAATGAACGCCAAATCCCTGGTGGCCGCGCTGGGCAGCGACGCCGATAACCTGTATGTGACGCTCTCGGCTAAAAGCCTGAAGCCGGATATTTTTGTGGTGGCGCGCATCGACAACGAAGAATCGGAAGCGAAATTGAAAAGGGCCGGGGCCGACCGGACGATGTCGCCTTATGGCATCGGAGGACGGCGGCTGGCGATGATGACACTGAAGCCGCTGGTGATTGATTTTATTGACACGACAATGGACCGTGGCGGGCACGAGTTCACGCTGGAAGACGTCAATATCGTCAAAGGGTCAGCGATGGATGGGATTTCGGTGAAAGAGAGCCTGCGGCACATCAACGGCGCGCACATCCTGGCCATCAAGCAGAAAAACGGCCGCTTAATTACCAATCCGGCGCCGGAAACGATGCTGGAAGCGGGGGATGAACTGGTGTTGATGGGCACGCAAGACCAATTGAAAGGGCTGGAAAACTTTACATAATAATATAAATTGACCGATTTGGAAGAGTACCGCTATAATGAATTTTGCGGGTCCGTAGCTCAGTGGTAGAGCGGTCGGCTCATA
>CAVYZP010000017.1:0-32720 GCA_963772985.1 uncultured Chloroflexia bacterium
ACCACTTTTTTCCCCACTCGTCCAATAATTTGTATTCTTTCCCCCTTTTTGTTAATCTTTTCCTAATCATCATATTATGAAGAACCGGGGATGAGCATGTTAAAGCAAGCGTCAAACTGGTGGGAGGGACCGGGCAAGCCGGAATACGGCGGGGAGCTGGTCATCCGTGCCAATAACGATATCGTGAATTTCGACCCTTATAATTCGCCGGGCGGGAACATCCATTCAGCATGGCTGGAAAGGTTGGTTTCCGACGACTGGACGCTGGACCCGGCCGTCTTCGATTTCAAGGCGCACTGGCGTCCCGCGCAATACTTGAAAGGGCAACTGGCGAGCAGCTGGGAAATGCCTGACGCCAGCACGTATGTCGCCCACCTGCGTCAGGGCATCCACTGGCAGGACATCCCGCCGGCCAACGGTCGGGAATTCAACGCCGACGACGTCGTTTTTCATTTCGAACGCATGTGCGGCCTGGGGGAATTCTCCAAACCCAGCCCGCGCCGCATGCCGCAGTTTCAGGATCTGGTCTCCGTGACCACCGCCGACCGGTATACCGTCGTTTTCAAGTGGAAAATCGCCAATCCCGCGCTGATTATGGAAGCGCTGCACATGGTCAGCCCGATGCTCGGCCTGGAAAACCCCGAAGCCGTGCGGCAGTGGGGCAACCTTGACGACTGGCATCACGCCGTCGGCACCGGCCCGTTCATTTTAAAGGACTTCGTCTCGGGCCAATCCGCGACTATAGTGAAAAATCAAAAATACTGGGGGCACGACGAGCGCTACCCGGAGCATAAGCTGCCTTACCTCGACGGGCTCAGATTCGTGATCGTGCCTGACGAAGCGGAAGCCATCGCAATGATGCGCCGGGGCAAGATTGATATCATCGACCATATCTCGCCTAAGCAAGCCTATGCGCTGCGCCGGACCAATCCTGAAATCCTGATGCTGACCCACCCGGATTCCAACGCCGAATCCATCGAGCCGCGCAACGACGTCAAGCCGTTCAACGACATCCGCGTGCGCAAAGCGCTGCAGCTGGCGATCGACCTGCCGGCGATTTCCAAATCACACTACGACGGCATCGTCGACCCGTATCCCACGACCTTCACCTCGCGCTACATGACCGGCTGGGGCTTCCCCTGGGAAGAGTGGCCGCAGGAACTGAAGGACGAATATACCTACAATCCGCCGCGGGCGAAAAAACTGCTGGCGGAAGCGGGCTATCCCCGGGGATTCCAAACCAACGTCGTGGCGGACGGGCATGACGATATCGAGCTGATGCGCATCGTGAAATCTTACTTTGCCGAAATCGGTGTCGGGATGGAAATCCGGGTGATGGCGTCGCCGGAATGGCAGGAATTTGTTTCCAAAGGCCGCAGGCACGACCAGCTGGCCTACCATGCCGGCGGTCCGCTGGGGCACACTTCCGCGCCGTACCACGACCTGCTGCAGTTCCAGAAGACCGGGCGCAATAACTGGGCGATGGTGGACGACCCCGGTTTTGACGCTTTCATGCCCCGCGCCATGGCGGCGAAAACCGTCGAGGAGATGAAAAAAGTGATGCGCGACGCCAACGAGTATGTCGCCCGGCAGCATTTCTCGATATCGCTGCTGCAGCCGATGGCCTATTCGCTGTGCCAGCCGTGGGTGAAAGGCTTCAGCGGGCAGTTCGGCTCGGCCTGGGCGCACGGCGGGGGGCCGGCATTGACCGGTTTTTACGTGGGGCGATTCTGGATTGATGAGAAGATGAAAAAATCGCATTTAAGCAAGGTTTGAGTAAGAGGGGCACAGCCCCTCTAAAAAACCTCCTCCTTCTCCCCGAATGGAGAGGGAGACAGAGGGTGAGGACTTTGAACATGGGCGGTCGGGTCACAGACCCGACCCGACAAAAACACGCGAGTCGTTTAATCGGACGCGCCGCAGTTGACGAAATTGAAAAAAGTGATAGAATTAACCGATGGTACAATTATCATCAAGCCGTTTCAGGATGAGGACGCAGAGGAGCATTTTCGGGGCGAAGACAGCGAGCAGACAAAGTGGCTGAACGACGGCTGTAAAAGCACCATTGATAGCGTGAGAAACTGGATAAAGCGCAACCGGGAATCCCGGGAAAAAGCCGGGCCGGTTTTCAACTTCGTAATTCGGACTTTAGAGGATGGAAAACTTACCGGTATGGTCGAGGCCGGCATCGATTTTTAACAGCATCGAAAGAATCAAAGAGGGCGATGCCAATATTTCTTACGGTTTGTATCCCGCGGCCAGGGGCAAAGGTTATGCGGCGCGGGCCGTCAGTTTAATGGCCGGTTTTTTAAAAGCAAAAGGGCTCAAACAGGCAATAATTCGCAGCGAGCCGGAAAATACCGGTTCGCTGAAAGTGCCGAAAAGGTGCGGATTTACCAGGACAGGGCAAATCGTCACCAGAAACGGCGGGGAGTTGATGATCTTCGCGAAAAAACTGCAATAACCAACCGGATAATAAGGGTAATATTGGAAGATGCAAATCGAACCGAATTCATTGATTCAGCCTCGGCGGAAAATCACCGGCATGTCGGCGATATTGCTGCCGTTTAACGAGCACGGTGAAGTAGACTGGGCCGGTTTTACGGCGCATGTGGAAATCACAGCGGCAGCGGGACTGGTGCCCGCAGTGAACATGGATACCGGCTACGTCAATCTCATTGACGATAAAACACGTATTGCAGCGTTGAGGCGTTTGCGGCTGGCGCTGGGCGGTAAGAATTTTGTCGCCGGGGCCTTTGTGGGCGATAATCCGGATTCAAAATGGAACCCCGATGCCTACCGTCAGCAGATGGAATACATCGCTAAAAACGGCGGGACGCCGGTAATCTTCCAGTCCTACGGCCTGACCAACCAGCCGGAACCGGAGATAATCAATGCCTATGCAACATTGGCGCGGGAATGTGACGGCTTCATCGCCTTTGAATTGGGGAAAATGTTCGCGCCGTTCGGTAAAATTTACTCGCTGGAAACATTCGGCGAAATCATGGCGCTGCCGCAGTGCCGGGGCGCCAAGCATTCCTCCCTGAACCGCACCCTGGAGTGGCAGCGGCTGGCTTTGCGCAACGCGAAGAGGCCGGACTTTAAAATTTACACCGGCAACGACCTGGCGATTGATATGGTGATGTACGGCAGCGATTACCTGCTGGGGCTAAGCACCTTCGCGCCGGACCTGTTCGCTAAAAGGGACCGCCTCTGGGAACAGGGCAGCCCTGATTTTTACCGGTATAACGATTTGCTGCAATACCTCGGGAGTTTTGCTTTCCGGACGCCGGTGCCGGCTTACAAGCACAGCGCCGCCCAATTTTTGAAGCTGCGCGGCTGGCTGCAAAGCGATTTTCCCCATCCCCAGGCAGAGCGCCGTCCCGAAAGCGATACCGTGGTGTTGCGGGATATCCTGGCAAAGCTGGACGAATTGGACAAAACCGTAAAATGAAAATCCGCCGCCTGGCCTCGCTCAAAACCGCCGATGAGTTCCAAAAATACCTGCGCGACAATAATACTAAACTGCCTTTGGCGGAAAAAACCGCAGCACTGAACACACCTTATCAACTCGACGGCAAGACGATCGGCAACCGCTTCGCGATACTCCCAATGGAAGGCTGGGACTGCACTTTAGACGGGCACCCCACTGATTTAGTGCGGCGGCGTTGGGCCAATTTCGGAAGGAGCGGCGCCAAGCTCATCTGGGGCGGCGAAGCGGCGGCGGTACGCCCGGACGGCCGCGCAAATCCCCGTCAGCTTTTGATAAACCAGGATACCGTTTCAGATATCGCAGATTTGCGGCAGCTGCTGGTACAAACACACAAAGAACTTGACGGCCGGACGGATGATTTGCTGGTCGGCCTGCAACTGACCCATTCCGGACGGTTTGCCTGTCCCCACGAACTTAAAAAACGGGAGCCGGTCATCCTCTACCATCATCCGCTGCTGGACAAAAAGTTCGGCATCCCGGCGGATTACCCGGTAATGACCGATGACGAAATCGTAAAGCTGGAAGAGGACTACATCCACGCGGCGGAACTAGCTTATCAGGCCGGGTTCGATTTTGTGGACATCAAACACTGCCACGGCTACCTGGGGCACGAGTTTCTGAGTGCTGTGGCAAGGCCCGGCAAATACGGCGGCAGCCTGGAAAACCGGACCCGCTTCCTCAGCGAAATCGTGCAGGGCATCAGGGCCAAAACGCCGGGACTCGGCACCGGGGTACGGCTCAGCGCTTTCGATTTTCTGCCGTTCCAACCGGGCACGGACGGCCAAGGCGAACCGGTCAAATATGACGGTTTTTATCTTTATGCCTTCGGCGGCGACGGCACAGGCACGGGCATCGACCTGACCGAACCAATACTGTTTTTAAAGAAACTGCTGTCGCTCGGATTGAAACTCGTTTGTATTACGGCGGGCAGCCCTTATTACAATCCCCATATTCAGCGGCCGGCGTTGTTCCCGCCGGTGGACGCCTACCAGCCGCCGGAAGACCCGCTAGTGGGCACGGCGCGCCTGATTAATGCCGCTGCGGCGCTGAAAAAAGCCGTGCCGGAATTGACGGTAGTCGGCAGCGGCTACTCTTATTTACAGGAATGGCTGCCGAATGTGGCGGCGGGCGTGGTTGCCAACGGGGAAGCGGATTTTGTCGGTTACGGGCGGCTGGTCTTGAGTTATCCGGAGTTTGCCGCGGACGTTTTACATGGCAAAATGCTCAAGAAAACTAAAATCTGCCGCACTTTCAGCGATTGCACTACCGCGCCGCGGCTGGGGCTGGTCTCGGGCTGTTTCCCGCTGGATGAATATTATAAAGGTTTGCCGGATTACGAGTGTCTGACGTGTTCCAAGCAGCAGGCGAAAAAAGGATAATTGCGACTAATACTTTTTCTGTCTTGTTGACCGGATTATTTTATAAAACGGCCGAGTGCCACGCCGACTGCCAGCAATACCCCGAAATACCAGTGTAAATTCGCTGTCGCGGGCACACCGCGCGCCAGTTCGGGGCGGTTATGCCCCCGCCATAAAATCCGCAGCGCCAGGACTGCCTGCGGCACGGCCAGCAGAGAAAGCAGCGCCATCAGACTGATTTGCTTGGCAATTACCAGCCCAATCACTGTCAGAAATGCCGCGGCGACTAAAAACAGATACTCACACCAGGCAACCCGGCGTCCCAAAACAGTAGCAATCGTGCGCTTATGTACAGCCCGGTCTTCTTCCATGTCGCGGATATTATTCGAGGCCAGAATCGCCGTGACGGTGCAGCCAACCGGCAGCGCCAGCCAGAAAATATCCGGGATAAAAACGCCGGTCTGGACATAATATGAGCCGACCACCATCACCATTCCCATAAAGACAAAAACCAGCGGCTGCCCCAGGCCGATTTTACCCAGGGGGAGCGGTCCCGCCGAATAAAAATAGGCCGCCGCGGCAGCTCCCAGACACATCCAAAGAACAGGCAGTCCGGCCAGATAAACCAGGAAAAGCCCGATGGTCGTCGCCAGGCCGAAACATACTAAGGCCCCCAGTTTTACTTCTTTGGCGGTAAGCTTGCCGAGAGCAATCACTTTATAGGGAGCAAGGATTTTATGTTCGCCTTCCGGACGGGCATGGTCGGAATATTCGTCGATGAGGTTGGTCGCCATCTGTACCAGAATACTGGCGATTAATACCAGGAAGAACCGAACAGATTGAATTTCCCGCCGTAGAACGCGAACGCCGAGCCCACCAGGACCGGGACGACGGCGGCGCTGATGCTGAACGGGCGGATTGCCCAGAACCAGGCTTTTATTGTTCCTTACTTAATACCCCGACCGTAAGGTCGAGGGATGGAGTTCTCCCTGTATCTTTCGAGTAGGAGTATAATATGCGATATGGAATTTATAAATCTAGCTCACTGTGTTTATACATGTGATTATCATATCGTGTTAGTAACAAGATACCGTCGAAAAGTGTTTAACGAAGGAATTTTTGCACATTTCGAGAAAGAGTTGGCAGGAATTACAGAACATTACCCGTTAATAAGGATAAAGACAGTAAATCATGATAAAGACCATATACATATGTTGGTATCGATTCCGCCAACGATGGCCGTAGGGAAAGCAGTAGGGATAATAAAACAAAATATGTCTCATGAATTAAAGCAAAAATTCCCATTCTTGACCAAAGTATATTGGGGCACAGATGGAATATGGTCAGACGGATATTTCGTTTCGACGGTAGGTGTCGACGAAGCGATAATTCAAGCGTACATTGAGAATCAAGGCCAGAAAGATACAGGGCAAACGAAGTTTGAGTTCATTTAATACCCCGACCGTAAGGTCGTGGGAAGTTTATTTTTAGACACTAATTTTTTATCCGGAACGTTTACCAACATCTTTTGATTCATCTCTCAGCGGGCATCGCGATAGGTTATATACTTAAAATAGGGGCATATAACTATCATGATACTGCTTTTCTGATTGTTACGGCTATTCCCCACAATACTTTTGGTTTAACAGCAACAGTATTGCGACCTGCGGGCCTCAGGAATTGCGGCGGAGGACCAGTGTCGCCGTGGTTAGCGAGACAATAAGAATCCCGGCCATAATCCCGAATTCCATCCAGTTCCATCCGAGACCCAACCAGGCATTCTGCAGTAAAGTGACCGCGTGCTGCATCGGAGTAAAGTCGCCAACTACCCGCATCAAATGGGTCATGGCTTCCGGCGGCGGGCCGGCGCCTCCCAGAATCAGCATCACGAAAAAGAGCACCAGCCCCACCCCCTGCGCTGCCCGGGATGTGGGCAGGACCGCTCCCAGCAGCAGTCCCAGGGAAGTAAAACTGAGCGCGCTGATTAAAAATGCGAGGATGACGAGCAACGGATTTTGCGGCAGGCTCACATGAAAAACAAAAACCCCGGCAACAAGAATCAGGATGCCGCCGATAGCGGCAGTGACCAGACTGACCAGGCCCTGCGCCCCGAAAATGCGCCAGATTGACAATGACGAAGCCCGGAAGCGGCGTAAAACGCCCCTTTCCCGGTAACCGGTGAGATGCCCCGGCAGTCCCACGATGCCGACCGAAGTCAGCACCAGGGCGATATAGGCCGGCGTGTAGAATGCCATGGCGGAAAGGCCGTGGAAATCGCCGGCGCCGCCGTTGGTCATTTTCCCGAAAACCCCGCCCATCACGAAAAGGAAAAGGAGCGGCAAAGCGAAAGTGAAGAACATCGTTATCGGCTCGCGGATGAAAAGCTTCATTTCAACTAACGTTAAACGGCCTAATGTTCGCATCGTACTAAACCTCAATCCTGTGGCCGGTCAGTTTCAGAAAAACATCTTCCAGACTTGGCTGCCGGGTACGCAGGTCGTTCGGGACGATGCCGTGACTGACCAGTTTTGCCGCCATTAAAGAAACAAATGACCCGATGCCCTCAACCTCAACCGTCCTGCCATTGCGCGTGACTTTCTTCACCTGCGGGATATCTTCCAGGCTGGGAAGTTCGTTGCCGTCATAGCTGAAGGCGGCTTTGACGTTGGTGGCGTATTTCGAAGTTAACCCGAGTGGGGAATCCAACGCCAGCAGCTTGCCTTTGTTGACAATCGCTAATCTGTCGCAAAGCTCTTCGGCTTCATCCATAAAGTGGGTTACCAGTATCACGGTGGTGCCGTTGGCGCGGATTTCTTTTATTAAATCCCAGGCGATATGCCGGGCCACCGGGTCGAGGCCGGTGGTCATTTCGTCCAGAAAAACCACTTCCGGGTGGTTTACCAGCGCCAGCGCGATAAAGAGGCGCTGCTTTTGCCCGCCGGACAGGCTGGAAAAAGATGCATTAGCTTTGCTTTCCAGGTCCCAGTCTTTCATCAATTTACGCCAGCCGTTTTCGCCGGGGGTAATCGATGCGAAAAGGTCGAGAGCTTCCCAGACCTTGATGCGTTGCGGCAGTTCCGAATCCTGCAGCTGCGAACCGATGCGCCGCCGCAAAGCCCCGATATTTTTCGCCGGGTCCAGGCCGAGCACGCTGATTTTGCCGGAAGTGTACCGGCGCAGCCCCTGCAGGCACTCGACGGTGGTCGTCTTACCCGCGCCGTTCGGCCCTAACAGACCGAAAATTTCACCGCGGCTGACTTCAAAAGAAATGTCATCAACCGCCATTAAATCTTTGTAGGATTTGCGCAGGTTTTCCACCTGAATGACTTTGGTGGGGTCTTGAACTATTTTATTCATAGCAGCCTCTTATGATGCCAGTGCAAACTCGAAGCCGCCTGTTGTTGGATCTACGGAGGATTGAAAGCCGGGGATTTTTGTAGATGAAACCGGAAACCCTGAGTCCCGCCTGGTTTACTCTAATTTCATTATACGCCAGTTGGATGAATGCAATATGAACCCTTTTTCACCCTGAAATTAATTCCTCTTTTTTAGCTGAAGATTTTTCTCGATAATCAAATTTTGACATTAATCCGAGGAATTAAGTATAACCAACGGCCCATTTTTGCGAGCTCAAAGTGCTATCTTACGGAGAAACAGCCGAAAACGACGCAGGCGCGAAGAGAAAAACTTAATAGGTCAGCAAACCCCGGGCGTGATTTTTATCTTTCCAATCTCTAAACCGATGTCGGAGTCTACTTAAACCCCTGCAAGTAATCCTGGTTGGCCTTAAATAACTCGTCGACCAGGGCGCGGATTTCATCAATGGTCAGTACGGCGGCGGTTAACGGGTCGAGCAGAATCGCCTGGAAAATTTTATTTTTGTCTTTTTCGACAATGCCCCGCACGGTCAGTTCCTGCACGCTGACATTATTTAGGTTTAAAGCGGCCAGTTGCGGCGGCAGTGCCCCGACATAACAGGGGTGGACGCCTTCTTTGTCCACGATGCACGGCACCTCGACGCAGCAGCCGTTCGGCAAATTGGTGATCAGGCCGGTATTTTTCACATTCCCGTAAACCTGGGCCGTCACCCCGGTCTCGATGGCTTTGATAATCTGGGTGCCGAACTCGCCGCTGTGTTCCAATGGAAACCTGTAATCGCTCTCCATTTTCCGTTTAAAATCTTCATTCCGTTCCCGGGCCCGCTCCGCGAAGCGTTTGCCGGCATTCAGGTACTTTTCGCCGCTGTCCTGCAGGTATCTTTCGATATCTGCAGGGTTTTTACGGAAATAGGGTACATAGGTCGAAACATGCTTGCTCGACTCGGTGACGTAATAGCCGAAAGCTTTGAGCAGCTCTGCCCGCGCGACATCCGGCCCGTTGTAAGCTGCGTCCGGTCCCGAATAAACCGCCGGGTTTTTAAACTTTTCTTTGAGCAGCGGATAGGCGTCACGGCCTTGCCATTTGAATTCCAGGAACCAGGCCATGTGGTTGATACCGGCCACCAGGTAAGAAATTTCACTGTACGGCACGCCGATATATTTTGCCAGTTCGGCGGAGGTGTTTTGGATGCTGTGGCATAACCCCACATTTTTAATGCGGGTGTAATCGGTCATCGCCCATTCGATTGGCGGCAGCGGGTCCGTATAGTTTAAGAGCCAGGCATCCGGACAGAGTTCTTCCATATCGTGACAGATGCCCAGCATGATGGGGAGGTGGCGCAATCCGGCCATGATGGCGCAGGGGCCCTGGGTGCTGATATCGCCGGAGTCGAGGCCGTGCTGCAGGGTAATCTGCCGGTCAATCATCCCCAGTTGCCCGCCGCCGACCATGATGGCGACGAAAACATAATCGGCGCCGTCCAGCGCTTTGCGGCGGTCCGTGGTAACCTCAATGCGCGTGTTAAACCCGTTTTGCTGCACCAGCTTCCGGGCATAGGCAGCTGTGGCTTCCAGCGGCCCGGCGGCAATATCCATTAGAGTTACCGTGCTGTCCCGCAGCTCGGGCAGGGAAAGGACATCCGTAACGAGCCGGCTGGCAAAAACACGGCTGCCGGCGCCGATTAGCACAATTTTAGCCAAGGCCAAACCTCCCGTGTGACTCGTCAGACAAATTCCTGATTGTCAAAACCCGATAAGATTCGTTCTTATATTATCACAACAGCTCGTTTTTTTCTAACTATATTGGTGGAATATAGACCACACCAGCCGGAAAATTCACGGTGAAGGCAGGTAGTTTCCCGCCAAAAAATGTTATAATGCTTAATATCAAAGACAAATCCATCATTCAAGAGGACGAAAATGGATAACAAAATCAAAGTCGGCGTCATCGGCGCCACCGGCATGATCGGGCAGAACTACCTGAGATTGCTCAGCAACCACCCGTGGTTTGAGGTCGTCTACCTCGCGGCATCCCCCAACTCGGCGGGGAAAAAATACCGTGATGCGGTCGCGGGACGGTGGCACATGAAGACCGATATCCCCGAAAAATGCAAAGACATTGTCGTCGAGGATGCCAGCCTGGTGGAAAAAGCTACCGGCAAATGCAGCATGATATTCTCCGCGGTGGAAATGGAAAAGCAGGCGATTCTGGCGGTGGAAGCGGAATACGCCAAACAGGGTTTCGCGGTGGTCTCCAATAACAGTGCCCACCGCGGCACCGAAGACGTGCCGGTGATGATTCCGGAAATTAACCCGGAACACCTGGACATTATTCCGTTACAGCAGAAAAAACACGGCTGGGCCAAGGGCTTCCTGGTGGTGAAGCCGAATTGCAGCATCCAGAGCTACATGATACCGCTTTACGCCCTGATGAAAGCCGGGTATAAAATCGACAAAATGATTGTCACGACCTTACAGGCTGTTTCCGGTGCCGGTTATCCGGGGCCGGCTTCCATCGACATGATTGATAATATCTTGCCTTACATCGGCGGCGAAGAAGAAAAATCCGAGGTGGAACCGCGCAAGATTTTAGGCCGGGTTCAGGACGGTAAAATCGTGCCTGATGAGAGTCTGAAAATATCCGCGCACTGCAACCGCGTGGCAGTCACGGATGGGCATACCGCCTGCTGCAGCATCCAGTTCGCCGGCAAGAAACCGGAAATGCCGGAAATCATCAATATATGGCGGAATTTCAGCGGCCTGCCGCAGGAATTAAAACTGCCTTCCGCGCCGATTCCGGCAATGGTCTACCGCGAGGAATCCGACCGGCCGCAGCCGCAAAAAGACCGGGACGCGGGCAACGGCCAGGCAATTACAGTGGGCAGATTGAGAAAATGCAACGTTTTCGATTACCGCTTTGTCGGTCTGCATCACAATACGGTGCGGGGCGCCGCCGGCGGCTCCATCCTGACCGCCGAACTATTAAAGGCCAAGGGCTACATAAAATAATATCGTAACGGCATACCCGGATAGAATAACAAAAAGAGGGGCATTGCCCCTCTTTTTACTTCATAAACTGAAACAGGGAGGAAACTGCCATGCCGATGTCACAGGATTTCGAAGAACGCCTTTTTCCCAGGCTACCGCAAATTAAGGAATATTTCGGCACGCCGTTCCATATTTTTGACGAAAAGGGAATCTTCGAAAACGGGAATAAGCTGAAGCAGTCCTTCGCCGGGGTTCCGGGTTTTCAGGAATTTTACGCCGTAAAAGCGCTGCCAACGCCGGCCATTCTGCAGATTATGAAAAAACTGGGCTTCGGACTGGATTGCGCTTCGCCTTCGGAACTGGTGCTGGCGCGTAAAAACGGCTTTTACGGGGAGGATATCATGTTTTCCTCCAACAATACCACCGCTGATATCTTTGAAGCGGCAGAAGCCGACGGCGGCTGCATCCTGAACATTGATGATATTTCGATGATTGTGCAGGTCAAAAATTTTCCGGAATTAATCTGTTTCCGTTACAATCCGGGCGAACGGCGCACCGGAAACGAACTCATCGGCATTCCGGTGGAAGCCAAATACGGCCTGCGCCACGACCAGGTAATTCCGGCCTACCGGGCTGCCATCAAACGCGGTGCCAGACGGTTCGGGCTGCATTCGATGATTATTTCCAACGAGCGCAATTACCACTACATGGTGGAAACGGTGCGGATGCTGCTGGACCTTATCGAAGAAGTGTCGCAGGAACTGAAAATCAAATTTGAATTTTTTAACATTTCCGGCGGCGTCGGCATCCCTTACCGCCCGGAAGATGCGCCCTTTGATATGACGGCTTTTGTGGCGGAAACAAAAAACCTGCTGCAAAATTTCGCGCAAAGAAACGGCTACACACCGCGGTTGTTCATGGAATGCGGGCGCTATGTCACCGGCCCACATGGGGTGCTGGTGGCCACAGTCACCAACCGCATGAGCAAATACCGTGAATATGTCGGTGTGGATGCCGCCACAATGTCCGCCAATCCCCGTCCGGCCATCTACGGCGCTTATCATCACATCACCATCCTGGACCCGCAGGGCAAACCGAAACACGGCGGCGAAGAAGTGGTGGATGTGGTGGGGCCTTTGTGTGAAAACAGCGATAAATTTGCCAAACAGCGCCTGCTGCCTAAAACGGCGGTAGGGGATATCATGGTGCAGCACGATACCGGCGCCCATGCCCCGGCCATGGGCGGAAATTATAACGGCTGGCTGCGGCCGCAGCAGTTACTGCTCCGCACCGACGGCACAGTGGCTTTAATCCGCCGCGGCGAGACCACTGACGACCTTTTTGCCACGCTGAAGTTTAAGCCGAAAGTGATGAAGAAATAAAAGCTCTACCGTCGTTGCGAGGAGCGATAGCCTATAATCCCGAATTGTCGAGGGAGACGAAGCGATCATTTTTCCTATTGTCTTTCCCGCGCACGCATTATTTTATCTGTTAAACCATGTTGAAAAATCATAGTTCTAACCGTGGATAAACAAGAGTATTTATCCTGAGTTTTTTCTACATCTCTTCTGATCAGGCCAAATAAAAAAGCAAGGCTGGTGCCATGGATTCCTGCTTTCGCAGGAACGACAGTAGAGGTTGTTATTGTTCAAGCGGGAATCCTTTCCCGGAAGTATTTTTTCCGTGTCTCGCAACAAAATTAAGCGCTGCTTTAGCATAAAAAAGAGGCCTGCTGTTTACAGCAGGCCTCTTTCTGTTTAAGCGTCTGTTCTATTTCTTTTTCTGTTGATTATTCTGATTCTTGCTGGTATTTGCAGGCGGAGGCGTCTGTTTCGCCGGGGCACTGACTACCGGTTGCGCAAATTCGGGTAAAGCGGCGCCGGTTAACGGAGCCTCTTTCTTACTCTGCATGATTGCCCAGGCGACACCGATAAACAGGACAACCGCGATGGCGATGACCCACCAGTTGGTACTGCCGCTGGTGTATTTCACAATGATGGGGGCGACAATCAAACTGACCATGTTGACCACTTTGATCATCGGGTTCAGGGCGGGACCGGCAGTATCTTTCAGCGGGTCGCCGACAGTATCGCCGACAACACTGGCTTTGTGCCGTTCGCTGCCTTTACCGGTATTGGCTTTCAGGTCGCGCGGTTCGTCTTCAACCGATTTCTTGGCATTGTCCCAGGCGCCGCCGGCGTTGGACATGAAGACCGCCAGCAGCTGGCCGCTGACGATGATACCGGCCAGGAAACCGCCGAGGGCTTCAACATGCAATATCAGACCGATGAAGATGGGGGTTAAGACAGAAATTACTGCGAGTGGCAGCAGTTCTTTCTGCGCCGAGGCGGTGGAAATACCGACCACCTGCGCATAGTCCGGTTTCACAGTGCCTTCCCATACACCCGGGATACGGAACTGGCGGCGGACTTCCTGCACGATGCGTCCCGCCGCGCGGCTGACCGCACGGATGGAAAGGGAACTGAACAGCCAGGGCAAAGCGCCGCCCAGCAGCAGGCCGACAAACACGCGGGTATCGGAAACGTTGATTCCTTGCAGAATCGGTATTTTAGTGGCGGTTGCCGCCAGGCTGTTATTTAATGTTGTTTGAACGTTACCGACATCGGTCATGTACGAGGCAAAAAGACTGGTAGCGGCGATAACGGCAGAGGCGATGGCCACACCCTTGGTGATGGCTTTGGTGGTATTGCCCACCGCATCCAGGTCGGCCATGACCTGACGGGCTTTCTTGGTTTCTTCATCTTCCTGACCCTGCCAGGCCATTTCGGCGATACCGTTGGCATTATCCGAAATCGGGCCGAAGGAGTCCATGGCCACGTTGTTGCCGGTATGGCTGAGCATACCGATACCGATCATGGCTACGGCGTAGAGCACGTAAATCGGCAAAGTTTGGCCGACCGGAATTCCATTCTTAGTCGGACCGAAGTTTCCGTACAACAGCAGTGCGCCGATAAATGAGATAGCGATGACAACCAGCGCCCAGACGCTGGATTCCATACCGATGGACAGACCGGTCAGGATTACAGTGGCAGGTCCGGTATCGGTGGACTTGACGATACTTTTCACCGCACTGCGCTTGGTGGAGGTGAAGAGCGAGGTCAGCGGGTTAAAGGCAATGGCCAGGCCGACGCCGATGGTGGTCAGCACTGCCAGTCTCCAGTCATGGGCGTATAAAATGGCGACGAGGAAGGCGAAAATAATCGTATTGACGCTGGAGACTTCATAAGAGCGGAACATGGCTTCTTCCGCATCGTGCGCCCGTAAGAATGGGATGGGGAATTTCTGCCAGATGGGCACGGTAAATGTTCCCAGAATGGAGCTGAGAACACCGATACCGCGGATAATCAATGGATAAATCAACCAATAGAGGTTACCGGTCGCGATGACCAGGGTGATACCCAGTAACATCGAGGAGACGATGGTAACCTCGTAACTTTCAAATATATCTGCGGCCATACCGGCGCAGTCACCGACATTGTCGCCCACCAGGTCGGCGATGACGGCTGCGTTCCGGGGGTCGTCTTCCGGAATGTCTTTTTCTACTTTACCGACCAGGTCGGCGCCGACATCGGCCGCTTTGGTATAAATACCGCCGCCGACGCGCATGAAGAGCGCGATGAGAGTGCCGCCCAGGCCGAAGCCGAGCAAAATATCCGGTGAAGCTTTCCCGAAGATGATAAATATCGTTGTGCCGCCGAGTAAACCGAGACCGTCAGTCAACATCCCGGTAACCGTACCGGCGTAATAAGCGATGGACAGGGATTCGTTCAAACCGCGTCTGGCCGCGGAACTGGAACGGACGTTGGCCTGAATGGCCATGCGCATGCCGAGCTGCCCGACCAGCAGCGAGAAGGTGGCGCCCAGGATGAATGCGATGCTGCGCCCGATGGCGATAATCAGCTGGGTATTCGTTGCAAATACCAGCTTGGCCTCAGTGCTGGGTGGAACAACATAGACACTGAAGAACAGCGCGATTGTCAGCACGATAATCATCGGCAGGATGGATTTCAGCTGACGACTGAGGTAACTGTCTGCCCCGACGCGGATGGCGTTCCAGACCTCCTGCATCTTGGGGGTACCCTTGTCTTTCTTCATCACGATGCCGCGCAACAACCATGCGTAGATCAGGGCGATGAAGGCTACGACAAGGACAAGGACGATGGCGATTTGCTCAAAAGTGCTGAGCCCGAAGCGACCTAAGCCTAGTAGACCGTTCATTAATACTCCTTTTCTCAGACTACTAAAGGCGGTTTTCAGGCTAAAAACCCTACTCCCGCCAATTATACATACTTCTTTCTATTATGCTAGTCTTAAAACTGGTTGTCAATTGTTTAAAATGCTTACGCTTTTACGGCTGAATGGTATAACTGTGTAATAATGGTGGTTTGGTTTCGCTCGTCTGAAAAGGCTGCAGTGCTGACCAAAGCGAATGTGGAGAACACCGACCGGGAGAAATTAGATTCCGGTTTAATAGTTATTTCGGCTTGAAGCTTAATTATTGATACTCGGTTCTTGATTATTTTCTACGGCGGCTTATTTATTACGCTCTCATTGCCTGTTTTTATGTTAGAATAGGATTCAAAGCCGTCGTCTGACAGAAAAATGAGCGTAAACAGAATCAATATTTTAGTGCGGGGCTGCCGTGAGTGATTTAACCGGGATTCAAAATCAAATCGCCGAGCTGAGAAAACAGCTCAATTACCATAATTACCGTTATCATGTGCTGGACAGCCCGGAAATCAGCGATGCCGAATATGACGCCCTGATGCAGCAGCTCCGCAAGCTGGAAGAGCAGTATCCACAATTGCTGACACCGGATTCACCTTCACAGCGCGTCGGGGGGACACCGCTGGCCGCATTGGGCGTGGTGGAACATCCGGTGCCTATGCTTTCGCTGGGCAACGCTTTTGTGACTGAAGATTTATATGCCTGGCATGCCCGCACTCTGAAACTGCTGGGCGTGTCGCAGTTCGACATGGTCTGCGAGCACAAAATGGACGGGCTGTCGATTGCGCTGACTTATGAGAACGGAATCTTCGTCCGCGGCGCGACACGCGGCGACGGTTTGCGCGGCGAGGATATCACCCAGAACCTGAAAACCATCCATAGCATCCCGCTCTTAGTGCCTAAGGGCGCGCCGCCCCGGTTCGTAGTCCGCGGCGAGGTTTACCTGCCGAAAGCCGGATTTCAAAAACTGAACCGAGAGCGGGAAAACGAGGGCCTGCCGCTTTTTGCCAACCCCCGCAACGCCGCCGCCGGTTCCATCCGCCAGCTGGACCCGCGGATTACCGCCAAACGCAACCTGGATATTTACGTTTATGATTTACTCGGCGACGCCGAAGGCAAAACGATGCCGGCGACGCACTGGGAAACACTGGAATATTTCAAAGAACTGGGGTTCCGGGTCAATCCGGCCAACCGGCGCGTCAAACACATCGAAGAAGCTGAAGCCTATTATAAAGAATGGACGGAAAAACGCGACACCCTGCCTTACGAAGCCGACGGCATCGTCGTCAAAGCGGATTTAATGGAATATCACACGCGTCTGGGAGATGTCGGGCGGGAGCCGCGCTGGGCTATCGCCTATAAGTTTCCCGCCATCCAGGGCACTACAAGATTGAAGGAAATCGGTATCAGCGTCGGCCGGACCGGCACTTTGAACCCGTTTGCCATCCTGGAACCGGTGCAAATCGGCGGCGTCACCATCGAACGCGCCACGCTGCACAACGAAGACGACACCCGCCGTAAGGATATCCGTGAAGGCGATTGGGTTTACGTCCAGCGCGCCGGGGACGTGATTCCGGATGTGGTCGGTCCGATTCTCAGCAAACGCACCGGCGACGAAAAAATTTTCAGTCTTTTGGATAAGATTTACAGCCCGGAAAAAGGGCGCCCGGCCTGTCCCGTTTGCGGCGGCGAAGTGGTCAAGCCGGAAGGCGAAGTGATGTATTACTGCAGCAACGCGGCCTGTCCCGCCCAGGTGCAGGGCCGGATTGAATTGTTTGTCTCGCGCGGCGCGATGGATATCCGCGGCGTCGGGGAAAAATTTATCGAGGTGCTGCTCAAGGAAGAACTGGTCAAAGATGCCGCCGACCTTTACAGCCTGAAAGATAAAAAAGAACAAATCGTCCAGCTGGAAAAGAAGGGTGAAAAAAGCGCGGACAACATCCTCAAAGCCATTGAAAAAAGTAAACAGGCCACCCTGCCGCGGCTACTGTTTGGGCTCGGCATCCGCCATGTCGGGGAAGAGACCGCCAATCTTTTGGCGGAACATTATAAAGACCTGGATGATTTGAGTCATGCCGGACGGGAAAAACTGATGACTGTAGCCAGCATCGGGCCGAAAATCGCCGACAGCATCACCGCTTTCTTCCACGAAGAACGCAACCGAGTGATTCTGGATAAATTACGCCGGGCCGGGGTCTGGCCGCAGCAGGAGCTGGCGCAGCAGGGATTGCCTTTATCGGGGCAGGAGTTCGTGATTACCGGCACCCTGCAGGCGTTTTCCCGGGAAGAAGCGCACAGCCGCATCAAGGCGCTCGGCGGCACGGCCAAGGATAATGTTACAAAAAACACAACTTATCTGGT
This sequence comes from uncultured Chloroflexia bacterium, assembly GCA_963772985.1. Classification (GTDB taxonomy): domain Bacteria; phylum Chloroflexota; class Dehalococcoidia; order Dehalococcoidales; family Fen-1064; genus Fen-1064. Next base: position 17,826 of record CAVYZP010000017.1, read on the forward strand.
AGTCGGAGCAGACCCCGGGGAAAATAAACTGATCCGCGCCCGCGCACTGGGCACCGCGCAAATAAACGAGGAGAAATTGCTTGCCATTCTGGGACAGAAAAACTGAAACGAGATTAATCGTCGGACTGGGGAACCCGGGCGCGAAGTACACCGACAGCCGCCATAACATCGGGTTTATGTGCGTCGACCGTTTTGCGCAGGAAAACGGCCTGAACTTTACCCGCAGCAGCAGCCAGGCCAAAGTCGTTGAAGGCCGGATTGCCGGGCACGACCTGGTGCTGGCCAAACCGCAGACATTCATGAACAACAGCGGCGCCAGCGTCAGCGGGCTGATGCGCAAATTCAAGGTCAAGTTCGAAAACCTGATAGCGGTGCACGATGATTTGGACCTGCCGCTGGGCAGAATTCGCATCCGCATGGGCGGCAGTTCCGGCGGACATAACGGCATCAATTCCATCGTGCAGCACACCGGCAACCAGGAGTTTATCCGGGTACGGGTCGGCATCGGGCGGCCGAACGGCCAGGAAAAAGAACATTACGGGGAAGACGCGATCATTTCTCACGTGCTCGGCGATTTTACTGCGGAAGAACTGAAGATTATGCAGGAAGTGATTCCCTGCGTTAACGAAGCGCTGGGATGTTTGCTAAAAGACGGAATCACCGAGGCGATGAACAAATATAACAGCACCGATTTCCGGAAAAAGTGACAGGTACAGGTTTGAACAGCGTCGCGGAATTTGTCTACCGGGTGGCCGCAAAAAACGACCGGCGCAGGCTGTTCTGGTCGATTGCGGGCGCATTGTTCTGGTACGGCGCGGTGGCAATCATGATTTGGCTGGCGCCGATCGTCGACCGGGCGATGGGCATCAGAATGTTAATTCCGTTGGTCGTCAGGCTGCCGCTAGGGATTATTCTGCTGCTGATCGGCGTCCCGACGGTCTGCTGGACGATTATCCGGTTTGTGCGCACCAAAGGCTCCCCGATTCCCTTCAACCCGCCGCCGGCGCTGGTGGTGAACGGGCTTTACCACTTCGTCCGCAACCCGATGCACCTTGGCTGGACAGTCTTGCTGATTGGGGTAGCGGTGCTTATGCAGAGCTTTACGCTGCTGGTGATTTTTATCCCGTTATTTATCCTGGTACATATTATCTATTTGAAATTCGTGGAAGAGAAAGAACTGGAAAAGAAGTTCGGACAGGCGTATATTGATTACAAGAAAAAGGTGCCGATGGTTTTCCCGAGAGCGAAGGGGAAGTAAGATGATATGTCATGCTGAGCCTATGGTTAAAGTGAATTCAAGTTTCAAGAGCGAAGCATCTAGTGCAATCGCCGAGACGAGGGAAACCAGATACAATCGTCCGCCTAAAGCGGACTCAGTACGACACTGCGGTGTCGGATTCTTCGGGCCGTCAGGTGCGGTAACCTCAGAATGACAAGTGCAGGTGGTGAAAATGAATAAAGCCCAAAGCCCCGTGAGCTACCAGGCGGTGGAATGGAAAGGGGATTTCGTCAAACTCCTCGACCAGACACTGCTGCCGGCAGAAGAAATATACGAGGAAATCACCGATTATCACCAGATGATGACCGCCATCAAAGAGCTGAAAATCCGGGGCGCACCGGCCATAGGGGTGGCGGGGGCTTACGGAATGGTGCTGGGCGCAAGGCAACTGACCGCCAGAAGCGCCGCCGGCTTTCAGAAACAGCTGCACGAGGTCGCAATCGAGATTTCCGGCACCCGGCCCACGGCGCGCAACCTGTTCTGGGCCATCGACCGGATGGAAAACGTCGCCGCCAAGGGTAAAAACGTCGAGGATATCAAGACTGCCTTGCTGAAGGAAGCAAAAAAAATCCACGCAGAGGAAGCCGAAGCCACTTTCGATTTGAGTAAAAACGGCGCCGAGTTAATCAAGGACGGCGCGACGATATTGACCCACTGCAACACCGGCCCGCTGGCCACCACCGGGTACGGCACCGCTTTAGGCATCGTGATTTACGCGTTCAAGCAGGGCAAGAAAGTCCAGGTTTACGCCGACGAAACCCGCCCGCTGCTACAGGGGGCGCGCCTCACCACCTGGGAATTAAGGAAAATCGGTATCCCGGTCACACTGATCACCGATTCGATGGCCGGATATTTTATGAAAAAAGGCAAGATTGACTGTGTGATTGTCGGTGCGGACCGGATTGCGGCCAACGGCGATACCGCCAACAAAATCGGGACTTATTCTGTGGCAGTACTGGCGAAAGAAAACCATGTGCCTTTTTATGTCGCGGCACCCACCAGCACGTTTGATTTGTCGTTGAGCTCGGGCAACCGCATCCCCATCGAGCAGCGCAGCCAGATGGAAGTGACCCACATCAAGGGTATCCCCATCGCGCCCCGCTATGTCAGCGCGGCCAATCCGGCTTTTGACGTCACGCCGAACAAATACATCACCGCCATTATCACCGAAAAAGGGATAATCAGGAAGCCGATTACGAACCGTAAAATCAGCGATAAACAACTGAAGTTGATATAAACAAGGAGTTAAACAATGCCAAACACAACCAAAGCTAAAATCGCCGTCATCGGGGGGACGGGACTGGAAGATATCGAGGGGTTAACCGAGGTACAGCAGGTTAATGTCGACACGCCCTTCGGCAAACCATCGGACGCGATTACTATCGGCAAACTGGACGGCGTCGGGATTGCCTTTTTGCCCCGGCACGGCCGCGGTCATTTCATTTCTCCCACCGAGCTGCCGGTCCGCGCCAATATTTACGCCCTGAAATCGCTGGGCGTGGCGCACATCATCGCCGTCTGCAGCTGCGGCAGCTTCAAACAGGAATATGCGCCGGGTCACCTGATGATTCCCGACCAGCTCATCGACCGCACTTATCACCGCGTGAATACTTACTTCACGGATGGCATCGTGGCGCATATCGGTTTTGCCGAGCCTTTTTGCCGGGAACTGAGCCAGATTCTGATTTCATCCGCGAAAGAGGCCAATGCCATCGTGCATGGTAAAGGGACTTATGTCTGCATGGAGGGCCCGGCTTTCTCTACGCGCGCCGAATCCAAACTCCACCGCAGCTGGGGCGCCGACGTTATCGGGATGACGGCGCTGCCGGAAGCGAAGCTGGCGCGTGAGGCGGAAATGTGCTACGCTGTTATTGCCTGTGTGACGGATTATGACAGCTGGTGGGACCCGGGCAAGCCGGTGGATGTGGCGACGGTCATCAAGACTTTAAACGATAACATCGCGCTCTCGAAGCAAATCATCAAACTGGCGATAAAGAAAATCCCGGAACACCCCGGCTGCAATTGCGCCCACGCGCTGGACGGAGCGATTGTGACGGCGCCGGAGAAAATCCCTTCCGCCACGAAGAAGAAACTGGGGTTAATAATAAATAAATACATTAAATAAATACCAAAAACCAAATACCAATAGCCAAATAAATAATAAATACATAAAGAAGAAATTGGTGTTTGAGCATTGGGTAATAAAATTTAAGCATTGTTTGGATTTTGATGCTTGGCGTTTGGAGTTTAAAGTAAAGTGACTAATTGTGAATTCGGGTGTTTACCGACCATCATCGGCAGTGTGCCGCACAAAGACCCGGTTCGGGCTTGCGAACTGGTGGCCCATTATTTGCGGGACATTCCGGCCTGGCCGCAATTGCCCAAGCGGACTTTTTTAGAGAATATGTATGCCCAGTACAGCGAGGGCTTTCCGGGTATTGTCATTAAAGGCGAGAAAATTTATATCGACCGCAAACAGGATTTAACCAAACAGCTGGCAAATTTTTATACCGATTATCTGGCGAACGACTTTTCCAAATATACGCTCAGCCCGGAGTACGCGGCTGGATTCCAGGCTTTCCCCGAAGCGTTAAGCAAGCTGACGCCGCGTGCGGTCAAGGGGCACGTCACCGGCCCTGTAAGCTGGGGTTTGACCGTAACCGATGAAACCGGCAAAGCGATTATTTACGATGAAACTTTCGGTGATGTGGTACCCAAGTTTTTGCGATTGAAAGCCAGCCGGCAGGAACAGATATTAAGCAAAATCAACCGCAACACCATTATGTTTGTGGATGAACCGTACATGACCGCGTTCGGTTCGATCGCCATGCAGTTATCCCGCGAGCAGGTGATTACCGCGCTGGAAGAAACCTTTGCCGGCATCAGGGGCATCAAGGGCGTGCACTGCTGCGGCAATACCGATTGGTCGATTTTACTGCAAACCAGCACGAATATCGTCCATTTCGACGCCTATAGATACCCGGATTCGCTGGTGATTTACACGAAAGAAGTAAAAAATTTCCTGGCTAACGGCAATTGCATCGGCTGGGGTATCATCCCGACAGATGCCGAAGCGGTGAATAAGGAAAGCGTCGCCAGCCTCAAAGACCGGCTGGAATCGGCGATGGCGTCGTTTACCCGGAAAGGTATCCCATTTAAAACGCTGATTGACCAGGGATTACTGCTGCCGGCTTGCGGTTTGGGCCCGATTGGCAGCGAAGCGGCAGCAGAACGCGCTTTGCAGTTGCTGGCGGACTTGTCTGCGTATATCAGAAGCAAATATCTATAGAAATAAATCATAAATCCTAAATAATATCGAAATCCGAAATACGGAATTCGAAACAATAACGAATTACTAAACAAAAATATTAAAATGTTCAGTATTTTAGATTTGAATTTGTTTAGAGTTTAGAAATTAGTGCTTAGAATTTGAAAGACGGCCACTTGGAATTTTAGTAAAATTGGAGTAAATTAATAGATATGAACAAAGGCAAGAAAATGGCTCTTCGCGAACACCGCCGCAAACAAACCCTGGCGGAAGACAAGCGGAAAGCTGAAAAGAAAACCCCGTCCAAGAAATAATAAACCCCTTGAATTTTGTCAGGGTACTAATATCAGGATGCCGGCAACCGTCAGACCTCAGTTCCGCATTATTCAGAATCTTTAGTTTGATATTCAAGAATAAGCGTAAACACTAAAACGAGGGCAGCTTTCAGCCGATAGAAATTATCACTCTCTTTTAATCTCTCTCCCGTTCGTACCTCCGGGACCTAGCGGCCTGAGAGGGAGAGAGATAACCTGGCGCTAAGCCTTAAACCCGCTGCTAATCTTTATGGATTTTGCTATATTCCGCTGAGCCTTTGGTTGAATTCCTCTTTGCTGAACCGGTAATCCTGAGTGCCGTAGCACTCGACGCAGAAAGAAGCGCAGACGCTGCCCATCCGCGCGCTGTCCTGGAGACTCTTGCCGTGTACCAGGCCGCTGAGCAGCCCGCCGCGGTAAGCATCGCCACAGCCGGTCGGGTCTACTGCCTGCTTCGGTTTCACCGCCGGGATGTGGCATTCTTCCGCCAGGGTCGAAACCAGGGAACCAAACTCCCCCTGAGTAACGATTACCCCCCTGGCCAGTTTCAGCAAGGCTGCTTTATTCAGTCCGGTTTTGGTGGTGATGAGTTCGATTTCGTAGTCATTCGCCATCAGGATGCGGCAGCCGTCAATCGCCCGGACCAGTTTTTCGCCGTCCAGCATCGGTAAAGCCTGTCCGGGGTCAAAAATGTAGTCAATACCTTTGGCCTTGCAAATTTCCGGATAATTCATCATATCCGCCAGGTTTCCCGGGGAGACGGTAACGATGGTTTCTTTAGGGTTTAGGCTACTCGAAATCCAGCGCAGAAGAGTATTTCATCGCGCCGGGGTGGAAGCCCGTAATCTGATTATCGGCCTTGTCTGTGGTAATATAGGCGCCGGCCGTAAACTCATCCTCGATTATTTTGATGCTATCGGTAGCGATGCCATTCTTCGCGAACCAGTCGTAAGTATCGGCGGTAGTCATGCCCGATGGCGGCGGCAATCACCGGGCGCTCGCCCAATAAGCTGAACGCGTAGCCAATATTGCCCGCAGTGCCGCCGAATTTCTCCTTGATGCTGTTGACCTGAAAAGTGACGCTCAGCATGTGGATTTTTTCCGGGAGGATGTGTTCGGAAAAGTAACCGGGAAAATCCATAATCCTGTCGTAGGCTAAGGAACCGGAAACAATGATATTCTTTTTCATAGACCCTCAAATCAAATCTTATTCACCGTCGCAATCTGTTGCTGGAACGTGTCAGATATTATACAATTTAACACGGCGAATCTAACAAAAACCCGGATTAAGCCGGGATATGTTACAATATTTGAAAATCCCGGCTGTACGCTAAAGAGAAGAAACATTAATGAAAATCGACCTGCATACTCATACCAGCACCGGCTCCGACGGGGCATTGCCCGTGGAAGAGGTGATTCGATGAGGCGAAGAGACGCAACATCGGCTTTATGGCTATCACCGACCATGATTCTCTCATGGCGCAGGAAAAAGCCATCGCCCTGACAAAAGAATACGGCATCGGCTATATCACCGGCGTGGAATTGAACGTAACTTTTCCATTTCAGAACAAAGCCGTTTCGCTGGATTTTCTGGGATATAACTTCGATATTCACAACCAGCCGCTGCTGGAAAAACTCCGGGTAATGCGGGAACGCCGCGAACAGCGGGCGCAGGAAATTTTAGATAAAATTAATGCGGAATTTAAAAAAGAAGGCCGTGCACTGTTTACGGCACAGGATATGCAGAATATCCGTGACAGCGTGGACGGCGCTTTTGGACGGCCGCACATCGCGGCTTACCTGATTAAAAAAGGCATCGTGCAGGATACACAGGAAGCTTTCGAACGGTACCTGACAAAATGTGATGTGCCCAAATATCCGTTAACTCTGCCAGAAGCATCACAACTGATACATCAGGCCGGCGGTGTGCTGGTCCTGGCACACGGCAACGACCGCGGCGGAACTTCGCTGGCAACAGTTACTAAAGACCTCCGGCAGCAAACCCGAATCATCGCTGAAAATATGATAGAATATATCAATGGTCTGGAAATCTGGCATCCCGGACACGATGATGCCACCGTCGCGGTTTACCTCGATTTCACGAGTAAACATCATCTGCTCAGTACGGGTGGCAGCGATTGTCACCAAAAGCCCATCATCATGGGGACCGTGAAGTACCGGCGGAAGTCGTCAGGCAGTTTCAACATTAATTTAATCAGGAGTCAATATGGCAAGTAAGAAAAACTATGATGTTAAAGATTTATCGCTGGCGGAAACAGGCAGAAAACGCATCGAATGGGCCGGACGATCCATGCCGGTCATCAACCTCATCGCGGAACGCTTCCAGAAAGAAAAACCGCTGAAAGGAATCCGCATCGCGGCCTGTCTGCACATCACCACCGAAACGGCGAATCTGGCCCTGGCCTTAAAAGCCGGCGGCGCGGACGCGGTTTTCTGCGCCTCGAACCCGCTGAGCACACAGGATGACGTGGCCGCCGCACTGGTGGAATACGGCATCCCGACCAACGCGATTAAAGGCGAGGACGGCGCGACTTATTACAAACACATCATGACCGCACTGGACCATAAACCGCAGGTGACCACCGACGACGGCGCGGATTTAGTCTCGACGATGCACACCAAGCGGAAAGAACTGATTAAAAACGTGATTGGCGGCACGGAAGAAACCACCACCGGCGTCATCCGCCTGCGCAGTATGGCCAAAGCTAATGCGTTGAAATATCCGATTATCGCGGTGAACGACGCGGAAACCAAATACCTTTTCGATAACCGCTACGGCACCGGACAGAGCACGATGGACGGCATCACCCGCGCCACGAATATCCTCTGGGCCAGCAAAATCGTGGTGCTCTGCGGCTACGGCTGGTGCGGACACGGCTTCGGCATGCGGGCCAAAGCCATGGGCGCCCGTGTCGTGGTGACCGAAGTGAAGCCGGTCCGGGCGCTGGAAGCGGCGATGGACGGATTCGATGTCATGCCGATTGCCGAAGCAGCCAAAATCGGCGATGTTTTCGTAACCATCACCGGCGATAAAAATGTCATTGACAAAGCGCATTTCGCCGCAATGAAAGACGGCGCGATTATGGCCAACAGCGGCCACTTCAATGTGGAAATCAATATCCCGGCGCTGGAAGGTCTTTCCAAAAAGAAAGAGACCATCCGCCCCTTCGTCGAGCAATATACCCTTAAAAACGGTAAGAAATTATTCCTGCTGGGTGAAGGCCGCCTGATTAACCTGGCCGCCGCCGAAGGACATCCTGCCAGCGTGATGGACATGAGTTTTGCCAACCAGGCGCTGTGCATGGAATACCTGATTAAGAATCAGGGCAAGCTGGAAAAGAAAGTCTACAGCGTACCCGACGAAATAGACAAAAAAGTTGCCAGCCTGAAATTGGCTTCGATGGGCATCAAAATTGATAAACTGACACCCGAACAACAGGAATATCTGGACAGCTGGCAGGAAGGGACGTAGAAAAAAGAACTAACCGGAAATACGTTCATGGAACAAGCGGTGCGTGATTTTTGACAGCCCGCCGTTAGACATGGTAAAATTTAAATCACAAAGTTAACAATTGAATAATCTTTGCTATCGAGAGCGGTGGTTAGGGAATTGGCCCAATGACCCACCCGGCAACCTTTGAGACCTTTCTTAAAGGTGCTAAAGCCATCCCGTAAGGGAAACGATATGCCATTTACAATTATGGAAAAGGAAGGCAATAAGCCTCCGAAACATGGAGGTTTTTTATTTTCCGGCATATTGCAGCCGCTTCCCCGATAGCCAAGATAAAAATGGAGGCGGCGATGTTTTAAGCACTGACGAACAGGCGAAGGCAAGATTAAATAATTTTAAGCCGTTGAGAACGGCATTTAAACACAATATTACTAAAGAAAAAGGAGAATTAATGGGAAACACGTTTATGGAATCACCGAAATACCTGCTCGCTTCGGAATCCGTCACCGAAGGACATCCCGACAAAGTTTGCGACCAGATATCCGACGCGATTCTGGACGCGATTATGAAAGAGGACCCGATGGGCAGGGTGGCCTGCGAGACGGCCGTCACCACCGGTTTAGTCGTCGTCCTCGGTGAAATCACCACCAAAACCTATGTCGATGTCGAGGATGTGGTGCGTAAGACAATCCAGACCATCGGCTATACTAACCCCAACTATAACTTCGATTACCAGTCCTGCGGCGTCATCGTCGGCATTAAAAAACAATCGCCGGATATCGATATGGGCGTCAGCAAATCGCTGGAAGCAAAAGCAAAAAAGAAAATCGACGCACTCGATCTGGAAGGCGCCGGCGACCAGGGAATGATGTTCGGTTTTGCCTGCAACGAAACCCCGGAATTGATGCCGCTGCCCATCGCCTTATCACATAAACTGGCGTTGAGACTGGCCGAAGTCAGAAAGAAGAAGATTATCCCTTACCTGCGGCCGGACGGTAAAACATTGGTCACGGTGGAATACAACAAGGGTAAAGCCAAACGCATTACCAACGTGGTGATTGCCGCCCAGCACGACCCGGAAGCCACTAACGAGCAAATCCGGAATGATATTATCGAGAAAGTCATCAAGAAAGTCATTCCGGCGAAACTAATCGATAAAGACACCCAATTCTACGTCAACGGCACCGGCCGGTTCGTCCTCGGCGGCCCGGCTTGCGATACCGGTTTCACCGGCCGCAAACTGCTTGTTGATACCTACGGCGGCATCGCCCGGCACGGCGGCGGCGCTTTCTCCGGCAAAGACCCCACCAAAGTCGACCGCAGCGCCGCGTACATGGGCCGATATGTCGCCAAGAACCTGGTGGCCGCGGGCATCGCCGACCGCCTGGAAATTCAGATTTCCTATGTGATTGGTAAAGCCGCGCCGCTCTCTGTTTCGGTGGAGACTTTTGACACCAATAAGATACCGAATGACGCCATCCTGAAATTAATCGAAAAGCACTTCGATCTGAGACCGGCGGCCATCATCAAATACTTTGACCTGCGCCGTCCCATCTACACCAAGACCGCCGCCTACGGTCATTTCGGGCGGCTGGATGTCGACCTGCCGTGGGAAAAGACCGACCTGGCAGCCACTCTGAAAAAAGAAGCCTTCGGGAAATAGTAATAAATTCCGGTGAGGAAGAGGGGGCCGCAAGCCCCCTCTTTTTTTAACTTGGCTTCTGCTTGAAATCCCCGATTTATTAGATTAATCTTAAAGAAATAAACACAGCGGTCAGCTTCCCGTTGTACACCCTGATGAGATACATGTGCAACGCTGCGGCCATCGGCCGATAGAAATTGTCACTCTCTTTCAATCTCTCTCCCGTTCGTAACTCCGGGACCGAGCGGCCTGAGAGGGAGAGAGGACCAACAGATGCTAAATAACCTGAAAAGGCAGTTGTAAACAGAATGAGTAAAGAAACAAAAAGCAAATTGTTCTGGTCGTTGATGGTAACATCCGCCGACCAGAACGGCAACCCCCATGAAGTTGAATTCAGACTGTATGTTCATAAATGGCGGGTGCCGGAACCTTACCCGCAGACAATCTACGTTAAAATCGAACCGTCGCAAATTCAGCAGAAGCCGAAGTTTTTATCCGTGGATGAAGCGCTGGATAATCCCGACCTGCGGACAAAACCGATTAACGCAATCCTGCACGGGTTTAAACGTTATCCGGACGCGTTCCGGTACCACCCCATCGAAGACCAGCGCGAATGGGAAATCGGCGAACCGTACATCCCTTACGATTTCACCTTCGGGGAATCCGAATACCTCAAACTGACCATCAAATGGGAAAAGCCAAAAGTTAAAGGTTATTTGGAACTGACCAACAGCTAATTTTGTTTGGAATTTTGTTATTTGAATTTGTTTAGAGCTTAGGATTTCGATATTCGGATTTCTTGCGGGAGGTTGAAATGAATAACCCCATCAAGTTCGGTACGGACGGCTGGCGCGCGGTCATCGCGGATGATTTCACTTTTGCCAACGTGCGTTTTTGCGCGCAGGGCGCGGCGGATTACCTCAAGCAAAAAGGGCTCGCGAGCCGCGGGGTTTACATCGGCTACGACCGCCGTTTCGCCTCCGAAGATTTTGCGGCGGCCGCCGCTGAAGTGGTGGCGGGCAACGGCATCCATGTATTGCTCTCGCCCAAAGCCATCCCCACCCCGTTTGTTTCTTTCGGGGTGATTACGCAGAAGACCGGCGGGGGGATTGCGATTACGGCCAGCCACAATCCGGCCAGGTGGAACGGCTTCAAATTCAGGGAAGAAACCGGCGCCAGCGTTTCGTCGGAGACTTCCATCGAAGTGGAAAAATATGTCGACCGCGCGTTTAACGCGAATAAATTAAAATCCATGCCGCTGGCACAGGCGCTGCAGGAAAAATCGGTGGAATATTTTGATTTAACCCCCTCCTATCTCGCCCGCATCAACAGTTTGATTGATGTTGACGCGCTGCGGAAGGCAGGCCTGAAAATTGCCGTGGACCCGATGTACGGCGTCGGTTCCGGTTATTTCAAAACCATCCTCAGCGGCGGCCCGACCAACGTTAATGAAATCAACAGCGAGCGTAACCCGGCCTTTCCGGGCATCAATCCGGAACCTATTGCGGTTAACCTGCAAAAACTGTTAGCAACGGTGAAGGAACAAAAAGCCAATGTGGGGTTAGCAACCGATGGTGACGCGGACCGTATTGGCATTATTGATGAAAAAGGTGTTTTTCTGACCCAGCTGCAGGTATTCGCCCTGCTTTGCCTGTACCTGCTGGAAGTGCGCGGCGAGCGCGGCCCGCTGGTGAAAACCATAACCAGCACCAGCATGCTGGACCGGCTGGGCGAATTATATAAAGTGCCTGTTTTTGAAACACCGGTCGGCTTTAAATACGTGGCGCCGGTGATGATTGCGCAAAATGCCCTCATCGGGGGTGAGGAGAGCGGCGGTTACGGCTTCCGCGGTCATATCCCGGAGCGGGACGCAATTCCGGCCGGGCTTTATTTCCTGGATTTTATGGTTAAAACCGGCAAAACCCCGTCGCAATTATTGAGTTATCTGTACAGCAAAGTCGGGGAGCATTACTACGACCGTATCGACCTGCATTTCCCGGAAGAAAAGAGGCAGGCGATCATCAAACGGGTGCGTGAAGGCGAGCCGAAAAGTATCGAAAACGTAAAAGTCGCCAGAGTGGACACGCAGGACGGCTTCCGCTTTATCCTGGCGGACAACTCCTGGCTGCTCATCCGGTTTTCGGGCACCGAGCCGATTTTGCGGATTTACGCCGAAACCAATGACACGGAACGGCTGAAAAGAATGCTGCAGTTCGGGCGGCAATTGGCCGGCGTATAGCGCCCGAAGATTCTGTTAATGCCTCCAAATCGATTTGAAGCCGCTTCTTGACAGGCTGATTCATGAACATGTAACATATTACCTAATCATATGTTAGCTAAAGTCAGGAGTTGCGCAGTAGTCGGGATGGAAGGCGTTATCGTCGAAGTTGAAGTCGACGTTTCGGGCGGCCTGCCGTTCTTCGGCGTGGTCGGCCTGCCAGACGCGGCGGTGCAGGAAGCCCGGGAACGCGTGCGTGCGGCCGTGCGGAATTCCGGTTTCAGTTTTCCCGGCACGCGCGTGGTGGCGGCGCTGGCCCCGGCCAACCTGAAAAAAGCCGGCCCGGCCTACGACCTGCCGATTGCCGTCGCCACGATTATCGCCACGGGACAGGCTCCCGCCGAGGCGGACGGGCTGGTGCTGCTGGGCGAACTGGGGCTTGACGGCACGCTGCGGCACACCCCGGGTATTTTACCGATGGTTGCCGCCAGTCATGAAAAGGGTTTTTCACGCATCGTGGTGCCGGAAGCCAGCGCCAAAGAAGCAGCGCTGGTGGACGGCGTGGAAATCCTGCCATTCGCCAACCTTGCGCAGCTCGCGGCGTATTTCCGCAAAGAATTCCAGCCGCTGCCAATACCGCCGCAGACCGAAGATGAAGAATATATCCCGCCGGAAATGAGCGGCATTGATTTCGCGTATATCAAGGGACAGGAGCACGTGAAGCGCGCCCTGGAAATCGCAGCCGCCGGCGGTCACAACGTGATAATGATGGGGCCGCCGGGCAGCGGGAAAACCCTGCTGGCGCGGTCGCTCTGTTCGATACTGCCGCCGATGACCAATGACGAAGCCATTGAAGTGACTAAAATATACAGCATCAGCGGGCTTTTACCGCCTTCGCCACCGATGATACGGCAGCGTCCCTTCCGTTCCCCGCATTACACCACTTCCAACGTCGGGCTGGTGGGCGGCGGGCATTTCCCCAAGCCGGGTGAAATCAGCCTCAGCCACCGCGGCGTGCTCTTTTTAGACGAATTGCCGGAATTCGGACATACATTACTGGAAGTCCTCCGGCAGCCGCTGGAGGACCGGGTGGTGTCAATTTCGCGGGCGCAGGGGAGCGTCACCTTCCCGGCCAATTTCATGCTGGTCGGGGCGATGAATCCCTGTCCGTGCAGAAATTAACTGCACCAATAAACCTGTACTGTATTTCAGCTTTACAATATCGATTGCCATCTTCCATTTTGGTTTGAATTGTAATTTGTTTTACCAATAACCTGGCTATTTCCTGACTTTGTTCTTCGGACAAGCCGTTGTCAAGACGGCGCCTAAGGTCTTGGAGTAAATCGACCGGTAGCGTTTCAAGTTCGGTTTCAATCGGTGTCAACTCATCCATCCGCTTTTCGATGGCTATCTTATTGGTTTCTAACTCTTTGAGGAAATTGCGTAAATCGTTATCGTTTAACAACTCTTGGGCATTTTGCCGACAATACCCTTTCTTTTCTAGTTCAAGGTCGCTCAGACGCTTTCTCAAAATGGTTATTTCCGCTTCCCTAACTGCTGCGGCTTTACTCCTGTCGTTTTCAACATTGAGTTCATTTAATATTTCGCCTGGGTTGCGCAGCCAACGTTCGATATCCTGCCAAACAATAGTTTCAATTTCTGTACTTTTTATCATTTTACTCTGGCATCGATTCTCTGAGTCATACCGACTTGTCATCCTCCCGTTGCATCTCCACCAGACAATCTTGTCTCTGCCATGCGCAGCACAGTATGTTTTTCCGCACACCCCGCATTTGATTAATCCTGTGAGAAGATAATGGCGAGGAGTGTTTTTACCGATTAATCGGTTCCGGGTAAGGGCTTCTTGAGCTGCTTGCCAGAGTTCGGGAGTGACGAGGGCGGGTGCTTCAACTTCCCACACATTGCGTTTTTTCTTAGAGCGCTTCCCGTATTGATAAATTCCTTTATACACTGTCAAGATGACCAGGTTACGAATTCGCCCAGCTCTCCATTTTGCCTGAAGTCCGGTGCCCCGCTCTGCGCGTCTCGGCCCAGGAATTAACTGCTGATAAGCTGTGGGCACTCCTAAATCATTGAGGTGATTTGCAATGTGAGGACAACTCCAATGTTCTATACCTAGCCATTGGTAAATCTGCACTACCAAATCAACCGCAGTCCAATTAGCCCAGATGATTTTGGTGCTTGGGATAAGATGAGCTTCGTTCTTTAGTCCTAACACTTCATAGCCCAACGGTTTTATCCCTCCGGGGAAATGCCCATTTTTCACAGTTCGCTCTATACCTGCGGCAGACCGTTCCAGAAAAGTACGGCGTTCCTTCGCTGCCATAGCAACATGAATTTGATACATGAATGGGTCAGAGATGCCTTCAGTTACTGAATTAACCTTAATTCCGAGCAATTCAAGGTCACGCCAGACGATAAGGGGGTCAATGGCGTCTCTTCCTAACCTGTCCACCTTGTACACCCAAACTTCCTTAAAAAGGCCTTTGGCGGCATCCTCCATTAGTCTTCTGCCAGCAGGGCGTTTGACCATGGGGATTGTCCCTGAAATACCATTATCAATATAGCGTTCGACCAATCGAACACCAGGATCGTTCTGCAACTGCTTGGCTAACTCATCCGTCTGGGTGAGGATGGTTCTTCGCTGTCTCTGGTCATCACTTGAGACCCGCTCATAAGTA
>CAVYZP010000018.1:0-71678 GCA_963772985.1 uncultured Chloroflexia bacterium
AAATCGGCCAGTTCACGGTCAGGTTGGGGTGCACCCCCGGAGCATGAATCACCGCCGCGATGGGAAAGACGATGAGCGCGGAAATCAGCCCCTGGATTGCTCCGGCCACGACCTTGCCGATTGCCACCATTGATACCGGCAGCGGCGCCAGCACCCGGTCTTCAATCTCCTTGGTGTAACCGAATTCGTTAGCCAGCGGCAAGGCCACCGCCTGGATTCCCTGGAACATAATCGAGAGGGCGACCACGCCGGCCACCAGCACCGTCGCAAACGACGATTCGCCGCCGGCGCCGCCACCTCCGCCAATCCCCTGCCCGATTTTAGGAAACACATACAGAAAAACAAAAACCAGTAAAAATGGCTGAATCAGTGTGCGTAAAATAAAAACCGCCAGGCCTTTTTTCAACACCGTCAGGTCACGTAATAACAGGGCGGCGAAAGCGGTGCGGCTTGCCGCGGCAGTTGAACGTAAGGTTTTTCCGGATTGTGTTACCGTTTTCATTGTTGTCGTCGTCATCAGTCCCGCAGCTCCTTTCCCGTCAGATTGATAAACACATTTTCCAGCGTCGGTTCCGCCACTGAAAGGTCGGTAATATTAAACCTGCCCTGTTCGGCAACGGAAACAACTTTCGGCAGCACGCCGGATAACACCTTTGATGTGAAGTTTAATCGTGCCGTCCACCCGCAGGGCTTTTGTCGCTCCCTCAATCTTGTCCTGCAGCAATTTCGCCAGCGCATCGAGGTTGCCGGTAGCCGAAATCGTAACGATGCTGTCCGCCCCCACCGATTCCTTTAAACCCTTCGGAGTATTAACCGCCAGGATATGGCCGTGGTCCATAATCGCCAGCCGGTCGCAGATGGCGTCTGCTTCTTCCATGTAGTGGGTCGTCAGTAATATCGTCTGGCCTTCGGCATGCAGTTTATTTAAAATCTCCCAGAGCGCCAGGCGGGCTTGTGGGTCCAGTCCGGCGGTGGGTTCATCCAGAAACAGCACGGATGGTTTATGCATCAGTGCCCGGGCCACCTGCAGCCGCTTCGCCATGCCGCCGGAAATGGCCATCACCTCAGCCTTTCCGCGTTCGGAAAGTCGGAAATCCACTAGCAACTTATCCGCTGCCTCGCGGCTTTCCCTCGATTTCATCCCGAAAAAAAGGCCGTGGTAATAAAGATTTTCCCAGACGGTTAATGCCCGGTCCAGGTTATTCGTCTGGGCCACCACTCCAATGACCTGTTTCACCAGCGCCGGATGCGCCACCACGTCAATACCGGCCACCACTGCCTTGCCGCCGGTCGGCACAACCAGTGTGGTGAGCATTCCCACGGTTGTCGTTTTGCCGGCGCCGTTGGGCCCGAGCAGCCCGAAAATTTCCCCGTGATGTACCTTCATATCCAGCTGGTCTACGGCTAAAATATTGCCGTCGTGATAGCGTTTGGTGAGCTTCTCACAGCGTATCACTTCGTCGCCGGCCGGTTGTTCTTCAATTTTAGTGTTTTTCCCTTCGGCTTTGTCCACTATTTGCCGCCTCCCTTTGTGTCCGTATTCTATTTTTATTCTACATTATTTTTACACAAGTCAAGGTTTCTGGTTTTTCTGCGTTATTTCGTATCTGTGGTATACTAACTGATACTAAAGGGCGATTAAAAATGACTGATAATCTCCAGGATGTTTATAACCGTATCGCGCCGGGTTGGTATAACCGCCGCCACTGGACGATTTTCCGCCCCGAATTGGAAGCTTTGGCGCAGGAATGGAAACAGGGCAAACTCCTTGAATCTCGGCTGCGGGCACGGCGCCGACTTTTTACCTTTTACTACAAACTTCGAGCTCTACGGTATTGATTTTGCCGATGAAATGCTCCGGCTCGCCCGGAAATATGCCGCCAAGTTCAATTTCGCGGTAAATTTGACCGCGGCGGATATTTGTTATCTCCCTTACACCGATTCCACTTTCGATTATATTATTGCCGTTGCCGCGCACCACCACCTGAAACAAGCTCAGCAATTGCGCGCATTTCAAGAACTGGCAACGGGTGCTGAAACCCGGCGGGGCGGCTTTTATTACCGTCTGGAACCGTTTCCAGCCGCGTTTCTGGTTCAAAGGGAAAGAAGTGCAGGTGCCCTGGCAGATCAGAGATGAAACACTCTACCGTTATTATTACCTGTTTACATACCGCGAATTAAGACAGTTGGCCGCGGCTGCCGGTCTGGAAATCTGCAAAGTTTTCCCGGAGAGCGGTTATCATTTTCCCATCACGATTTTTTCGCAAAATATCTGTCTGCTGGTACAGAAAAAAACGGGGTAAAGGCTGGAACAAGCGTAAAATCATGTTATACTAATATTGACAAAACGGGCAATAAGAATTACTATGCGATTTAACCAATCAATTATTGTCGGTTTTTTAAGGATATATCAGTCAGGAGGCATTGCCGTAGCATGTTGACCAAAATTAAATGTCCCAAATGCAATACTGAGGGCACTTTCTCCGTGTCCGACCCCGTTTATGACGGGCCGTATCGCTGCTGGAAATGCCGCGAGCTGCTGAAAATCAGAATGGAACACGGTTCTCTGGTTTCTGTCCAACAGATGGATCCGCAGGAAATGGCTAAACTGGAAGAAATCCGTGCCATGAAGGAAAAGTTCCGCCACTAAGGGGGTTGA
The DNA here is from genome assembly GCA_963772985.1 of uncultured Chloroflexia bacterium. Taxonomy (GTDB): domain Bacteria; phylum Chloroflexota; class Dehalococcoidia; order Dehalococcoidales; family Fen-1064; genus Fen-1064. Next base: position 2,660 of record CAVYZP010000018.1, read on the forward strand.
TATGCCGGTAGTTACTGTTGAGATGTGGGACGGCCGCACCATCGACCAGAAAAAAGCTCTGGTGGAAGGGATTACTTCTTCCTTCGTAAAAATCGGCGTTCCGGCCGAAGCCGTCCATGTTATAATTCATGATAATCCTAAGCACAATTGGGGAAGCGGCGGAAAGCTCGCTTCAGAAATAAAATAACCTTAATATCATCGTGATTGATAAAACCAGTTCGTCCGGAGTTGCCATTTGAATACAGGCAGTTATGTTTTTATCGCAATCATCATCATTATCATTATATTATTCTCTTTATCGAGAAGACGCGGCGGCGTGGCGAAGTACCCTGAAATAGTCCAGAGTTTGCTTTTTGACGTCCGCATTAATCTGGCCCTGGCCAAATTTTTCCCGGAATTGAAGAAACCGCGCAATTTCGAAAATACCAACTGGATGATGAACAAGGACAAAATCGGCTTTCTCGGTGAATCATTGAAATTGATGCTCAGAGAAACATTCGCCATGGCGGAAGAATATAATAAACAGATTAAAGCCGCTAAAAAAGCCAAATCGGACAGTTATAAAAACATCGACCTTACCAGATTCAAGGAATTGCTCGAAAAATGCCGCCAGGAACTGGAAGACTGGATGATTCAGACAACCGGTTCTAAGGACTTACCCCCGAAATATCCCACGCTGATGGGTTCGCTTTTCGGGGAAAGATGACCGCTGCGGCCGCACCTGGTTTTTAATTCACCGGGAGTTCATTGGTAAAATCGCCGGATTTCTTGCGGTGGACCTCTTTCACTTTAGTAAATTTTTCTCTAAACGAAGGCGAACCGATATATTCCGTGGACATGATTACTGCGTCTTCTTTGTTATCCAGGTAATATGCTTTACGCACGCCCAGTTTGTCAAAGCCGAATTTGTAGTAGAGGTTTTGTGCCACCTGGTTTGAGACGCGTGCTTCCAGCGTCACAATCCGGGCCTGTTTCTTTATCGCCAGTTCGATGAGACTAATCAGTAAAACCTCACCGATGCCCTGGTGCCGGTGCTCTTTATCGGAGGCAATGCTGGTCACGTGAGCTTCATCCGCCATAATCCACATCCCGGCATAACCCATGATATTCACTTCTTCCGGCGGGTCTTCTGCCGGCGGATGTTCGCGTACGAAAATCTGCCGTATCCGGTTGAATAGTCCCGGCGGTGTTGCCGTACCCGCTGAACTTGGTGCGGACGCCTGATTTGTATCCTTATTCTCGTATGCGATGATATAATAGGCCAGCTTGTTTTCCAACTCCCGCGGAAAATTGGTCGGCGGCCATTCGGTGGGAAAGGCATCGCGGTCGATCATTGTGACCTGGGCGATGTCCTGCTTGCGCATATAACGAACTTTTAACGGCATTTCTTCCCCTGATTCCTTGTATTCTAGCATATTGGAAATGCTGTTGCTAAATCTTTCAATACTTGCTTTGTTTTGAGACTGTTTATAGCGTAATACCTATCTTTTTCATCCGCCCTTCGTTATACTATATGCACGGGGTAAAACCCGAAACAGTTTGACAAAATAATAAACTAAATTCTGGTCAGGCTCAGAGGGAAATTATCTAGTGCAGGAAGAACTAAACCTTGTCCAGCGGGCACGGCAAGGGGATCAAGAGGCCTTTGCCCAATTATATGAAACTCACTTTGATAAAATATTCCGTTATGTGGTTTTAAAAATCAGGAACCAGACGGAAGCAGAGGACATGACTCAGCAGGTTTTTGTCAAAGCTTATGAGTCTATCGGCTCTTATCAGCCGCAGGGGGTCCCGTTTACCGCCTGGCTGTTCCGTATCGCCCATAATCAAATGGTGGATTATGTGAGAAAAGAAAGTAAAAAACCGACCGTGCCGCTGGATGAATCATTGCCGATTATGGACGATTCCGACCTGGAACATGATGTCGAAATAAAAATCGAAATGGAGAAAGTAGTCTTGGCTACGAAACAACTGACTAAAGCCCAGCGGGAGGTCATCAGCCTGCGTTTTGCCGGCGGCCTGTCGATTACGGAAGCGGCCAGAACCATGAGGAAAAGCGAGGGCGCCATCAAAGCCTTGCAGCACAGCGCCATTTTATCGCTGCGGAAAACCTTACTGGCAGGAGAAAACGGTGTCAAGTAATAAGGATTTCGATAATATTTTTAATGAGTGCATAGAACATTTGCTGGCCGGCGAAGAAACCGTCGGGCAGTGCCTGCAGCGTTATCCTGCCTATGCCAAAGAACTGGAGCCTCTGCTGCGGACTGTCGTGCTGATGCATCAAGTGGCGGATGTGAAACCTTCGGAAGAATTCCGCGCCAGGGCACGCTATCAGATGCAGTTAAAAATGGCCCAATCCGCAACTCCGCCGCGGATAACCCGGCGTGTACCGCGGTGGGCAATCGCCGCTTGCACTGCCATGCTGGTTTTTGTGCTCGGCGGCGGCGCCGTCCTGGCCGCGCAAAACGTCATGCCAGGAAATATCCTGTATGCCGTGAAACTGAGTACTGAAACCTTGCAGTTGAAGCTGGCCGGGTCAACCGAAAGCAAAACCGAACAGTATATTGCCATGGCCAATGAAAGAATTACTGAAATGGCTTGGATGGTAAACAATAATAAAACCCGGAATTTACAGGCCGCCGCTTACAGACTGAACAATTATTACACCAGCATCGGCGAATTAGCGATGACCGGCACCGCGAAAACGACATATTCCACCGCCGCGATTCCCGCGGGCCCAATGACTACACCCCCGGCAATAACGATTGGGATAACAGCAACCCCGACTGTTCAAGCGCTGATAACAGAACCTGTGACCACCGTGGTGACTAACACCTCTATCGTTATCACCAGTACACCGATTATTCTCGGCACGGTGAATTCGAATAATATCACCGCTGCCGGCAGCAACGGCAACGTGAGCAATTCAAACCGCACTTCACAGCTGCTGAATACCCTTAATTCCAACGCCGCCATCCAACCCTCGGAAATTCAGCAGTTATTGAATTCCGGTAAATTGCCTGACAGCGTGAAAGCAACGCTGCAGCAGGCGCTCATACAGTCGAATATTGTTTATCAGTCCGCTATTAATAACGCGAATCATCAATAATATTAAATATTTCCCTGCTATCTTTCCCGCCGGTTTTTACGTTATATCTTTTAGCAGACGTTTTTCAAAGGAGGAATTATATGAAAAAAGGGTTCCTGCTATTTGCAGTAATTGCTGCGATTTTACTGGTTTCCATACTGCTGGCGGGCTGTCAGGCGTCCGGTTCAACGACCATCGCTTCCAATGTTAACCAGCAAACCGGCATCTCCGTATCGGGAGAGGGCACCATCTATGTTACGCCGGATATCGTCAACATCCAGCTCGGCATCCAGGCGCAGGCTGCGACCGTTGCCGATGCCCAGAGCCAGGCTGCCACCGCGATGAATAATGTTTTAGCCGCTCTCACCGCCAACGGTATCGCTCAGGCGGATATTCAGACCCAAAATTATAATATCCAGCAACTCACCACTTATGACAATACCAAGCAAACCAATGTCCCCACCGGTTATGAAGTCAATAATTACGTCAACGTTAAACTCCGGGATATCACCAAAGCCGGTATTATTATTGATGCGGTTACGGCCGCCGGCGGCGATTTGACCCGTGTAAACAGCGTGCAATTTGCGCTCAACGACCCCACCGCGGATAACAACCAGGCGCGTGATAAAGCCATGGCTGATGCCAAGGCGACCGCCTCACAATTGGCTTCCGACGCTGGGGTTAAACTGGGCAACCCCATTTCTATCTCTGAATCGGAAGTATCGCCCATAGGCCCGGTAGTTTATGCAGCCGCCGGTGCGGTTTCTTCAAATTCATCCACCCCCATAAACGCGGGCGAATTGGAAATCACCGTGGACGTGCAGGTAACTTACGCTATCCAGTAATTTAAAAAATTCTTCGTACCCAGTGATAAAGCCGCCATTCAATTCCGAATGGCGGCTTTTATTTTGAGAAGCACCCTATGCTAATTGATTGTTATAATCACTGCGCAGGATAGCCCACATCTCTCCATCTTCGTATTTATCCCATTTCTTCCCGTATTGCCGCATGTGACCTTCATGTTTCATACCGATTTTCTCCATTACTCTGCCAGAACGGGTATTACGGGTCATATGTGTCGCGAAGACGCGGTTTAACCTCAGTTCTTCAAAACAGAATTTTACCGCGGTTTTTGCTGCTTCGGTGCAATAACCTTTGCCCCAATAGGGCTTGCCCAGCCAATAGCCAAGTTCGGCTTTATCGGTTACTTTAGAGATATTCATAATGCTGAATGTACCCATTAGAAAACCGTATTGCCTGTTGGTAATAGCAAAATGGATGTCTTTGCTGTAATGTGTGTTTTTAACGTCAGATTGCTCAATAGTCTGATGATTTATCCATTCTTCAGCCATGCCGTCCAGATAGGGATAGGGGACTAATTGCAAAGTATCTGAAACATTACGGTCACCGATAAGCCGCTGCAGTTCTTTAGCATCGGACAAAGAATAGGGACGAAGAATCAGACGTTCGGTTGTCAGAGTAGGCTGTTCTTTCATGGAAGCACCTCTCTTTTATAAAAGACCGGGTTGGGCGTTCTTGTCCTTGTTGTAAAGAATCCCCAGGTGTTGGTAAGCCAGCGGTGTAGCCACCCGGCCCCGCGGGGTGCGGTCCAGAAAGCCCAGCTGCAATAAATATGGCTCATAAACATCCATGATGGTGTCCGCTTCCTCGCTAATGGAAGCGGCGATGGTTTCCAGTCCTACGGGCCCGCCGCCGAATTTTTCAATTATGGTGTGCAGTACTTTCCGGTCGAGGTCGTCCAGGCCGATGGGGTCAACTTCCAGTTTGGAAAGCGCCGTCGTTGCAACTTCTTTGGTGATAATACCGTCGGCTTTTACCTGCGCGTAATCCCGAACGCGTTTGAGCAGCCGGTTCGCCACCCGCGGCGTGCCCCGGGCGCGGCTGGCGATTTCGTCCAGGCCTTCGGAATCAGCTTTAATTTGCAGGATTTGCGCGGAGCGTTTGACGATGGTCTTAATTGCTTCCCTGTCGTAGAAATCGAGGTGGTAAACGCTGCCGAAGCGGTCCCTTAACGGTGCGCCGAGCAAAGCATAGCGCGTGGTGGCGCCGATTAAGGTAAACGGCTGTAAATCCAGCCGCAAACTGCGGGCACCAGGCCCTTTGCCGATCATAAGGTCAATCGCCGAATCTTCCATCGCCGGATAGAGCACTTCTTCAACCGCTTTGTTGATGCGGTGTATTTCGTCAATAAATAATACGTCCTGTTTTTTCAGGTTGGTAAGGATTGCCGCCAGGTCACCGGTGCGTTCGATGGCGGGTCCTGAAGTAATCCGGATTTGCACGCCCAGTTCGGCCGCAACGATGTTGGCCAGTGTCGTTTTCCCCAGGCCGGGCGGGCCGTATAGCAGCATGTGGTCCAGCGCTTCGCCACGTTTTTTGGCGGCGGCGATGGCAATCATCAGGTTCTCTTTTACTTTAGTCTGCCCGATGAATTCCGCCATCTGCCGGGGCCGGAGGCTGGTTTCGATGGGGCTGTCTTCAACCACGGGTTTCCCCGAAACAATGCGTCCGATGTTCGTGTCCTTACAGTGATATTCTTCTGGCGGTATTATACCATAACGAGCCCGGGGAATTAATATTTTGGCTTTTCAGCAAAAGGAAAAGACCGGTTCCAAATAAATCCTAAATACCCGGAGGTATCGAAATCCGAAACAATAACGAAATATAAAACCTCAAAATTATGCTACTACTTTTCTCTCTTTTGGGAGAGCATGTGTTTTCCCTCGTTAGAGGTATTATATCCATAACCCGCTAATGTTGACGCGATTCCGCCGAATGATTAAACTAAAGGTGGAGAACAACGATGCCGATTTATGAATATATTTGCCCGGACTGCAAAACCAAATTCGAGTTAATGCGCCCCATCAGCCGGTGCGGCGAACCCGCCGAATGTCCGAAATGTAAACATCAAGCCGGCCGGGCCTTATCCAGTTTCTGCTGCCGTTCCAGTAACGAATCCGGGGTTACGGCTCCGATTGCCGGAGGCGGCGGCGGTTGTGCCGGCTGCGGCGGCGGCAGCTGCAGTTCCTGCGGCGGCTGATAAGTTAAAACTATGACAATGCCGACCGGTGCCCGACACACAGGTATTGCCAATCTTCCCCTTCACGGCGGAAAAGCGCCGCCCTGGCTTTTCGAACGCATGGTCAAATTGGCCCGGGAAATAACGATTGTTATCGTTTCCGATTTCGGCCCCGACGAAATGCTGCAAAGGCTTTCCCATCCTTACTGGTTCCAGGCTTTCGGCTGTGTGCTGGGTTTTGACTGGCACAGCTCCGGCGTCACCACCACGCTCTGCGGCGCGCTGAAAGAAGGCGTCAAGGGGATGGAAAAAGACCTGGGGCTGTTTGTCGCCGGCGGCAAAGGCCGTACGTCCCGCAAAACTCCCGCTGAAATTGAGGAATGGTCGGGAAAATTATCTTTGAACCCCGAACCGCTGGTCTATGCCAGCCGGATGTCCGCCAAGGTGGATAACAATGCCATCCAGGACGGCTATCAGCTTTATCACCACACTTTTATTTTCACCCGGCGCGGTTCCTGGGCCGTGATTCAACAGGGGATGAACGATGACACCAAATACGCCCGCCGCTACCACTGGCTGGGAGAATCCGTCACCGACTTTGTTAACGAGCCGCATTCCGCCATCCTCTCCGAAGCGCGCGGCGCGGCATTGAACCTGGTGGCCGGCGAAAGCGATTCAGCCCGCGCCACTATCACCGATATCGCCAACGAGACCAATCCGGATCAATTACTGGCCGAACTAAAGAAAATCACCACCCTCAGCCTGCCGGCGCACCATCCAATTGATGTCAGCGACATTCACCCGGACAGCTTGAACAAGATTCTGCTCAGTGTTTACGAGCGGCAGCCGGAGGATTTTGAGCGGTTGCTGGGCTTGCCCGGCGTCGGGGCAAAAACCCTGCGCGCCTTGAGCCTGATTTCCGAACTGGTTTACGGCGTAGCGCCCAGCTACCGCGACCCGGCCCGCTATAGTTTTGCCCACGGCGGCAAAGACGGCTTCCCCTATCCCGTGGACCGGGAGACTTATGATAAATCCATTGAATATCTGGCCAAAGCAGTCAATAAAAGTCTGCTGGGCATCAGCGAAAAGAACGAAGCGGTCAACCGTCTGCGCCGTTTAGGGCTGGAGTAAGGGGTTTTTGTCTTTGTGCGTTGCCAGATAACTCCAGGATAAACCGGTCAGTATCACCGCCAGAACGGCAATCGCGATCACGATATAAGTTACCGCGTCGTACCAGAAACCGTCCGGGAACAGCAGCAGCATATTACCGGGAGTAGACCAGAAGTTATTAGTAAACACCAGCAGGTGAAAATCATAAAAAAGCTTGTCGAAGTCGATTAACGTGCCGATGCCGGCGGCAAACATTATCCCCAGCGTGATGCCGCTGCCCCACAAAACGGCGCGGGCCAGCATTTTACGGTATCTGCCCTTTTCCCGGTAAATACACACCAGGCTGAAAATCAGGCAGTAGAGCAAAGTCCCCAGCAAGACATAATAATCCAGGCGGAAAAGGCTCTTAACATCCCGGAAGTGCAGGATTTCGTCCTGGTTGAAAATGGCGACTGTTTCCCCTTGCTGCTGCACGGTCAGACTGATATATTTTTCGCCCGAATTCCAGTAGTGGATGAAACCGTGGGCGATATTGGACATATCCTGGCCGGTGACGTACAAACCGTTATCCGCCAGGGCCTGCCGTACATCGAATTTTTGAAAACCGTGCGTATATAGCCAGCTGCTGTTTACTGCGGCGGCAATCACTACCGTCAATAACAAAAACGGCAGGCAGATGATAAATAAATAGCGCGCGGCGGACATTACTGCTTTCATTGTTTTATTAACATACTACTCTTTTGTTTTGCAATATAATAGCATATCCTTCCTGATATTCAGTATATCCGATTAAGCTATTTTCTATCTTTTTTCTTGCGCCCGAACGCCGCAGGTGTGTATGATAAAAATGTCGTTTGAAGCCGCTTTCCACCAAGTCCGGCCAACAAAAACCGCAGACTTTTCGGCGAATAAAGCCCGGTTGTCAATTTTTGGGAGGATAATTAGTACCATTGCATACCTTACAGGAAATCCTGCAGCCGAAATCAATCGCCGTTGTCGGCGCATCCGAAACCGGTGAAGGCGGGCGCTACCTTTCCTCGCTGCTGAAATTAGGTTTCAAAGGTAAAATTTATCCCGTCCATCCGAAACACCCTGAAGTTTTCGGCCTTAAATGCTACCCGAACATGCGCGATATCCCGGACGACGTGGATTATGTGATTGCCACGATCCCATCTTCCCTGGCGCTGAACTTAATTGATGACTGCGCCGCCAAGCACGTCAAATGCATCCATTTCTACACGGCGCGTTTCAGCGAAACCGGCCGCCCGGATGCCGTCGAGCTGGAAAAGGAAATATTGCGCCGGGCCGGAAAAGCCGGCATCCGTATCATCGGCCCGAACGGCATGGGCGTTTATTATCCTGAGTGGGGGATGTCCTGGACGCCGGCCATGTCCAGTCAGCCGGGTTCCATCGGGTTTCTCTCCCAGAGCGGCTCGGTGGCGTTTGAAATCATCGAGAGTGCCGAAGTAAGGGGCATGCACTTCAGTAAAGCCGTCAGCTACGGCAACGCGCTGGATCTTAACGAATCCGATTATCTGGAATACTTTAGTCAGGACGACGCCACCAGATTGATTATCATGTACATCGAAGGCGTACGCGACGGCAAAAGGTTCCTGGAAATCTTGCGCCGGACGACGCCGAAGAAACCGGTGATTATCCTCAAGGGCGGACGGGGACAATCCGGCACCCGGGCTACCGCCTCGCACACTGCTTCGCTCGCCGGTTCGATGACGGTCTGGAACACTGCCATGGCACAGGCCGGCGCGGTCAGTGCGGCCCATATCGAACAGTTGCTGGATACGGCGGCGGCGTTCTATTTCCTGCCCCCGGCTTACCGTAGCCACGTCGGCGTGGCGGGCGCGGGCGGCGGCTGGAGTGTGATGGCAGCCGACCTCTGTGAAGAAGCCGGGCTGAACGCCATTCCCTTGCCGGATGCCATCCGTCAGGCATTGCAAAAAGCGGACAATCCGGTCTGGGACTGGGTCACCAACCCCGTCGATTTTTCCATCGCGGTTGAGTTGGTTCCGGCTTTCATCACCAAAATGATGGCCGAAAACCCGGATTTTGATTTGAATATCGTTTTCCTCGACCCGCAAAGAAACCGCGGCGCGCTGTCCAGCGATGTGATACTAAACGAATTCCCCTGGAGTGATTTGCAGAAAAAACCGCTGTTCGTCGTGCTCCTGGATTGGGGCAAGACCGCGGCCGGAACTGACCTCGCCGGCAGCGAATTATACCGTGATCTGAAAAACAAATTAATCGGGATGGGTATCCCGGCTTACCCCACCGCAGCGCGCGCCACCAACGCCGCCGGCAAGATGATTAATTTCTATATTAATCAGAAGAAAAACATGGCCGGTTAATAAACGCGAAATAAGGCGGTCGGGTTCTACATCAACCTTCGTCTGAGTACCTTCGGGAAACCCGGCCCTACAAAATGGTCATCATAATACCCACCATGCACGATGCTGCTGTCCTTGAAACTTGTTCCTGCCGGATATACAATAGCGGTGGGTGATAATATGACAAAGCAGTACGATGTCATTATTGTCGGGGGCGGGCCGGCCGGCATTTTTGCCGCGCTGGAAATCGCGCAAACGTCGTCGTTAACCGTCCTTTTGCTGGAAAAGGGCCGGGACATCGACGCTCGTCATTGCCCGTCCCGCAACCACACTAATTCCTGCATATCCTGCGCGCCGTGCAATGTCGTCTGCGGCCTGGGCGGCGCCGGCGCTTTCAGCGACGGCAAATTGACGCTCTCTTCACAGGTCGGCGGCCACCTGAAAGAATATATCGGGGAAAACGCCGCCGAAGCATTAATTAAATATGTGGACGGTGTTTATCTGCGTTTCGGCGCGCCGGAAAAAATCTTCGGCACCGGTGACGAAGTTTCCAAACTGGCACACCGCGCGGCTTTAGCCGAATTGAGCCTCGTGCCGGTTCCCATCCGTCACATGGGCACGGAACACAGTCGCCAGGTTCTGAAAGCCATGCGCGATTTCCTGTCTCCCCGGATTACCATCAGAGTTAATTCCACGGTGACGGAAATTGCGGCTGAAAACGGGCAAATCACCGGCATCATCACCGAAAACGGCGGGCATATCAATTGCCGGTACCTGATTCTGTCGCCCGGCAGGGAAGGCGCCGAATGGCTGATGCGGGAAGCCGGCCGTTTGAAAATGACCACCTCCATCAATCCCATTGACATCGGCGTCAGGGTGGAAGTGCCCAACGCCGTGATGGCGGAATTGAGCGGCGCCCTTTATGAAGCCAAATTGGAATTTATTTCGCCGCATTTTGACGACCGCATCCGCACCTTCTGCATGTGCCCGGCCGGGGAAGTCATCATGGAATCGACCGGCGGTGCCGACCCGGTGCTGACTGTCAACGGCCACAGCTACGCCGACAGCCGGACGGATAATACTAATTTCGCGATTCTGGCCAGCACTACTTTTACCAAGCCCTTCCACGAGCCGATTGCCTACGGCAAATATATCGCCCGGCTGGCCAATCTGCTTAGCGGCGGGGTACTGGTGCAGCGCTTCGGGGATTTGATGCACGGCCAGCGTTCCACCGCCGCCCGCATCGAGCGCGGCCTGGTGCGGCCCACCCTGACGAATGCCGTTGCCGGTGACCTCAGTTTTGTGCTGCCCTACCGGCATCTGACCGGCATTATCGACATGCTGCACGCGATGGATAAACTGGCGCCCGGCGTCGCTTCCTCGCAGACGCTGCTTTACGGCGTGGAAGTAAAATTTTATTCCGGCCGGCTGAAATTAACCCCGAATATGGAGACGGAAATCGGCAACATGTTTGCGGCCGGGGATGGGGCCGGGGTCAGCCGCGGCTTGATTCAGGCCTCGGCGTCCGGCGTCATTGCCGCACGGGAAATTTTAAAGAGAGAGCATAAATCTTAACCGGCCTGTTGCGCCAGCAGTGCGGGTAGTTCTTCAAACTTACCGATGACGAAGTCCGGTTTTGTTTTTTCATCCGGCATTTTTACCTCCGCCCGGTTCAGCCAGCACGCCCGCATGCCTGCATTCTTCGCACCGATAACATCATTGGCATATGAATCCCCGACATACAGGCACTCTTGCGGCTGCCTATGCAGCAGCAACGCGGCCCGAAGAAAAATCCGGGGGTCCGGCTTTCGGATGCCGATTTCCTCCGACAGCACCACACAGACGAATAAATCCCGCAGGCCCATCGCTTCCAGTTTGCGGTATTGCACGTCGGTGAAGCCGTTGGAGACCACCCCGAGCTGATATTTCCGGCTTAATTCTTTTATCACCGGAATCGCGCCATCCACGTGCGCTTTTACACCGGGATAATCTTTAACATAGAGTTCAGTTATTTTAGCAGTATATTTTTCATCGATGCTGAGCAATTGCAGAAACAATTTGCTGCGCCGGTCACGGGAACCTTCGGAAGGCGCGCCGGTGTTAAATATTTCCGTAGAAACACGGTCGGATTGTAAAAAGGCGGCCAGCACGCGCTGCGGGTCACAACCGCGGAAAACCTGCGGCAGCTGCCTCACAATCAATTCCAGCACGGCCTGCTGCGCCAAGACACGGTCGAACAGGGTTTCATCCACATCGAAGATGATTGCCTTGATTTTAGTTTTCATAGATTTTTTCACGAGATAAGTATAGGTAAAACGATGCGGAAATTCAATTTTTCAAAATCCTGCAACGGCTGCCGGAATAGCAGAACATATTTGGAGTATCAAGAGATTGTAAATTTAACAGGTATTATATAATATATTCGTAATATGAATTGGGGCATTTTTGGAATAGTAGCCATTGTTTCCATTATTTATGTGATTGTAGTGGCGGGGGCAGTCATCTATTACAAACGCCATCCTGTAAATCCCAAAGATTTCGAAAACGGGAATACATTACCCCAAAGAATATTAAACACATATTTTAAGACTGTGGGTTTTCTTATGGTTACCTTGGTTGCAATTATTGCGATTTTTGGAATAATACTAATTGTTTGGCTTATTATTAAAAATCTGTGAATAATATTCCAATTAAATCAATTTCATCTCAAAATGACCAACTTTTACTATCCCCTATTTCTTGACATGTTATGTCTTACCGTCATACAATTAAAAAGTCTGCAGTCACACAACTGTAATTGAGACCAAAAGGGGGTGAAGTGTGTGACCAATGTGGTAGCGGGCGGCAACGAGAGCTTTGAAAGTTTGCTGCGCCGGTTTACCCGCAAAGTGCAACAGGACGGCATCCTTAGCGAAGTGCGCCATCGTGAGTACTTTGAGAAAAAAAGCATTAAGCGCAAACGCAAAGCTGCCGCAAAACGACGCAAGAGTACGAGGGTAGCGAAGAAACGCGTTTAGTTCTAAGGGTGAATTAAAGTGGAAGCGCCTTTAAAAGTTAAATTAAATGAAGACCTGAAACAGGCACTGCGGGACGGCGACAAGGTTAAACTCGGCACCATCCGCATGGTAATTTCGGCGGTTAAAAATGCCGAAATGGCCAAAAAAGCCAAACTGGTGACGGCTGCTTATAAAAAAGCGGGAATCACCGACCTCGGCGTGCTGGAAGGACATCCGGAGAAAGAACTGACGGCAGCGCAAATCGCTGAAATAGGTCAGCAGGCTGAATTTAGCGATGCAGACATCCTGGCGATTTTCGCGAAGGAAATTTTACAGCGCCGGGACAGCATCGATGCCTACAAGAAAGGCAATCGTCCTGACCTCGTCGCCCAGGAAGAAGCAGAACTGGCCGTTTTGTTAGCCTACGCGCCCCAGGTCCAGATGAGCCGTGCAGAAATTGCAGCGGCAGCCCAAAGGGTCATTGCCGAAGTCGGCGCGCACGGCCCGAACGACAAGGGCAAAGTGATGGGTAAAATCATGGCGGAGCTCAAAGGGAAAGCGGACGGCAAGGAAATCAATACCGTGGTAACGGAACTTTTAAACGCGATTCACTGAAAATTATTTGCAACACGGGATACTTAAGAAGGGGCGAGAGCCCCTTCTTTTTTTGCCCGCTCGGCGCGCTTGCCGCCGAAGGCGTGAATTGTGCGCGTGCCCGGTTTGGAAATCCCGCTGTGCGGCGTGCCTTTTTTAATGAAGAATTCTTTGCCCGCGGTCAGTGGAAATTCAATTGCGCCGACGATTACCGTATATTGTCCTTGCACCACTACCATATATTCGTCATAATCGTGAGTATGTTCAACCGAATTTCCTCCTATAGGATTTGTCCAATAGGCGATTTGGCTGCCGTCAGCGCCGTCAAAAACATAACCCTCAATCCCTTTAGTGAATTGCAAACCGGGGTCTATTTTGTTCGCCGGATTTTTCATAAATTCAGGAAAGTCGTTCATCGTTAACCTCCTTCCTCAGGCCATAATCGTTCGCAGCACAATCATAGACCCCCTTTTGATAATCTGGAAACACCTCTTTTGTGCCGATTTTGTTGCGTTTTTAGGCGTATTATTGCTCAAATAATAATCCGTGATTGTGAAACATCAGCCAATTTTAAAGTTGTAGGTTTATTTGAATATTAATTTAGAGGCCATCTGCAAACTGCACAACGACCCACTCCTGACCTCGCCCTAGCAGGGCGAGGAATATCACGAGAACGGAGGGCTTTCGCCCTCCTTCTTCTGGATTTTCTACCTGTAAACAACGCTTTCGTTTCTCAGAAACTCAAATAATACACAAAGGAAAATATAAATAAAGCAGTTTTGAAAAATAAGCGAGCCAGGGCATTAAATGCCCTGGCTCCGATTTGAACCATTGATTAGCGATGCCTGTGAAACTAGAACTCAATCTCTTTCAGGTCGGGGCTGATAATTAGCTTTGGTTCCGTCACGGATTGCACGTCTTTAGCGGTTAACCCGGGCGCCACTTCTTTCAGCAGCAGCCCTTTGCGGGTTACTTCCATTACCGCCAAATCGGTAAAAATCATGTTTACCTTGCCGGTAGTTGTCGGCGGAAAGGACAGTTTTTTCACGATTTTGGGATTGCCATCCACGGCCACATGTTCCATTGCCAGGAACAATCTGTCGGCGCCGGCCACCAGGTCCATCGAGCCGCCGATATTGCCGACATCCAGCCCACGTGAGGGATTGGCCCAGCCGGCATAATCGCCTTTGTCGTTAACCTGCAGCGCGCCCATCACCACCAGGTTCATCCGACCGCCGCGAATCATGGTGAAGGATTCCAGGATATCGAAATAAATCGTGCCCGGAATTTCGATAATCGGCTGGCAGCTGGCGTTGATGCAGTCCTGGTTAATCATCTCTTCATCGGTAACCAGCGGCCCGGATTTCAGCAGGCCGATTTCACCCTGCAGCATGATATCCCGTCCCTCGATCCAGTTGCTGATGAGGGTTGGGATGCCGATACCCAGATTGACATAGTCGCCGTCTTTAATTTCTTTACTTATTCTCAGGGCAATCATTTCCCGCGGGATGCCCGTTAATTTTGTTTTTTCCATTTTTCCTGTTTACTCCTAATCGATTCCCACTCTGATTTTGAGGCGCGGTACCTGTACGACCCGTTTGACGTAAATGCCGGGTGTATGGATGCAGTCCGGGTCTATTTCTCCCGGTTCGACGATATTCTCGGCTTCGACAATGGTAGTTTTCGCCGCCGAGGCCATCACCGGGTTAAAGTTCCGCGCCGTCTTGGAATACCGCAGATTGCCTTCTTTATCGGCGGTGTGCGCATGCACGAATGCGAAATCCGGCTTCAGTGCATATTCCAGGATGTAAGTCCGGCCGTTGAAGACCCGCGTTTCTTTGGGGGCGCGATTGGCTACGATGCTGCTGACCGCCGATTTTTCGACAATAGAGCCGACACCGGTGGGGAGATACACCGCCGGCACGCCGGCCGCCGCCGCGCGGTACCGTTCCGCCAGAGTGCCCATCGGGACTACTTCGAGCTCAATTGTTCCGGCTTTTACGGCCTGTTCAAACGGGTCTTGCCGCCCTTTGGACGCAGAGCGGGCCAGCCCATAGGAATCAATTAATTTTTTCAATTGCCCGTTTTTGACTAACGCTCTCAATTCGTCGGTGGCGCCGACCAGCGGACCGCAGCCGCAGGTGAGTGTCAGGTTCTTGACTTTTTTGTCAATCAGGGCCTGTAAAAGAAGTCTCGGCACTCCGCAGGCGAAAAACCCGCCTATGGCAATCATCGCGCCGTCATTAACGTCGGCGATTGCCTCTTCAATTTTTTGGTACACCTTATCCATTGTGACTCAACTTTCTCCTTATTTGTAGCAGTGTGCGCTTATTAATTACGTTAACATATTTTATAATTTATCGCATCTAAGATATCTAATATTGCCGTAAACCGGCTAACCGGGCTTCCAGTTCCAGCCCCTGCGGTAACG
The DNA here is from genome assembly GCA_963772985.1 of uncultured Chloroflexia bacterium. Taxonomy (GTDB): domain Bacteria; phylum Chloroflexota; class Dehalococcoidia; order Dehalococcoidales; family Fen-1064; genus Fen-1064. The sequence continues at coordinate 18,261 of CAVYZP010000018.1, forward strand.
GCAAATCCAGCCCTTCGACGATTGCCTGTTTGGCATTGCTTAATGCCGTGCGGTCGTACTGCCTTATGGTGTCCGCCAATTTTTCCACTGTAGGGAGCAATTCGGTCCGCGCCACCACCCGGTTCACCATTTTGATTTTTTTAGCCTCGGCGGCGGTAATCCATCTGCCGGAGAGCAGCATTTCCAGCGCGTAGCCGCGTCCCACTATGCGCGGGATGGTCTGGCTGCCGCCGGCCGCCGGGATAATCCCCAGCCCCATTTCCGGCACCCCGAATTTAGCGTCGTCGGACGCCACGCGAATATCGCAGCACATCGCCATTTCAATGCCGGAACCCAGCACATAGCCGTGCAGCGCGGCGATAATCGGCTTTTTGATCTTTAAGAATAATCCCCAGACGTCGCGTTCGAACCGGACCTGACGTGCCGCCACCGGCGGCGGGGAGGTCAGAAACTCCGAAAGGTCGGCGCCGGCGCAGAAAGCCTTTTCCCCGGCTGCTTTCAGAATCAGCACGGCCACTTCCGGGTCGTCGTTAACTGCATTCAGCGCCTCAAACAGCTCATCCCGCATTTTGATGTTGTAGGCGTTCAATGCTTTGGGTCGGTTCAGCGTAATATAGCCCTTGTCGTCTTTTTTCTCGTAGATAATTACTTCAAATTCGCTCATTTCCGTTCCGCAAAACCTATTGGCCTTTGAATTCCGGTGGTCTTTTCTGCTGGAAAGCTTTAATGCCTTCTGTACGGTCGCCGGTGGTATGTAATAAGAAATAGAGGTCGGCTTCCAGGCGCAGGCCCTGCTCCATGGTCATGTCCAGACCCTTGTTAATCGCTTCCTTGATATAGCGCAGCGAAACCGGGGCTTTGGCCGCCATGGCTTTCGCTAAGGTTTCCACTTCGGCCGTCAGTGATTCAGGCGGCAATACTTTGGTGACCAGGCCGTTTTCCAGTGCCTCCGCGGCGCCGATGATTTCGCCGATCAGCACCATTTCCAGCGCCTTGCCCCGCCCGATAATCCGCGGCAACCGCTGCGTCCCGCCGTCTGATGGTATCAACCCTACCTCGATTTCCGGCAGGCCGAAGCGCGCGTTCTGCGCTGCAATCCGGACATCGCAGGCCAGGGCCAGTTCCAACCCGTCGCCGACGGCGTCCCCGTTAATTGTCGCGATGACCGGTTTTTCAATTGCCGCCACGCTGGCAGCGGCATTATATTTTAGCGCCGTTTCGGCTTCGCTGCGGGGCTGATTTTTCCCCGGTTTTTGTAGCTCGCTGCCGCTGCAGAAAACTTCGCCGGCTCCGGTAATAATCACCACATAGATGTCGTTATCCTGATTAATCCGGCGGCAGATTTCGTCCAGTTCCTGGCCCATCTGCAGATTAATCTCATTTTTTTGGTTGGGACGGTTGAGCGTGATTCGGGCAATATGATTACCTGTTTGCAGCAATACTAACGATTCAGGCATAATTTCACCTCATAACATGTGTCGGAAGGGCGGGAATTATCTGTGATTTCATTATCTTACCCTAATGCCCTCTTTTAAATCAAGGTGAACGTGGATATCGCGCGCGGGTTATTATAGATTACGCGGTTTTTGTTGTCAGCCAACGTCATTTACTGGTATACTAAACCGATGGCAGGTACAGTCACCGCAACGAAATACGAGACCGTTATCGGGCTGGAAGTGCACGCGCAGCTCAACACTAAAAGCAAGATGTTTTGCAGCTGCAGCGCCGATTATGCCAGCACGCCGCCGAACACGCACGTCTGTCCGGTATGTATGGGCATGCCCGGTGTTTTGCCGGTCATCAACCGCCGCGCCGTGGAATATACGATGATGACGGCGCTGGCGCTGAACTGTACCGTTTCCGAATATAGTAAATTCGACCGTAAAAACTACCCTTATCCGGATCTGATGAAAGGCTACCAGATTTCCCAGTTCGATGCCCCCATCGGTGTTAAAGGGAAATTGACCATCGAGGTCGACGGGCAGAAGAAAGATATCGGGATTACCCGGGTGCACCTGGAAGAAGATGTCGCAAAACTGATGCACCGCACCTCGTTCGACGGCAAGGCTTACAGTTTGATGGATGTGAACCGCAGCGGCGTGCCGCTTATGGAAGTGGTCGGCGAACCCGATTTACGCTCGCCGGAAGAAGCCCGCCAGTACCTGATGAAACTCCATACGATTTTGCAATACATCGGCGTCTCCCTGGCGAATATGGAAGAAGGCAGTTTCCGCTGCGATGCCAATATCAGTATCCGTCCGGAAGGCTCGGATAAACTGCAGACCAAAGTTGAAGTGAAAAACATGAACAGCTTCCGCGCCGTTTTCCGCGCGCTGGAATATGAAGCCCAGCGCCAGCGCAAAGCGGTGGAAGATGGCCAGCGTTTAGTCCAGGAAACCCGCGGCTGGGTAGAAGCGGAAGGCAAGACCGCTTCTCAGCGCAGTAAAGAATACGCGCACGACTACCGCTATTTCCCGGAGCCCGACCTGCCGCCGCTGCACGTCAGCCGGCAATGGGTGGCAGAGGTCAGTAAGCAGCTGCCGGAACTGCCCGAAGCCCGGCGCGACCGCTTTGTCGCGGAATACGGCTTGCCCATCTATGATGCCAATCTGCTCACCGCATCTAAAGCCATGGCGGATTATTTTGAAGCGATTCTGAAAACCGGTAAACCGGAAGGTATGCCTTTAACAAACCGCGCCAAACTGGCCGGCAACTGGCTGCTGGGCGAATTTACCCGTTTGCTGAATGCCGGCAACCTGGAAATCAGCCGGGTCAAAATCACACCGGAACATTTCGGCCGGTTGTTTGATTTAATCAATAACGGCAGCCTTAACGGTCCTGCCGCCAAGCAGGTTTTTGAGGAGATGTTTAATACAGGTAAATCCGCTGCCGATGTCGTCGCCCAGAAGGGACTGAGCCAGATCAGCGATAGCGGTGAACTGGAAAAAATGGCGGAGAAAGTCATTGCCGATAACCTTCAGGCCGCTGCCGATTTTAAAGCCGGCAAAGAAGCGGCGATGAAATTCCTCGTCGGACAATTTATGAAAGCCTCGCGCGGCCGCGCTAATCCGCAAATGGCCACTGAATTACTGAAAAATAAGTTAGGGGAAAACAAATGAAAACTACTTTGGATATTGCTCAAATCGTCATCGCGGTGGCATTAGTTACGGCGATACTTTTCCAGATTAAAGGCGGCGGCCTCGGCGGGATTTTCGGGCAGTCCGATTCCGTTTACCGGACCAAACGCGGCATTGACCGCTGGCTTTTCCTCGGTACCATCGTTCTAACCGTCATTTTCGTCATCCTTTCGATGGTATCCATGCTGTATACCGGCTGATTCAGACAATTAAGTCACTGTCTGGCTGAAACAGGTCCGGCTTTTGCAACGCCGGCAGTAAACCGGCATCGGCTTTTATTTCAAAACCGTGGAAGAGGTAAGCATGAAGTTCAAAGGTATCCTGACTCTCGCCCGCCCCAATTTTCTGATTCTCTCGGCGATTCTCGGTTTACTGGGCTCATCCATTGCCTGGTACGAACACCGGGAATTCGGCGGGCCGTTCAACCTGGGTTATGCTTTTCTGGCTACTTTCGGGCTGATTGTTGCCCATGCCGGCGTCAATATTTTTAACGATTATTTCGATTCCCGCAGTAAACTGGATACCAGAACACAGCGCACGCCCTTCAGCGGCGGCAGCGGCGCCATCCAGTCGGGGTTGATTTCCGAAAAAGGCGCGCTCTGGACCGGCATCACCGCGCTGATTATCATCATCCCCATCGGCTTCTTCTTCACCCTTACCGTCGGTTGGAACCTCCTGCCCTTGCTGGCGATCGCCATCCTGTGCATTATTCTGTACACCCCTCTTATTCTGAGAATGGGCTTTCCCGAATGGTCCGCAGGCTTGGGACTGGGCGTGCTGCCCGTTTTAGGTGCCTATTTTGTCCAGACCGGCAATTATTCCATCGGGGCAGTGCTGGCGTCCATCCCTTCCGGCATCCTGGTGCATAACCTGCTGCTGCTCAACGAATTCCCCGATGCCGAACACGATATTACCGTCAAGCGCCGCACCCTGCCCATCACCGTCGGGAAAAAGAACGCCGCGGTTTTCTACTCGGTACTGAACATCGTCGTATACCTCTGGATTATTGGCACCGTCATCTGGCATTACGTGCCGGCGTTCACTTTGCTCGGGCTGCTCACCGTTCCACTGGCAATTAAAGCCATTAACTGCTCCTTTAAATACGACGACCGGAGTAAATTTATCCCGGGTATGGCCGCCAACGTAATGACGGTCTTAGCCACGCAGGCGCTGGTCGCCGGTGGTTTTATCCTGGCAGGAGTATTCAATGGTCACTGAGCAAAAGCCGCTGCACAAAATATTCACCGCCGTCCCGGACCGGTACGACCTGATTAACCGTATCTTCACCTGGGGACAGGACGCGAAATGGCGTCGGAAAACCGCCGGGTTGTGCCTGGTAAATCAGCCTGATAAAATTTTAGACCTTTGCTGCGGCACCGGCGACCTCGCCATCGACCTCGCGAAAAATGCCCCGGGTACGAGCAGCGTCACCGGCCTCGATTACAGTCCGCCGATGCTGGCGAAGGCCAGCGCCAAAGCCGCCCGCGCGGCGTTAATGACCCCGTTGAATTTTATTCATGGCGACGTCGGCGATTTGCCTTTCTCCAATGAATATTTCAATTGCATCGGGATTTCGTTCGCTTTCCGCAACCTGACCTACAACAATCCCAATACGCCGCGCTACCTCTCGGAAATCGTGCGCGTCCTCAAGCAAGGCGGCCGGTTCGTAATTGTGGAGTCCAGCCAGCCCCCGAACAAAATGCTGCGCAGCCTGGACCACCTCTATCTGCGCACTTTCGTCCGCTGGATGGGCAGCGCCTTATCCCACAATAAAGAAGCCTATAAATACCTGACGGAATCCGCGAGTAAATTTTATTCCGCTGAAGAATTGAGCGACCTGCTGGTCAAAGCCGGGTTCAAAACCGTCACTTTCAAACGCCTGATGTTCGGCGCCACCGCCATACATGTCGCCACCAAATAAATTCCAAATTCCAAAAACCAAAATCCAAACAAATTAGCAATTCCAATATCTTAGCCTCAAATCCTCTTTACCCAAAAATGGTTGTTGCCTTTACTTCCTGATGATAATTAAAATGTTCACTCTAGGCTGTCCGAAATCTCTGGATTATCGGGGCAAGCCCGACAATGACAACGAAAAGAAAAGAGCTTCAAGCTTTGCTTGAAGCTCTTTTCCCGGTTTGTCTTTCCCACGAAAGCGGGAATCCATCTGACCATATGCTCAAAATTGAAATGGGCTGCTAATGTATATATTTTAAAAACGGTCCGGGCAAAACTTCATCATTGACTTATTCCATTCCGTGCCTTACGATATTAACATTCTGTACTGAAACTATCGCGTGAAATCACTCCTCAATCAGGAAATTATTCAAGATGAAAATATCGTTCGCAGAAAAAGAAAATAAGGTCATTTTTCGGTTAGATGATGTAGACGAAAAATATTATCAGGTCTTAAAAGATTGCTATTACCAGCCAGCAGGGAAATCTTACTACAAGGCATTTCCGAAAGATTCGAGGGATTTCTCAATCATCCGGCATAATTTTTCCCTATATGCCGACGCAATGTTTGGGCAGGCAGGTCATTTTCTCGCGGTCCCGTGGGAAAAGGCTTTATCTGAATTTATCGAACGTCTAAACGAATCTGAAATTAACTGGTGGTTAGTCGGGAGCTGTGCTGCCTGCATCCGGGGTATCCCGATAAAACCGCACGATGTTGATATCATGGTTGATTCAAAAGACATTGAAAAGATACATCGTCGGTTTCTTGATTGCATCGTCGAGCCAATCATTGATACTCGCGGTTGGGTAACCAAAGACTTCTGTGTTATCTTTTTACATGCTCGCATCGATATCGCGTCTGACCCACAGCCTGCCGCCGACATCCCCGCACCTTCTGATTTTGGCCCTTATGCTAAACAACATTTAGAAACGGTGACATGGAAAGGGTTTAAAATCAGAGTACCTCCGCTTCACCTGTATCTCAATACCAACAAACAACGCGGTCGGTTTGAAAGAGTTAATCTGATAGAAGAATATCTGGCTAAAAACAAGAAAGGTTAGGGATTTGGTGAAATGAAGTACAAAGCGGTAATTTTCGATTTAGGTGGGACATTAATCGCGAATACGCTCGAAAATACCAGTTGGCGCACCGAAATGGCGGCGATACTTTCCGCGCCGGAAGCTGACTTTGGACAAGTGTGGGAAGCCGCCTTTAAAAAACGGATGACGGGCGAATTTTATCTGGCTCAGGATTGTATCGCGCATTGTTGCCGGGAACTTAATTTGCAGGCGACTGAAGCGCAGATTCAGCGCGCGGCTAAACTTCGCTTGAGGACAACCAGACAACAGGTCCTGTCTCTTCAATCATATGCAGTTGAGATTATTTCCCGGCTTAAATCCATTGGTCTTAAGATAGGTTTACTCAGTAATTGTTCTACCGAAACAACAACAGTATGGGATGAAACACCTTTTGCCAGTATTTTTGATATCACGGTTTTTTCCTGCGCGGTGGGATTAATGAAACCTGACCCGCGTATTTATCATCTTGCCCTGGAAAAATTGCAGGTGGAACCCCGTGAATGTCTTTATGTTGCGGACGGGATGGACGGAGAACTAAAAGCCGCCGATGCCGTCGGGATGACCCCGGTGCGCATCAGTTTCCCTCACGCGAACAAAAACGACCCTTATCTGGAAGACTGGCACGGCCCTTCCATTTCGTCATTGAGTGAAGTTCTGGATTTAGTCGGGTGAAATTATAATTGCAATGAAAATGCCGCCCTATCGTATAAATTTATAGGGGCATTAAACCGGAGACATAAACCGCAGATGTTTAATATCGGCACGCCCAATGGTGAGAAAAAAGTTTCCGGAGCCGGCCGCGAAGCGTTTGCGGAACTCTACGAGCAGTTTATGCCCAAAGTTTACCGCTACGTCACTTTCCGCATCCGGGACGAACACATGGCTCAGGACCTGACGGCCGCGATCTTCGAGAAGGCATTCGCTAAATTTGACGGGTTTAACCCGCAAAAAGCCACCTTCTCCACCTGGATATTTACCATCGCCCGCAACACCGTCATCGACCATTACCGGGTTTACGGGAAACATGAGGACATAATGGAGGATATCGAAGCTAAAACGACCGCGCAGTATCCTTCTCCCGAGGAGGAGGCAATTAAAGCGGAAAACTCGCGGAAGCTGCGGCAGTTTGTCACGCAATTGAACAAACGCGAACAGGAAGCGATTGTCTTGAAATATTCCAACGGCATGTCCAACCGGGAAATCGCCCAAATCCTGAAACTGACCGAGTCCAATGTCGGTTCCATCCTGTGCCGCACCGTCGCCAAATTGCGGAAAAGTTTTGTGGAGTGGCAAAATGAATAAGAAACAGCAAGAAGACCAACAGCTGCTGGTAAATATCGATAAAGCGGCCGCCGGAGAAAAACTGCCGGAGGAATCCGGGCTGGACAAAGACACCAGAGCCGCACTGGAACTTTCGCGGGAAATGGCCTCCTGGCCGAAATCGCCGTCCCAAGAATTCAAAGCGCAGCTCAAAGCCGATTTAACCCACCGCGTCGTCGAGCAGCAAAAAAAGGACCTCGCGAAACGAGGCGACCCGGAATACCGCAACTTTATGCGCCGCCCTGCCTGGCAGTTTACGATTGCGGGTTTCGGGGCTTTAATTATTGCCGCGATAATCTGGCTAATCGTTTATTTGGCTAACCGCTAATGTTAAAATCAAAAAAGCATCATCCGTTTAAAGCAAGGCTGTCCGAAAATTGATGTCTGGAATTATTTATGACAATCCTATTTCTTTGTCATTGTCGGACTTGATTCGACAACCCAGAAGTTTTTGACTAGCTGCACTAAAGACTATCTTTGTAATTTTTATTTCTCAACAATTCTTTCCTAATTTATGTTGACTGATTACTGCGCAACGCTCTATCATTGGATTCAAGATTAATCGCGGATAAGGACTTTTCATACCGTGTTTTTTTAAAAAAGTTCCTGTCAGCATGCGTTAAGGAAGGTTCATGGATAAGAAAACAACAAAAGGCAACTGGTGGGATAAACTCGGCCAGCCGCAGTATGGCGGGGAATTGAACATCCGCACCAACCGCAGAATCGCCAACTTCGACCCCTATTTCGGGGTGCACCTGACCCAGATTTATACCGCCTGGATGGAGAAAATGTTCGCGCTGGACTTGCTGATGGACCCGGCCGTTAATGACTTCCGCGAAGGCGAAAAACCGGATAATACCATCCGCGGCCATCTCGCCGAGAGTTATGAATTCGCCGACCCATACACGTTTGTCGTCCATGTCCGCAAAGGCGTGCGCTGGCAGAACCGGCCGCCGGCTAACGGCCGGGAATTTGTCGCCGACGATATCGTGTTTCATTTCCACCGCATGTACGGCCTCGGCAGCGGCTACACTAAGCCCAGCCCCGCCCGCGCCGACGTGGTGGCTTTCAAAGAATTAATCTCCGTGACCGCGCCAGATAAATACACGGTCGTTTTCAAATGGAAAACCACCAGCCGGGAATTAATCCTGGATGCGCTGCAGGAAATCGGCACCTCGTTGTGCATCGAGAATCCGGAAGTGGTCAAACAATACGGCGATACCCGGGACTGGCATCATGCCGTCGGCACCGGCCCGTTCATGCTCAAAGATTTTGTGCAGGACATTTCCGCCACTGTCGTCCGCAATCCCGATTACTGGGGCCATGACGAACGCCACCCCGAAAATAAGCTCCCCTATCTGGATACGCTGAAATTTTACGTCATCCTCGATCAGGAAAAAACGTTGGCGGAAATGCGCGCCGGCCGCATTGATGTCGCCGACCAGATTTCCCCGGTGTTGGCGCAGGAGCTCCGGAAAACCAACCCGGAAATACTGCAGATTGCCCATCCTGCCAATACCGCCGCCACCATCGACCCGCGCAATGATCGGCCGCCGTTCAACGACATCCGCGTCCGCCAGGCGATGCAGCTCGCCATCGACCTCAACGGTATCGCGAAGAACTACTACAAGGGCAGCGTCGAACCGATTCCTTCTTCGCTGACCTCCCGCAACATGAAAGGCTGGGGCCTCCCCTGGGAAGAATGGCCGCAGGACCTCAAAGACCAGTATGCTTATAATCCCGCACTGGCGAAGAAATTACTGGCTGAGGCCGGTTATCCCTACGGTTTTAAAACCAATATTATCGCCGATACTACCGGCGATATGGTTTTGCTGGATATCGTCAGGCAGTATTTTAAAGATGTCGGCATCGATATGGAAATCCGCATGCTGGAGTCCACCGAATGGATTAAATACGTGCTCACCGAACGTAAACACGACCAGCTCGCCCAGCGCACCGTCTCGCCGCTGGGGCACGGTTATGAACCCATCCGCCAGTTGAGCCGCCTGCACACCGGCTACTCCTCGAACTACCTCATGGTCAGCGACCCGGTTTTCGACGCCTTCCAACCGGCCGCAATTGCCGCTCCCGACGAACAGGCGCGCAAGAAAGTCCTGCGGGATGCCAACGAATATGTCGCCCGGCAGCATTTTTCCATTTCTCTGCTTTCGCCGGGCTCCTTCACTGTCTACCAACCGTGGCTCAAAGGCTTCCACGGGCAATTCGGCGCGGTCTGTTCCGCCGCCGGCAGCCCCCAGATGCTCTTCTTCTATCCGGCCCGTTTCTGGATTGACCGGGATTTAAAAAAGAAAATGGGACACTGATGCCGGGATTTCCGCGACTCCATCCAGATGAAAGCTTGTCCCGTATTCTGATACGTGATCGGGATCCAGTTTTATCGGGTGGGCGCAGCCCACTGCCTATTGCAAACAAAAATGCCTCGGTTAGTTCGCCCCAACCTCAGCCCTCTCGCCCCAGCGTGGGAGAGAGATGGAGAGAGGGGGGTGACAAAATCCTCTTGACCGATTAATCGTTCATATGTTATCTTATTCTTGCGGAGTAATTTGAGGTTAGCGGTATGAAGCAGACAAAGAGAAAACGCGGCGGCCAGCCGGGCAATCAGAACGGCCGCACTCACGGCTTTTATTTATCCTTCCTTACTATTGATGAAATAGACAAGATCTGTAAAATCGCGATTACGGAGCGCGTCAGCTTGGATATTGCCTCACTGTGCATCAAAATACAGTGCTTTGTCCGGAATGCCCCCGATAACCGCCGCGTCCTCAACGAAGTAATCAGATTAATGGCCCGACGGTTTACCGCGCAGTATCATCTGAGTCGGACAGAACGTTCCCGTCTTAAAGCCACCGTCGCCGCCATTTTAGCACGGGCTTCGGGAATTTCACCCGCTCCCACAAAATATTTAGGGGATAAATTTAGTGTTTTATAAAACAAATCAGGCACGTTCACACGTAACGCAAGTATCCAGCTCTAAAAAACAAAAATCGTATCTGCTCGCGCACAATAATTCAATAAAAAAAATACGAAGCGAATCAGATACAAAAAGGGTAATTGATTTTAGCGTTATGGTAAATAGCAGCCGTTTTTAGCCTCAAAAATTCCGGCACTATTCATATCAAAATGTACTTTTTACAAAACGAATCGGTTAGTCTCTTCGCCCTTGAGGGGAGAAGATTATGATGAGGGTGAAATCCACGGAAACGTACCTTAACAACAAAATAATATCGAAGCCCGCTTTATTACAGCTGCCTTTCAGATTGTGGCTTTTAGCTGTATTTTCTGGTAATATGGAATTGTCCGTTCTACAGGATAACTATGCATAGAATCGAAATCATTCTGAAAAAACACGTCCCCGATGCCCGCGGTCTCGGTCTGGTGGGCGACATCGCCGACCTCGGTATCAAATCCATCTCGACTGCACAGGTCCGGGATATTTATTATCTGGACGCTAAATTAACCCCCAAACAGCTCGATTCAATCGGCCGTGAACTGTTGGCCGACCCGGTAACTCAGGATTACCGCTGCGACGCCCTCTCCAGTGAAGAGCAAAAGCCCGGCGTCCATGTCGTGGAAGTTGCCTACAAAGCCGGCGTCGTCGACCCCGTCGAAGAAACGGTCATGATCGGCCTGCGCGACATGGGCATCAAAAATGTGAAAGCGGTTAAAACCGCCAAGCTTTACATCCTCGCCGGGAAACTGACCAAAAAACAACTGGACGATATCAGCAGCAAGCTGCTGGTGAACCCCATCATTCATCATGTCATTACCTCCGGCGAATCGGTTTTCGCCGCCAATCCGCAATACAAATTCGTATTGAAAACAGTCGACCTGATGGGCGACGAAAAAGTTGCGATGGAAGAACTCCGTCAGAATTACACCTTTTCCGATACCGAGCGTGCCGCGGTCCGGGATTATTACAAAAAACTGGGCCGGAACCCCACCGACGTCGAACTGGAAACACTGACCCAAACCTGGTCCGAGCACTGCGTGCACAAGACCTTTAAAGCCAAAATTTCCTACGACCATAAAACCATCAATAACATCCTGAAAAGCACGATCGCCCGGGTAACCAAAGAGTTGGACAAACCGTGGTGCCTTTCCGTATTCGTGGATAATTCCGGCGTCATCGATTTCGACGGCCGGTGGGCGCTCTGTTTCAAAGTGGAAACCCACAACCATCCTTCGGCGGTTGAGCCTTACGGCGGCGCGGCCACCGGCATCGGCGGCGTTATCCGCGACCCGCTGGGCACCGGGCTGGGCGCGAAGCCGATTTTGAACACAGATGTTTTCTGTTTTGCCCCGCCCGATTTTCCTTACGAAAAATTGCCGAAAGGCGTTTTGCATCCCCGCCGCATTTTCAAAGGCGTACGCGCCGGCGTGGCCGATTACGGCAACCGGCTCGGTATCCCCACGGTCAACGGCGCGATTCTTTTCAACGACCGATACCTGGCGAACCCGCTGGTTTATTGCGGCACGATGGGGCTGATGCCCGTCTCGATGGCCAAAAAACGCACCCACAACCCAGGCGATTTGATTGTTTTAATTGGCGGCAAGACCGGCCGCGACGGCATTCACGGCGCGACTTTTGCCTCGGACCAGCTGACCGACGAATCCGGCGCTAAATCTTATACCTCCGTCCAAATCGGCAACCCGATTGTGGAAAAGAAGGTCATCGATATCCTGCTGCAGGCCCGCGACCGGGGTTTATACAATCACATTACCGATTGCGGCGCCGGCGGCCTGTCTTCCGCGGTTGGGGAAATGGGTGAAGAGACCGGGGCGCGGGTGGATTTGGATAAAGTCCCGCTGAAATACTCCGGCTTGAATTATGCTGAAATCTGGATTTCCGAGGCGCAGGAACGCATGGTCATTGCCGTGCCGCCGGAAAAACTGGATGAACTGTTGCAGCTTTGCGAGAGTGAAGACGTGCCGACTGCGGTCATCGGGGAATTCACCGATGATAAGCATTTGAATCTATTCTATAAGGGCCGCCGCGTGGCTGATTTAGATATGAAATTCCTGCACCACGGCATCCCGCAGTGGCAGTTGAACGCGGTGTTAACGCAGCCGGAATATCCCGAACCGGATTTCGCTCAACCGCAAGATTTAGGTCAATCGTTGAAAGATATCCTTGCCGCCTGGAACGTCTGCAGTAAAGAGTGGGTCATCCGCCAGTACGACCATGAAGTGCAGGGCGGCACCGTAATCAAGCCCTTAGTCGGTATTACCAACGAAGGCCCCGGCGACGCCACGGTGGTCAAGCCGGTGTTTGATTCGGACAAAGGCGTGATTGTCGCTAACGGCATCAACCCCAAATACGGGCAGCTCAGTCCTTACTGGATGGCGGCCTCGGCAATTGACGAAGCACTGCGGCAAATTATCGCCGTGGGCGGCAACTTAAATGAAGTCGCGCTGCTGGATAATTTCTGCTGGGGCGATACCCGCAAACCGGAAATGCTGGGCGCGCTAATTGAAGCTGCGCAGGCCTGCTATGATATCGCTAAAGTTTACGAAACGCCGTTTGTCTCCGGCAAAGACAGCCTCTACAACGAATTTGAATATGAAGGTAAAGTCATCGCCATTCCCCATACGCTTTTGATTTCGGCGATGGGTATCGTCGACGATGTCAAACGTTCGGTTTCGATGGATTTCAAACAGGCCGGCGATTTGATTTACGTCGTCGGAGAAACCAAGAATGAAATGGGTGGTTCCGCCTATTTAGATACCAAAGGTTTTATCGGCAACAGCGTCCCCAAAGTAGAACCCGTCAAGGCTAAAAATTTGATGGAAAAACTTTCTCAGGCTTCCGCAAAAGGCCTGGTCAAAGCCTGCCACGACTGCAGCGAAGGCGGCATCGGGGTGGCAGCGGCGGAAATGGCGTTTGCCGGCGGACTGGGGGCACAAATCAGGCTTAAATCGGTGCCGGTTGCGGAAAAAATCACCCGCGACGATTTCATCCTGTTCTCGGAATCCAACAGCCGTTTTATCGTGGAAATCGCGCCGGAAAATAAAGACAAATTCGAGAAAATTTTGAAAGGCGTTATTTTCGCTAACATCGGCTCTACGAACGATACCGGAAAATTTGAAGTCACCGGTTCCAACGAGAAAAAGGTAATCAACGAAACAATCGGGGATTTGAAAGAAGCGTGGCAAAAGCCGCTGCGGTGGTAATGAGATGAGTAAAGTAAAAGCTCTGGTAATCCGCGCACCGGGCACTAACCGGGATGGTGAAGCCGTCTTTGCCTTTGAAAAGGCCGGGGCGGAAGTCACGCTGGCACACGTTAATCAACTTATTCGCGGCGAATGCAGCCTGTTCGATTTCCAGATTTTTATCATTCCCGGCGGTTTCAGCTACGGCGACGACATCGCCAGCGGCCGTGTTTTAGCCAACGAATTGAAGCAGAAATTCGGCGATGAGTTACCCCGGTTTATTGACGATGGGCGGCTGGTGATGGGCATTTGTAACGGCTTCCAGGTGCTGGTCAAAGCGGGCATCCTGCCGCGTGTTAAAAAAGGCGAAACTCCTCGTGTTACTTTGACGAACAATGATTCCGGCAAGTTCGAGTGCCGCTGGGTACATCTGGGCATGAACCCGCAGAGCCCCTGCGTTTTCACCAAAGGCGTGGAAAGCATTTATGTGCCGGTGGCCCATGGCGAAGGCAAATTCGCCGGCGACCTGAAAGCGATTACCCCAAAAAACATTGCTTTGTATTACACGGATGCTGCCGGCGACCGCAAGGCCGGCTATCCGTTCAATCCCAACGGTTCGGTGAACAATATTGCCGGCATTTGCGATGATTCCGGCCGGGTTTTTGGTTTAATGCCCCATCCGGAAGACCACATCCTGATGACGCAGCACCCGCAGTGGACCAGGCTGGGATTGACCAAATCGGGGAATGCTTTCCAGCTTTTCCGGAATGCTGTGCAGTTCGCCAAGACTATTTAGCCTGAACTCCGGTTCAGGCGTCATAATCCCCGCAAAAATCGCAAAATCCCAACTCAGAACTACTTTCTTATTTATTCTCGCAACAGGTATAATTAGGTTATATAAGTCGAAGTGAGGGTACATACGATGGCAGCATTGAATCCACAGGCAGAAGAGCTCAACCGCATCATTCAGGCAAAAAGTCCCACCGTTTTCGAACTGTTATCCAAAAAAGGAAAAGCGATTTATTTCCCGAAAAAGGGGATTCTGGCCCAGGGGCAGGCTGCTAAAGATAAGGATATCAATGCTACAATCGGCACAGCCTGCGAAGACGACGGGAAGCCGATGGTCCTGCCCAGTGTGGCCAAACATGTTGACCTGCCGGCGAAGGATATTTTTCCCTACGCGCCCAGCGAAGGCCTCAAAGCGCTGCGGGACAAGTGGAAAGAACTGATGGTCGGGAAAAACCCGACGCTGGCCTCCAAAGAGTTCAGCGTACCGGTGGTCACCTGCGGCGTAACGCATGCCCTGAGCATGGTGGGTTACATGTTCGTTGACGAGACCGATGCGGTAATCACCGCCGACCTGTACTGGGAGAATTACGACCTGGTTTTTACCAGCGCCTACGGGGCGGAGCTGAAATTTTTCAATTTCTTCAAGAATCAGAAGTTCGATATCGAATCCTTCCGGAAAACGGTGAGCGCCAAACCCATCGGCAAGAAAATCATACTGCTGAATTTCCCGAATAACCCTTCCGGCTATACCCCCACCAAAGAAGCAGCGACAGAAATCGTCGCCATCCTGGTGGATGCGGCAAAGGCCGGCAATAAACTGGCGGTTATCCTCGATGACTCCTATTTCGGGTTGGATTTTGAAGACGATATTTTCGCCGAGTCATTATTCTCGCAGCTGGCGCATGCCCACGAGAACCTGCTGGCGATTAAAATGGACGGCATCACCAAGGAAGAGTTTGCCTGGGGTTTCCGCGTGGGGTTTGTAACTTACGGCATCAAGGGCGGCGGCAGCGAACTCTACAAAGCGCTGGAAGACAAAACGGCGGGCGCGGTGAGAGGAAACATATCCAATGCCCCGAACCTTTCCCAATCGCTGCTGTTGAACGCCATGCAGTCGGAAACGCATGCCAAAGAGAAAGAACGCAACAAGGCCAAGTTGAAGGAACGCTACCTGAAAGTCAAAGAAACGCTGGCGGCTCATCCGGAATATGAAAAATATTTTGAGGCGCTGCCTTTCAATTCCGGGTATTTCATGTGCGTCCGCCTGAAAAATGTCGACACCGACAAAGTCTGGGAGACAATGCTGAAAAAATACAGCACCGGCGTCATCTGCTACAGCGAAAAGAACCTGCTGCGGATTGCTTTTTCGTCCACGCCGCTGCAAAAAATCGAGGCTTTGTACAATAATATTTATAATGCCTGCAAGGATTGCGCTGGCTAGGCGGGCTGAAGATTTGCTTAGGCAGGACTTTCCTACCCTCAGTCCTCTCTCCACTTAGTGGGAGAGAGCCGAAGGTACTTTGCTTCGGAAGAATTACATCGAAGCAAATGTATAGAGAGAGGGGGCGGTTTAAAGTATTGACCGTTTACCAGTTTGCTGGACACTGGATACCAAAGGAGAATAAATATGGCAGACAGTTATGACATCAGGATAAAAGTTATTTCGCAAAAAGGCAGCTGCGCTGCCGGGCATAAAGTAGGAGACGAATGGACGCTGCCCGCCGGAAAAACCCCGGAAGGCATCTGTTTGCCGGCGTTTGCGGTGTTATATCCGAGCATCCGGACGCTTTCGTTCGGTGGGACGTTCCCCTGGGAAAAAGATAAAGACGCGACGGCTGCCTGCTGCCCGGATGCGGCCAACCCGGTGGTTTTTGAAATTAAAAGAATCAAGAAATAATAATCAAGTGCCAATAATCAAGAATTATATTTTGGCTTCAGGCTTAAAGACTTTAGCGACCACATTATTCGTTCCGGCTTCGGGGATTAAAGCTACCCGGGAAATCGGGTAAACAAGAAACCGGTAACTTGTTAAGGAGTTACTATGGAAGGAAAGTTTGAAGTCAGGGTCAAAGTAATCTCGCAGCAGGGACGCTGCAGTGTGGGGCATCGGGTGGGGGATGAGTGGGTGACCGGCGGCAGAACGCCGGAAGGGATTTGCCTGAATGCTTTTGGGATGCTGCTGCCGAATATCCGGACGCTGATGTTCGGGGGCGCTTTCCCGTGGGAACCGGACCAGGATGTAACAACAATTTGCTGTCCCGACGCCAAAAACCCGGTGGTGTTCGAACTCCGGAGAATCAGGGAATAGCGCGCCATTTCAGACGACGACATTACCACCCTGAAATTGACAGCCTGCAAGAGTGATGCTATACTTTTAACCAATATTCTGGATAATTGTTCCCCCATTTGACAGGCATCAATACCTATCTGAACATTGCTAAAAAATAAAGAAAAGAAATAGAAGAGGAGACAAATTAATGGCAAAGAAATTCAAGATTCTCAAGATTTCCAAGGTCGTCGGTTCCGGCAGTTTAGCCGTCGGGCCCAGCATGTCCAGTAAAGAGGCCGATGAGTTCGCCAAAGTCAACGCGGAAATGGTCGAAGTGGCCGATTCCGATAAAGCCGGCCTGGCCGCTGCCCTGAAAGACGCGGATGTTTTATTGTACGGCGGCGTCCCGATTACCCGCGAAATGATGGCCCAGGCCCCGAAATTAATCGCCGTTTTATTCCAGACCGTCGGTTACGACCCCATTGACCTGAAAGCCGCGACTGAAATGAATATCCTGGTGGTGAATAACCCCTCATTCGAATGGTGTGTGGAAGAAGTTTCCAACCATGCCTTAACCTTAATGCTGGCCTGTGCCAAGAAACTCAAGACCCTGGACATCCTGGTCGCCCAGGGACGCTGGACCGATGCCAAGAAAGCCCAGGGCGTGATGGGTTCCATCTATAATGAGACTCTCGGCATCATCGGCTGCGGCGCCATCGGCAGAATGGTGGCCAGAAAAGCCAAGGTCTTCGGCCTGAATATCATCGGTTACGACCCCTACATCATGCATCCTTGGCTGGCCAAAGAGAACGGTATTCAGCTGGTGAGTTTTGAAGAAGTGCTGAAAGCCGACTACGTTACTTTACATCCCGACCTGAACGAGACCAGTTTCCACATGATGAACGACAAAGCATTCGCGCAAATGAAACCGAACGCCTATGTTATCAATACTTCCCGCGGCAAGGTCATTGACGAAGTCGCCCTGGTAAAGGCGTTACAGGAAAAGAAGATTGCCGGTGCCGGCCTTGATGTTTTCGAGGCCGAACCGCTGCCCAAGGACAGCCCGCTGACCAAGATGGACAACGTGAT
The DNA here is from genome assembly GCA_963772985.1 of uncultured Chloroflexia bacterium. Classification (GTDB taxonomy): domain Bacteria; phylum Chloroflexota; class Dehalococcoidia; order Dehalococcoidales; family Fen-1064; genus Fen-1064. Next base: position 36,072 of record CAVYZP010000018.1, read on the forward strand.
TATGCTGTCCCATTCCGCGTCTTATTCCACCTACGCTTTCTCCATCGCGCCCATCAGCATTGCCAAGGAAGCCGGCAGGATTTTATCCGGCAAATGGCCGCTGAACCCGGTCAACAAAGATATCACCCCCAAAGTACCGCTGAAAAAAGGAAATTAAATGGCTGCTTTATCCGAAAAAGCGATGCTGGAAAAACTGAAACGGTTTGACACCCCGTCAGTCACTAACGTTGTGGCGACATATCCGGGCGACCCGCTGTGCCTCGGCCTTTATGAACCGTGGCGGCAAAACTGGTACACCGACCAGTCGGTGCGTTGCATCTACCCGGAACTGGGGCGGATGGTTGGCTACGCGGTGACAGTGGTATATGCACTGCCGAATCCAAATTTTCACCGCTATTCGATAACGGATTTGCTGGACGCCATCGGCAATTCAAAAAAGCCGGTCATCGTGGTAATCAAGCAGGATTTCCCGCCGGAGATACTGCCCAAAGTCGGGCTGTGCGGCGGCCAGATGACTACCGCTTTCCAAGCCTGCGGCGCAGTCGGCGTGGTCACCAACGGTCCCTCCCGTGACGTAGACGAAATCCGCCCGATGAAATTCCAGTACCTGATGAGCGGCGTAACGCCCGGGCACGGTGAGTTTTCCATCAGCGCCATCAACGTCCCGGTCTCGGTGGCTGGCATGGACGTGGCGCCGGGGGATATCATCCACATGGACGAGAACGGCGCCTGTAAATTCCCTGCGGACAAATTGGCCGACGTCTGCAACAACATCGAACCTTTCCTCAAGGCGGAAGAAGACCGGGTAAACGCTGTCAAAGCCGCTAAAACGCTCGAAGAAATTAAAGCAGCTTTCACCGGCAAGAAATTAAAATAACGCCCGGTTCACCGGCTTCAAAAGCGTGAATAAAATATTTAAATAAGGAAGAAAAAGATGAAACCGAATAAACTAAGACAATTGATAAAAGAAGGGAAACCGACGCTCGGCGTCCATTCCGTGATACCCTGGCCCCGTTTAGTTGAAATCATGGCCGTGACCGGCGCATTCGACTATATTGAGTATATCGGCGAATATTCGACATACGACCTCGAAACGTTTGAGAATCTGGCCCGCGCCATTGAACTTTACCCCAACATGTCCATGATGATTAAAGTCGAAGAACAGTCCCGAGGCTATATCGCCACCCGGGCGCTGGATGCCGGTATCCAGAATGCGCTGTTTGCCGATATCCGCACCGCGGACGATGTTCGGGAATGCGTCCGCTTCATTCGTCCCGAAACACCGGAAGCCGGCGGGCGCCACGGTGCCGCCAGCCGCAGAATCAATGTCGGCTCCAACGCCATTGAGTGGGTCAAACAGATGAACGACGCTGTACTCGCTTTTATGATTGAGAAAAAGAGCGCGATGGACAACCTCGAAGAAATTTTTTCGGTCAAAGGCGTCGACATGGTCCAGTTCGGCCCCAATGACTACTCCGTCAGCCTGGGCAAACCCGGACAGGGCGGCCTGCCGGAAGTCGTCGAAGCTCATCATAAAATGATCAAAATGGCCATCAAAGCCGGTGTCCGGCCGAGGGTGGAAATCAGCAGCCCCGAAGAAGCCAAAGCCTACATCGACATGGGCGTGAAAGATTTCTGCATGGGCTGGGACCACCAGATTATCGCCGGATGGTGCCGGACGAACGGGCCCGCATTGCGGAAAATGCTCCCGTAATTTTATAAATCAGTTTCGCTGAAACAGGCAGGGCGGCTGGAATTTTCATTCCAGCCGCCCTTTTTATTGTTATCTATTTGAAGAGGCGATTTTACGCTGGGACTAAGGGTAATATATTTTTCTCGATATCGCCGTCATTAAAAGGTTCGGGGACATCGCGGAATAAGTACCAGTTTTCCACGTGGTCAACTGCCTCGTTGGGCTGCACCAATTTCAGCGGGGCGACGGTTTCCAGTTCGAGGATGCGGTCGGAACTGTAAGATTCCGCCGAGGAACCAAAATCGGGATAGACGCCGTTCTTTTTATACTCGAAAGTTTTCAGAAAGAGGTGGCCTTTATTCCAGTAGGCCACCCAGTTATCCGTATCCATCACCCCGATTTTCAGCGGAGCCGTAGCTTTCACATCCTGTGCCAGCATGATAAACCGTTTGCCGATTTTCAGGCGCGGGTCGGAAAGGTCGCTGTATTCCCAGATGGCCAGCAAACTGGTGGGCAAAAGGTTGGTTCTATCGGCGGGTTTCCTTGCAGGCAGGGGGAAGATGGCTTTCCCGCCGGTGGCCATGGCGGAAATGGCCCACGGCGCGATTTCGACCGGCCAGAGACCGCGGTTATAGAGGCGGTGTACAACCGTCAGATGGTTTTTATCCGGGTTGATGGAAATATCCATTTCTTTTTGAATGCCGGTTTCTTTTTCCGCGGATTGGGTCAGGCTGAAAAACTGTTTATGCTCCGTAAATTCGACGGGCCGGTCGTCCGAAACATATGAACGCGGAAACGCCTCCGGGGCGTGCCAGAGACGGTGGCCGGAAAAGCCGTGCTTTTGCGCAGGTACAAATTCGTTCCATTCACCCACGAACCCAAAATGCAGCACTCGCGGCCCGGTATCCGATGAGGCAATCAGTTCAATTTCTTCGTTATAAGCCCGGTAACAGTTGGGTAAGCCGGCATAAGCGATTTTTTCAATCATAGTAAATCCTCCATGTTTTATTCCTGTTGATAAGCAAACTATAGCATAAATGAAAAATAAAGCGGATGGGACTTAAAAAGAGACCCCATCCGCTAAAAAGCTTTACTGAAAGGTCTTAATCGATTTTACAGCCTACTTATAACCTTTCATGAATTGTTTGTCGACTTTGAATAATTCATCGAGCATTTCGGCCATTTCATCGATCGTCAGTATGGTTGAGGTCAGCGGGTCGAGGAAAACAGCCTGGGAGATTTTATTTTTATCTTTCTCGACAACGCCCCGCACGGTCAGTTCCTGAATGAAGACACTGTTCTGGTTAAGGCAGGCGCACTGTGGCGGTAAATTACCGACATAGCAGGGATGCACGCCTTCTTTGTCCACCAGACAGGGCACTTCGACACAGCAGCCCTCTAATAAGTTGGTAATTAGACCGTTGTTCTTGACGTTGCCGTCAATACGGCAGGGGATACCGGTCAGCATCGCGTTCATGATGGCGGCGGAGGATTTACTCCAGTTTTCGTCGGTTTTCGTGGGGAATTTAAAACCGGAGGCGAGTTGTTTTTTCAATTCTTCGTTCTCGTCGTTGGTCCGCTTGGTGGCGATTTTAAATGAATTCCCCATGTTCCCGATGCGGTATTTCTCGATTGTAGCCGGCGAACGGCGGAAATAAGGAGTGTACGTGGGAATGTGCCCCTTGCTGCCGCTGGTGAAATAACCGAAGCGGTGGAACATCTCGACTTCTACCAGGTCCACGTCAATATCTTTACCGAGCATATCCTTACCGAGATAGCCTGGTCTGGAATAGACGTTGAAATCTTTGAATTTCTCGGCAAAAACGGGGTACAGGTCCTTTCCTTTCCAGTGGATATCCAGGTACCAGGAGTAATGGTTGAGACCGGCGGCCCAGTAGGAAACTTCCTCATAGGGGACGCCGGCGTATTTCGCCAGTCTCTGGGCGCCGCTGGGGGGATTAGGGCAAAGGCCGACGCATTTGATTTTGGTGTATTCGTTGATGGCCCAGCAAATCATGGCCATGGGATTGGAATAGTTGATGCATAAGGCCTCGGGGTAGATTTTTTCCATATCATGGCAGATTTCTATAATTGCCGGAATCTGGCGCATTGCCGCGAATATCCCGCCTACGCCGGAAGCGTCAGGCGAGGATTCAAAGCCGCGCGCGGTCGTAATATCGTAGTCCCTGATCACGTTAGGCCAGCCGCCGGCCCGGACGGAAATGATGACAAAATCCGCGCCTTCCAGGGCTTCATGACGGTCGGTGGTCCATTCGATTTTAGTCTTTAAACTCCGCTGCTCAACCAGCCTTTTCGCGAAATCAGCCATCAGCTTAAGACGTTCTTCTGCGATGTCCATCATTGTGATGGTACTGCCGGTAAGTTCGGGATAAGAAAGGATGTCTGTCAAAATATCCCGCGTGAAAACGAAACTGCCTGCGCCCATCATTGCAATTTTTGCCATTAAACATTCCTCCGAATCATTAATCAATTGCCGCAACCATAAAAGCGGGATTTACCTGAACAGTTCACGAAGATTGACGGTTCATCCCACCGGTTTTGGAACAGAATATAATATACTATGGTATGTGGGATTGTCAATGCAATTTTAGTATCAACTGCAGTTCATATAATAAACCGAAAGGCAAATCCTGGTTTCATATCAACACCAAATCCCGGTTAATTGTCACGGTAGTTTGACCAGGATATGTCCGGTGTTATCCGGGGTGAGCCTAACGCCGTCGGCGCAAATCTCATAAATCGCGCCCTGGATGCTCTTGATGGCGCTGACGCCGCGGAGCAGCACCTGCCAGTTCCCGGCAGCCGAAGCTTCGATGGTGATTTCCTTACCGGTCAGTTTTGCAACGAGGTTGATTTTCTTCTGTCCGTCCGTCCCGAAGACCGCGGTTGACGATGCCTTGCCCGCGGTCAGTTCGAAGATATGGAAGGTCACACCTGCGGCAAAATCATAATCCGGTTTATTATCAACATTGCCTACCGCGATGATGCTGTTGGGGCGGGCCATCAAGGGGATGCTGAGGTAGCCGTGTTTTTCCTTAATCCAGCGCCCGCCCTCCACTTTCGTGCCGGTGAGGAAATTGGTCCATTTGCCCGCGGGCAGATAATATTCCACCTGACTGTCATCGGAGAATACCGGGGCGACCAGCAGCGATTCCCCGAGCATGTACTGCCGGTCGAGATATCCGCAGGTCGGGTCATCGGCAAATTCGAGCACCATCGGGCGGATTACCGGTACGCCGGCCGCCACGGCGTTGCAGGCCGTCCCGTAGATATAGGGCATCAGTCTGCATTTCAGATTGGTAAAGAACCGCGTGACATCAACTGCCTCTTCATCAAAAAGCCACGGCACACGGTAGCTTTCGTTCCCGTGGAGGCGGCTGTGGGAAGATAATAATCCGAAGGCGACCCAGCGTTTGAACAAATCCGGCGTGGCAGTCTTTTCAAAGCCGCTGATGTCATGGCTCCAGAAGCCGAAACCGCCCATGGCTAGTGACAGGCCGCCCCGCAGTGTCTCCGCCATGGAGACGTAGGTCGCCGTGCTGTCGCCGCCCCAGTGCACCGGGAACTGCTGTCCGCCGACGGTGGCAGAACGGGCAAAGACTGCCGCTTCGTTGGCGCCGCGTTCGCGCTGCAGCAGCTCGAAAACAGCCTTGTTGTAAAGGAAAGTGTAGTAATTATGCATTTTAACCGGGTCGGAACCGTCGAAATAGACGACATCCGTGGGGATGCGTTCCCCGAAATCGGTTTTAAAACAGTCCACGCCGATGTCCAGCAGCGCTTTGAGTTTACTTTGATACCACTTTACGGCATCGGGATTAGTGAAATCCACCAGGCCCATACCGGCCTGCCATTTATCCCATTGCCAGACGCTGCCGTCCGGCCTTTTTACCAGGTAGCCTTTAGCCTTGCCCTCCTCGAACAGCCGGGATTTCTGGGCGATGTAAGAATTAATCCAGACGCAGATTTTCAACCCTTTAGCTTTGAGCCGTTTTAGCTGCCCCTCGGGGTCAGGAAAAAATTTATTGTCCCATTCAAAATCACACCACTGGTACTCTTTCATCCAGAAACAATCGAAATGGAAGACATGCAGCGGCAGATTGCGCCGGCTCATGCCGTCAATGAAGCTGTTGACGGTGGCTTCATCATAGTTGGTGGTGAAAGAAGTGGTCAGCCACAGGCCGAAAGTCCAGGCCGGGGGCAGCGCGGGGCGGCCGGTGAGCTGGGTGTAATTGCTCAGCACAGCTTTGATGTCCTCACCGCCGATAACGAAATAATCCAGCCGTTCGCCCGGCACGCTGAATTGCGCGCGGGAAACGTTTTCGGAGGTGATTTCATAAGAAACCATTTCGGGGTGATTGGTAAACACGCCGTACCCGCGGTTAGTGATATAAAACGGGATGTTTTTATAAGACTGTTCGCTGGAGGTGCCGCCGTCTTCGTTCCAGATATCCACCGATTGGCCGTTTTTCACAAAAGGCCCGAACCGTTCCCCGAGCCCGTAGACCAGCTCGCCGACCCCGAGGTCCATTTGTTCGCGCAGGTACGTTTTTTTATCCGGTGTGACGGCATAAGCAGTGCTCTTGATACCGTTGCCGGTGATGCGCCGGCCGTCATACAGGTAATCTATTTTCCATGTTTTGCCTTTAAAAACCCGCATTTCCAGCTTACCGCTTCGGAGGAAGAAGTAATTATCGTTTTCGCCGGTTTGCACTTTGCAGCCGTCGTCCTGACGGATGGCAAATTCCGGACCGCGGGCCAGACCGCCGGCGAAGTGGCAGACCTGCACGCGGATGATATTGTCCATGGGGGATGAAAAAGTGAAGGTCAGCAGCGGGGAATTTAGCGTATCCCCCCGGTGCAGCACCTGCTTGCAGGCAGCGTAAACGCTAACCGAGCTATTCGCCAATTTCACATCGCAAATTTCCACCGCGTTGTACAGGCTCACGCCTTCCCGGACATTCCAGTAGCCATCGGTAAATTTCATCGGTAATCTCTCCTGATTTGATAACTGTATTAAAGCGCGGCGTCAATCCTGCTGTTTGACTTCAACCCCGGCGAGGCGTTCCGCCACTTTGAGTAGAGCCTGGGTGCCGCACTTACCGTCGCCGGCGGCTTCCAGCGAATCAAATAACTGATGAATCAGCGCCGTTGCAGGGAGCGGTATTTTATTTAATTCGGAGCCCTCCATTACCAGCCGGAGGTCTTTCTGCAGCAGTTCCACCATAAAGCCGGGCTGGAAATCACGCTTAATCATCCGCGGCCCCAAATTGGCGAGCTGCCAGGAACCGGCGGCTCCGCCCTTGACGGCTTCGATGGCTTTATTTACGTCAACGCCCTGTTTCTGAGCGAAGACCAAAGCTTCACAAACGGCATTCAGATTACCGGCCACCAGGATTTGATTCATCAACTTGGTGGTCTGCCCCATGCCGTTGGCGCCGATGTGGGTAATCGTCTTGCCCATGGCAGCCAAAACCGGATGGCAGCGTTCGAGGATAGCGGCATCACCACCGACCATAATGGATAACGTGCCGGCAATCGCGCCGCCCTCTCCGCCGCTGACCGGGGCGTCCAGCATGTGGGCTTTCTTTTCTCCTAGACGGGCGGCAATTTTGCGGGTGGCCTGCGGCGAGATGGTGCTCATATCGATGACTACCGCATCGGGTTTGATGCCTTCGATAACGCCGTTAGCCCCGAGAATGACGCTTTCCACGTCCGGCGTATCGGAGACCATTGTAATGATGACGGGATTTTTGGCGGCGACCTCTTTGGGGGAATCCACTTTCAGGGCGCCCTCCGCGGCGAGGAGGTCCGCCTTCGCGGAGGTGCGGTTGTAAACGGTGACCTGAAACCCGGCTTTCATCAAATTACGGGCCATCGGCATACCCATGATGCCCAGACCGATAATCCCGACTTTTTTATCCATTTGTGCATCCCTTTCCTTTATTATTTGTTGTATATTTTCCTGCTTATATCTTTTCCATATTCTATATTATACCCGCAGTTGCTGTATACAGTCCGCGGTTTACTGCTTTTCTTGGAAATCTCCGGGGTTTGTTATCATATGACTGAAACCGGCTGTTTTGTGGTATAATCGGTAGCAAATATTAAATCTGATGCCCCCGTTTGTTTAAGTATTTCCGGTTTTTATTCGATTGTGAAATATCCGGAGACACATCAGAACATAAAATAGTGTGAATCCGGATATAGGAGATTAATTATTTCGTTCCGGTGCGATTACAACAGTCGGCTCAGTTTATATAATTCCGTTTTTTGAAAAAGGAAGAGTTCATCAGTGACGATGTCGGGCTCAGATAATGGACAAAAGCCGGATGTGCCACAGCCGCCGCAAGGCCTGTGGCTGGTGTGCCCGGTGTGTAAAAAAATAAATCCCGCCGGCACTGAGTTCTGTAAATATTGCTGGGGCGCGTCTTTGAACTCGGCGGAACCGATGCCGTATAAAGCCGCAGCGGCTTATGCCCAACAGCTGCTGCAGCATAAACAACACCGCCGGATGACACGGATAGTGTTATTTGTAGTAATGCCGCTGCTGTTAACGGCCGGCGCGGCCCTGTTGTACATTTACAGCTACACCGATTTATTATGGGGACCCGTGACCGCACTGAATTCCAATTCTTTATCCGGCGCATCGGCGATGTTCCGGGATAATTTAAGCCGCACCGGCAGTGCCGACAATAGCACGATCCAGCCGCAGGGCGAGCTGGCGTGGACGTTTCAAACGGGCGGTGAAATCCATTCTTCCCCGGCGGTGGTGAACGGCGTGGTATACTTCGGGTCCCAGGACAACAATTTTTATGCCGTCGATGCCGCGACGGGAGTAATGCGCTGGGAATTTAAAACCGGGAGCTATGTCAATTCTTCCCCGGCGGTGGTGAATGGCACTGTCTATTTTGGTTCCAACGACGGGTATTTTTATGCGCTGGACGCGGTTACCGGCCATGAACTGTGGGCGTTTAAAACACGCTACGGTGTGGAATCTTCGCCGGCGGTGGCGGGCGGTAAAGTGTACTTCGGCGGGGATGACGGGTTTGTGTATTGCCTCAACGCAGTGAACGGCAAAAAATTGTGGGCATTCAGGACGAACGGATGGGTAACTTCATCCCCGGCGGTAATGAACGGTCTCCTTTACGTGGGCTCATCGGATGGCTCGCTCTATGTGTTAAATGCCAATGACGGGCGGTTTCGTCTCAACTATAACTCCTCTTCCTCAGTTTTTGCCTCACCGGCGGTGAACAACGGTGAAGCCTATTTTACCGGTCAGAATGACGGTATCCTTTACGGCGTCAACGGTAAGGGCCGTACATGGCTGTGGGAAGGTTTTATTCGCCCGTTTTGGCTGGAAGCTTCGGTTTTTAATATCGCGCCTTCTCCTCCGCCGGTCTCCGGTTTACCCTGGGGAATAGGGTTATTTCTAGACCCGAACAACCCCGGAGCCGGGCGGGCTGTAACCGCCACCAGCACTTCGATAGTGACGGATAACAATATTTATACGACCGGAAGCAACCTGGTATTCTGTATCGATAAAACAACGCATGATTTTCAGTGGGTTTTTCAGGCGCAGGATAAGATAACATCGTCGCCGGCACTGGCGAACAACATCATTTTTACCGGCAGCAGTGGCGGTTCTCTGTATGCCATTGATGCGCAAAGTGGCGCCAAGCTCTGGGATTACGCTACCGGGGGGAAAATCGAATCCTCGCCAACTTACGCCGGCGGCATCATTTATACCGGTTCTGATGACGGTAAAATGTATGCGATAAAATAGAGAACAAACGGCGCAGTTCCTGCAGCGGCCGGACATTAGAGGCGGGCAAAGAACAATAAACGGGAGGGAGTGTAAACACACTCCCTCCCGTTATGTTTATTAGCTATTAATTTTGCCTTTTAGTTGGTTTTTACCACTTTACCGGCTAGACTTTGTTTAAGCTGATTCAGTTTCTTATCAGAGAGTGAATAACGCCCGACGCCGCCGCGCAGACGCGGGTCCAGCAGGTCGCGGATACTGTCGCCAAACATGTTTATTCCGTAGACTGACAGCGAAAGCGCCAGGCCCGGCCATAATGCCAGCTGCGGATCGGTCTGCAGATAAGCCTGCGAGCTGTTAATTAAAACGCCCCAGGACGGGATGCCTGGCGGCAGGCCAAACCCGAGGAAGCTCAAGCCGGCTTCGGCCAGGATGTTGCCGCCGATACCCAGGGTGAACATAATGATAAGTGTCGGCATGATGTTCGGGATAATATGCACCAGCAAAATACGCATCGGCGAACAGCCGATGGCATCCGAGGCCGAGATATAAATATTTGATTTAATGGCAATCACCGCGCTTCTGACCAACCTGGCGCCGCCGATACCGCCGGTAATACCCAGTACCAGAATCATGACTATCAGGTTGCGGGGAAGAATCGTCATGACAGTCAGTAATATCACAAAGCCGGGGATGGACATCCAGACATCAACGAAACGCTGCACAATCATATCTGTCTTGCCGCCGAGGAAGCCGGAGGTTGCACCGATCAAAATGCTGACAAGGACATTTAAAAACGTTGCCCCGAGGCCGACTTCCATGGAGATGCGGGCGCCGTAGATCAACCGGCTCAATTCGTCGCGCCCCAGTTCGTCCGTGCCCAGTAAATACTTGGCGGATGGGCCTTGCAAACGCTCAAGAAGGTGAATCTGTTGATAGCCAAAAGGCATGATAAATTTAGAAAAGATGCCGGCTGCAAAAAATATTATGATCACGCCCAGGCCGAAAGTGCCCAGCGGCTTCTCGAGGATTAATCTTCTCAGCAAATCCATGAAAAAGCCCGGACGTTTATCTTCAACCCGCTTCGCCGGAGCGGCGCTGCTATTCTTCGTTGTCATTATCTAAACTCCCTTTCAAGCTTTTCTCTATTGGTAATGAATCCTCGGGTCAAGCCAGCCGTATGTCAGGTCAATAAACAGGTTATTGGCAATGACGACAGTGGCCATGATGAGGTTGATGGCCGAGATGATGGGGTAATCACGGCCGTTCAGGGCGTCGATCATTAAACGTCCCATACCGGGAAGATTAAATATCTGCTCGATAATAACGGCACCGCCAACGAGTGACGGTATTTGCCCGCCCACCAGTGTGACCACCGGTATCAGCGCATTCTTCATGGCATGGCGGATAACGACAACCCTTTCGCTGAGACCTTTCGACCAGGCGGTGCGGATGTAATCCTGCCGCAGGGTCTCTAACATCATAGTACGGGTCATCCTCATGGTGCTGCCGGTTGACTGGGAACCCAGTACCAGGGCCGGGATTATCATCATCCCCAGGTTGCCCAGCGGGTTGGTGAAAAAGGGAATAAACTCCATCGGCGGCGCCCAGTGCCACCAGATAGAAGGATAAAGCACGATCATAGTGCCCAGCCAGAAGCTGGGGACAGAGATCAGCAGGATGGAAATACTGCGGAGGATGTAGTCGGTAACGGTATCCTGGCGGATGGCGGAATAGACGCCGACAGGGATGGCGATTAACAAGCCGATGATGAGGGCCATGAAACCGAGTTCAAAAGTTAAGGGAATACGCTGTAGAAGCATTGGTGTGATGGGCTGGGATGAGCGGAGGGATGTACCGAAGCTGCCGTGGACGACGATGCCGCTGACCCAGCGGGCGTACTGAACGTAGACGGGGACATCCAGGCCGAGGAGGTGCATGATTGCCGCCCGGTCGATTGTACCGCCGCCGTTGGCGGCCATCTGGGCTTCAATGATATCAACGATGTTGCCGGGGATGAACCGTACCAGCAGGAAGACGATCATGGTTGTTAAGATGACTGTAACCGGAATCCATAACAGTCTTCTTATTGCATATGCACCCATAGCCACCTCTCTTCAATTGATAAGATATTATGCGGTTTTTACGCAAAAGAGTCGATAATTTAACACCACAAACCAACATCAGGTTTTGGGGTGGAGTATTGACCGTAAAATAAAGTTGACTTGTTCAGATAATAATTTCTATATATAATAAGCTTTGCAAAATAAATTGTCAAACCATTTTTAATGGGTAAAAACGGTTTAAAAAATAGCCAAAATCGGATAGTAACAAAAAGCAGGCCGGGTATTTCCCGGCCTGCTTTTCAATGACCTCTTTACGGCACAGTATTATTTCAGGTTTACCTTGGGCAATTTCAATTGTGCTTCTTTGATTTTCTCTTCGGGATATTCATAATTTTCCAGTTTACCGGCCAGATAGGCATCATAAGCGCCCATATCAAAATGTCCGTGACCGCTGTGTGCCAATACAATTGTTTTTGATTTGCCCTCTTCGCGGCATTTCAGCGCTTCATCAATGGTCACTCTGATAGCGTGGTCCGTTTCGGGGGCACTGATGTAGCCTTCGGTGCGGGCGAATTTAATACCTGCTTCGAAGGTCGCCAACTGCGGCACCGCGACAGCTTCCAGGTAACCCAGTTTGACCAGGTGGCTGATCAGCGGCGACATCCCGTGATAGCGCAAACCGCCGGCGTGAATGGGTGCCGGAACAAAATCGTGGCCAAGCGTATACATGAAAGCAATTGGCGCCATGCCGGCAACATCGCCGTAATCATAGGCCAGCAGGCCTTTGGTGATAGACGGCGAACCGGTCGGTTCGACGCAAATCAGGCGGAGGTCCTTTTTCTTCCCTTTAATCTTATCCTGGACAAACGGCATCATCATTCCGCCGGCATTGGAACCGCCGCCGACACAGGCAATGACGATATCGGGATAATCGCCGATTTTCTCCATCAACTTCTTGGTCTCTAACCCGATAACGGTCTGATGCAGGATAACATGATTTAAAACGCTGCCCAGCGCATAACGGGTATCTTCATGGGCAAAAGCATCTTCGCAGGCTTCGCTGATCGCGATACCGAGACTGCCCGGATGATTGGGGTCCTCGGCCAGCATTTTCTGACCGATTTGCGTATCCGGGCTGGGACTGGGCACGCATTTGGCGCCCCATACTTCCATCAGATTGCGGCGGTAAGGTTTCTGCTGGTAGCTGACCCGGACCATGTAAACTTTCAGTTCAATGCCGAAGTACTGGCAGGCCATGGCCAGCGCGCTGCCCCACTGCCCGGCGCCGGTTTCGGTGGTAATCCGCTTGATGCCGGCTTTCATATTATAGTAAGCCTGCGGGACGGCGGTATTCGGTTTGTGGCTGCCGGCAGGGCTGCTGTCTTCAAACTTGTAGTAGATTTTAGCCGGGGTATCCAGCGCTTTTTCCAGTCTGTGTGCGCGGAAAAGGGTGGTCGGTCTCCACAGGCGGTAGACTGCCTGCACTTCTTCCGGGATATCAATCCAGCGTTCTTTACTGAATTCCTGCTTATTAATTTCGTCGCAAAACAGCGGCGGCGGCAGCTGCGTCGGTTCTTTGGTGCCCGGATGCAGAATGGGCGGCAGCGGTTCCGGCAAATCAGACTGAATGTTATACCAGGCGGTCGCCAGATCTTTTTCGTCAAGAATGTACTTGGTTTGGTTTTTGTCCATTTTATTTTCTCCTAAAATATTTTATTGATGTAATTAGCTGTGTAACCGTAAGCCATTAAGTTATTCACTGACGCTCTAACTTCGCCAGTATCGAGTGGTTTTTATCATTTTACGAACCCTCCCATTGTAGCTTCGGATTGCTCTGTTCCGGAAAAACAAAAAGCCCCCCGCCTTATAAGGGGCGAGGGGCTTCGCGATACCACCCTTGTTCGGTCAACCATTCAATATGATTGACCCTCATTCACAGGTACAGACTTTACTCATATACCCTGGGACTGTAACGCTTCCCTTTGCGGCAAAACCTACATATCCGGTTGACGGACTCTCGATTTGCGGCTCCCAGACCCATTCAATCTCTGCGCTGATATCGGCTCACACCTGCCCCGATTCTCTGAACCCCGCTGGAAATTTACTATTTCTGTTCTCAGCCTTTACATTATTAATACCTCAAGATACCACGACTTTGCAGATTTGTCAAATTTCTGTTATGATGATACTAGTAAATAAATTAAAAAGTATTAAAGACACACTTGACAGCCCCAAATAATAGTGGTATTATTAAAATTTGTCAACTATGCCTCAAAAACGTTTTGCCCTGATTCACAGTTCTTTACAGAACGCCACTATGCCCATTAGTGTTCATCCCGCGTAGCAAATCTATCTGCGACCAAATATCAAGCTGATTTTAGAGGTGTTTTTATGTCGTTAGTACCCACTGTTTCAACCAAATCATCCGTTGCCCGTAAGTCCTATACCCGGCTGCCGCAAATTCTGGATGTCCCCGACCTGATTGAAATTCAGCTGGATTCTTTCCGGTGGTTCCAAGAAGAGGGACTCAAACAGGTACTGGAAGAAATATCTCCGATTAGCGACTTCACCGGTAATAAACTGGAGCTCACTTTCGTGAATTATGAGTTCCGGGAACCGCGGCAATCGGAATATGAGAGCCGCCAGCATGACTTAACCTATGCCACTCCTTTATACGTCCGGTCCCGGCTTTTAATCAAAGCCACCGGCGAAATTAAGGAACAGGATATCTTCCTGGGGGACGTGCCGCTGATGACCGCCAAGGGTACATTTATTACCAGCGGGGCGGAACGGGTGGTGGTCAGCCAGCTGCTGCGCAGTCCCGGCGCCTATTTCACCAAAGAGGAAAATCCCGGCGGTTTGAATTTATGCCATGCCAAGCTGATTTCCAACCGCGGCGCCTGGCTGGAATTCGATACCAGCACAGCGGATGTGATGTCCGTAAAAATCAACGGCAAGAGAAAGATTGCTATCACCACCTTGCTGCGCGCGCTCGGATTTAACACCGGTGAGATTACTTCGATGTATGAAAAAGAAGATAATTCGCCGAACCATCATTATATCAAAGCGACGCTGGAACGCGACCCTTCCATCCACGATGAGTCCGATGCCTTGTTGGATATTTACCGCAAACTGCGCCCCGGCGACCCGCCCAGCATCGATAACGCGAAAAAATTAATCGAAGCCCAGCTTTTCAATGCGCAGCATTACGACCTGGGAATTGTCGGGCGCTACAAACTGAATAAGCGGCTGGGGCTGAATATCCCCGAGAGTCAGCGCTCGCTGACCAAAGACGATATTGTGGAAATTATCCGCCATATGATCATGGTCAATAACGGTAAAGATACTGTCGATGATATCGACCATCTGGGCAACCGCCGTATCCGCACTGTCGGCGAATTGATTCAAAATCAGTTCCGCATCGGTTTATTGCGTCTGGAAAGAGTGGCCAAGGAACGCATGAGCACTATCCCCATCGAAGTGGCGACGCCCAGCGTGCTGGTGAATACCAGACCGGTGGTCGCGTCTATCCGGGAGTTCTTCAGCAGTTCGCAGTTGTCGCAGTTCATGGACCAGCCGAACCCGCTGGCCGAGCTGACGCACAAGCGGCGTCTTTCCGCGATGGGTCCGGGCGGTTTGTCCCGTGAACGTGCCGGTTTTGAAGCCCGCGATGTGCACTATTCCCATTACGGCCGGATTTGTCCCATCGAGACGCCGGAAGGCCCGAACGTCGGGCTTATCGGTTCGCTGGCAATTTACGGCAAAGTAAATAAATACGGTTTTATCGAAACCCCGTACCGCAAGGTAATCCGGGAAACCAAAGAAATGAAAAACCGCAGCAAGGAATTGCTGGGCAGAACCGTTCGCGAAGCTGTACTGGACAGTAAGAAAAAGGTAATTGTCGAAGCCGGCACTTTGGTGACGCCGGAAGTGCTGGCCAAATTAGGCAGCACGACGAAGAATATCCAGGTTGTGCCTTACGTTTCCGATGAAATCGAGTATATGTCCGCGGACATGGATGAGAAATTCCCCATCGCTCAGGCCAATGCCCGCCTGGATGATAAAAATCAATTTTTAGAAGAACGTGTCGAAGCGCGTATCGGCGGCACTTACACTCATGAAATCCCGGAAAGAATTGAATACATGGATGTCTCGCCGAAACAGATTTTCAGCGTCGCTGCCGCGCTCATCCCGTTTCTGGAGCATGACGATGCCAACCGCGCGCTGATGGGCAGCAACATGCAGCGCCAGGCGGTGCCGCTGCTTCATCCTTCGGCCCCCATCGTGGCGACCGGTATGGAGTTGGAAGCGGCAAAGAACAGCGGACAGGTGCTGGTGGCGGATAATCCCGGTATCGTGACCTCGGTGACGAGTTCTGAAATTATCGTGACCAGGGCAGACGGCGAAAAAGATACCTACATCTTATTGAAATTCGTACGCACCAACCAGGGCACCTGCATCAATCAGCGCCCCATCGTCAGCAAAGGCGATAAGGTGGAAAAAGGGCAGGTTCTCGTTGACAGCTCTTCTTCAGAACAGGGAGAACTGGCGCTGGGACAGAATGTGGTCTGCGCTTTCATGAGCTGGCGCGGTTATAACTATGAGGATGCTATCATCCTCAGCAGCCGCTTGGTAGAAAGCGATTCTTTCACTTCAATTCATATTGAAAAATATGAGGTTGAAGCCAGAGATACCAAACTCGGGCCGGAAGAAATAACCCGGGATATCCCGAATGTCGGCGAAGAAAGCCTGCGTGAGCTCGACGAGCAGGGTATTATCCGCGTCGGCGCCAAAGTCGGCCCTGACGATATTCTGGTCGGGAAGATTACGCCCAAGGGCGAAACGGAATTATCCGCAGAAGAAAAACTGCTGCGCGCCATTTTCGGCGAGAAAGCGCGAGAAGTGAAAGATACTTCGCTCCGTGTGCCGCATGGGGAATGGGGCAAAGTGGTCAATGTCAGAGTTTTCACCGGTGACGAACTGTCCGCCGGCGTTAATACCAAAGTTCAGGTCTGGATTGCCCAGAAACGCCCGATTTCGGTGGGTGACAAGATGGCCGGACGCCACGGCAACAAGGGTGTCGTTTCGATTATCGCCCCGGCTGAAGACATGCCGTTCCTGCCGGACGGAACCCCGGTGGATATCGTTTTGAACCCCATCGGCGTACCTTCCCGTATGAACATCGGGCAGGTGCTGGAAACGCATATCGGCTGGGTCGCACAGGTGCTTGGTTTTAAAGTGCTCACCCCGGTTTTCGACGGCGCCGATGACACGAATATCGAAGACGGCCTGGCCCGGGCTTGGATTGCGCAGCAGTCCGGCGCGGTAGAACTGGAACCCGGCAAATATCATAAATCAATGAATCTGGAAATGGCTAAAAAATGGGTGGAAGGCCGCGGCTATAGCAGCGATAAAGTGTTTAATGAAAAGCACCATGGGCAAGCCACGGATGTCTGTCAGCGTATCTGGCTGGAAGATAACGGCATCAGCGCAAAGGATATGAAACCGCAAGCCGTCCTGGATGTGATTCAGAAGCTCAAGGTGGAGCAGAATTTAGTTCCGCCGACCACCGGCAAGTTTATCCTGCGTGACGGGTATACCGGCGAGCCTTTCGATCAGCCGGTGACTGTGGGCAACGTTTATATCATGAAACTTAACCACCTTGTGGAAGATAAAGTCCATGCCCGCTCGACGGGCCCTTACTCCTTAATCAGCCAGCAGCCGCTCGGCGGTAAGGCGCAATTCGGCGGCCAGCGCTTCGGCGAAATGGAAGTGTGGACGCTGGAAGCTTACGGTGTGGCGCACATCCTGCAGGAAATGCTGACGATTAAGTCCGATGATGTCACCGGACGTACCAAAGCTTATGAGGCCATCCTCAAGAATGAGGATATCCTGCAGCCCAGCGTCCCCGAATCGTTTAAAGTGTTGGTCAAAGAGCTCCAGAGCCTGGGCCTGGCGATTGAAGTTATTAACGAAGGCGAAGAAGATAAGACCGGCGCGATAAAAGGCCCGGAAACCCCGCTCTTGGAAGAGCAGGCCGGACCGGTGGGAGAATCTGCTCCTGCTGCGGACGCGATTATTGACGAGCCAAAGTCAGAAACCGAGACTAAATCCGAAGAGGTAATTTAGAATGCTTGAAGTAAATGATTTTGATGCAGTTCGAATTTCATTGGCCTCGCCGGAACAGATCAGGAGCTGGTCTTACGGCGAAGTAACCAAACCGGAAACGATTAACTACCGCACGTTGAAGCCGGAAAGAGACGGCCTGTTCTGCGAAAGAATATTCGGCCCGACCAAAGATTACGAATGCTTCTGCGGCAAATACAAGAAGGTCCGTTTCAAAGGCATTATCTGCGACAAATGCGGTGTGGAAGTCGCCCGTTCCAAAGTGCGCCGGGAGCGTATGGGGCACATCGAACTGGCCTCAGCGGTCAGCCACATCTGGTTTGCCAAAGGTATTCCCAGCCGTTTGGGGCTGTTGCTGGACCTGGCGCCGCGCAACCTGGAGCGCGTGCTTTATTTCTCGCACTACATCATCACTTCCGTTGATGAGAATGCCAAACAGGAATTGATGGCGAAACTGGAGAAAGAGAACGTCCAGGGCGCCACCGACCGCCAGACTAACCTCGAGGCGAAAGTCGAGACTATGACCGAAGCCACCGTGGAAGAGGTCAATCAGCTCCGCCGCGATCTTGTTGAGGAAAATGAGGAAGCGGGCGAACATGCCACCAGTGAAGTGGAGCGCGTGCGGAACCTGCGCGTGCAGAAACTGCTTACCGATACCGAGTACCGCGATTTAAAACAGAAATACGGCAATGTTTTTGAAGCCGGCATGGGCGCTGACGCCATTTTGAAAATCGTCAAAGATATCAATCTGGACAAACTGCGCATCGAAATGATTCAGGAAGGGCATTCGCCTTCCGGACAGCGGCGCCGCAAAGCCAGCAAGCGCTTGCAGGTCATCGAGGCTTTCCGCCGCAGCGGTAACAAACCCGAATGGATGATCTGGACGGTGTTGCCGGTGCTGCCGCCTGACCTCAGACCGACCGTACAACTCGACGGTGGGCGTTTCGCCATTTCCGATATTAATGACCTTTACCGCCGGGTGATTAACCGTAATAACCGTCTCCGCCACCTCGTCGAAATCGGGGCGCCGGAAATTATCATCCGCAACGAAAAAAGAATGCTGCAGGAATCGGTGGATTCCCTCGTTGACAACGGCAAGCGGGGCCAGCCGGTATCCATCAGCGGCAGCCATAAACTGAAATCGCTGTCTGATATGTTACGCGGCAAACAGGGACGTTTCCGCCAGAACCTGCTGGGCAAACGCGTCGATTACAGCGGCCGTTCCGTAATCGTCGTCGGGCCGGAACTGAAATTACACCAGTGCGGTCTGCCGCGCCGGATGGCGCTGGAATTATTTAAACCTTTTGTCATGCGCCGCCTGATTGAACAGGGTCTGACCCATAATATCAAGAGCGCCCGCCGCCAGGTGGAAAGAGCCAAACCGGAAGTTTACGACATCCTGGAAGAAGTCGTCAAAGAACGCCCGGTGCTGCTCAACCGCGCACCGACGCTGCACCGCCTCAGTATCCAGGCTTTTGAACCGGTACTGATTGACGGCGCCGCAATTCAGATTCATCCGCTGGTCTGTTCCGCATTCAATGCCGACTTCGATGGCGACCAGATGGCTGTCCATCTGCCCCTTTCGAAAGCAGCCGTGAAAGGCGCCCGGGAGCAAATGCTGAGTATCCATAACATGTTATTGCCGTCTTCCGGCGACCCGGTAGTTACCCCGACACTGGATATGGTGCTGGGCTGTTATTACCTGACCAGCATCCGTCCCGGAATCAAAGGCGAAGGCAAACTTTTCGGCAATTTCGAAGAAGCGAAATTGGCTTATGAACTCGGAGTTATCGACCTGAAAGCGGAAATCGAAGTCAGGGACATGAATGATGATGGCAAGAGACTGAAAACTTCCGTCGGCAGGATTATTTTTAATGATGCGTTCCCCAAAGAAATCGGGTTCCGCAATACTACTTTTGATAAGTCTACCATCAAGAAAATCGTGGCGGACTGCGCCAAAATTCTGACTGATGAAGCCATGGCCGAGGTCATGGACAGAATCAAAGAAATGGGCTTTAAGTTTGCTACGAAATCCGGCACGACCATCGCCATGAGCGATATTGAAGTGCCGAAATCCAAACCCAAACTGATTGCCGAAGCCGAAGAAAAGACCATCCAGGTGGAAAGCCAGTACGAAAACGGTTTGATTACCGAAGACGAAAGATATGATGAAGTCGTCCGCGTCTGGATGGAAACCACCGACAAGGTGACCGAGGCCACGCAGAAAGCCCTGAACCCCTTAAGCGGCATCTACATGATGGCAACCTCCGGGGCCAAAGGTAACATGACCCAGATACGGCAGATGGCCGGCATGCGCGGTCTGATGACCAACCCTTCCGGTAGAATCATCGACTTCCCGATTAAATCAAGCTTCAGCGAAGGCTTGAGCGTTTTGGAATACTTTATCTCCACCCACGGCGCACGCAAAGGTCTGGCCGATACCGCTATGAGAACGTCGGAATCCGGCTACCTGACCCGCCGTCTGGTTGACGTGGCCCATGACTGCATCGTACTCGAAGAAGATTGCGGGACGATTGACGGCTTGTGGATTTATGAGACCGAAGAGAAAGGCTTATTACCGAGCCTCAGCGAGCGTATCGTCGGACGTCTGGCTGCCAGTAACGTGGTTGACCCGAAAACGGGCGAAATCATCGTGGAGCGCAACCAGGAAATTGACGATAAGAAGGCCGCTCAGATTGCCG
Source organism: uncultured Chloroflexia bacterium (assembly GCA_963772985.1). GTDB lineage: Bacteria > Chloroflexota > Dehalococcoidia > Dehalococcoidales > Fen-1064 > Fen-1064. The sequence goes on from CAVYZP010000018.1 coordinate 56,442, forward strand.
CCGCCGGCATCAAGAGCGTAAATATCCGTTCCCCGCTGACCTGTCAGGCCAAGCAGGGTGTCTGCCAGCAGTGCTACGGCCGCGACCTGGCACGCGGCAACATCATCGGCATGAATACCGCCGTCGGTATCATCGCCGCGCAAAGTATCGGTGAGCCCGGTACCCAGCTGACGCTGAGAACCTTCCACACCGGCGGTGTGGTCGGCTTGGATATCACGACCGGTCTGCCCAGAGTCGAAGAGCTTTTCGAAGCCAGAACGCCGAAGAACCAGGCGATACTGTCTGAAATCAACGGCGTGGTTGAAATCACCGAAACCGATGACGGACAAACCATCAAAGTGACTAGCAGCGAAACGTTCAGCGATGAACGTGAAATCCCGGCCGGCTGGAAACCTGCTGTCAAGAACGGACAGCAGGTGGAAATCGGCATGGTGCTGGCGAGCCCGCCCGTGGATAAAGCTAAAGCCAAGGCGGACAAAGAAGCCAAGGCAGTGGCGGCGCCAAATGAAAATCAGGCACTGATTTCCCCTGTCGCCGGTAAAGTAAGTATCGCCAGCGGAAAAATGACGATAACCTACGAAGAAAAAGACGAGCGTGTTTACCATGTTTCCTCCGCCACCAGACTGCGCGTCCAGAACGGCGCGAAGGTTGCGGCCGGACAGCAGCTGACCGAAGGCCAATTGAACCCGCAGGACATCCTGAACATCTCCGGTAAAGAGGCCGTGCAGCGGTACCTGGTGGATGAAGTTCTCAAGGTTTACCGGTCCCAGGGTGTCACGATTAACGACAAGCATATTGAAACCATCGTCCGCCAGATGCTTTCTAAAGTACGCACGGATTCTTCCGGCGATACCGAGCTGATTCCGGGCGAACTGACGAACCGCTTCCAGTATGAAGATATCAACGCTAAGGTACTGGCAGAGGGCGGCGAACCCGCCACGGCCCATCCGGTGCTTTTAGGCATCACCCGGGCCGCGCTCAGCACCAGCAGCTGGCTGGCCGCCGCGTCATTCCAGGAGACGACCAAAATTCTGACCGAAGCCTCCATCAAACGGGCCACGGACAGACTCATCGGCCTGAAGGAAAACGTCATCATCGGGCGTTTGATTCCCGCACGCTACAAGCCGCTGGAGGAAATGGTCCCGGCGCCGGTTGCCGCCCTGGAACAGGTGCTGGATAAGATGGACGAAGAAATTGCCGTCGAACCGGAAGAAAAACTCGACATGTCCATTGATGAAGAGGACGAAGCCGATGCGGATATTGATGAGGAAGACGAAGCGGACATTGACACCGGCGATGCGCTGGACAACGACGCCGAATAAAGTAATTAGCTCATAATAGTTGCACAAAGCGCCCCGTGAAATTCACGGGGCGCTTCTTTTTCACGTCCTGGAACGAAGTGAATGCATGCGAATCTATTAAACTGATATCGCTTCAATTCATTCACTGTAGTTGCGCACGTGGCTTTTGCAGGATAACAGAATCTGCCCATCTTTAACCTCCCCAGACCACCTTCCCGCCGATGACGGTCATCTGCACTTGGGTATCTTTAATTTCTGCAGCTGATACCTTGGTGGGGTTAGCGGAGAGCAGCACCATATCTGCCAGTTTACCGGGGGAAATGGTACCTTTGATGGTTTCTTCGTGGGATGCATATGCGGCATTGATAGTGTACATTTTTATTACTTCGGCGGCAGTCATTTTTTCGGCGTGATTCAACATTTGCCCGGAAGCTGTCAAACGGGTAACCGCGCCGTAGATGCCCATGACCGGGCTGTTGGGAACAATCGGGGAATCGGAACCGGCGCTTACCGTCAAACCGCTTTTCACCAGCGTGCCGGTCCGGTAAAGCCAGGGGATGACGTCTTTTTCTACTGTCGCCAGGTAACGGTCCCCGCTGAAGTAAGTAAAAGAAGGGTGGGTGACCACGACGGGATTGAGGTTTTTCAGTCGGTCCATCAGCGGCGGGGGGCATTCGGAGCAGTGTTCGAGGCGGTGCCGCCGGCCGTGAAAATCAGGCGTGACTGACTGCATATATTCGTAAGCGCAAATAATTGCATCTACCATTTGAGCCTGGACGCCATGGATTGCCAGTTGAAAACCGGCCCGGTGGGTTTGCAGTACCAGGGCATTTAATTCCTCCGGTGCAGGGTGCATTTTTTCGCCAATTAGGGTCGGTATAATTTTGACTGCGCCGAGCCGCAAATTTTCATCACCGGCCCCAAATCCCAGACCCGTATTTCGAAATTCATTAAGGTTGTCCAATCCTGTCATCATATAAACCCGGCTTTGCAGGATACCTTTTTCTTTGAATTCCTGATATTTATGCCATCTTTTCAGGTCGTTAACGTAAGTGGCGTCCTGCAGTGAAGTGATGCCCTGCGAGAGATATTCCGCGTTCGCTAGTTTAATTGCCGCGATTAATTCCTTTCCCGAAATCGGCGGCATCACATGTTCCCGGATATATCCCACCATCTCCGCCAGGAAACCGTTCGGTTCGCCGCCTCGCGCCGCATCCCGGTCAATCATCGCCCCCGGCATCTCCGGCGTCTCGATGGTGATACCGGCCAGCGCCAGTGCCCGGCTGTTCAGCACGCAGCCGTGCAATGAACGGTGCGTGAGCATCACCGGATTATCCGGCGCAACTTCGTCAATTTCCCAGCGCGTAGGGTGGCGCTTTTCCGTTAAATAGAACTCGTTGTAATCCGTGCCGGTAATCCATTCGCCGGGCGGCGTTTTCGCTGCCTTTGCTTTTATTGCTGACTGGATATCCGCGATAGACTTAATCTGGGGCGCACCGAGGTCAATGGATGTTAGCTTCCTTAAAAAAGAAAAAATATGACAGTGCGCGTCGTTAAAACCCGGCAGCAGCGTTTTTCCGGCACAATCCACAAATTTAGTGCCCGGTCCGGTGAAATTATTTAGAGAATCTTTAGTGCCGGCAAACTGGATTTTTCCATCCCGCACCGCGACAAAATCAGCCTGCGGCCGCTGCGGGTCGAGGGTGAAAACATCGGCGTTGCGGAAGATTAAATCGGCAACCGGCATTTGCCCTTATCCCCTTTATTTGAAATGATAATCACGCGGGTATTGTATCAACAATAATATAATAAATTCAATCATAGCGGGCTGTATTTCTACGCGCAGAATAAATATTTTTCCGAAACCGTTTGAAACGAACATTTGTACCAAATAAGTATTGTTTTTAATGATTGTTCATGTTATCATTATGTAAGACGAATATGACCACCGGAGAAAGAACTAAGGCGCTCGAGCTAGCCATCAGCCAGATAGAAAAAAGGTTTGGCAAAGGCTCAATTATGAAGCTGGGGGAATCGACCACCGTGGCAGCCGCGGGGATCATTTCCACCGGCTCTATTTCGTTGGACATCGCTCTCGGGATTGGGGGCATACCCAGGGGACGCATCATCGAAATCTACGGTCCCGAATCCACCGGTAAAACCACGCTGGCCCTGCACATTATTGCAGAAGCGCAGAAGACAGGGGGAGTCGCTGCTTACATTGACGTGGAACACGCTCTGGACCCTGTCTATTCCGGGCATCTGGGAGTCAAAATTGACGACATGCTGATTTCCCAACCCGATACCGGCGAACAAGCCCTGGAGATTTGCGAAGCTTTAGTCCGAAGTGGAGCTGTGGATGTTATCGTAGTTGACAGTGTTGCCGCCCTGGTGCCGCGCGCTGAGATTGAAGGCGAGATGGGTGACAGTCAGGTAGCCTTGCAGGCGAGACTGATGTCACAGGCGCTGAGAAAGCTGGCCGTGGCGATTGGCAGATCCGGAACAGCAGTAATTTTTATCAACCAGTTAAGAGAGAAGGTCGGTATCGTTTTTGGTAATCCCGAGGTAACACCCGGCGGGCGGGCCCTGAAGTTTTACAGCTCGGTCAGAATTGACTTGCGCCGCAGTGAAACGATTAAACAGGGCGAGGTGGCAGTCGGTAACCGGGTCAAAGCCAGAATTGTGAAGAACAAAGTGGCGCCGCCGTTCAGGACCGCTGAATTCGATATTATGTTTGACCACGGCATTAGCCGTGAAGGCGACCTGATTGATTTAGGGGTTGAGCTGGGGCTGATCAAAAAGTCCGGTGCTTTTTTCTCCTGGGGTGATACTCGTCTGGGACAGGGAAGGGAAAACGCTAAAACTTTCCTGATCCAAAAACCTGAGATTGCAAAAGAGATAGAGCAGCAGGTCCGAGCCTCAGCCTTACCAGGCGTACAAGAAGCGCCCAAAGACCAGTGAATTAATTTCACAAAGTCATAGATAACTGGTAAACGGAAATAGAAGCTGAGGTCTAGACCTCAGCTTTTGTGTTTTAATCAGGTAACTGAAAATGAGTAAGATTACCGCGCTAAAAGCGAATAAGCGCAGCGGGGAACAGGTAAATGTGTTTCTGGACGGTAAGTTTGCCGCCAAAATAGATACGGAAACGGTAACCCAAAAAGGGCTGAAAGTCGGGGAGGAAATTTCCGAAAACAATATACAGGAACTGACGGAAGACGCCGGTTTGTCCCGGGGCATGAATATTGCCTACCGGTTCCTCAGTTACCGGCCGCGCAGCGAAACGGAGATGAGAGACCGGCTGCACCGCCGTGGATTAGAAGATTCTAAAATTGAAATAATAATAAATAAATTAAAGGAGCAGAATTTACTGGATGATACTGCCTTCGCCCGGTTCTGGAAGGAAAACAGAGAAACTTTCAAGCCGCGCAGCCGGCGGCTGACCAGGCTGGAGCTGAAAAAGAAGGGTGTGGCCGACGAAATCATCAAAGAAGTAACCGATGATTCGGACGATATGCAAGCCGCTTATCAGGCCGCCCTGCACAAAGCGCAGCACCTGCCCAATCAGGATTATGAAGTCTTTCGCCGCCGCTTGGGCGATTACCTGAAACGGCGCGGCTTCAGCTATACGGTGATAAATCAGACCGTGAAAAAACTCTGGCAGGAAACGAAAGAACCGGGTAGTAATAATGATTAATTCCAAGGCAGTTTACCGGGAAAGTGGGGTGTAAATATGTCAAATGTATTAACAGCCATCTTATTAGTTGCCGTGCTGATTATCGGGGTTGTTTTAGGCGGCGCAATCATTTTCTTCAACCGCAATATGGCGGTCAACCGCCTCCTTCGTGTTACCCAGCGGAAAGTGAACCGCACAATCATTGAATCGCGGGAAGAAGCGAAAAAAATTATCGAACAGGGCAAAGTGGATGCAGACAAAGTCCGGACGACCGCAGATGCCGAATACAAGGAACGCCGCCTGGAATTACAGCGGCAGGAAAACCGGCTGCTTTCCAAGACCGAAAACCTGGAGCATAAGCTGGAAGGCATCGGGCAGCGGGAAAGGGCCTTAGCCAACCGGGAAAAATCCCTGGACAATTTGCAGGCGCAGATTGAAGAGGCAAAAGGCAAAGAACTAAAACAACTGGAAATCATCTCCGGCATGTCCGTCGACCAGGCCAAAGAAATGCTGCTGCAGAGTATTGAATCCGAAATGAAAGGCGAAGCCTCCCGCCGCCTGCACGAATGGGAAATAAAAATCAAAGCGGAAGCCGACCTGAGGTCCCAGGAAATCCTGGCCCAGACCATCCAGCGCAGCGCCTCGGAAATCGTCTCCGAGACCACTGCCACCAGTGTCCCCATCCCCAGCGATGAGATGAAAGGCAGACTTATCGGGCGGGAAGGCCGCAACATCCGCGCGTTGGAACAGGCCACCGGCGTGGACCTGATTGTGGACGATACCCCGGAAGCGGTCACGCTATCCAGCTTCGACCCGGTGCGCCGCGAAGTCGCCCGTATCGCACTGACCAAACTCATTCTGGACGGCCGTATCCATCCGGCGCGGATTGAAGAAGTCGTGAAAAAAGCCGAGGAAGAAGTCAACGCCAGCATCCAGACCGCCGGCGAACAGGCCGCTTATCAGGTTGGAGTGCAGGGTTTGCGCCCCGAATTAATCAGGTTACTCGGGCGGTTAAAGTACCGCACCAGTTACGGCCAGAGCGTCCTGCATCACAGCATCGAAGTGGCGTTTATGGCCCAAATGATTGCCTCCGAACTGGGCGCAAATCCCATGATTGCGAAAAAAGCCGGTTTGCTGCATGACATCGGTAAAGCGGTGGACCGTGAAGTTGAAGGCACCCATGCGGCCATCGGCGCCGATTTAGTCAAACAATGGGAAAAATCTCCTGAGGTGGTGATGGGCATCGCCGAGCATCATTTCGAAACGCCCAATACCAGCACCTGGGGTTATATCGTATCCGCCGCCGATGCCATCAGCAGCGCGCGGCCGGGCGCCAGAAGAGAATCACTGGAAAGCTATCTGAAGCGGCTCAAATCGCTGGAAGATATCGCCAACAGTTTCACCGGTGTCGAGAAATCATTCGCGATTCAGGCCGGCCGCGAGGTCAGAATACTGGTCAAGCCGGAGGAAATTGATGACCTGGGCGCAATGCGACTGGCCCGGGATATCGTCAAGAAGATTGAAGAGGGAATGGAATACCCCGGTCAGATTAAAGTCACCGTGGTCAGGGAAACCCGCGCAGTTGATTTTGCGAAGTAGGAAACAGGGGAATTAATGCTGATACTCGCAATCGGAGACGTCATCGGCAAACCGGGACGGCAGGTGCTGAATACGTTTTTGCCACAAATCCGGCAGGAATACGGGGTAGACCTGACGATTGTTAACGCCGAAAACAGCGCCCACGGCCTCGGCGTGACGCCGGAAACGGCGGCAGAACTGTTCAAAGCCGGGGCTGACGTCCTGACTTCGGGGAACCATGTCTGGGCGCAAAAATCTATTTTGCCCTGTCTGGACGGCGACATGCCCCTGATCAGGCCGTTGAACTATCCTCCCGGTGTCCCCGGTAAAGGATGGGTGATTAAAAACGGCGTGCTGGTGGTTAACCTCATCGGGCGGACGTTTATGGATAACTACGATTGTCCTTTCCGCGCGATGGACGCGCTGCTGGCGCAGCTGGCGGAAAAACCGCGGGTAATTGTCGTGGATTTTCATGCCGAAGCCACCTCGGAGAAAATGGCGCTGGGGCGCTATCTCGACGGGAGGGTCAGCGCCGTGCTGGGCACGCATACTCATGTCGGCACGATTGATTCCAGGATACTGGCCGGCGGCACGGCTTATGTCACCGATATTGGATTAACCGGCCCTATCGAATCGGTTATTGGCGATGAACCGGAAAAAGTGCTCGAACATTTCCTGACGATGCTGCCGTACCGGGTATCGGTCACCGCCGGAAAAAGCGTACTCAACGCGATATTGGTCAGAGTCGATGAACAGACCGGGAAAGCCGTCAGTATCGAGCGTCTGCAGCGGGAAACAGAATAATGGCGAAAGCTGACCTGCATATCCATTCCAATGCCTCGGACGGCCGTTACAGCCCGGCAGAAATCGTGCGTCTGGCGGCGGCGGCCAATTTAACCGTGATGGCGCTCACCGACCACGATACGGTGGACGGCTTGGAGCCTGCCCTCGCAGCGTTACAGGAATTTCCGGCATTGAAACTGATTCCAGGCGTGGAACTGAGCACCGATACTACCAGCGGCGAAATCCATATGCTAGGATATTTTATAGACTATGACAACGGGGAATTCCGGTCCAGCCTGGCGCGGATGCGTAATTCGCGGACCGAAAGGGCCGAAAAAATGGTAGCGAAACTAAAAGCACTCGGCTGTGATGTCGAGTTGGCCAGAGTAAAACAGATTGCCGGAAACGGCGCGCTGGGTAGGGCGCATGTCGCCCAGGCCCTGCTGGAAAAAGGGTATATTTCTTCTTTCAAAGAAGCTTTTACAAAATATATCGGACGGGATTGTCCGGCCTATGTCGCGCGGGAAAAGCTAACCCCGGCCGCGGCGGTGCAGCTGATACTTAAAGTTCACGGTTTGCCGGTGCTGGCCCATCCCTTTACCACCACAAACCCGGAGACCGTAATCCGGGAATTAAAACCTTTGGGACTGGCGGGAATGGAAGTCTATTATGCCGGTTACCTGCCGGCGGAAACCAACAACCTGCTGCACCTCGCCAACAAGTACGACCTGGCCCCCACCGGCGGCACGGATTATCACGGCATTGACCCCGCCGCCGAAATCACGATTGGCGGCACGGATGTCCCGATGCATTTTATTGAGCAATTTATTTCCATGGCGGAGCAAAGAGGGATAAAAACTGCTTAGCACAAGGTTGTTGCGATGACGGAAATTAAATTTATCTTAATGGCGCTCGGAGCCTATCTGCTGGGCTCGGTCCCGGCCGGTTATCTGGCAATTAAATGGTCGCAGGGGAAGGATATCCGTAAAGTCGGCACCGGGAAAGTGGGTGCGGCGAATGTTTTAAACGCCGGCGGTCCCAAATGGCTGACAATTCCGGTCGCCCTTTTTGATATCGGCAAAGGAGCGCTGGTAGTCTTTCTGGCCCGGTATATCTTCGTCGTTGCCCCTGTTTACCAGGTAATTATCGGGATATGTGCGATTCTCGGGCATGACTGGTCCATATATCTCAAATTTAAAAGCGGCGGCCGCGGCGTTTTTGTAACGCTGGGCGTGATGACCCTGTTTTCCTGGCAAATGGGGTTGATCGCACTGATCGCACCGTATTTATTCTTCGCGCCGTTTAAACAGGTCGCCCTGGGCGTCGTTTGTGTATTTGTTTCGTTTCCGTTCCTGGCATACTTCTTCACCGGACCGCTGGGAGTGGAAGACAAAGTGGCCGTCACCTGCGGTTTCGCCGGCATGTGTATCATTGGTTTACTGGCCAGGGCTATCGGGCGGCGCACCGAATTGAGTAAAAACGAGTCGATGGGTAAAGTCATTTTTTACCGGCTGCTTTTTGACCGCGATATTGCCGACCGCAAATTGTGGAACAGCCGCGCCATTACCAGTCAGGGATAACAAATGGGAAGGAAGTTGCTAATCAATGCTATATGACCTGATTACGAACTGGGTGCTGATTATCCCGCTGTGCGCCTGGACATTAGCCCAGCTGGTGAAGATGCTGATTGCCGTTTCACAGGGGAAAGGACTTGACCTGAGTTTCTTTATCAGCAGCGGCGGCATGCCCAGCGCCCATTCGGCAATGGTCTGCGCCCTGGCGACAGCAGCCGGCATGAAAGACGGTTTGGGTTCGGCCTATTTCGCCATCGCCGTGATTTTTGCGCTGGTAGTGACTTATGACGCCGCCGGGGTGCGTCAATCGGTCGGGCAGCAGTCGGTGGTATTGAACAGAATCATACTGGAATTGAAAAGAAAAGAGCCGATGGTCAAAATTGAAGCCGACCTGCGGGAATTGATGGGACACACGCCGTTTGAGGTTATTGTCGGCGGTGCCATCGGCATCGCACTGGCCTGGTCCTGGCTTTTTATCGCCGGCTTAAAATAAATAATTTTGACCGAAAATTAATTATTTTCCGATATTTTACAAAGATTTTACATATTCCACAGAGTCCCCAAGCAAATTTATTTTCTTATTTTGACAAATTTCTTGATTCACACCTGATACTAATTACAGTGAAAGATACCTCTAGTAATCACCCCTTATTGTTCTTTTTTAAAAATGTTTTGTTTTGGGGTACAATATCTCTAGTACCAAAATAGTACTAAAGTAATGGTACTAGAAAATAAAAATGGTGGTGGAAAATGAAAGAAATATTTGATCATGGGGACATTCAACACAGAATCTGGATTAACTGGTATCATACCGGCGGGTTAATCACCCGGTATGCCGACAGCGGCCTCATCAAGATGCGCGGCCTCTCCTATCAGCAGTTCCTCGTCTTGCTCGTCATGAAAAAACTGGGTGACAACGCCAACGCGACAGAAATGGCCAAATTACTGGACAAGAACACCAATACCCTGAGCACGATTCTCGACCGGATGGAAGAGAAGGGCCTGGTCAAGAAAATCCGCGATACCACCGACCGGCGTCTGGTCTGGGCGGTCATGACCCCCAAGGGAAAAGAAAAACTGGCTTTTTCGACCAAGGGCAGTCTGGTCTTATTTGAAAAATTGACCGCCGTCTTCACCAAAGAAGAACTGGCCAAATTCGATACTTTACTCGAAAAACTGATGAAGAACGCCGATAAACTGGTTAACCCCAAGAAAGCACCCAAGAAACGCAAATCCTATCGCGACCAGGTATAAAAATCAACCGCGGTTAAACAACCTCGAAAATACACTGCCTGAGAAATCGGGCAGTGTATTTTTTTGCCCGGAGATTGCTTAAGCGCCGCCTGTGTTCTGTCTATGCAAATGAAAAAAAACACTTGAAACCTCAAAAAAGTGCCTTAGAATTATAGTAGAGGTAATCAATGGAGGTTACAGAATCATCATGACGACAGAACTAAAAACCAAACCGATTCAGGAAGTAACGATTGCGGAAGCCGCGAGATGCTTAGGCATGTCCATCGACAGCATACGCAGGCGGATTGCCAAGGGTGAGTTGAATGCCCATAAGGTGCCCTCGCCGCACGGCGAAATCTACATGGTGGAAATCCCGGAAGACGCTCTCCCGGCGCCGGTAGAAAATCAGGAAAAAGAAGACAGCGCCGCCACGATTGACGCGATGCTGAAGACCATTTCAATTCTGGAAAATGAACTGGACTCGCGCCGCCGCGAAGTCCAGGAACTGCATGTCCTGCTGCAGCAGGCGCAAAAACAGCTGCCGCCCGGTAAAACCGAAAATAAAGCCGCCGAAACTCCCAAGAAAGTAGCCTGGTGGAAAAAACTCTTCAGTTCCCCCGAAAAAGCCAAAGCCTAATATTTCGTCAAGCAATGTACTAAAAGCTGACAGCCGAAAGCTAATGGCTGTCAGCTTTTATTTCAGTTTCTCTTTTAAAACCTTCAGGTTCTGCACGTCTTCTTTGTTGTATTTCAGCAGGACGTTCAGCGCGTCCAGGTCGAAAGTCTCTACATAACGCCACCACAGCCGCACGGCTTCCAGACCGTCAATCCCCACGGAATCCCGGTCAATGCCGAGCTGGCATTCCACCGATTTCAAGCCGCCGCGCAGGTTGTTCCGCCAGCAGTCATACATCAGGTCGCGGTGGGCAAATATCTCTTCCAGGTTCACGCCGAGCTTACGGTGGATGAAAGGCAGGTCGAAGCGGTGGCCGTTATAAGTGTGGAGGACCTGTACGCCTTCCAGGGCCTCAAGCAGGCTGTCCGCGTCAATGTCCCGCCCCACCAGCTGCACGAAAGTCTCTTCGTCCCCCTTGCATATGTGGATGCCGATGACAGTGATTTCGCTGCCGGATGGGGACAGTCCCGTCGTCTCAATGTCCAGATAAGCCTCGCACACCGGAGGCATTTTGTTTTCTTTTTTCATGATATTACCTGCAAGTATTATACAACAGCCCGCATATTGTCATTCCCGCGGAGGCAGGAATTTAGCCTGATAAATTCCAAGCTCCAAATAAATCCTAATATCGAAATACTAAATATAATATTTTTAAAAACTAGATTCTTCGGTACTTCGTATCTCAGAATGACAGAGTATTCTATTGTTAAGGTACATGTTCACTCCGTTCCCTACGCATCGCTCCGGCATACGTCTGCGGAATTGAGCCTGATTCGTTTTGTAAAAAGTGAAATTTTAAAAATTATCCGCCCCTGGGTTTGAGGCTAAAAACGGCCTCTATTTACCATAACGTTAAAATCAATTATCGATTTTGAAGCTGATTCGTTTTCCAGTGTATTTATGGAGTTTTTGTGCGCGGGCAGACACGATATTTGTTTTTCAGAACCAAATATTTGCATTAGGTGTGAACGTGCCTGATTTGTTTTACTAAACACCCATTTTCCCCCAATTTACTAAAGCAAAATAATTAACAACCGGCCAAAGATACTTTTTTACTAAAGTCATAAATATGGCTTCGGCTGAGTACTTCCACCTATGGGCGATAGAAAGTATTTTATCCGCCTGAGGCGGACCGCGCCCGAGTGTGCGATTATTGTACACCGGGGAAAGGAAGAGGTGTCAAGGGGATTTTGTCACCCCCCTCTTACGAAATAATCAAGAATCAAGATTCAATAATCAAGAAAATCCGAAATACTAATATCGACATACAAATAAATAATCTGCGAGCAGTTTTTTATCGTGAGATTGCCACGTCATCCGCCTGAGACGGACTTCTGGCAGTGGAAGTGGGTATTTTGGACCTTTTTAGAACTGTAAACAGGCTGCGGTCAGTTTAGGTAAAAGATGAGTGACCGGGGCGGGAGGGTTACGTCTACGACTAAACCCTCCCCTACTGATGAACTGATGCCAATTATTGTATTATTTATCCCTAATTCCCTCCGTGGTTGTTGCCTAAAACGCTGTTATTAGAGTAAACTTGAGGCAAAGTGCAGGCGAAATATTTACTAATAAAGAACGATGCACTTCTGATGATGCCCGAAATCTCTGGATTATCGGGTCAAGCCCGATAATGACAATGAAAAGAAAACAGCTTCAAGCAAAGCTTGAAGCTGTTTTCCCTCGGTTAGTCCTCTCGCTCCGCCGTGGGAGAGAGTCAGAGAGAGGGGCAATAAACACCATTGTCATTCCCGACCTGATCTGGAATCCAGGTAAATAATTTATGAAGGAGTTCAAAATTGCAGTACAAACAGATGGGCCGGACGGGCCTCAAAATTTCCGCGATGAGCATCGGGACGATGTTTTTCGGTACCCAGGTCGGTGAAGAAGAAGCCATCAAAACACTGGATTTAGCCTTTGAAAAGGGCATCAACATGTTCGACACGGCGGACGCCTACGGACTCGGCAAGTCGGAGGAAATTGTCGGGAAAGCCATCAAAAACAAACGGCAATCGGTGGTTCTGGCTACCAAAATCGGGCACCGCGGCGGCCGCGGCCCCAACGATTCCGGCCTGTCCCGCGAGCATATTATCCAGGGAGTTGAAGCCAGCCTGAAACGACTGGGCACGGATTACATCGATGTTTATTATGCGCATACCCCGGATTATGCCACCCCCATCGGGGAAACGCTGCGGGCATTCGACCATCTGGTGCAGCAGGGGAAAGTGCGCTATGTCGCCTGCTCCAACATCCGCGCCTGGCAATTGACGAAATCGCTCTGGGTCAGCGATAAAAACAACCTCGCCCGGTACGACTGCATCCAGTCGGTTTATAACCTGCTCACCCGCGATGTCGAATATGAATTACTGCCCTGCTGCGCCGCCGAGGGTGTCGGCGTGACGGTTTTCAATCCGCTGGCCGCCGGGTTCCTGACCGGCAAATACGACCCCAACCAGCCCCCGCCGGCGGACAACCGCTTCGGACGGGAAAGGACGGGCAAAAGGGAACAGGAACTATACTGGTCGCCGGCCAATTTTAAAGCCGTGGCGGAACTGAAGAAAGTCGCCGAAGACCACGGCCGCAGCCTGGTGCAATTCGCCCTGGCCTGGATTATCAACAACCCGGTGGTCAGCTCGGCAGTGGTCGGGGCTTCTTCGGCCAAACAGCTCGAGGACAACGTCAAAGCGGTGGATATCAAGCTCAGCGATGAAGAAAAGAAAGCCTGCGACGAGGTCTGGAAGGAACTGCGTCCCCCGCGCGTGTTTTATGGGAGCTAGCTTAAGGATACTGGCCAATCTCCCTCCTTTCTAAGACTTATAGTCCGCCTTAGGAGGAAGGGATTAAAGGAGAATTATTAAGTCCCTCAATATACATTTGCTTCGCAAAGTATACATTGTCCCCTCACCCTGACCCTCTCCCACTATACTCATGACACTTGTCCTGAGTACCTCCGCGCATTTTGGTGAAATGCGCTCCGGGGGGCGAGGGAACTAACATTAGGTTTTTGCCAGCGAAAATGGAAATGTAGGGTGGGCATCGCCCACCGGTAATCCATACCGGCGCAGGCCGGTATCCACTTCAGACTGTAGATTCTGGTACGTTTGTTTAGCAAAGTACTTCGGCTGCGGCCTCAGCCATCCGCCAGAATGGAGATACTTTTGTAGTCGAGAATGAAATGCTTCAATTAACATTAGCAGACCCTGGTCAATTATAGAAGGATGTGAGATGTACATTTCGACTTAAGGTCGAAAGTATTTCGTCTTCGGACTCAAGATTCCCGATCAGGGTATGGTACTTTTACTCGAAAAGTAAAAGTATTTCGGTCTGCCGACCTCAAGAACGACAGTGTGGTTCCTTAGGAAAGAGGGAGGTTTGATTCTCATCCTCAGTCCTATCGCCCCGCCGTGGGAGAGACTGGAGCGAGGGGTGAAATTCTACTGGATTATCGGGTCGAGCCCGATAATGACAAATCAAAAAGGAGTCTAACATGCAGTACAAAAAAATGGGCAGAACGGGTTTAAAAATCTCCGAAATCACGCTCGGCACGATGATTTTCGGCCAGCAGGTGGACGAGGCTGAATCACTGAAAATCATCGACTTAGCCTTCGAAAAGGGCATCAACTCCTTCGACACCGCCGACGGCTATGCCGGCGGCCGCTCCGAGGAAATTGTCGGCAAAGCCCTGAAAAACAAACGCCATGTCGTGGTGCTGGCCTCCAAAGTGGCCAGCAAACAGGGCCCCGGCCCCAACGACGCCGGCCTCTCGCGCGAACACATCCTGCAGGCCGTCGAAAACAGCCTGCGGCGCCTCGGCACCGATTATCTGGACATCTATTACGCCCATCATCCGGACAACACCACGCCCATCGAGGAAACGCTGCGGGCGTTCGATACCCTGGTGCGGCAGGGCAAGGTGCGCTATGCCGCCTGCTCCAATTACCGCGCCGGGCAGCTGGTGCGGGCGCTGGCGGTCAGCGAGCAGCGTAACCTGGCACGGTTCGACTGCATCCAGACGGTTTACAACCTCATCACCCGCGATATCGAAGCCGAACTGCTGCCGACCTGCGCCGACGAAGGCGTCGGGGTGGTGGTCTATAATCCCCTGGCCGGCGGGCTGCTCACCGGCAAGCACAACGGCAATCAGCCCCCGACTGCCGATACCCGCTTCGGGCAGAATCCGATGTATCTGGAGCGGTACTGGTCGCCGATAAATTTTAAGGCCGTTGAACACCTCAAGCAAATCGCCGCGGCCTACAACCGCAAGCCAGCGCAGTTTGCCCTCGCCTGGGTGTTGGGGAATCCGGGGATTGCTTCCGCGATTGTGGGGGCTTCCTCCGCGGCGCAGCTGGCCGAGAACCTGGGGGCGCTGGACGTCAAACTAAGCCCCGATGAAACGAAAGCCTGCGACGATGTCTGGCT
>CAVYZP010000019.1:0-15715 GCA_963772985.1 uncultured Chloroflexia bacterium
TAACCATGACGCGATGATAAGGTTGAGACCGCAACGTATCGAGCAGAAAGGTCAGCTTTAGTTAATTCGGAGCAAATGTATGATGGGCCCAGCCCTTAACCTAATCTTCTCTGAGACTATCCGAAATCTCTGGATTGCCGGGGCAAGCCCGACAATGACAAAGAAAAGTTTATCATTCCCGACCTGATCGGAAATCCATAAAAATAATCAGCCATCGGTTCCCATTACATTTTTCCACAATCCCCAATTTTCTGGTTATATTTTAGAGAGAATTACAGGAGGGTTTTTATGACGATTGTAGATTTATTCAAACTGGACGGGCGGAAAGCGCTGGTCACCGGCGCCGGGCGCGGCATCGGCCGGGTCATGGCGATTTCGCTGGCCGAGGCAGGCTGCGATATCGGCGTTTTCGAGAAGAATATCGGCGATGCGCAGAATGTTGTCGCTGAAATTAAAAAACTGGGCAAGAAAGCCTATGCTATCGAAGGCGACGTCACTAAAAAAGATGAGGTCGAAAAGGCCTTCAACGCTTTAGCCAAACAGCTGGGCGGACTGGATATCGTGATTAATAATGCCGGTGTCTGCATTCACGAAGCCGCCGAAACCACCCCCGAAGAACACCTTGATTTCGTCGTCGATACCGACCTGAAAGGCGTATTCTACTGCAGCCAGGCCGCCGCCAAAATCATGATTCCGAAAAAGAAAGGCAGCATCATCAACATAGCCTCGATGTCCGGCACGGTCGCCAATTATCCCCAGAAACAGGCGCACTATAACGCCGCCAAAGCCGGCGTTATCCTGCTGACCAAGTGTATGGCCATCGAATGGGTCGGTCAGGGCATCCGCGTCAATTGCATCAGCCCCGGCTATACCCGCACCGAGATGACCGTCAAACTCTCTGCACCGGAGATGATTAAGCAGTGGGAATCCTTGACCCCGATGAAACGTATGGCCGACCCGCAGGAACTGTGCGGCGCCGCGATTTACCTGGCCTCGGACGCCGCCTCCTTCACCACCGGCAGCGATATTATCGTGGATGGCGGCTATACCGCCATGTAACCCCGCTATCCCCCGTTTTTCAACTAAAAAGCCGTACCGGAAAGTACGGCTTTTTTATTTTGCAACCGGTGATATGGTTTAACAAAGTTAAATAAAGCGGTAATATTAATCTGACCGGTTTTACCGGAAAAACGCCGGGCGGAATGAATCACGGGTAAATGACCGGAGGTGCAATGAGAATGGAAACAATAAAGATGTACGGCACGGCGTGGTGTCCGGATTGCGCCAGGGCCAAACAGGTATTCAGCAAACTCAAAATCCCGTTTGACTGGGTGGATATTGACCGGGATGAAACAGCGGCGGCCGCTGTAGCAAAAATCAACGGCGGCTTCAAAAGCGTGCCGACAATCGTCTTCCCGGATAACACAGTGCTTGCCGAGCCCGGCAAAGCCGAACTGGAAAAGAAATTACGTTCCTTCCAATCCGGGAAGCAATGATTTCCAGCTGATTGTTAGGCTTAAAAAGGCGCAAGATTTTGTTGTACAAATCAGCCTTTCCGCTGCGCTTACACACCAATAAACCGGCGTTAGCTAATATGCCGGCGCCGGCCGCGGCGGCGGGAACTTGATATTCATCCCGGTGAATAATTTTTCCTGTGTGCCGTCGCAGTTGCTCTTGGTCTGAATCCCGATGTGCGGATTGGGCAGTAACCGCTTGATTTATTGTTCGGTCTGGCGGCAATCCACCAGCCGCACTGTTTTTCGCCTTCCCGGCAAAGACACGACATTTTGCTGCCTCCTTCTTCGTGATATTGTTGGTAATCTTATTCTGGCGCAGCAACAGCGCCGGTGTCCGGTAAAAAAGTACCAAAGTACTTGTACTAAAGGTTCATTTTTATGGGAAAAACGGATAACCGGCAGTTTTAATTTTGTCCGTTTATCAACAGGCTTTTCTTTTCCGTTTTCTGCTATGATATTAGATGGTATCTGAACGATTCATATCTTGTTTATTACATATATTTTGAATAAACGAATTCGAGATGAAAGTATGTTTTATAAAAGAATACAGTTGTCAGGGATATTTATATCTTTTGTGATGATTTTAGTGGTAGCGACAGGATGCAATGCCCCCAAAACCCCGGCTTCGGTTATCACCAAAACTTTAGGCGCCCTGTCTCTGGTTAAATCATATCAATTATATACCGATTTTACAGATGGACCCGGTCCCGGCTCGACAGAATGGAAAGGAAGTAAAATTACCGATATTTCTAACCGGAAAATGTCAATGGGCATGACGATCACAGATACGGAGCCTGAAAATAATCCGGAGATATTTTCGCTCGAAATGTACTTAATAAACGGAGAAGATTATCAAAAACATTCTGCTGTCGGACTGTACCAGCCAAATCCATGGACTAAAACTACCATGACCGGTACTTTATGGAATCGCGAGACCCAAATTCCATTTCTCACTGAATTATTGAAAACTGCAGTACAGGTTGATTCTTCCGAGAATGAAATAGTCAATGGTATTGATTGTTATGTCCTCACCATTAAGCCGTCTGCGCAAGGAGCAGTGGATTTTGCGGTTTCTCAGTAACAGCCCTTCGGTCCGCAGCTTGATGTCATTTGGGGCGGAGAAACACCCGTAGTCAGGCCGGATGCCTTTGCGGGCGGCTCAATTCAATTCTGGATTGCCCGGGATAACTATTTGCCAGTTAAAGTTGAAATTAATCTTGATTTTCAAGGCGATGTTGGTCAGATTGGAGGTATTTCGACATCTTCTTTCAGTTCCACACCGGCGGCCAATCCGGTTGATTCCCGTTTTCAGGGTGAATTGGATTTCTCCAATTTCAACCAGCCGGTAACTATCCAATTACCGCCGGAGGCATTAAACGCCCAGAATGTCGGCAATTAAGCATTAAGGCCGTACTTGTCGGTACGGCCTTTTTATACATCAGATTTGACTTGGTCAGGGTTTACTTATATCCCCTCGTGTATTTCTTTTCCGCTTTAAACATTTCGTCCACCAGCTGCTTTGTCTCGTCGATAGTGCAGACGGCGCTCGTCAGCGGGTCCAGCAAAATGGACTGGAAGATTTTGGTCTTGTCCTTCTCCATGATGCCGCGCACCGCCAGTTCTTGCACGCTGATATTGGAGCGGTTTAGCGCCGCCAGCTGCGCCGGCAAGTTCCCGACATAACATGGGTTGATGCCCTGTTTGTCCACCAGGCACGGCACTTCCACGCAGCAGCCGTCCGGCAGGTTGGTAATCAGGCCTTTGTTCATCACGTTGGCGTTAATCCGCAAAGGTATCCCCGTCTCCAGCGCGCGGATAATCGTCGAGCCGTACTCGCCGCTGTGGGCCGTCGGGAATTTGTAATCGCCTGCAATCTGGTCCCGTAATTCCTTATCCGTAGCTTCATAACTGGGACGGATGACCTTCTTATTTAACAGGTACTTCGCCAGCAGTTCCGGCCGTTTCTGGAAATACGGCACGTAAATCGACATGTGGATGCTGGACTCGGTGACGAAATACCCGAAGGCTTTCAGCACTTCCACCCGTACCACGTCCGGCCCCGCCCAGTGCGCATCATCCGCGGAATAAATTGCCGGGTCTTCCAGCTTCTGGTGCAGCAGCGGATAGGCGTCCTCGCCCTTCCATTTCAATTCAAGGAACCAGGCCATGTGGTTGATACCCGCCACCCAGTAAGAGACTTCGTTGGCCGGTACGCCCATATATTTCGCCAGGTTCGCCGCCGTGCTCTGTACGCTGTGGCACAACCCCACCGTCTTAATTTTGGTGTAATCGTTGATTGCCCAGGTGATAATCGCCATCGGGTTGGTGTAGTTCATCAGCCAGGCGTCCGGGCAGAGCTTTTCCATATCGCGGCAGATATCCAGCATCGCCGGCACATGGCGCGCCCCGTAAAAAACACCACCGGCATTAATCGTATCGCCGCGCCCCAGTTCGATGCCGTTAAAGGCGGTCGGGGATGGGTCTTTTACCGGTACCCGCTGCCCCACTTTGATTGTCGTCAGCACGTAATCGGCGCCGTCCAGCGCTTCTTTCCGGTTCGTGGTCGCTTCGATTTTGGTGTTGTATTTATTTTGCTTTACCAGTTTATTCGCGAAAGCCGCAATCAAATCCAGCGGTTCCTGCGCGATGTCCATCAGACAAATCGTGCTGTCCCGCAACTCCGGATAGGAAATGACATCGGTAATCAGATGTTTCGAAAAAGTGTGGCTGCCCGCGCCGATAAGTACGATCTTTGCCATTTTTTATCTCCTGCTATTTCTTTAATTACTATCGCTAAATGTATAGACTTTTGTATTTAAAACTAGATTCCCCATCTCTTTAGTTAAGCTGTCCGCAATCTTCTGGATTGTCGGATCAAGTCCGACAATGACAAAGAAACATGATAGATTCAAGCTTCTGCTTGAATCTATCATCGCCGGCTTGTCATTCCCGACCTGATCGGGAATCCATATAAATAATTCCAAACATTAATTTTCGGATACCCTCCAAGATACGGATTATTTGTTATTTGTAGCCCTGCACGTATTTGGTTTCCGCGGCGAACATTTCGTCCACCATCTTTTTGGTCTCATCGAGCGTCAGCATCGCCGCCGTAATCGGGTCCAGCAGGATGGCATGAAAAATTTTCGTCTTATCCTTTTCCGCCACGCCCCGCACAATCAGCTCCTGCATGCCGATATTGTTGACGTTCAAAGCCGCGACCTGCGGCGGCAAATTGCCGATATGGCAGGGGTGGATGCCCTCCCCGTCCACCAGGCACGGCACCTCGACACAGCAGCCTTCCGGCAGGTTGGTAATCAGACCTCTGTTCTTGACGTTGCCGTAAATCACTGCCGGCTCGCCGGTCTCGATAGAATGGATGATGATGGAGCCGTACTCGCCGCTGTGGTCCACAGGGAACTTGAAATTGTCGGCCAGTTTTTTCTTCAGCAGTTCATCCTGTTCTTTATCCCGCGCCTGGTTGTTGGCGATGTTGCTCTGGTATTTGGCACCGCTGGAAATTTTGTATTGTGCGATGGTTTCCGGCCGCTTACGGAAATAAGGCACGTATGAAGCGCAGTGCCCGCTCGATTCAGTGACATAGTAGCCGAATGTCTTGAACATTTCCGCCCGGACGATATCCGCCCCGGCATAATGCGCGTCCGCAGCGGAATAAACCGCCGGGTCCTTAAATTTTTCCCGCAGCAGCGGATAGGCGTCTTTCCCTTTCCAGTTGAATTCCAGGAACCAGGCGAAATGATTTATTCCCGCCACCCAGTAGGAAATTTCTTCAAAGGGCTTGTCAATGTATTTGGATAGTGTTTTCGCTGTGCCGTATACGCTGTGGCACAGGCCGATACTCTTGATTTTAGTGTAATCATTAATCGACCAGGTAATTGTCGCCATCGGGTTCGTATAGTTCAAAAGCAAAGCCCTGGGGCATAGTTCTTCCATATCGCGGCAGATTTGCAGAATCGGCGGCACGTGCCGGATGGAATCGAACGCACCGCCGGACCCGATGCAGGCCATATCCCCCTGGTCCACGCCGTACTTCAGCGCAATCGACCTTTCGATATCCAGATGGTGCACGCCCCCCACTTTGAGCGTAATCAGCACGTAATCCGCGCCCTCCAGGGCTTTACGGCGGTCGGTCGTTGACTCGATTTTGGTATTGAACTTATTCTGTTCCACCAGTCTTCTGGCGAAAGCCGTCGCCAAATCCAGCGGCTCCTGTGCGATGTCCATCAGACAAATCGTGCCCTCACGCAATTCCGGATAGGAGACGATATCGGTGATGAAACGGCTGGAGAAAACGTGGCTCCCTGCCCCGACAATTACAATCTTGGCCATTTTAAACCCCCTGATATTCAAGATGGAATCAATTATAGCGTAATTCTACCGGTTATTTTCCGAAACTCTTTTTCACATCCCGGTCGATCCAGTACCGCGCTCCATAGTAGCTCAGCAGGCTGGGGCCGCCGGAACCCATCCACACCGAATGCCCCTGCGCCGCATACGCCTTCACCCACGGCTGGAACAAAGAATACTGCAATGGCAATAACAAAGACACCGCGTAATGCTGCCGCGCTACGTGTTCGTTGGCGTCCCGGATGACCTTTTTCAGTTCGTCGTCGTTTTTCGCCGCGGTCGCCCGGGGATAGAACGAGTCAAAAACCGGATTGCTAACGTGGGCAAAGTTCGCCGCATAGCCCGTCTGGAACTGCGTCACCACCCGCAGCGGCGGTTTGTTGTGCCCCAACGGCCCGTAAGGCCGGTACATCAACGCGTCGTGCTTCTGCTCGACTTCCACAAAATTGACCCAGTCGGCGGGTTCCATCACCTGTATTTCCATGTCAATGCCGATATCCGCGAAATAAGACTTCACCACGTTCAGCAAGTTCAAATCACCATCGCTGGCCGCCACGATGTGCGTCTTAAAGCCTTTCGGGAATCCTGCTTCCGACAGCAGCTGTTTCGCCGCCGCGGGATTGTAACAGTACTCATCCTTTAATTCCGCCGGCCACTCTTCATATGGGAATCCCCATCCCTTCATCTCCCGGTTAGTCAAGGTGGACGGGTACGGTTCCACCGTACCGCCGTAGTAAGATTTGGCAATGGTCGGCAGGTCGACGGCCATCTGCATCGCCTTCCGTACGCGGATGTCGTTAAACGGCGCTTTATCGTTTCTCATCTGGACCGTAGTGGCCGGGTCGCCGGAAGTAACAATCATCTGTATTTCCGGGTTCGATTGTTGGATTGCCTGGGCCTGTTTATATGAAATCGAATGAATAATATCCAGTTTACCGGCGCGCATCGCTGCCACAGCTTCCGTTTCATCGGGGATAATCAGGTATTTAATCCCGTCAACGTAGGGCAGCTTGTTCTCCGGGTGCCGCTCATCATACGCCCAGTAATCGGGGTTCCGAACCAGCGTCGCGGAGCTACCGGCAGCAAAATCCTGCAAAATAAACGGCCCCGTGCCCACGGCATGATGCCAGTCCCGCATGTCCCCCCACATTTTGACGGCATCGGGGTTCTCCAGGCACTGCGCCAGGCTGATATTGTGCAGCGCTTCCATGATTAAGTCCGGGTTCAATGTCTTGAACTTAAAAACCACCGTATATTTGTCCGCTGCCGTCACCGATGCCAAATCCTGGATGCGGACATCTGTCGAACGGTAGGGGCTGGGCTTATCGAAGCCGCCGCCGAGGCCGTAAAACCGGTTATAGTGAAATACCACATCTTCGGCCACAAATTCCCGCCCATTGGCCGGCGGCCGGTTCTGCCAGTATATCCCTTTGCGCAGGTGGACGACATGCGTCTGCAGCTCCGGGAATTCCCAGCTTTCGCAGAGATTGCCTTTCCAGCTCTGGAAACGGTTACCGCCGACTTTGGTATCCTTGACCGAGGGGTCCAGCGTCCAATCCGGCACTACCAGCCTTTCCAGCCACGCCCCGTAAATACCGGTGGCTTCCCCGAAATAAGGGTCGAAATTGACGATATTCCGGCTGGCACGCACCGTCAGTTCTCCGCCGTATTGCGGCGTGCCGAGTTTATCCCACCACCGTGCGGCATTGTTTTCCATGATATCTCCTTTCAATCCGGGAACCTGTCACAACATAGGATTCGTAAGTTTGTGGAGGCGGCTTAGCTATCGGAATAACCGGCGTAACCGGCTAACTTTTTCCTGTTTTAAAATCGTTTTGAGCGCAAAGATTAGCGATATTTTAACAGTGCCTAATAACCTTGTCAAATAAAACAGCATCGGAACAAAAGGGGAAACTTCTGTTTGGCATGTTGATTTTCAATCCGGGCAATCCTGCTGCCCGCTGATAATTGATAGCTGTCCGCCGTCAGCTTAACAATCTCCTCCTGTCTATTGAAATGTCTTTTGTACTATGCTATTATGAGTCTCATTAATATGATTATTTCCTTCATTATTCTATGTTAAAGGATAGTTAATGCCCTATATTGACGATTATCTGGCCGAAGTAAAAACCATCGCCAAGCTAATCGACCGTGACACCATCGAACGGACCATCGATATCCTGATTGATATCCGGGAGAAAAAGGGCCGCCTCTTTTTCCTCGGCGTGGGCGGCGGCGCGGGCAATGCCTCCCATGCAGTTAACGATTTCCGTAAAATTGCCGGTTTCGAAGCTTATGCCCCGACCGATAATGTCTCCGAACTGACCGCCCGCATCAACGACGACGGATGGGAAACCAGCTTCGCGGCCTGGCTGCGGGGCAGCAACCTCTCCGATAAAGACGGTGTTTTTGTACTGTCGGTCGGCGGCGGAAACCGGGGAAAAAACGTCAGCACCAATCTGGTAAAAGCGCTGGAATACACGCATAAAATCGGCGCCCGGATAGTGGGTATTGTCGGCCGGGATGGCGGCTACACGGCACAGGTCGCGGACAGCTGCATCATCATTCCAATCGTCAACAGCGGCGCCATCACACCGCATACGGAAGCTTTTCAGAGCGTCATCTGGCACCTCATCGTCTCCGACCCGTTATTACGCACCTCAGAAATGAAGTGGGAAGCGACGAAATGAGACTGAGCAACCGGACAAAAGCCGTCTTTCTGGACCGTGACGGGGTGGTCAACGAACTGGTATATTTTCCGGAACAGGGAATTATTGATTCGCCGTTTATCGCCGGTCAGTTCCGCCTGTGCCGCGGCGTTCCCCGGGCGATTAAGAAATTCCAGCGCGCCGGTTATAAAGTAATCATCGTCTCCAACCAGCCGGGTATCGCTAAAGGGCACATGACGCTGAAAGACTTCAAGCAAATCACCAATACCATGAAAACGCAATTGTGCGCCGAAGATGTCCTCCTTGACGGCGAATATTACTGTCTGCATCACCCTGAAGCCAGAATTGCCCGCTACCGCGCCGATTGCGCCTGCCGTAAACCCAAACCCGGTATGATTTATCAAGCCGCCCGGGATATGGAAATCGATGTCGCTGAATCCTGGTTTATCGGCGATAATCTCACCGATATGCTGGCCGGGCGCAACGCGGGCTGCCGTACCCTGCTCATCGCCCGGATGCATTGCGAACTTTGCCACTTGATGTATAATGAGGGCGTCAAACCTGAAGCCATTAAGCCGGACCTCTTAGCTGCTGCCGATTATATTTTAAGAGGAGAATAGGATGAAAATCTTTCTTGATTCCGCCAATGTCAAAGAGATTGAGAAATGGCTTTGCTACGGCATTGTGGACGGCGTCACCACCAATCCTTCAATAATGCTCAAAGACGGCATTTACAACATCGAGGAAGGGGTGAAAAAACTGGCTAAATTAATCTCGCCCCTGCCGCTCAGCGCCGAAGTCACCACCAACGATTTGAAAGAAATGATGGAACAGGCCAGGTGGCTGGCTTCTTTAGCACACAATGTCGTCATTAAAATTCCGGTGGAAAATGAATTCGGGGCGCCCTGTTTGGGGGTTATCAGCCAGCTCGAGAAAGCCGGCATCAAGGTCAATGCCACCGCCATATTATCTTTCGGACAGTTGATGTTCGCCGCCAAAGCCGGCGCCACCTATGTCAGCCTTTTTGCCGGCCGGATTAACGACGAAGGCGGCAACGCGGCGGAAGTTATCGCCAACTCCGTGGCCTGGCTGGACGACTGGGATTTCAAAAGTGAGTTGATTGTCGGCAGCATCCGTTCCGCCGGCGATGTTATCAGCGCGGCGCTGGCCGGCGCACACATCATTACCGTGCCGCCGCAATACCTCGATAAAATCGCCGACCATAAATACTCGCGGGTCACCGTCAAGGAATTTATCGCCGACGCTCAAAGCGCCCTCAAAATGATGGATAAACCAAAAAGTTAGGCTATGGAATAATAAGCCGGAAGGATTCTCCCTCAATTTTGTCATTCCCGACCTGATCGGGAATCCAGACTCCACAACCCCGATATCATTCTTCGTCCACCTCAGAAAGCAAATCTTAACTACTGTAGGGTCGGGTTTCGAACCCGACCGCCCAAATCAATAATTACAAAACAAGGCCGTTTTTCAATTACCGTCCCAGCACACTAATCCCGAATTCTTTCAAAACTTCCGTCAAAGTAAATAACGGCAGCCCCACCACGTTGTAATAATCGCCCTCGATTCTCTCCACAATCACCGCCCCCAGCCCCTGGATGCCGTAAGCCCCCGCTTTATCCAGCGGTTCGCCGGTCGCCACGTAAGCATCGATTTCCAACGGTGTCAGTTTTTTAATATAAACTTTCGTGGTGACCGTTTTAGTGATTATTTTATCCGTGGCAGTGTCTAAAACCGTAAAACCGGTAATCACCAGATGGGATTTGCCGCTGATTTGGCCCAGCGTTTTGCGGGCTTCTGCCGCCGTGTGCGGTTTGCCCAGCAGCTTCTTGCCAATGACCCCGATAGTGTCCGCCGCAATAATCACGGCATTTTTATGTCTGGATGCCACTGCTTTTGCCTTGGCAGCCGATATCCGACACACCAGCTCTTCCGGTAACAGCGCAGGGTCGATTTCTTCGGCGCAGTTGCTGGCATCGACCTCGAACTTAAGCCCGATTTTTTGCAGCAATTCCCTGCGCCGCGGCGATGCCGATGCAAGTATCAGTTTTTTCATGTCCGAACTTACCGTGGAACTGATTGTTTTTACCTATTGTGCCGGATTGATCGCCAATAATGTAATCACAAAGGTCAAATCCTGCCCGGCTAAAGGATTGCTGGCGCTGGTGGTAGTGCCGTAGGCCTGGGCAGCCGGAATCGTTACTGTTTTGGTTTCGCCCACGTTCATCCCGTCAACCGCCGCATCGAACCCGGCAATGACCTGTCCCATACCGAGTGTAAAACTGAAATGCTGGCCGGTGCCCACGGTGGTCTGATAAACACTGCCGTCTGCCAGTTTCAAAGTGTAATCCACCTGGACCGTGAACCCTTCGCGGGCAAGGGACGGCTGGATTTCGTCGAGTGTTATGATAAATGTTAAATTCTGACCGGCTAACGGGTTGCTGGCACTCTTTTGTGTGCCGTACGCCTGTGCCGCCGGGATGTTCACCGTTTTGGTTTGCCCGATATACATGCCTCTAACGCCTGAGTCAAAACCGGCAATTACCTGGCCGGCACCCACTTCAAAAGAGAAAGGTTGACCGGTGCCCACTGTGGTCTGGTAAACAGTCCCGTTTGCCAGTTTTAAAGTGTAATCCACCGTAATGGTATCACCTGCTTGTACCGTCGGTGTTCCCGGCGGCAATGTGGTGGTAGGGGTGGTCGTCGTCTTTGTTTTGGAACATCCGGCCGCCATTAATAAAATGCCGACTGTCAAAACTACGGCTGCAATAACTTGCAATTTTTTCATTACTTTCTCCCGATGAAATATATTAATCGTTGAGTTCCACCTGTGTCGCTCCAGCGCCGCCGTGCTGCGGGTCGGCCGGCCGCAGCGACCTAACCAGCGGATGCTTGCTTAAATACCGCCGCATTTCCATGCGTAAAACACCAGTACCTTTCCCATGTACCACCCACACCCGGTAATGCCCGGATTGAAAAGCCCGGTAAATGAATTCTTCCAGCTTGGGCACCGCTTCATCAACGGTCAGCCCGTGGAGGTCGATTTCATCCCCCACACGTTCGGCCTTATTTTTATTCGTTATCATTTAGTAAATTATACCATGACTTTCGGACATGAAAGGAGAATTTAGCGATTGCTTTCAGCTGACAGCTATCGGCGATAAACTGTATGCCAAAATCATCTTCCATTCATATTACTTTCATATTCTGTTCATCTATTTACTATATAATGTAGGTACAGTGAATCCTTGGATAGGAGGCGGCGATGCGTGTGCTGGTTGTGGAAGATGAAAGACGGCTGGCCGGTATCATCAAAAGGGGCCTGATTGAAGAGGGATATGCGGTGGATACCGTTTACGACGGGGAAGAAGCTCAGTATATGGCTGAAACCACCTCCTACGATATTATTATCCTGGACATCATGCTGCCCAAGAAAGACGGCATCACCGTCTGTAAGGATTTACGCGCAAAAAAGATTAATACCCCCATCCTGATGCTGACCGCGCGTGACAGCGTTGAAGACCGCGTTAAAGGCCTGGATTCCGGCGCCGACGATTATATGATTAAACCTTTCGCCTTCAGCGAACTCCTGGCACGTATTCGCGCTTTAATGCGGCGGGAATCGTTGTCTAAAACACCTAAAATGCAGGTTGGCGACCTCGTATTGGACACCTTGACCCGCGAAGCCTGGCGCGGCGATAAAAAAATCGATTTAACCACCAAGGAATACTCCATCCTGGAGTATTTTATGTCCCATCCCAATATGGTTATCACCCGGACCATGCTGGAAGAGAACGCCTGGGATTACGAATACGACAGCATGTCCAACATTATTGATGTCTATATCCGCCGCCTCCGCCGTAAAATCGATGGAGATACGGACGACAGCCTGATTCAAACCGTCAGGGGCGCAGGCTACCGTCTGAAAATAATATGAAATTTTTTAAAAGTATCCGCACGCGTCTTACGCTCTGGTACCTTGGGTTTATTGTTGTCCTGCTGCTGATTTTCAGTTCCGTAGCGTACCTGATGCTGTATTACAACCTGTACAACAACCTCGATAACTCTCTGCAGGCCCGTATCGCCCAATTGAATACCCCGACCGGCATTATCCCGAAGTCTAATGAAGTAATATTGTCCTTCAATGCTAACGGCACACTAGCCGGGGAGACCGGGGGCGTTACCGTTGATACCTCCAAACTGAATGGTCTCGTGAAAGAGGTGATGGAAGGACAAAATGCCTATCTCACCACTGTGACCACTAAAAATGAGGGTGTCCGGCTGTACGCGACGGCTTTTTATAATCCCCTCAGCGGGGAACCCGCTGTGTGGGCCATCGGGCAATTAACTACTGAAATCACTGATGTGCTGCATACCTTTGTCTATGTCATTATCTTTGCGATGGTGGGGGTGATTATCCTGGCCGGTATCGGCGGGTTATTCCTGGCGGAACGTGCGTTAAAACCGGTGGAGCAAATCACCAGAACTGCCCAAAACATCGAGGGCAGCGACCTCAGTCAGCGGATTGATGTGAAAACCGACGATGAACTGGGCAGGCTGGCTGCCACTTTGAATGAAATGATCGGCCGCCTGGAAGAATCGTTCAACCGCCAGCGGCAATTCACCGCAGACGCGTCTCACGAATTGCGCACTCCGCTGGCCATCATGCAGGCAGAAGCCACCTTAGCCCTGAGTAAAGAAAGGACCCCGGACGATTACCGCAAAGCCCTGGAAACCGTTTCGCAGGAATCGGACTATATGTCCTCGGTCATCGGCAAACTGCTTTTCCTGGCGCGCAGCGATGCCGGCAAAGAACAACTGAGTTTTGAAGATGTCAATATTAAGGAACTGATTACCGGCCTGTCCGCCAATATCGAGGCCCTGGCCCAGGACAAAGGTATCAAATTCACGGTGGACGCCAAAGAAGAATTGACGGTGAACGGCGATAAGGTCAAACTGCGGCAGCTCTTCATTAATATTCTGGAAAATGCCGTCCGTTACACTCCCGCTGACGGAAATATCGCCGTTTCAATGGTGCAAAAAGATTCCAATGCGGTCATCTCCATCGCGGATACCGGCATCGGCATTCCACCCGAGCATTTGCCGCATATTTTCGAGCGTTTTTACCGGGTGGATAAAGCCCGTGCCCGCGCGGACGGCGGTGTTGGCCTCGGTTTAGCCATCGCCAAAATAATTGTTGAATCTCATCGCGGCACGATTACAGTTGCCAGCGAAGTCGGCAAAGGCACGATGTTTACCATCTCAATTCCATTGAAAGGCCCGGAAGATCCTCCGGCGAAAATCTAAAACACCGAAGGTATCGAATTATCATTTATTGTATATTTGAAATTGTTTAGTGCTTAGCTTTTAGTATTTGACACATTCATGTGTTCTTGTACTTTTCCCTCAGCTTAGGCTTTTCGATCTTTCCGGTCGGATTGCGCGGCACTTTGTCGAAGAAAATCCGGCGCGGCCGTTTGAAGTGCGCCAGGTTTTGAGCACAGAAATCCACCACTTCCGCCTCGGTTAAACTGGCCCCCGGTTTGGCATCTATTACCGCCGCCGCAATCTCCCCCAGTCTTTCGTCTGGGATGCCGATTATCGCGACATCGTAAATCCCGGGATGGTTGTGCAGTATTTCCTCAAGTTCCACCGGGTAAATATTTTCGCCGCCGGTGATAATCACATCTTTTTTACGGTCGGTAATCCAGAAAAATCCGTCTTCGTCCACCCGTCCGATATCGCCGGTATATAACCAGCCGTCTTTCAGCGTGTCGGCGGTTTTCTGTTGATTCTTGTAGTATTCGCGCATCACCCCCGCGCCTTTGACGATAATCTCGCCGTTTTTGCCCTGCGGCACCTCCTGCCCCTGCGCATCGACAATCCGCGCCTGCCAGCTGTAGCCCGGTTTTCCGATTGCGCCCACTTTGTGCTCGTTCTCAATGCCGAGGTGGATGCAGCCGGGTCCGGTGGATTCGCTCAATCCGTAATTGGTATCGTATTGCATTTTAGGAAAATACCGTTTCCAGTGTTTTATCAGGCCGGGCGGCACCGGCTGCGCCCCGATGTGCATCAGCCGCCAGCAGGATAAATCATAATCTTGTAATTTCAGGTCCCCTTTATCCAGCGCCACCAAAATGTCCTGCGCCCACGGCACCAGCAGCCACACAATCGTGCCCCTTTCTTTGTGCACCGTCTCCAGAATATATTTCGGACTGATTTCGGTCAGAATCGTGGCGCGGCTCCCCGTCAGCAGGCTCCCCAGCCAGTGCATCTTGGCGCCGGTGTGGTACAGCGGCGGAATCAGGATAAAATTATCATCACGCGTCTGGTAATGGTGCTTCTGCTCCAGCACCGCGGCAAACTCCATGTTCGCGTGGGTCAAAACAATCGGCTTGGGCTCACCGGTGGTACCGGAGGTAAAATACAAACCGCAGGTATCTTCCGGGGCGATTTTTACTTTCGGAGGCTTCGGGGATGACCCTCGTATTACATCTTCCAGCGCTTCCATCCCTTCGGGTACTTTTTGCCCGGTAAAGATGTAATTCCCGATAGTTGGCAGCCGCCCGCGTAAAGGCGCCACCCTTTCGGAAAACTCCTCGCTCAGAATCATTATCCGGGCTTCTGCGATATCCGCGCAGTATTTGATTTCTGCACCGGTGAACCGGAAATTCAGCGGCACCGCCCATGCGCCCGTGCGGATAATCCCGAAATACACTGCCAGCCAGTCTATGGAGTTCATCATCAGGTGGATGACTTTGTCATCTTTCTTAATGCCGCGTTCAATCAGCGCATTCGCCACCCGGTTCGCCTTTGCATCAAATTCACGCCAGGTAATCGTTTTACGTATATTTTTACCCGGATGCAGCTCAATCAGCGTAATCTCATCCGGATACAACCGGGCATTTTGCTTCAATAAATCGGCTATCAGCATGTCTCAATTATCCTCAGAAGCACGAACCAATATCATTTTATTGCGGTTATTATAGCAGGTTTTGCGGTTTTTCATCATCTCTTTGCCAAAATAATCGAGGCGGAAATCTCCCGATTAAACTCAGGGCGGCACACCGGTCGGTAAATTCCGGGCCTTTTTCTCCCAAAATTGACACTTTTGGATATTTAGTAATCAAATTAATAAACAGT
>CAVYZP010000020.1:0-39154 GCA_963772985.1 uncultured Chloroflexia bacterium
ACGCCGCTCTTCCCCTCGGTTGAACCCCGCGGCGGTATGGGTATCCCCAAAACCACCAGTCTGGACCCGTCCGATATTGCGCCGCTCATCGTTTATCTGGTCACGGATGCTGCGAAAAATATTACCGGGCAGTTCATTTACGCCGCCGGTGGCGACTTCTGTATTTTCGACCGCCCGCTGCAGCCGAAGCTCTACATCCGCAAAATCGGCAAATGGACGGTGGACGAACTGGGTGATGTTATCCCCAATCTGGGATTGGGACAATAATCAATTCAAACTAAACTAAAGTACAAAATAAACAGGAGGTTTTCACATGCCCAAAATTGTACTGATTGGCGCCGGCAGCTATGTCTTCGCGCGGGATATCATCACCGATGTCTTGTTGAAACCGAGTCTGAAAGATAGCTCCATTTCGCTCGTGGATATTGACCCGGAGCGACTGAATATCATGACCGCATTCACTAAAAGACTGGCGGAGCAGCAGGGATTTAAAACCCGGATTGATTCAACCACAAACCGTAAAGAAGCGCTGGATGGCGCTGATTATGTAATTACGGCTATCCGCGCCGGCGGCTGGAAGCCGGTGCTGGAAAACCGGCAGACCGCTTTGAAATACGGACTGGAAGCCTGCCCGGACCAGCTCGGCACCGGCGGCGTTTTCGGCGCGGTCCGTCAAATCCCGGCCATTCTCGATATCTGTCACGACATGGAAAAGTTGTGCCCCGATGCCTTACTCATTAACTATTCGAACCCGATGGCCATGATTTGCTGGGCTATTAACGATTATAGCCATATCAAGGCTGTTGGCCTGTGCCCTAACGCCCACGGCGGCGCTACCCGGCTGGCGAACTATCTGGGCGCGAAATTTGAGGACTGTTCTTACTGGGCGGCCGGCATCAACCATTTCACCTGGTATTTGGATTTCCGGGTGAAGGGCGAAGATGCCTATCCCACGCTGAGAGAGAAATTCGAGGACCCCAGGGTCTATTTACAGCCCGACTATTTTGGCAAAGGCGTGGAGGTTGACCGGGTGGAAGTGGAAATGCTGAAAAATTTCGGCTATTTCACCAGCGGCAGCCAGGCGCACCTTTCGATGTACCTGCCGTATTTCCGCCGTAAGCCGGAACTGGCCGAGAAATACCATCTGGACGATTATGGCCCCATCTTCGGCGGAGCACCGAAAAGAACGGCGGACGAGACTGAAGAGTTGAAAAAGCAGATCGCCGGCGGCTACAAATTCGAGTTTACCAATGAGTACCGCTGGAGTTTACATGCCGCCGATGTCATGGATTCGATGGAAACCGGCAATGTCCGCCGGATTGACGGCAACGTCAAAAACAAAGGCCTCATCACCAACCTGCTGGAAGGCTGCTGCGTCGAAGTGCCCTGCCTGGTGGACAAAGAAGGCATACACCCCTGCCATGTCGGCGACCTGCCGCCGCAATGCGCCACTTTAAACCGGGTCAATATCGGCGAACAGGAACTGGCCGTCCGCGGCATCGTCGAAAAAGACAAGCAGAAAATATTTCAGTCTATTTTAGTCGACCCGTTGGCCAGCTCGTTGATGACCATTGACGAATGCCGCGAAATGGTAGATCAGATGTTTGTCGTGGACAAAATAGCCATGAAAGGTTACAAATAGGTCATCTTTTTAAGCCAATTTAAGGAGCTTAACAAACAGAAACCTCTGCAGATTTGTGGAGGTTTCTGTTTTGCATCCTCGTTATAGGGGCGAGTTTCGAACTCGCCCGCATTATTTGCTCGTCTCAATTATCATGCAATAGCTAAGGAAATAAATACAAACAACTGGCTCTGTTAATAACACAAAAATGCACTATCAGGAGCGTAACAAATGAAAATCGGTGAAAGGTTAGCCCTGGGCAGCACACTCAACGACAACAACTTGGTCTTTCTGAAACAGCTGGGGGTAGACCGGCTTTCAGCCGCCCTGGAAACAGGCCGCGAACCCAAAGGCGATTATCCCTTCCAGCAGCTCAAAACCGGCGATCATTATAAGGTTGCTGACCTGGTTGCTTTAAAGAAATGGGTTGAAAGTCACGGCCTGGAGTTATCCAGCATCAATTTAGCCATGTTCCCCCGCTGGGAGAAGATATTGCTGGGCCGGCCGGGGCGCGATGAGCAGATTGAAAACTGGCAGAAATCACTGGAAAATCTGGGTAAAGCCGGCATCCTTTTGGTGCAGTATAATCCGATGATTAGTGCCGGCGCCCCGATGCCACTGTGGCGCACTTCGGCGGATAAAACCGGCCGCGGCGGCACGCTGATATTCAAGTTTGACTATGCTGCTGCCAAACAGGTACCCCTCACCAATTACGGGGAGCTTACTGAAAAAGTGATGTGGGATAACCTTCTTTATTTTTTGAAAGCGGTCATCCCGGCGGCAGAGAAAGCCGGTGTGAAAATGTCACTACACCCTTACGACCCGCCGGTGCCAACCCTAGCCGGTATCTCCCGGGTCATCCATAACGCCGCCGCCTTCGACCGGGTTTTCAAGGAGGTTCCTTCCCAAGCGAATCGCGTGACCTTCTGCCTCAGCACCTTCGGGCAGATGCTGGATAATGAAGGTGTTTACAAAGCCATCCGGCATTTTGCGAAGCTAGGCCGCATCGGCTGCGTCCATTTCAGCGGCGTCAAAGGCACGCTGGTGCAGTCTGAAGAAGCCTTCCCCGACGAAAGCCGTCTGGACATGCTGAAGGCGGTCAAAGTATTTAAGGCATCCGGGTTTAACGGCTTAATCGAAGTAGACCATGCCCCGCACCCCATCGGCGATACGGATTACGGTCACATGAGCCACGCCTTTCAAATCGGTTACCTCAAGGGCATCCTGCAGGGGGCCGGAGCTTTGGAATAAAAACCTCGATTAGTATAATGTTTTAGCAACTTTAGTGGCTAGTTTATCCTGCCGGCAGTTATGTCTCACTTCTCAATCCAGGCGTCCCACGGCGTCCATTTTGTGGCGTGGATTTCAAAATAACCCAGCCCATGTACTTTGGGGTTCATCGCCGCAATTGATGAATCCAGCATCAGCGGAATGGCAATCGCCTCGTCGTAAATGTGCCGTACTACCTTCCTTGTGGTTTTTACCAGCGTATCGTGGTCTCTGGCCTGCAAGGCGTCATTAATCAGGTTATCGAAATTCCGTAAAACGCTGGTTTGTCCGTACTCCCGGTCAGAATGAAAATCGAACAGCGACCACGTAAAATTAGGGTCCGAAGAAAAATGCCGGAACAGCATCGCGTTGTGCCAGGGTTTATTTGCCCGGTATTGTTTCCATAAGGCCGGTTCAGCGATTTCGATTTCAGTCTTGATGCCGACCGCTTCCAGATAAGCCTTGATTACGTTAAGGATTTTCTCCAGTTCCGTGCCTTCCCCGCCGATGATTTTAATCTGAATCCCGTCCGGGTAACCGGCTTCTGCCAGCAGTTTTTTAGCCTTGACAGGATTGTATCCCCGTCCTTCGATGGACGGGTCGTAGCCGTAAACGGACTCGTTGGCCATCTGGTTCAGGGCGCGCCAGTAACCATGCCCTAAAGCGGCGACAATTGCCGGCCGGTCAATGGCGTATTCGATGGCCTGGCGGACCCGCTTGTCGGCTAAAACGGAATCGGCATTGTTAGTATCAGGTAAAAGTTCTTCCATCGTCCACGGCAGGGCCTGGATGACAAACCCTTCCGATTTCAACGCTGCCGCCGATTCCCCGTTAATGTTGACGATTGCGTCCACTTTGCCGCTGCGCAGCCAGTCCGCGGCCGTCTTCATTTCCCGTACATAGTAGGTTTCGATTTTATCCAGGTAAGGCTTGCCTTGCTGCCAGTAGCCGTCAAACCGTTCTGCGGTCAGTTTCACATCCGGTTCATAGCCGGCGAATTTGAACGGCCCGGTGCCCACCGGGTGGGTGAGGACATATTCCGCGCCGTATTTTTCGTATGAAGCCGGCGAAAGCACGAATCCCGGTGAATAGGCCAGTGTCGGCAGAAAATGGTTATCAAAACATTTCATGTGCAACAGTACCGTGTAATCGTCAATGATATCTACGGATGAAAGCAGTTGCAGCGTCCCATTGGTTTCCCGGGCTTTCATCAGGTTCCACTGGACTGCTTTGGCATCAAAATCCGTGCCGTCGTGGAATTTGATATTTTTTCTGGCCCGCAGCGTCAGTTCCAATCCGTCTTCGCTGTAATCGAAAGATTCTATCAGATGCGGCAGCAATTTACCGGTTTTATCCACCCGCAGAAAATGCTCGGCAATCGGCTCCAGTTGCTGGGTACCGACATTAATTCTGCCCGGGATGCCCATTCTGGGCGGCAGTAACGTGGTATTCCCGATGCGCAGTGTGCCGCCGTACTGCGGTTTTAATTTCGCAGCGGTTGATGTTTTTTTGGTATCCGGTTTCATTCCCTGCTCCTCTACATTTCTCGAATTAGTGCCCCATGGAATTCTTGAGTTTCCGGTCGATCCAGAACCGCGCGCCGTATAAGCTCAACCGGCTGGGGCCTCCCATGCCCATCCATATCGAATGGATTTGCCCGTGATAGCCCTTCAACCACGGCTGACAGAGCGAATAGGTCTGCTGCTGCAGTAATGACACGACATAATGCTGGCGGGCGATACGCTCGTTGACATCTTTCGCGATTTGCTTCAATTCCTCTTCGGTGGTGCAGGCCAGCGCCTTCGGGTAAAAGGCGTCCATCACCGGATCGTTCACGCCCAGCCAATTGGGATAATGATGCGAATGGAACCGGTTAATCGCCCCCATCGGGGAATAATTATGTCCCAGCGGGCCGTATTCCCGCCATACCAATTCGTGCTTGCAGTCAACTTCCACAAAAGTCAGCATGGCGTTGTGCTCCATCGGCCGGATTTCCATCTCGATGCCGATATCTTTATAATAAGCCTGGATTACCGGCAGCAGTTTCATATCCCATTCCATGTCCGCCACAACATTGGTCTTGAAGCCGTGCGGATAACCGGCTTCGGCGAGTAATTTCCTGGCTAATACCGGATTGTAGGCATACTCGTCCTTCAGTTCCTGCGGCCAGATTTCATAAGGGAACCCCCACCCTTTCATGTCCCGGGACGTTGTCACCGACGGATATGGTTCCACCATGCCTTTATAGAAGTCCTTAGCGATTGCCTGCAGGTCAATTGCGAGCTGCATCGCCTTACGCACCCGGATATCGTTAAACGGCGGTTTGTTATTCGCCGACTGCAATGTCTGCGCCTGCGGCCGCGGCATGGGTATCAGTATTATTTCCGGGTTCGTTTTCTGCACCGCCAGCGCGTCTTTGGCCAGCACGCCGTTCATCACGTCAACTTTGCCGGTACGCATCGCTTCCAGCGCGTCCGCGATCTCCGGGATGATTAGATATTTGATGGTATCAGCGTAGGGCAGTTTATTTTGCGGATGGCGCTCGTCAAAGCCCCAGTAATCGGGGTTTTTAGTTAAAAGCGCGTGACTGTCCGCGGCGTATTCTTTTAAAATAAAGGGCCCGGTGCCGACAGCATGGTGCCAGTCGCTCAGGTCCCCCCATTTTTTAACGGCCTCGGGATTTTCCAGGCACGGGTCCTGTCCCACGCCGTGCAGCATTTCCATGATGGATTCCCGGTTGGTTATTTTCAGCTTAAAAACCACCGTATATTTATCCGGTGCGGTCACCGAGATGATGTTCCCCGAACCGATGCCGACGCGGTGCGGGCTGGGGGTTGTGAACCCGCCGCCCAAGCCGAACATGCGGTTATAGTGGAAAACTACATCGTCGGCAACGAATTCCCGGCCGTTGGCCGGCGGCAGTTTCTGCCAGTGCACTCCCTTGCGCAGATGTACGACATGGGTGCCCAGTGCCGGAAATTCCCAGCTTTCGGCCAGTTGCCCCTTCATGTATTTCGCCGGGTGCCACGGTGTTTTAAAATCCCAGATTGCCGGGTCCAGCGTCCAGTCGTCGGAGACCAGCCTTTCCAGCCAGCCGCCGTAAATGCTCGTCAGTTTCTCACTGAAATACGGGTCGAAACTGGTCAGGTTCCGGGTAGCGCGAATCGTAATCTGGTCGTCGTATTGCGGCTCCCCCAGTTTGTCCCACCACGCGTTTTCTTTTTTCATCGTCACTCCTTGTTCCGGGAAAAATTCATCAAATATCAGGCTTGATGAATCACAATTTCGTCGCCGTCCCACTCGTAGCGGACATTCAACCCGGCCGCTTTGGTGATTCTGTCCATAAATTCAAAAACTTCCCGGCCTTTCCCGTCATTTTTCAGAATTACCGGCTGCTGGTCGTCATTAATCACGCAGGGCAGATAACCGGTGCGGGTGATTTTCCCGTTTTCCACGACGCATTTGGCAATCATCGTCATATTTCTGGCCGGGTCAAACCGGAGCACGTAAGTGGAAAGATTGGGCGCAGCCAGAGAACGCATTTCCTTTCGCTGTTCGTCGGTGAGCCCCTGACCGACGGAAACGAACTGTCCCAATCCGTGGTAAATGACTTTCCCTTTGTATATCTCGATGCCTTTAAGCATGTGGGCATGATGTCCCAGTATCAGGTCGGCGCCGGCGTCAATCGCCGCGTACGAAACCTGCTGGTCGTACATCGCCAGTGTCTCCGGCATGCCCAAAATCCCTTTGTGGAATGCTACCGTCAGCACGTCGCAGCGCGGCCGTAATTTCTGGACGTCGTCAATCATCGCTTTTAGGGTACGCGGCACGGCGAATGTGTAAACATCCGGCGAACCGCCCGGATTTGAAGAATTCATTTCGTAATGGGAAATAATCTGGATGTAAGCGCAGCCGGGCTTAAACTTGTGCGCCCATTCCCCGGCCGGGCCGACGCAGTTATAGTTCAGGAACCCGAACTTAACGCCGCCGCGTTCAATAATCGCCGGTGTTCGGGCCTCGTCGATATTCATCCCGGCGCCGGTGTAAGCAATCCCCAGTTTTTTAAATCCGGCGATGGTGTCCTCGATGGCCGGTGCGCCCTGGTCGTAGGCGTGGTTCCCTGCCAGCGTAATCACATTGAAACCGGCATCCGCTAATGCGGCCATATTAACGGATGGTCCGGCGGGTGCCGGGAAATTTTCCACAAACGTTTTCACGCCCCGGTCGGTAAATAACACTTCACCCTGCCCCACTACCACATCTCCTTTCCTGAAGGTCGGGGCTACCAGGTTCAGATATTTACCGTTTTCCGGTTTCTCCAGTATCACATCACCGACTGCCAGCATCGTTAATGATTTCCCTGCCATGTTTTTGCTCCTATTTTTCCCGTCTTTGTATTTGCCGGTATTGATATCAAACTGCCGCCGCCGCAATGGCGGCGATTGCTTTTCCGTATTATATCCCAAGAAGTATTATTGTCAATATTTAGTATTTTTCAGGTCAGTATACATGCCGGATAAAATTCAAGGTGAGCGGTTTTAACCGGCTCACCTTGAATTTACTAAACATCTAAACGGTTAACCTAGCTTCCTGACATATCAATCCAATCACCGTTCGGGAAAGGACCGGGCCAGACCCAACCCGCGCCGGGCGGGCCGGTCACGCCTTTCACCCAGGGCTGGACCAGAACGAAGGTGTTCGGTTGTGCGACACAGATTTCGAAATGCTGCTGCGCGACATACAGGTTCTCGTCATGCAGAATCTGTTTTACCGCATCGACACTGGTCGCAGCCAGTGCCTGCGCTTTCCAACCGTCAATCTTAGGGTCGCTGACGTTCGGGATGTCAGTCATGTTACCCGTCGTATACTTGGAAAGCTGCGTGAACGGGTCGGATGTTAAGCCGGTGCAGCCAAGGGCGCGTGCGCATAGCGCGGGATAGGTGCGGCCGGCGCCGAGACAGACGCTGTTCCAGGTCGCATCCGGCATCACGGTTATGCTCATGTTGATGCCAATCGCGGCGAATTCAGATTGTACAATCTGGTACAAATCGCCGTTCGCGATGGAGTTGCTGGAAGCTAGTAATATGTTGGTGTTGAATCCGCTGGCAAAGCCAGCCGCGGCCATTAATACTTTGGCATTTGTCACACTGTAGGCATATTGCGCCTGCAGGTCGGCGGGCCATTGCGGATAAGGGAAGCCCCAGCCACCCAAGCCCATCTGATTCTGGGTTAAAGACTGCGGCCAGGGGGTAGCCTGACCACCGTAGAAATTGGTGGCAATGCCGGCGATGTCGATGGATTGCTGCATCGCTTCACGGACCTGGATGTTGCTGAAAGGCGCTAAGTCAACCCGCGGGTCGACCGAAAGTTCTTGTGTGCCCGGGTAAGTGTATTGAATTATTTCGGGGTTTGTTTTGTTTAACGATGCCGCATCTGCCGCCGTTACCGAAAGACCTCCGATTTTACCGGTGCGTAATGCCGCTTCGGCGGTCGCCTGTGAAGCGACGATAATGATTTTTTCGGAATCCATGTAAGGCAGCTGATTCTGCGGCCAGCGTTCGTCATATCCCCAGTAACTGGGGTTCTTGACGAAGGAGACCGAACTGTTGTCGACGAAGTCTGATAACAGCCACGGCCCGGTGCCGATAGTGTGATGCCAGTCAATAATCGCGGGGTTGCTGGCGGTGGTATAAGCGGCGACGCATTCGGAAGCTTCGAAATCATTGACGCCGCCGCCGACTGTCATTATCAGCAGTTCGGAAGACAGGGGCGCCGTGCCAGCTGCGAAGGTGAAAACAGTGGTATATTTATCCGGCGCGGTGATGGATATCAGCGGGTTCCAACCGGTGCTCATATACGGGTCCCGGGTGGTAAAACCGTCGCCCAGACCCAGCAGCCGGTCGTAATGGTAAACGACATCGGCCGAAGTAAACTGACGTCCATTTACCGGTGCGATATTCTGCCAGTAAATATTATTGCGCAGCACGCACGTTAATACCGTGGGGGTCGTCATCGCCCAGCTCGTCAGCATGAAGCCGTCCGCATAATCCGGTGGCAGGAAGTTAATCGAAAAGTTCCACAAATTCGGGTTAGTGGTGTACGCATCTTCAAATAACTGTTCCATCACGTTGTTGTAAACGCCCGGGGACCCGTTCTGTAAATATGGGTCCCAATCGACGTAGTCGGCATTATACGACATCGTCAGGGAACCGCCGTATTTCGGCTTGCCAAGACTATCCCACCAGTTGCCGGTCGAGGTAGTGCTTACCGAAGTTGTTACCGATGTTGTCATTGTGGTTGACGATGGCGCAACTGTTGTGGTACTTGATGTGGTTGTCATTACTACTGCAGTTGTCGTTGTTTGGGTCGGCGTGCTTGTCGTGGTGGTAGTTGATGAACCGCAGGATGCGAGTGCCATCGATGCTACCAGGAGAAAGCTGAGTACAATCCAGATAACTCCTCTTTTCATTTGACCTCCGTTATTTTATTCTGGGGTTTCCTTGAATATTTTGTGAATATTCCAAACTGTCGAGCAAGACCCGCGTTATTATTCGCCCCGATTAACTTGAATGCTCGGGATACCGAAAGGGGAAACCAACCGCACCTGGCTTTGAGTCCAACCATAAACTCTCGGCGACATGATTCCCGCAATCAAATCCACGCTGGTATTAATAAAATTTTAAGGCCTCACAATACTCCCGTCGGATACAATCCTGATACTTTGTTCCTGACTAATTTTAGTATAGTATTCAGTATCGAATATTGTAAGTTAAATGGCAGTATACCATCGGTCTTAATTTTTGTCAATAGCAAATAATCATGAATTAATAATGAAATAGAGATAATTCATATGAATTGTGTCAACCCGGAACGGTAATATATGGCGCTTCGCAACTTTTCTTGTTTTTTGCCGGGGCGCCGTCCGGGAATTATTTTCCGATGGGGTAAATCAGCACCTCGTCCCCTTGCCAACGGTTACGGGTATTCAATCCGGCATCCTGGCTGGATTTAACCATTGCACTAAAAATCACGTTCCCCCGGTCGTCATTCCGCAGCACTTCCGGCTTCGATTTTCATCGTTCGTTTGTGTCAAAACCGCGTACCGGCTGCCTTTAACAAGGATGTCGTCATGGAATCCGCTGCTGTACTTTTTGCCAGGCTTCGGTAATCAAAAAGCTTTCTTCCATATTGTCCACCATTTTCACGAATTTTTTCATCGGCATTGCCAGTGTCAGCACATCTTTGGGTACAGAAACCCGGGCGGACGGGTCGAACATCCCGAGTATGGCGTGCGGATGGTCGGAAAATTGTTCCAGATAAGGGTTCTGTACGATGGATGAGCATCCGGAACCGAACGGCGCCAGGACCGCGCCCCGGTCCGTTTCGTCAAACCGCGCTAAGGTATACAATCCGGAAAGCACGTCGGGTATGGCAAAGAAAATCACCACATCGGGATTATCTTTTTCCTCCAGCTTGTCCCAGCGTTTAAAGACAATGTATCTGGCCGGGGCGGTAATGGTGGGCGTGTTATCGAAAATCTCCTGCACCATTTCCGGCGTCTTTACATAACGTTCGCCATGGACTTTATTCGGGATACCGCAGGAAAGAAAATAATTAAAATTCGGTCTCATTTCCCGCGTAAAGCCGAGGAACCGTTTCCCGCATTTCAGGGATTGCGGCATCAAAGTACAGTGATTTTCCGGCCCTGACCTCGGCTAACCCTCCAATCACGCACCGGGGCAAATGCTCATTCCCGGCCGGCAGGGCACGGCTGCCGTCATCGCTGAAATAGAAGGTAATGGGTAGTTCGGCATTATTGAAATACTTTTTCCAGAGTGTCAGGAATTTATCACGCAGTTCAATGTCCATGATAGCCTCCTTCAACAAGATATCGGATTATTGGATTTCACCGCTATTGGAAACGGCTTTATTTTATTGACTATCTTAGACCTTAGGCCGGATCTTGTCCAGAAGATGTTCTTTTAGAATTTTGAGGTTATTCTTTGTTTGCCGGAGGCCGAAGCAAGGCGCAGGTACTTTGCCGCAGGCAAATGTATACTCAGTTCTACGAGATGAAGTAGATTTTGGAATTCCGAAGGTACTCAGCCGCAGGCTGATGTATGGTAATCGGAATTTTAATCTTAGTTGTCGCGGTTAATTTAATCGTGGTAAGATTAGTCTGTGAGTTCGTTCTTGCCTGAATCAGGCGATATAAGGAATTAATCATGAAAGTAACTACCAAGAAAACGCGTTGTCCCAACTGTGAGAAACTGGTCATGGGCAGTGAAAAAAAAGTTGATGAAACTATCAATGTTACCTGCCCGGACTGCAATGAAGTTATCTGGCATTGGAACGGCGGCAACTGGCACCAGGTCAGAAAATAACCAGCTGTTAAATTTCAAAAACGGTATTGTTATAATCGGCTGAAATTTTTTCCGTATTCCCGCGATAGCACCGCACGGCGTACGGCAAATTATCCAGAATATCCCCGGCGGTCATTCCGTCCGGTCCTTTCTTTTTCGCTGCGATATCGCCGGCCAGCCCGTGCATGAATACTCCCGTCCTCACCGCTTCCGGAATATCCAACCCCAGGCAGAACATGGCGGCAATCGTGCCGTTAAGCACGTCCCCGCTGCCCGCGGTTGCCATGCCGGACTTGCCCTCAGTGTCCCCGGAATTATTGATAAACATCCGGCTGTCCGGGCACCCCGTGAGCGAATGCGGCCCTTTTAACACGATGTAAGCATTCAGCATCTGCGCGGTCGTTTGCAGCACGCTGACTCTATCTTTTTCGATTTCCGCTTTCTCCATGCCGGTCAGGCGGGACATCTCCCCCATGTGCGGCGTCAAAATCGTGGCCGCTTTTCTGTCGGTGATTATGCCGGTGTTTTCCGCAATCGCGGTCAGGCCGTCGCCATCAATCAGCAAAGGTTTTTCAATCTCCGCCGTCAATTCTCTCACCAGTTCCTGCGTGTCCTGGTTTAAAGATAATCCCGGCCCGATAATCACCATTTTCATCTTTTCCGCCAGTTTGAGCAGCGCATCTTTATTTGATAATGCGATGCTACCGGCCGGGGTCTCTTTTTGGGGCACAATCACAATTTCCCGCCCTTTTTTCGCCACCGAAGGCGCCAGGGATGCCGGGCAAGCCAGGTAAACATAACCGCCGCCGGCCTTCAGGAAAGAATACGCCGAGGCGTGCGGTGCCCAGTAATAATTCGCCGCGCCGGCAATCACCAGCACCGGGCCGTAGTCCATTTTGTTGGCGTCTGGTTTACGTTCCGGCAGCGGTACCGGTCCAACCAGTTCCACTTTGATTGATTCCGTTCCGTACAACGGTTGCGGGAAAGAAATATGAGAAAC
This sequence comes from uncultured Chloroflexia bacterium, assembly GCA_963772985.1. Lineage (GTDB taxonomy): Bacteria > Chloroflexota > Dehalococcoidia > Dehalococcoidales > Fen-1064 > Fen-1064. The sequence goes on from CAVYZP010000020.1 coordinate 12,254, forward strand.
GTATAGTTTGCCGCCGCGGTTGTAGCCGGGATAGAGCAGGTTGCCCAGCTTCGGCAGGCCAAAGGTGATAGTAGAATCGGCCTTGATTGAAATGCCCATCTCGCGGCCGTTATCGCCGTTTATCCCCGAAGCGATGTCCACCGCAAAAACCTTTTTCCCGCTGTCATTGACCGTTTTGATTATCTGCCCCGGCAGGCCTTCGATGTTCCGGTCCAGGCCGGTGCCGAAAATCGCATCCACCACGGCATCCGCCACCCCCAGGTCTTTTTTAATTTGCCGGGCAGACGTGATTTGTTTGATCGGAATCGGAAAGCGCATGATTATTTCCAGGTTCTGTTTCGCCGCGCCCTGATATTTCTCTCTATTCGCCAGCAGAAAGACCGTAACATCACCGCCGCGGGAATGGAGTTTCCGGGCGATGACGAAACCGTCGCCGCCGTTGTTGCCGGGCCCGCACAAAATAATAAACTTTTTGCCGGAAATGCCGGATTTTTGCTGGATGATGGCATAGACCGCCTCCCCGGCATTCTCCATCAGCAGTTCCGGCGGGATGCCGTATTCGGCGGTGGCCTGCTTGTCCATCCGCCTCATTTCCTCAACGCGGCATACTTTCATTTCTGCTTACCTCATTTTACCGGTGTCATTGCGAGGTTAATCCGAAGCAATCGCAGGGAAGGGTGGGATTCATCCTCCCGCGTACCCGGCTAAATTACCCCTATTATAGCAAAACGGTGCAATATAGAAATATCCGAAAAGAGGGTTGACAATAATTAACGGATTATGTATTGTTTCACTAAAATGTATATCACGAGGAAGAAAGGATGCGGTATCAGGAGAAACACATATAACTTTAAGAGGGAATATGAGAATTTTTATTAGCGGCGAAATAGATGGGCGGATTAGTAATGACTATAGAATAACAAGAAATGAAATTGATAGAAAACTAAATTGCCTGGAAAATAATGATTATGGTTCCGAATTCGTTGATATTGGAATAATTCCTATTATTATCGACCCTAAAAGAGGACTTTTCGAAGCCGGATTTTTTAGGGAACGTAAACTTATTAAAAGAAAAGCGAAAGAGGCGGATATTCGATTAAAAACCGATTTTATTAAATTTCAAGCCGGTGATGATAATATTAAACGTTTGCTGCTTATTGATAATATTGTAAGGTCAATTAGAGTTATCGGTGAAAAATCTAAGTCAGATTTTAATGCAGAAAAGCTGATAAGTGATATTATTATGGCTGTGGAAATAGATGTAAAAGCACTTGATGACTTGTAAACCAATTAATTCAAATCACTAATTCTTTCATTGGAAAAATGTAGGAAATTCCTCCTCCCTTTTAAGGAGGGAAGAATAATTATTACCGACTAGCTTTTGGCCATCGCATCATAAAATGCCCGCCAGAACGGGTCCACGATCGGGTGCTTTAGTTCCTTCTCCCGGCCGCCTTCCATCAGTATCATCCCTTTTTTCGCGTCAATCAGTTCCCCGACAACGGATGACTTGATGCCTTTTTTCGCCAGCGCTTTCACCACCGCCTCGGCTTTATGCGCCCGGCAGGATGCAATCATTGTTCCCTCAGCAGATCGAAGCATACGGGTCGATGCCGAAATAGTCGCAGATTTCTTTGACGCAATCCTCGACGACGATTTTCTCTTTTTCAATCCTCACACCCAGACCGGCCGCCTGCGCAATTTCGTACAGCCCGCCCCAGATGCCGCATTCAGTGGCATCGTGCATCGCCGTAATGCCGTTCTCCCTGACCCCGACTTTAATCGCGGTCATTGCATCCTCCACGATGGACATTTTGTAAAAAATATCCTGCGCCTTTTTACTGAAATCTTTGCCGAACTGTTTCTCCAGCCGCGCCGGGAACATCGTTGCAAAAATCCCGGCCGCTTCAATGGCCGGGCCTTTGCTGATGATGATTTTATCGCCGGCTTTAGCCAAATACGGCGTCACGTACTCGTCCATTTCCCCCACGCCCACAATTGTCGCCCCGCCGACCATCGGATAGCTGCAGTTTTCATAGCGGGCGGTGTGTCCGGTAATCACAGTGATGCCCAGTTTTTCGCACTCTTTATGTATCGTATCCCAAACGATGACGAGCTGTTCCTTAGTCATGTCCATCGGCAGGTTTAAATCAATGGACAGGTATTTCGGCTTCAAACCGCTGGTTACCGAGTCTGAAATAATAATGTGGATGGCGAACCAGGCGGCGCGTTCCCAGCCATACTGCGGCACGATGAAAACCGGGTCAGTGGTAAAAGAAACCGCTTTGTCCCCAATGGTCACGATGCCGACATCCACGCCGTGCTGCGGCCCGACGATGACGTCTTTACTCTTCGCCCCCAGCCGCGGGAATATCACTTCGGTGAAAATTTCCGGCGAAATTTTCCCGATTTCGGGCATTTCCGCGCTTTTTGAAGTGGTTTTTTTCTGTTTTTCCAAGAAAGTCTCCTTTGGTATAGTTGCGAGTTATCAGTTTCGATTTATAAACAATAGGTTCAGAGTTTGATATTGATATTATATCACGCAGGAAACGTCCGCTTCTGTGGTTGGGGAAATAACCCCGGCATTGCAGTCACAGCCGTCCCTGCCTGCGCTTCTGTTGAAGTAATGTGGCGTGGGCAGCAGTTCCTAAATCCATACGGCGGAAGCCGGTATCCAGTGTTTCAAGAATTCTGGATTCCCGTACGTTCGCTTCGTTCAGTATTTCGACTGTGGTCTCAACCATGCGCGGGAATGACAAAGTGGGCTGTCACACTTTCCCTGCCAGCCCTTTCCCCTGACTCAGCCAAACGGCGGTTTTAATGGCCTCGGAAATACTTTCCGCGTTAGCGATGCCTTTACCCGCAATATCGAATGCAGTGCCGTGGTCTACGGATGTCCTCAGGAACGGCAATCCCAGCGCCACGCTGACGCTCTTCTCGAAGCCGCGTACTTTGACGGCGATGTGTCCCTGGTCGTGGTACATCACCAGCACCACGTCAAATTCGCCCTTAATCGCCCGGTTAAAAATAGAATCGGCGGGGAACGGCCCGCGCGCGTCGATGCCAAGCTTGACCGCTTCCTGCACTGCCGGGGTAATTTCTTCAATTTCTTCCTGTCCGAACATCCCGTTTTCGCCGGCATGGGGATTCAGCGCCGCCACGCCGATAACCGGTTTACCGAAACCCCATTGGCGGAAAGAATCGTCGGTCAGTTTCAGGCGGCTGAGGATAAAATCCTTTTTGACTTTGTCGCAGGCTTCTTTCAAAGAATAGTGGGTCGTCAGGTGGACGCATCGCAGGTTGCCTGTAGCGAGCATGGTGGCATAGGTTTTGGTCTGGGTGGCCTGTGCCAGGTATTCAAGATGTCCCAGCCCTGTATAGCCCGCCAGCATCGTGGCTTCTTTATTTATCGGGGCGTTGACCATCGCGGTGATTTCACGGTTCAGGGCCAACTGCATCGCCATTTGCAGGAACTCCATTGCGGCCCGCCCGCAATCCGCGGACATTTCACCCATTTTAACCTTGCCCCAGTCCAGGTTGTGCATGTCCAGAATATCAATCGTGCCGAATTTACCTTTAGTCTCGGCAGCTTTTTCGATGGGATGCAAGGCGAGATTCTTCCCGCTTAGCGCGATAGCCGCCTGTATTGCGCCGCTTTCTCCGATGACAAAAGGTCTGCAACTGTTATAGATGTCTTTTTCGGCCAGTGCTTTAACCACCACCTCCGGCCCTATGCCAGCCGGGTCGCCGATGGTAATCGCGATAACCGGTCTTGTTTCAACTGCCATATTCCGCCTCTCTTTTTCCATTAACAGGACTGATTAATGCGAGCCGTGATTTTGAGGGGAAAAAAGTAAGGCGGGTTATTCACCCGCCCTTACTTTATCACAATGGTCTACGTTGTCGTTTTTACTACAGAATCTTTAAAGTTCCAGCGAAGCTTTGTATTCGTCGGCATCCACGGATTCGATGGAGAACCCGAGGCTTCTCGCCAGCCCCACCATCTTGTTATTGTCTTTCAAAATGACGCCGTACATCGCAGTCAGGCCTTTTTCCTGCGCAATCCCGATCAGGATATCGGTCAGCTTATGCCCAAGTCCGACATCCTGGAAATCGTCGGTCACCAGCGTCGCGAACTCCCCGTTTTGTGTGCCCGGTTGGATGACCAGTCTGCCCACGCCGACGATTCTTCTTTTGCCGTTGGTGTTGGCTTCGGCGACAATCGCGATTTCCCGGCCGTAATCAATGTTGCAGAAACGGCTGAGCATATCGTGAGAGATATCTTTAATGATATAGAAGAAACGGAAACGGGATGATTCCGGCGATAGCCCGGCAATCAGTTCGTGCTCCATCGGTTCGTCTTCCGGCCGGATGGGGCGCAGTAAAACCGACCGTCCGTCACGGCATAGCCACGGCTGAATATACCGTGTGGGATAAGGGGAGATAATCAAATGCGAGAATTCGCTCAATTGGGTGTGCAAAACGTTTTCATCAATGATGATGCGGGCATCCAGCGCGATGACTTTATCGCCGCTGACCACCAGCGGGTTGATATCCAGTTCCTTGATTTCGGGGAAATCCACAATCATATTGGAAAGCCGTATCAGCGTCTCGTCCAGTAACCTGAGGTTGACCGCGGGCTTTTTTCTGAACCCTTTGGAGAGCATGCCGTAAACGTTGGTCTTTTCAATTAACAGCCGTGCCAGCCGCTGGTTCAGCGGGGGCAGGCCGATGGCTACATCTTTGTAAAATTCGGTTTCCGTGCCGCCCTGCCCGAAAATAATCACCGGGCCTAGGGTTGTATCTTTTTTACTGCCGATAATCAGTTCGTAATCATAAGACGTTATCATTTTCTGTACGGTTACGCCGTCAATGCGGGCTGCCGGAAACTGCGCCTGTACATTTGCCAGCATTTCCTTATATGCCTTGCGCACCTCATCAGCCGATTTAAGATTGAGCACTACGCCGCCGACATCGGATTTATGCGAAATATCGGGGGATTGTATTTTCATCACAATCGGATAACCCAATCCGGATGCGGAACTGGCAGCGGATTCGACATCTGCTGCGAAATGCGGCAGTGTCACGTTGATGCGGTAAGTATTCAGGAATTTCTTGGAATCGTCTTCGCTTAAGACCATCTTCCCTGCCCGGGCGGCGTTGCGCAGCAGCAGCTTGAGATGGTTCTTCGGCGTGCCCACATCGAGCGGCACGTCTTCCGGCGTCTCGTAAAGGTTTTCCAGGTTCCGCGCATAATGGTACATGTACATGTAGGTCTTGATAGCTTCTTCCGGGAACTCGTAAGTCGGCACTTTATTGTCGTAAAAAACCTGCCGGGCTTTCTCCACTTCTCTGCTACCCATCAGGGCGGTTAAAATTGGTTTGGTGCTTTTCTTGGCGGTCTTGGAAATGGCTTTGGCCAGGTCTACCGCTTCGGCCACGCCCTGCGGCGTATAAATTACCACCACGCCGTGCACGCTTGGGTCTTTCAGTGCGATATCTATCGCGCTGATGTAGCGTTCGACACTGGCGTCTCCCAGGATATCCACCGGGTTGGATTTGCTCCAGTAAGTGGGTAAAACCTGGTTCAGCGCTTCCATCGTTTCATTGCTGAGCTGGGATAGTTTGCCGCCCCGCCCGATGAGCGCATCGGTCGTCAGAACGGCCGGTCCGCCGGCATTGGTGATAATCGCCAGGTTCTGTCCTTTCGGCAGGATGGCAGTATCGAGGATGGAGGCGCAATCGAACAGGTCGCCGATTTCTTCCACCCGGACCACTCCCGCTCTGTCGAAGACGGCGTCGTAGTATGAGTCTTCCCCGACCATCGCGCCGGTATGCGATTTGGCGGCCTGCCGGCTCTCTTGGAATTTCCCGGCTTTAATCACGATAATCGGTTTGTTGCGTGCGAAGCCTCTCACCGCACTCATGAATTTCCGGGCATTCTCCAGCGTGTTGCCCAGCGATTCCAGATAAATGATAATGCTTTTGGTTTGCGGGTCAACCCCGAAATAATCAATTAAATCGCCGAAATCAATATCCAACATTGAACCAAGGGAAACGAACGCACTGAAACCGATATCCCGGCTGACTGCCCAATCAAGGACGGAAGTCCCGAGGGCGCCGCTCTGTGAAAGGAAGGCGATTTTGCCCGGCTTCGTGCCTTTGCGGGCAAATGTCGCATTCAGTCCGGAGCTGGGTCTTATCGCGCCCAGACAGTTCGGCCCGATAATCCGCATGCCGTACTGTTTGGCAAAAACCTTAATTTGCGCTTCCCGTTCTTTTCCTTTTTCTCCCGCTTCATTAAACCCGGAAGAAATGATTATCACGGCTTTCGTTCCCAGCTTGCCGCATTCTTCGACAATTTCAGGCACGGAATCCGCCCCGGTCGCGATGACGGCCAGTTCGGGAACTTCCGGAAGTGCCGCCAGTGAAGGATAACATTTGGTATCCAGCAGTTGTTCATGTTTGGGGTGCACGATATAGACATTACGTGTGTCTTTGGATAAGAGTAGATTTTTTAAAGTGGTTTCACCTACCGAACCGGGTTTATCTGAAGCTCCGAATAAAACAACATTCTTCGGATTAAAAAACAGGTTAATTGTGTCCATTTACCGTCCTTCGCTTGGGGTAGTGTTTAAGATTGGTGACATTGAGAACTCGATACGCATGAGAAAAATAAATTCAGTTCGTTATCTTTGGAGTTTTCGCAGTTTTCCGATTCCTTTGTTCTATACCCACTAAAATTACATTATACGTTAAAAAACAGGGTATCCGCAATCGTTAGCCGTAATTATTGTGAAATATTCATAAAAATAGCTGTTTGCATATGAATTACGACGGTGAATTTATCCCAGTTGCATCTCCTCATATCTGCATGGTAAGCTTGCTTAAATATAATTTGCTGCTTGCACCGGTTCTTCAGCCGACCGGTACCAGCACCGCTAACCGGATAATAAAATGATGCAAAAATGGGAATTTTCCCTCAAATACTATCAGGATTCCGCTGCTGCGCTGGAATCGGCCCTGAAAGAAATCTCGGCCTATCAATCATGGCGTGATTTTGACCCCGGCAAGCTGTTTCCTGTCGATGCCCGCTATCAGGCGATGCCGGCACTGACTAAAAAAGATATCCGCGAATATTTCCCACTCGGTTTTGTCAAACCGGGCGTGAACATCCAGCGCGGTCTGGACAGCGGCGAAATCTCGTTTGTCAGCACCAGCGGCACTACCGATGATAAAGTCACCAACATCTGGAACCAGAAATGGTGGGATGCCTCGGAAAGGGCCTCCTGGAAACTGAATTCACATACTGCCCGTCTCGCCACCGGCCAACATCCCGAAGCAATCCTGGTGAATCCGCTGAATGTCGGCATTGCTTCGGATACTGTCGACCTGCCGCTGGAACAGCGGCGGCTGGCCCGTTTTCTCTACCTGAATGAAAGGACAAGTTACACTGCCTGGACCTCAGAGCACATGGACCGCATGATTCGCGAGCTGATGGTTTTCCGGCCGGTGATTCTCGAAGCCAACCCGTCCCTGCTGGCCAGATTATGCCGTTACATCGCCGAAAGCGGCCAAACCGTCTACCAGCCGGGGTTAATTGTCCTCACTTATGAAAACCCGACCGCTCTACATTACCGGCAAATCCGCAAAGTTTTTTCCTGCCCGACGGCCAGCTCGTACGGCACCACCGAAACCGGCTACGTCTTTATGCAGTGTGAAGCCGGCAAATTTCATCAGAATACGCAATTCTGCCGGGTGGATTTCCAGCCGCTCAAAAAAGAGCACGGCGGATCCTCCCTGGGCAGGATTTTGGTGACGCCTTTTCATAATGACTGGTACCATCTGCTGCGCTTCGATGTCGGCGACCTGGTCCGTCTCGATGAAACGGGTAAATGCCCCTGCGGCCGTCACGACGGCATCATTCTTGCCGCCACCGAAGGCCGGTGCGTGAATGCTACTTTGACCTGCGCGGGACGCCTGGTTACTTCCCGCGAACTGGATCAGAATTTAAGTAAGCTCGAAGATATTGACGAATATAAATTGGAGCAAACCGCTGCCGATAGTTACGAATTGCACGTCGCCAGCCGGGTAACGGACAAACAAAAACTCAGCGAAGCGGCGGCAGCCGTTTTGAAAGGACTTTACGGGGCGGCAGCGAAAATTTCGGTGATCCATGAAAATATGATTGCGCCGGAAGCCTCCGGCAAATACCGCCTCTCCAAAACCCTCTTCCCCTTGAAAATAGAAGACTATCTGGAGAAGTAGGGTGTTGATATCGGTGACAGTTCAGAATGGAACAGAAAGTTAATGTGCGTATCTGTAGTGGCGTGTTTCGAACCCGCCTGCCTCGGAATTGGAGTTACCCTTCCTCTGAAGGGCCTGTGCGTCTGAGGAAATTCTGTATCCGGATAGAAAATCATAAACTACTGGATCCCGATTTCCATCGGGATGGAGGAGCGATAAAGCGGGGACTGAGTTAGAGGGGTGAGACAATGGAATTAGCCTGCTTAATTTCTCCTCTCCATTGCCGGGAGAGGATTAAGGTGAGGGAGTATTTCTGCACTTGTTAGAAAAAAATGGTAAATTTTAAGGTAAGAACAACATGAACAACCTAAAACCCGTATATCTCCTGGCCGGCGGCCGTCCCCGCAACCCCGCCTCTTTCAATCCCTTATTCCAGGCTGTCTTTGACGAAAGCGGTAAACCCGCCCCGTCTATCGCCTATGTTGGCGCCGCCAGCGACGACAGCAAACCGTTCTATTTGATGATGGCCGCAACGCTCAAAGGCGCCGGTGCCGGCAAAGTCAAACTCGCCGCCCTCGCCTCTAAAAAGGCAGATGTCGATAAAGCCAAAGAAATTATAGAATCCTCCGATATCGTTTATGTCAGCGGCGGCGACGTCGAACACGGCATGCAGGTCTTGTCCGATAAAAATCTGACCGATTTCATCGTCGGGCTTTACAAACAGGGCAAACCGTTTTTCGGTATTTCCGCCGGCAGTATCATGCTCGCCAAAGAATGGATCCGCTGGAACAACCCGGACGACGATAACTCCGCCGAAATCTTCCCCTGCCTGGGCATCGCCCCGGTGCTCTGCGATACCCACGGCGAAGCGGACGGCTGGGAAGAACTGCAGGCCCTGCTGAAACTGGAAAAAGATAGCACTATCGGATACGGCATTGTCTCCGGCACTGTCCTCAAAGTCTTCCCGGACGGTAAAATAGCAGCCCTGGCCGGCGCGGTTCACCGGTATCAGAAAATCAACGGCCAAGTCACCAGAATAGAAGATCTAGTGCCGGGTGTTAGGTAAAAATACGGAAAAATCAATTGCCCCTATTTCACCGGTAAATCAATCTGGCTTTTTTTCAAGGCGGCGTCAATCAGCGCGGCCGTTGCCGCATCCGGTTCCACCAGCGGCAGGCGCGGTTTCCCGACGTCAAACCCGATTTTATTCAGCGCGTATTTTATCGGCTGGGGATTAGAGACCAGGAACAGCGAAGTGAACAGCGGCAAAAGCTGCGTGTGCAATTCGGCGGCTCTTTTCACATCGCCTTTGACGAAGCTGTAAATCATCTCGCTCATCTGTTTTCCGGCCAGGTGCGAAGTGACGCTGATGACGCCGTAAGCACCCAGCGCCAGCATCGGCAGGGTGTCCCCGTCGTTGCCGCTCCAGACCAGGAAACCGGGCTTGGCTTCTTTGATGATTCTCGAAATCTGGTCCATGTTCCCGCTGGCTTCTTTTGTGCCGATAATGTTCGGGATTTTGCTTAGTCTGATGGTCGTTTCCGCGCTCAGACTGGTAATCGTGCGGGATGGCACATTATATAGGATGCAGGGCAAATCGGTGCTATCCGCGATTGTCTTGAAATGCTGATACAACCCTTCCTGTGACGGTTTGTTGTAGTAAGGCACCACCAGCAAACAGGCATCCACCCCCAGTTTCTCGGCGTCCTTCGTGGATTCGACTGCTTCGGCGGTGCTGTTGCTGCCGGTATTGGCAATAATCGAGCCTTTCTTCCCGACGGCTTTTTTCACTTCTTTAAACAGGGTTATCTCTTCTTCCTTGTGCAGCAGCGTCGGGGATTCCCCGGTGGTGCCGGCCAGCACCACCCCTTCGCTGCCGGATTTCAGCAGCGCTAAAGCCAGTTTCTTCGCCTGGTCGTAATCCACTTCGCCTTTTTTATCGAAAGGGGTCACCATTGCCGTGATCAGTCTGCCCGGTTCTCTCATTTCCTAACCTTTGGGGGAAAGCCATTCCCGTTTTATCATTTCTTCGGCGATTTGCACCGCGTTTAACGCGGCGCCTTTTCTTATATTATCAGCTACCGTCCACATTGCCAAGCCGTTACGGTGGGATGTATCCTGCCGCACTCGTCCCACATAGCAGTCGTTCGTGCCGGCGGTGTTCCAGGGCTGGGGATAAAGACTGACCGTGGTGTCGTCCAGCAGCCGCACGCCCGGTGCGGTGGAAAGTATCTGCCGCGCTTCGTCCGGCGGCATCGGGTGCGTAAATTCCACATGCACCGCCTGGCTGTGCCCGATAGTGACCGGCGTCCAGACGCAGGTGGCGGAAATCGCCATCTCGGGAGAGCGCAATATTTTTCTGGTTTCCTCCAGAATCTTGCGTTCTTCGCGGGTCTCGCCGCTGTCCAGAAAAACGTCTACTTCCGGCAGCAGGTTGAACGCGATCTGGTGGGGGAAAACCCGGATGACCGCCGTTTGCCCGTCCAGCACCTGTTTCACCTGTGTATTCAGTTCTTCGATGGCGGCCGTGTCTTTGCCGGAAACCGATTGATAAGTATCCACGATAATCCGTTTAATCGGATTGATTTTATGCAGCGGGTATAAAATCACCGCCAGTTGAATCGTCGAGCAGTTGGGAGTGGAAATAATGCCCTGGTGCACCCGCGCGTCCTCCAGGTTAATTTCCGGCACCACCATCGGAATGTCGTTGACGTTGCGGAAAGCGCTGCTGGTATCAATGACCAGCGTCCTGTTCCGGACAGCCAGCGGCGTAAAATACCGGCTGGTTTCCGGCCCCGCGGCGAAAAACGCGATGTCCACATCGCGGAAAGATTGCGGGGAAAGTTCTTGAACCGCCGTTTCCTGGTGTTTCACGAAAAATTTTTTGCCCGAATAGTGGTCGGTAGTAAAGAGCCGGACGGAATTCGCCGGGAAATTGCGTTCATCCAGCAGTTTGATGAATTCCTGCCCGACCATGGTTTGGGCGCCGATGACAGCCGCGTTGAACTGCCGCATCTGTTTATCCTTCCAGGCCGAGGATGGGCTCCAGCCCGACCGTTAACCCCCGTCGTTTGATAACAGCTTTGGTTGCCAGGATAACACCGGGCATAAAGCAATCCCGGTCGATGGTGTCGTGGCGGATAGTGAGCGTTTGTCCGGCGGCCCCGAATATCACTTCCTGATGGGCTAAAAAGCCGGGCAGACGGACGCTGTGGATGGAAATGCCTTCGACGGTTAGCCCGCGGCTGACAAGCGGTTCGCCTTTCTCGACGGGCGGGCGGTTGAATGGCTTGCCCCGCGCTTTGGCCATGGCCTTGGCGGTGGAAAGGGCCGTGCCGGAAGGTGCGTCCATTTTCAAGTTGTGGTGCAGTTCGATGATTTCGGCGTAATCGAAGTATTTGGCGGCGATACCGGCGAGGTGCATCATCACAATCGCCCCGATAGCGAAATTGGAAGTCCAGATAATGCCGGTGCCGTTCGTCTCGGCCAGTGTTTTCATTTCTTCGACTTCGGTGGGGGAAAAACCGGTGGTGCCGCTGACGATGTTGACCTTTCTTTTAGCGGCAATCCGGATGGCGGGTATCGCCGCTTTAGCTACGGAAAAATCAATCATTACGTCCGGTTTTAGCGTGGCCAGGAGACTGTCTAAATCTGAGGATAGGGGTACATCTCCCGGGCCTTCGGGTAACGGGAGACGGCTGCCGGTCGCTTGAATATCGCAAGCGCCGACGAGTCTGGTCTCCGGTTCCCGGCAAACAGCGCCAATTACCGTTTTGCCCATTTTACCCATTGCGCCATGAACAACCACGGTAATCGGTTTCATTTTATATCACCATTACTCTTACTGATTCGAGCGGGGGGGACGCGGGGGATAATCCCGGCGCGGCGGACGGTCGAAATGCCGCGGTCCGTCTGTCGCCGGTCTGGGTGTGGTTTCAGACATGGCCTTGCGGGAAAGAGCAATCTTGCCGTCTTCATTGCGGATAACTTTGGCGGTGATTTCGTCGCCGACTTTTACTTCGTCCTCAATCAGGTTCACCCGGTGGTCCGACAGTTCGCTGATGTGAATCATGCCTTCTTTGCCCGGCAGGATTTCGACAAAAGCGCCGAACGGTAATAACCTGGTGACTTTACCGGTATATACTGTGCCGACTTCAATTTCCTTGGTCAGGCCTTCGACAATTTCAATCGCCCGTTTGGCGGAAGCTTCATCGGAAGAGCCGATGATGACCGTGCCGTCGTCTTCGATGTCAATTGTAGCTTTGGTCTGTTCCGTAATCGCGCGGATAGTCTTGCCGCCGCTGCCGATGACCGCGCCGATTTTCTCGACGTCAATCTTCATCTTGTACATGCGTGGGGCGTAACGGCTGACTTCCGGCCGCGGGGCGGGGAGGGTCTTCGCCATTACATCCAGGATTTGCATCTTGGTAACCCGGGCATTTTCAAATATCTCCGGGAAGATGGAGAACGGCAGGCCTTTTAATTTGGTATCCATCTGAATGGCGGTAATGCCGTCTTTGGTGCCGGCGACTTTGAAGTCCATGTCGCCGTAATTATCTTCAATTCCTTCGATGTCGGTAAGCAGTACATATTTGCCTTCGCCGCTGACTAAGCCGACCGAGATACCTGCCACAGGTTTTTTCATCGGGATGCCGGCGTCCATCAGCGCCAGGGTGGCGGCGCAGGTGCTGGCCATCGAAGTGCTACCGTTGGAGCTGAGCACTTCGGACACCAGGCGGATGGTATAGGGAAATTCTTCCGATTTCGGTATCATCGGCATCACTGCGCGTTCGGCCAGTGCGCCGTGCCCGATTTCACGCCGTCCCGGGTTGCCGGTGCGTTTGACTTCGCCGGTAGCGAAAGGCGGCATATTATAGTGATGCATAAAGCGTTTCTTTTCTTCGATTCCCAGCCCGTCCAGCTGCTGTTCCTGTCTTAACGAACCGAGCGTAGTAATACATAACACTTGGGTCAAACCGCGGTTGAACAGGCCGGTGCCGTGTGTGCGCGGCAAAAGCCCGACTTCGCAGGAGATGGGCCGCAATTCGTTAACGCCGCGCCCGCTGACCCGCTTGCCGTGTTCCAGCACGCTGTTCCGCAGTAATTTTCTGATTTCTTTGTCGAATGCTTCCAGTACTTCCGCCCTGGGATATTCCTCGCCGATAGCGTCCACGATTTCCGCCTGTAAGGCATCCATCGCCGCCTGGCGGGAAGGTTTATCCGCGTGGAAAAGCGCGGCATGCAGTTTGTGTTCGGTATGGCGGTGCACCGCGGCCACGATTTCCGGCGCGACTTCATGCACCGGCGTCGGTTCCTTGGGCTGGCCTAAAGCGGCGCGGATTTCTTCCTGTAATTTGTTGATGACCTGGTTGGCGTTATGGGCAAATTCACAGGCTTTCAACATCGTGGCTTCCGACACTTCTTTGGCGCCGGCTTCCACCATTGCAATCGTGTCTTTGGTGCTGACGATGGTCAGGTCGAGGTCGCTGCCTTCCAGCTGCGCCAGTGTCGGGTTCAATATCATTTCGTTGTTAATCATGCCGATGCGTACGGCACCTACCGGGCCCTCATAAGGCACGGAAGACATCATCAATACGGTCGAAGCGCCGATAATGGCCAGCAAGTCGGGGTCGTTTTCCTGGTCGGCGGAAAGGACGGTGATGATGATTTGAATTTCACGGCGCCAGGCCTTGGGCAAAAGCGGGCGGATGGGCCGGTCCGTCAGGCGGGAGGCCAGCGTGGCTTCCGTACTGGGGCGGCCTTCGCGACGGATGAAACCGCCGGGGATTTTACCGGCGGCGTAGAGCCGTTCTTCGTAATCGATGGTTAAGGGTAGAAAATCCGTGCCTTCTCTCGGCGCGGGGGCGACGCATAACGTCACCAGCACCTCGGTGCCGCCGTATTGCACGGTAACTGCGCTGGTGGCCTGCACAGCTAATTTGCCGGTTTGAATAATGAGAGTTCTACCACCGACCTCACATTGAAAAGATTGGGGTGTTATCACAGCTTCCTCCTCCATGGAGAGCGCTTATTATTTGCGCAGTCCGAGCGTCCTGATTAACTTATTGTAGCGGTCGGCGTCTTTCTTGCTCAGATACAATAATAATCGACGTCTCTGCACGACTAAACGGAGCAACCCGCGCTTGGTGGCAAAATCATGCTTGTGCGCGGCGGCATGTACGGTCAATTCCGTAATCCGCTGGGTCAGCAGAGCTACCTGAACCTCGGGTGAGCCGGTATCTCCCTTTTTCTGCTCAAAAGTGGTAATGACTTCCTGTTTTTTGGCTTTGTCCAAATCAAACTCCTGTGTTCTACAATATCGTCTTTTAAGTTCGTCTAAATTATAACATACTACATAATAGTAAACAAAACAGATGCAAACAAGAACGGAAAATCCTAATATCTAAATACGAAACCCTGAGTAAAGCTAAATATCAAAACTCTGCACACCCTGAGCTAAGGCGAAGGGTCTCCCTGCCTACTAACTGCAATAAATTCCAAGTTCCAAATACAAGCAAAACCTCTTTGGTTAGTTCCCTCGCCCCTTGAGGGAGAGGGCCGAAGGTTCTTTTGTTTCGGTAGACTTACATCGAAACAAAAGTATAGGATGAGGGGACATTGTACACTTTGCGCAGTAAATGTGCATCAACCTGGTATTCCTTACCTTCCAGTAGAGAGGGAGATTCTTCGGGTACCAGGTATCCTCAGAATGATGAGATTCTTTTGTTAAAGTGCGATTCGTTTTGTAAAAAGTGCATTTTCTATAGCAGAGGAAACGAATATTTTTGGATTTTTTGGCATGCGGAATCACTCTGCGTTTCTGAAATGACGTGAGGCGAAACGGCGTTTGCGGCCGCTTTTGTTAGAACCCTTCCCATTTTGTCATTATCGGGCTCCGACCCGATAATCCAGAAAGATAACGGGAGAGGATAATGGCTGGATTCCCGCTTTTGCTGGAATGACAGGTTGTGGGGGATTGCTGCCCTTGCAACAGTGGGTCCTCAATATTTGCCCTTTACCGGGCGCTCAGGAACTGGATTCTGACGAGCCTGGGCCTTTGCGTCCACCAACCCGGGAGGACTGTGAATAAGGAGTGTCCGTGGCCTGCGGTTGCCGCCTTAGTCGTATAGTTCGCACCGGTGGAACAGCACCGGAACGTTCTCTGTATTCCGATACTTTTCTCCCGGGAACCCCTAAAGCCGTTGTACATGGGCATTTCCTGAATGCCCAACCGGCCCCGGCGGTAAGAATCATGACGGAGAGTTTTACGGTCGCTCTCAAACGTGAAATTATTGTATGACATATGATTTAATATTGTCAAGCGGTTTTTGTCACCCCCCCTGTAACGAAATAATCAAGAATCAATAATCAAGAAAATCCGAAATACAAAATACCAAGTTGAAAAGGTATTCATTGCTACCACACCGGGAGAACTAACAGAGGGATTTCATCGGGAATTGGGCGGCTAGATCCCGTTTTTCAACAGGATGGAGATCAGGGATTGTGCCCGTTTGAGACGGACGAAGAATCTCCCACATTATTGAGCAGGCAGGGAGGGCGGACAGATTATAAACTTGTCCCTACGCAAACTGTAACCGCATTGTTACCTGCATTTTACCCCTTCTTTACCCCCGCCGCAAAGTCTTAATCATTCCGTAACACCCCGGCGGTATATTAAAGATAAATAAAGAAAAAAAGGAGGACGCAATGAAAAACATTACCAAAACCCTGAGCCGTGTCATCGAAACAATTCTGGGCAGCGAAACCACCCCGGCCGAAAAATCGCTCTACGAAATCAAAACCAAGTACCTTTTATAAATCTCAGCCGCATCTCCTGTGGGGAATTCCCCCACGGGGAGCAAAGGCTGAAAACAAACTTCATCCCGCAGATAAACCCACACCAGCCACTGACAGTTTTCCGCTACAATTTCTCCGTAATCCGGTACATATTCTCGTAAGCACGGTTAAACGCCGGGTCGGTTTTTTCCATTTTCTCTCTGAGCGCGCTCATCCGCCGCACAAATCCGGTTTTGTCGTTGTTTTGCACCATTTCCGCCCACAACTTTGTTTTTGACTGAAACAGGTTTTCCACGGCGGTGATATCGGGGAAACTCATTTGCAGCGAAGCGTACAGCTCCGGGTCTTCGGAAATGACGCTCTCCACCAATGTGTACAGCACCTTGAAAGTTGTCCCTCCCAGTTTTTTCATTTCGGAGAATTTTTCCAGGCTGAGCAGGGTATCGGCGGAAACAATCGCGATAAAATGGGCCAGCCCCAGGACTACGGTCATCACCCGGTCGTGTTCCAGCGGCGTCATAATCGAAACGTTCGCGCCCCGTTCTTCCAGATACTGACGTGTTTTTCCGGCCAGTACCGCCTCTTCTTCATCGGTGGGGGTGAGGATAAAATTCTGATTGGAAGCACTCTTGGCCCCCGGTCCGAAAACCGGATGGGTTCCCAAAACGGTGCTTTTATCGAGATAGCGATGCATGATTTCCACCGGCGTGGTTTTCAGGGAAGTGACATCAAAAAACAACTGGCCGGCGCGGGCATAAGGCGCGATGCCTTTGACCACAGCTTCGAAAGTGTCCAGCGGCACGGAGAGAATGACCGCATCCGCCTGTTTGACCGCTTCCGTGTTCGAGACAACCGGCACGCCCAGCTTTTTCCCGGCAGCCTGCAGTTTTTCCGGGTTCCGTCCGGTAATGACGACCTGTGCGCCGTCCTGTGACAACCGGGCGGCGAACCATTGTCCCATTTTCCCGGCGCCGCCGATAATGGCTATTTTCATCCGGAGCCTCTCATTTTAGCTAAATTGCTCTAGGATAAGACCCGAGGACTTTCAGGAAAAGCGTGTGTTTTTCCAGCCGTCCCAGGGTCTCCTGCACGATTTTATCCTGCCGGTGCCCTTCAAAATCGAGGTAGAAGTTATATTCCCAGGCTTTTTGGCGGGTGGGACGGGACTCAATCTTGGTGAGGTTGATTTTACTATCGGCGAATTCCTTCATAGCCTCGAACAGTGCGCCGGGCTTGTGCTTGACCGAGAAAACAATCGAGGTCTTGTCCGAACCGGTCGGCGGCGAATCGTTCTTCGCCAGCACGAAAAAGCGGGTGTAGTTATTGGGGTTATCCTCGATTTCACGGGCGAGGATTTTCATTTGATAGATTTCCGCCGCCCGCGCCGAAGCCACCGCAGCGCTGTCCTGCATTTGTTTTTCTTTAATCATTTTCACTGCCCCGGCGGTATCGTAAATCGAGATTAATTCGTAACCAAACCGCCCCAGGAAGACCTGGCTCTGGCCGAGCGCCTGGGGATGGGAATAAACCTTCTTAATCGTGTTCAGCGCCGCGCCCTGGTTGGCGATCAGGCAGTGGATGATGCGCAGGTCGAGTTCCCCGCAGACCTGGAGGTTTTCGTTCAGTAAAAGGTCGTAAACGCGGCTGATGCTGCCTTCCAGCGAATTTTCCACCGGCACCACGCCGAAAGATACCTCGCCCTGTTCCACCAGTTTAAAAACGGCCTCAAAACTTTCCGCGGGACGGGCGCTCGCCGAGTGTCCGAAATACTGGAAAACGGCTTCCTCGCTGTAAGCCCCGACCTCACCCTGAAAAGCCACAGTCAGGCCCTGCACCACTTTGGACGAGCGGATAATCTGGCGGTAAATGCCCAGGATTTCTTTTTCGTCCAGGTTTTCCTCCCGCGCTAAAGCCTCGATGTGGGCCAGCACCTTTTTTTCACGGGCGGCATCGTCAATCGGCTTGTTTTTCTTCTGTTTTTCGTCGCCGATGGCCTGCGACTGCTTGATTCTCTCCGCGATTAATTTCACGATTTTTTCGTCAACCGCGTCAATCTTTTTTCTCATTTCTTCCAGGCTCATTTGATTACCTCCGGTATTATTCCCGCCTGCAGCGCGAAATCGCACAGCGTGACCGCCATCATCGCGGCCACCACCGGCACGGCGCGGGGCACGATACAAACGTCGTGACGGCCCTTGATTGCCAGTTCGGCATTCTCCATTTTAGCAATATTTACGGTGTTTTGTTTGCGGCTGATGGAAGGTGTAGGTTTGACGGCGACGCGGACGACCACCGGCATGCCGCTGCTGATGCCGCCCAGAATCCCGCCGCTGTTGTTGGTGCCGGTGACGATTTTGCCGCGTTTGATACGGAAAACATCGTTATTCTGCGAGCCTTTCAGTTGAGATACACCGAAACCGGCGCCGAATTCGACGCCCTTGACCGCCGGGATGGCGAATAACGCTTTGGCCAGGTCGCCTTCGAGGGTATCGAAAATAGGTTCGCCCAAACCGGCCGGCACATTGATAGCGATGCCTTCGATGATACCGCCGAGGCTGTCGCCCTCTGCGCGGGCTTTTTCGACGGCCGCCAGCATTTTGGCCGCGTCCCGCAGGTCGGCGCAATGCAGCGGGTTATTGTTCACAACTTCGGCAGAAATGACGTCGTAAGAATCCGCGCGGACGCCGCCGATTTCCACCGTGTGCGCCAAGATTTTTACGCCGATTAAATCGAGTAATTTTTGGGCGACAGCGCCGGCCATGACAAATCCGGCCGTATTCCGGCCGGAAAAACGCCCGCCGCCACGGTAATCGTTAAAGCCGCCGTATTTCAGGAAAGCGGTGTAATCCGCATGACCGGGGCGCAGTAAATCTCTGGTTTTTTCGTAGCCTACGGATTTAGCGTCTTCGTTCCAGACTGCCAGGCAAACCGGTGCGCCGGCTGTATGCCCGTTAAATACGCCGGAGAGGATATCCACTTTATCCACTTCGTGGCGCCGGGTGGAAGATACCGTATCATTAGGCTTTCTTTGATCCAGTTCGGCTTGGATATCTGCTTCACTCAGGGGTAAACCGGCCGGACAGCCGTCAATGACGATGCCGATACACCGGCCGTGGCTTTCCCCGAAGCTGGTAATGACAAACTTTTTCCCCAGGCTGTTACCCATGCAGCACCGCCTTCACGCCCAGATTTTGCAGGACATCCCAGTATTCCGGCCAGGTCTTGGTGACACACTCCGCGCTGTCAATCACCGTGTTGCCGCAAATCGTGCCCAGCAGGCTGAAAGCCATCGCGATGCGGTGGTCGCCTTTACTGTCAATCCGCGCGCCCTGCGGGTTCCCACCGGTAATTTTAATGTGCCTGGCATCGGCTTCAACCCGGATGCCCATGCGTGTTAATCCATCAACTACGGCAGCCACCCTGTCCGATTCCTTGATTCTGGCACGGGCGATGCCGGAAAAGACGCTGGTGCCGGAGGCGGCGGCCGCCAGCACCGCCATCGTCGGCAGCAAATCGATGCAATCCGACAAATCGGCTTTGATGGCTTTCAAGTCCGATTTAACAATATTGATGGAACTACGGCCGGCGATAGTGTGCGCACCCATTTCCCGCAGGAACTGCAAAATCAGGCGGTCGCCCTGCAGACTCTCCATGTCCAGATTGTTGACTTCAATTTCCCCGGCCATCGCGCCCAACGCCAGCAAATACGAGGCGGATGACCAGTCGCCTTCCACATGGTATTTGGTCGGCTGGTATTTTTGGGGCCGGACTTCAAATTTATCCAGGTTTTCGTCAAAAGTGACGTTCACACCGAACCAGTGCATCGTTTCCAGCGTCATCATCACGTACGGCCGTGATTCCAACGGCGCAGTCAGTTTGACGGTCATGCCTGTTCCGGCGAACGGAGCGATGTGCAGCAGAGCGGAGACATACTGGGAGCTGATATTACCGGGCAGGCAGGTGCTGCCGCCGGTAAATTTGCCGCCGGATACGGTTACCGGGGGAAATTCTCCATCAGCAGAACATTTCACGTTCAATTGCTGCAAAGCTTCAATCAAAACCCTGACCGGACGGCGGGCGAGAGAAGGGCCGGCGGTAAGTCGAATAGTACCGGGCACAAGGGCCCCGATGGCGGTCATAAAGCGCAAGGTCGCGGCGGAATCGCCGCAAAATAAATCGGAAGCAGGAGTTTGAAAATTGCCGCCGTCCACTTTCCAGCCCGCTTTCTGCAGGCGGATATTGACCCCGATTTTTTTGAGGACGCTAATCGCGGCTTTAGTATCGTCGGAAGCCAGCGGCGAGATAATTTCGCTTTTGCCGGCGGCCAGCGCGGCGCAGATTAAACCGCGGATGGTGTAACTTTTCGAGGACGGCGCGGCGGCTTTGCCAACCGCTTCACTTTTAGAGATTGAAGCCTGCATAATTTTTCAACCTGTCGATTATTTTTCCGGTCACCGTTTCGACGCTTAATTTCGAAGTGTTAACGGTAATATCTGATGCCCGGTCGTAAAACGGTTGGCGGAATTTCTTTAACTCGTGAATCCGTGCCAAAGGCTGCTCCACATTCAATAAAGGACGGCTGCCGCCGGCAACGGCGGTCCTTTTCAAAATGACCTGCGGGGCGGCCGTGAGATTGACGATGACGCCCGCAGCCCGCAGCCTTTCGATGTTGATAGTGTTCAGGACGACGCCGCCGCCGCAGGCAACGACCTGTTTTTCACCGGCAGCGGCCTGTTTAACGGCCGCGATTTCCAGTTCGCGGAAATAAATCTCGCCGTCATCTTTGAAAATAGCCGGAATGCTCTTACCTGTCATATTTTCGATGAGCGCATCCACCTCAATTAATTGCCGGTGCAGCCGTCGGGCCAAAACCTGCCCGACTGCAGTTTTACCGGTGCCCATAAACCCGATCAGCACGATGTTACTTTTCATTTTTCTGCAAAAGGCTTAAAGCGGCAGTCCGCATCTTTTCCACCGGCGGCTTGACGGCCGTCCAGATTTCAAAAGAGGCGGCGCCCTGGCGGACCAGCATTTCCAACCCATCAATTGTTTGGGCGCCGGCCGTTTTGGCTTCCCGCAGCAGCCTGGTCGGCAAGGGATTATAGACAATATCGAAGACGGTCAGATTGGCAGATAATAATTCCGCCGGGACCGGCGTGGCTTCAATTTCAGGACTCATGCCGAGGCTGGTGGCATTGACCAGCAAATCGGCGGCGGTCATGGCTTTTTTCAGGTTTTCGGGGGTTAATTCCAGCGCTTTGACCTCAGTTTTATAATTGCGGGAAAGCCGGGCCGCGAGGTCTTCCGCCCAGGATAATTCCTGCTTGCGGTTTAAGATTGTCAATTTGGCTTTTTCCATGGTTAAAACGTGGCCGAGGGCACGGGCGGCGCCGCCGGCACCCAACAGCACCACTTTTTTACCGTCCGTTGCGACATTCCGGTCGTGCAGTGTTTGCAGAAAACCGGCGGCATCAGTGTTATAGCCGGTCAATATCCCGCCGTCGTTAACAATTGTATTAACCGCGCCGATGCGTTCGGCCAGCGGGTCAATACGGTCCAGCAACGGCATCACCGCCACTTTATGGGGAATGGTAACGTTCACGCCGCGGAGATTCAGGCCGCGGATACCTTCCACCGCTTTGCGCAATTCCACGCTTTTCACTTTGAACGGGATATAAACAAAATTGAGTCCCAGAGCTTTAAAAGCGGCATTGTGCATGGCCGGCGACATGGTATGCTCGATGGGATCGCCGATAATGCCGCAGACCACCGTTTGTCCGGAAATTCCCATCATGATTTCACCATTTCATAAACGGCCAGCATGTCGGAGACGGGTAACTGGCCCGGGGCGGATTCGTTGCCCTTCTGGACGGCGCCATAAGTGAAATGAGCGCCGATGAGGGGAGCCATGACGCGGCTGATAAACCCCTGCGTGCCCATGGCGAAAGCCACCATTTTCACGTCCGGGAATTCGGAGAAGAGCCGCATCACCGCCAGGTTATCTTCGAAGTTTTGCGCGGTAGTGACAACTTTGCAGATATCGGCGCCGGCCTTCAGTTCCTTATTCACGATTTGTTTCAAGACGTCCAGAGAGGGCGTTTTTTGAAAATCATGAAAAGAAAGCAGGCACTCGGCGCGTTTTTTAATCAGCTTGATGATATTTTCGACATTTTTGGCGTTATATTCGATGTCTACGATTTTGGCGCCCAGTTCCACGGCCTGCAGCAGGCGCTCGATGCGGCGGGCTTCGTTGCCTTCCCATTTGCCGCCCTCTTCCACCATGCGGTTGCAGGCAATCCAGGGTTTTTTCAGCTGCCGGGCGACGTCGGTCCAATTGTCCCCGATGAGGTCAATTCTGACTTCGAACAGGTCCACAATCGGCTCGATTTTTTTCACCGCCGCCATGTCTGTTCCCGTGATAGACGCACACAACCTGACATTGCTCATCTCATCTCTCCCAGAACGCTTTCTACTGCCGCCGGGTTGACATCATCCGTGATGAATACCTGCCCGATGGCTCGCTGCAGAACAAATCTAATCTTACCACCTTGAACTTTTTTATCATACCGCATCGCCTGCAGCAGGGGTGCGATTTCCAACGGCGGCAGCGTGGTCATCAGCCCGGCCCGCTGCAACAATTTTTTCAGCCGGACGGCATCGGCTTTATCCATCAACTCCAGCTTCACCGCTAAACCGGCGGCGGCGACCATGCCGATGCTCACCGCCTGCCCGTGGGAAACCCGGAAATTAGAGACGGACTCAACGGCGTGGCCCACGGTATGCCCGAAATTGAGCATATTGCGTAAACCGGTATCTTTTTCGTCGGCTTCCACAAATCCGACTTTGACGCGGGCCGATTTGGCGACAACCGCCTCCAGCACATTATTATCCAATGATTTAATCTGGTCAAGGTTCTTTTCCAGGTAAAGGAAAAAATTTTCGTCTTTAATTACGGCATATTTGATGACTTCCGCCAGACCGCCGCAGAATTCCGGCTGAGGCAGGGATTGCAGCACCGCGATATCCGAGATAGTAATTTTGGGCTGATAAAAAGCGCCGATTTCGTTCTTCAATGGGCCGTGGTCAACGGCGGTTTTGCCGCCGATGCTGCTGTCGCACTGGGCCAGCAAAGTGGTGGGAATCTGCACCAGCGGCACGCCCCGCAGGTAAGTCGCCGCGACAAAACCCGCCAGGTCGCCGATGACGCCGCCGCCCAGCGCCAGCACCGGGGTTGACCTTTCGGCGCCGCAGGCGGCCAGCTGTGCGTATAATTTACCGGCCGAGGCCAGGGTTTTGTATTTTTCGCCGTCCGGGATTTCCAACACGGTCGGCTGAAAACCGGCATCAATCATGCTCTGCCGGACAATTTCGCCGTACAGTTTATTCACTACCGGGTTGGTGACGATGACAGCTTTGTCTGTGAGGCCCAGCGCTTTCAGTTTTTCACCGGTTTGGTTTAAAATCCCGGCCCCGATAATAATGCTGTAACTGCTCTGCCCGGTTTTGACATCGATCTTGTTCATCGGCGGGTGTTTAGCCTCCGTTTTTCTTACTGCCAATCGCCTTGTGGATGCTTTCACAGGCGGTGACCAGGTCTTTGAATTCGTCCGGAGTGATTTGCTGGGCGGCATCCACCAGCGCTTCCGCCGGATTGTGATGCACTTCCACAATCAGCCCGCAGGCCCCGGCCGCGACACTGGCGCAGCTCAGGCTGAAAATCAGGTCACGCCTGCCCGCGGCATGGCTCGGGTCCACGATTACCGGCAAATAAGTCTCCTTCTGCAACACCGGTACGGCCGCCAGGTCGAGGGTGTAACGGGTGTAGCTTTTACCCTTGCCCAGAGGCAAAATGCCGCGTTCGCAGAGGATGACATCTTTATTATCCTCCGCCACCATGTATTCGGCAAATGAGAGGAACTCCTCGATGCCGGCGCCGAAATGACGCTTGTACAGTATCGGTTTGCCTGTGCGCGCCACTTTCACCAGCAGGTCCTGGTCATACATGTTCCGGGCGCCGATTTGAATGATATCCACGTATTTCGCAATCAAGTCAACCTGTGATTCGCCGCGGATTTCGGTCACGACCGGCATGCCGAACTTATCCCCGGCCTCGCGGAACCATTCCAGCGCCCGGGTGGCCTCCTCTTCGCCGGCGCCGCCCAAACCCTGGAAGGAATGCACCGAACTGCGCGGTTTGAAGATGCCGCCCCGCAGCACGTGCGCCCCGGCTTTTTTAACCCCTTCGGCGATTTTGAAAAGCTGCTCTTTACTCTCCACCGCGCACGGACCCGCGATGAAAACCAGCTTATCGCCGCCGATTTCCACGTCCCCCACTTTGATGACGCGGTGTTCAGTTTCGCCCTTGAGCCGGGCATACTCCCGGCTGATTAATTTATACGGTGTTTCGACCATTCTTGCCTCCTTGACTCCGGGTAACATGGCAAGATGGTCAAACGATATTTTCCGCTCATCGCCGATAAGGCCGATGATGGTGCGGAAATCCCCCTGCGAAACGTCGGTGCGCAAACCGTGCGCCTCGACGTCCCGGACGACGGCGTCAATCTGTTCCCTGGTGGCATCGCTTTTCATGATAATCATGGCATTCCTCCTGTTTTTGATTGACCGGACACGGGCATAAAAAAAGAACCCTCTGCTTGAGAGGGTTCTTTTGATTTCTACCGGGTTGACGGGCTACAACTTTTTAATCCGCTTTAACGCGCAAACACCTCTCAAGCACATTTTCATATGCCCAATAAGTAAAGTAGTAATAGCCGTAATTGCGAGAGATGTTTTTCATTTATGTACCTTTTTTAACTTTATCACAGACAGACGATTTCTGTCAAACTCCACTCTCAACTCTTTACATCAAAAGTAAATAAAAGCCGCCATCCGGAAGAATCCCCGGCTGCTAATCCACCAAGAATTAGGCCGCTGGTTTCATATACAGCGCCAGGCCGACTAAAACCAACCCGATGCCCAGCACAATATCTACGGTGCCGCTCATCATCACAAATCCGCTGGTCCCCAGGTTAGATTTGGCTAACCCCAATAATGCCCTTTGTGCGGAAAGATAATTGTACATCGCGCTGGGTGCGGCTTGACCGGCCTGTATCCCGGGTTCCTCAGCCGCCATCTGCTTTTCTTGCGCGGCCTCGATGGTATTATACTGGGTATTAAGGTTAGACAAGGTAACCGGACTGATTTCATCGGCAACCGTTTTCTTTGCGGTGTTAGCCTGTGCCAGGAAAACGATGCCCATAGCCAGAATTGCTACTCCGATGAGTGCGACAATAATTCCGTAAAACCGTTTCATTGTTCCTTTCCCCCTAAATATTTTTATTTATGCCGTTTGACGTTATCCAATAGTGAGAATAAAGTCAATGTCGCATACACAAAGATGGTAGATATGATAAAGGAAAAAGACCGCTGCGTCAATACGCAAAATAAAACAGTCTCGTTTGTTGTGGGTTTTCACCGGAGCGAAAAGTACGAACGGGGCCTGATTTACGTGCCGCCGTTGCCGACCGTTCGGTGCGGATGCCAGACACGGGAAAAGTGCGTCAGTCCCACGGCGATGGGCAGGGCGACGGCATAAAACACCAGAACCCCCGGCACGTGCCGCCACCAGTTGACCAGCAGTAAAAGCACAAAGAACACGGCACTGGCTAAAATTACATTCTTCCGGATGAGCAGTACAGCAAAGGCCGGCACCGCGGCGATTAACACCGACAGCGGCAGCAGCACGATTAATATCCCGATGGTGGTGGCTTCGCCACGGCCGCCGCGGAATCCAAGAAAAACCGGCCAGTTATGCCCGGCGACGGCGGCTGCGCCGGCGGTTAAGGTGATGTATTGCGGGGCATGAAACAGGATGCACAACAGCACCGCCAGGCTGCCCTTGGCGGCGTCAATGAAAAAAATGAGGATGCCGGTTTTGTGACCGAGTTCATGATAGGCGTTACGGGCGCCCATGTTGCCGTCGCCCAGCTGACGGATGTCCTTGCCCTTGAGCCGCTGCCCGAAAAGGTAGGCGGTAGGGCAGGCCCCGATAACATACCCGGCCAGAACTAAAAGCCAACGTGCCATTTGAGTTCCTTAAGCAATTAGCTGTCAGCTATCAGCATTTGGGAGTTTTAGGGGAGTTATGAGTTTTGAGTTGTTAATCTGCTATCGCGGCGGGAATCTCAGATACGGACATTTTACTAAATACATTTGGGGATTGCAACGAGAATGGGGATTTATGACAGCGATCGTTTGGATGCAAAATAAGTATTTACCTATCTGGAAAGGGATATAATAGTGATAATACTTATAGGTTGGGAGGAAGAAGATGTTGGAAAGTATAGGTATTAATTTTTATGCATCAGGAATCTTTGAAGCTATCAAAGCAGGGTTGCCAGTATGGTGGAGCAATTTAGAACGAGAATTATATATCATATTTGTTGTCTGCATTCTTGGAATATTACTCATCTATCTTAAAAAGAAAAAATCCCCTGCTAAAATTGAAAACAACGACTATCAGCCCCAGCAACATTCAATAATCCCCCAGCTAGTCTTAAACAGCGAGCCAATGGATAAAGCCATAATGGAAAAAATGGCTGCTGCACTAGGACGACGCACAAGAATAAACCCATAAAAATACCAAAGACACTAGTAGACATTAGTTGGTGAATTCACACTTGTAAAAGTGGTTCTGTAGGTCGATTGTGTGGTTGTTGCGTTAGGTACAAGTCGTGGGGATTACCCGTCGGTTGTTGCGATTTGGATTTTGTTTCGGATTTAGAGTTTCGTGTTTCGAATTTTGTAGTGAAGTGGTGCCGGGAGAGGGACTTGAACCCACAAGCTCTTACGAGCGGA